>CAWCKL010000042.1:660000-1027229 GCA_963796095.1 uncultured Acidobacteriota bacterium
ATAGAGTTTGCGCGGCGTGTGGTGGTTTGCTGAGGGCGTGTTCTCCGCAAGGAAAGCAGTCCCTCGACTTCGCTCGGGGTGACAATTGAAAAGTTGCTCATCGCGGCGAGAGCAAACTGCCGTGTGTCGAGTAAATTTTATGGTCAAGCTACTAAGGGCGCATGGTGGATGCCTTGGCAGAAGCAGGCGATGAAGGACGTGGCAAGCTGCGATAAGCCTCGGGGAGCCGCAAGCAGGCATTGATCCGGGGATTTCCGAATGGGGAAACCCACGTGGGTAAAACCCACGTACGGCCCGATGAATCCATAGTCGGGTACGAGCGAACCCAGGGAAGTGAACCATCTCAGTACCTGGAGGAAAAGAAAGAAACCTCGATTGCGAAAGTAGTGGCGAGCGAAATCGCAACAGCCTAAACCAGTACCACCCTCGGGTGTTATTGGGGTTGTAGGGTCGACAATAGTAGAGTTACCAATCTGGCGGTTAACCGAAGCCCTCTGGAAAGAGGGGCCATAGAGTGTGATAGCCACGTAGGTGAAAACTGACCAGACTCGAAGTCGATACCTGAGTACCGCGGGGCACGAGAAACCCTGTGGGAAGCTACGGAGACCATTCCGTAAGGCTAAATACTAGCTTCTGACCGATAGTGAACCAGTACCGTGAGGGAAAGGCGAAAAGAACCCCTGCGAGGGGAGTGAAATAGTACCTGAAACCGTGTGCCTACAAACGGTGGGAGGACTATGCGGCGTAAGCCGAAAGTCTGACCGCGTGCCTATTGCATAATGAGCCGGCTAGTTATTCTTGTCAGCAAGGTTAAGCGAAAGCGAGCCGTAGCGAAAGCGAGTCCTAATAGGGCGAATCAGTTGGCAGGAATAGACGCGAAGCGGGATGATCTACCCTTGGCCAGGCTGAAAGTAGGGTAAAACCTACTGGAGGGCCGAACGGGTGTTTGTTGAAAAAAGCTCCGATGAGCTGAGGGTAGGGGTGAAAGGCTAATCAAATTCCGTGATAGCTCGTTCTCTCCGAAATAGCTTTAGGGCTAGCCTCGGATGATTTGTCGTGGTGGTAAAGTACTCGATGGACTATGGGGCTTTCCAGCTTACAGAATCCAACGAAACTCTGAATGCCATTGAACAACCAATCCGGGAGTCAGACGGCGGGGGCTAAGCTTCGTCGTCGAGAGGAAAACAGTCCAGATCGCCTGCTAAGGTCCCCAAATCCAAGCTAAGTGGGAAAGGAAGTCGGAACGCCCAGACAGCCAGGAGGTTGGCTTAGAAGCAGCCATCCTTTAAAGAAAGCGTAATAGCTCACTGGTCAAGCGGTCCGGTGCCGACAATATAACGGGGCTCAAGCTTGGTACCGAAGCAGCGAATGCATCGATTAACGTCGATGCGTGGTAGGAGAGCATTCTCAACAGTTTGAAGCCAGACTGAAAAGACTGGTGGACGGTTGAGAAGAGACCCTGCCGGCATAAGTAGCGATAACGGAGGTGGGAACCCTCCGCGCCGAAAGTCTAAGGTTTCCTGAGAAAGGTTAATCCGCTCAGGGTCAGGCGGTCCCTAAGGCGAGGCCGAAAGGCGTAGCTGATGGACATCCGGTTAATATTCCGGACCTCCCTTGTGTTCGTTATCACGATGGGGTGACGCAGGAGGATAAGCAGGCCGTCCTATGGCTATGACGGTCGATGCGTGTAAGGTGTTTCCGGTAGGCAAATCCGCCGGGAAGTTATCACTGAGACGCAAAGCAGTAGCCCGTATGGGTGAAAGCTGCCGATTCCACGCTGCCAAGAAAAACCTCTAAGGAGAACGTAAGGGAACCGTACCTCAAACCGACACAGGTAGACGAGGAGAATATCCAAAGGCGCTCGTGAGAACACTTGTTAAGGAACTCGGCAAATTAACCCCGTAACTTCGGGAGAAGGGGTGCCTCACTAGGGTGTCAAAGCCCGAAGAGGCCGCAGAGAAATGCGCACTGCGACTGTTTAACAAAAACACAGGTCTCTGCAAAGTCGAAAACGACGTATAGGGGCTGACGCCTGCCCGGTGCTGGAAGGTTAAAGGGAGAGGTCAACCGCAAGGTGAAGCTTCGAACTGAAGCCCCAGTGAACGGCGGCCGTAACTATAACGGTCCTAAGGTTAACGAAATCGCTAGCCTTAGTAAAACTGAACTATATGCGGGAAACTCCTCATACAGCCGATCAGTACTCGCTGTGATTTTGGCAGCAGTTAAAATCTGACGGACAAGGGGACAATCCGCAGGGAAGGCTCCAAAATGGAGAACCCTCAGAGACTTCACGTTCAGCCACATCCTGGAAGATTAGAGGCGCAATGGGTAGTGGGTTTTGTGGATGGCGAAGGTTGTTTCTTCGTCGGAATCAATCCTCATCCGGAAATGACCTCTGGGTTTCAGGTTCTTCCTGAATTCACAGTTGTACAACACCAACGAGACATCCAGTTGCTCCACGCGCTCAAACAGTTTTTTGGGTGCGGCGTGGTTCGAAAAAATCACGCGGAGCGGATGGCTTATCGGGTGCGAAGTCTAGACCATTTGAATGAAAAGATTGTTCCCTTCTTTGAAGAGCATCCGCTCAAATCAAAGAAGAGGGTCGATTTTTCTAAATTCAGAAGGGTCCTGCAACTGATGTCGAAGAGAGAACATCTGGCGAGCGCGGGCATCGAAGAAATTCGGGCCATCGCTAAGACGATGAACACAGGATGTGAAAGATAAAGTCCAGCTCCTCCGGAAACGGAGTGAGACGAACTGAGCGAAATTCCTTGTCGGGTAAGTTCCGACCTGCACGAATGGCGTAACGAAAGTGCGACTGTCTTAATGAGTGACACGGCGAACTTGTAGTGCCGGTGAAGATGCCGGTTGCCCGCAACTAGACGGAAAGACCCCGTGCACCTTTACTACACCTTTACTATGAACTATGGCACTTGCTGCGCAGGATAGGTGGGAGGCTTTGATTCCAGGCTCTCGGGCTTGGAGGAGCCACCGGTGAGATACCACCCTGCGAGTTCTGTGGTTCTAACTTACTCCCATTACCTGGGAGAAGGACATAGTAAGGCGGGTAGTTTGACTGGGGCGGTCGCCTCCTAAACAGTAACGGAGGCGCGCGAAGCTACGCTCAGGCTGTTTGGAAATCAGCCGACGAGTGCAAACGCATAAGCGTGGTTGACTGCGAGACCTACAAGTCAAGCAGGTACGAAAGTAGGCGTTAGTGATCCGGTGGTTCTGCATGGAAGGGCCATCGCTCAACGGATAAAAGGTACGCCGGGGATAACAGGCTGATCGGAGCCAAGAGTTCATATCGACGCTCCGGTTTGGCACCTCGATGTCGGCTCATCGCATCCTGGAGCTGTAGAAGGTTCCAAGGGTTAGGCTGTTCGCCTATTAAAGCGGTACGTGAGCTGGGTTCAGAACGTCGCGAGACAGTTCGGTCCCTATCTGTTGTGGGCGCAGGAGATTTGAGAGGACCTGTCCTTAGTACGAGAGGACCGGGATGGACGAACCTCTTGTGTTCCAGCTGTCGTGCCAACGGCATAGCTGGGTAGCGAAGTTCGGTAGTGATAACCGCTGAATGCATATAAGCGGGAAGCACTCCTCGAGATGAGATCTCCCAACCCGTAAGGGATAAGAAGGGCCCAGGAAGACTACCTGGTTGATAGACGGGAAGTGAAAGCGCAGTAATGTGTGAAGCTTACCCGCACTAATCGCCCGTTCGGCTTGACCATAAAATTTACTCGGAATATCAGTCGTTGGTCATTAGTCGTAGGTCGTTGGTCCGAACCTGGATCAAACGATCGCGAGAGTTTTCGCTCCGCCAGAAACTGGGCGGAGAGGAGATGGGAATGACCTTCGGCTGTACGCCGACGAAAAGCCGAAGTAACAAAGTGGCAGAAATCAGAAACAAACCAAAGATGAAAGTAAGCCACACCCAATCTATTCAGTTGTGAGGCATCGTCCTCACGATCTTTGAGAAATCGCTATTTAGCTTTAGCTCTTGGCTTGGTCATCGGGATTCACGCTAACGGCTAAGAGCTAACAGCCAAAAGCTTCGCGCACCGCGCGATCAAGTTGTCGGTGATCTTACCGCGGGGGCTCCACCCGTTCCCATCCCGAACACGGAAGTTAAGCCCCGCAGGGCCGATTGTACTGCACGCGAAAGTGTGTGGGAGAGTAGGTCGTTGCCGGCATTAAATAAAGGCCGATCATGGAAACATGATTGGCCTTTTCCTTTTAGCCTTTTACCACTATTTGCTCGATGTGGCACGCGAAAGTGTGTGGGAGAGTAGGTCGTTGCCGGTATTAAATAAAGGCCATTGAGAGATTGAGAGAAATCTCGATGACCTCCTTTTTTGCTTTTGCCTGGATCTTTGCTGGTACGTGGACCTTGATTGTTGGATTCGTGTGACGTTTATGCATTAGCGGGGATTGCTGCCCATGGCAAATATCGATTGGTCGCAATCCCGGCGAAAGCTGAGGCATGAATCCAGAGAATGAAGGGCCGCGGCACCGCGGAACAGCTTGTTGTTGACGGTACGCTTGAAACCGGCGATGGCGTCCACTACTTTGTAGAGGTGTTCGTTAGCGACCGGCGGGCCTTGCTCGACAGTGCTGTGCAGTCTGCTTACTTCTGGGAGTGGTTGGCCGCGACGGATTTTCCCTGTAAGCCTGCCCTACCCTAGGGACCTCCAAACGATGGTTGCGACTTTTTGGTCCAGGCCCAGTGGCATCAATTCCCACTCGAAATCGCGGCCTACCAGCGAATAGTAGGCTTGATGGCCTACGTAACGCGCCCAGCTGTACTTTTCGGAGACGGCGAGGGACTTCATCAAATGCCACCCCGAGAAATTGGAGCACGCGATGTAGCGAACTTTGCCGCTTTGCACCAGCGTGTCCAGAGTCTTTAGAGTTTCTTCGACTGGCGTTTGCGCGTCGAATCCGTGCATGTGATAAACGTCGATGTAGTCGGTGTTGAGGCGACGCAGGCTGGCCTCACAGGACTGGATCAGGTGATAGCGGGAGGAGCCGAGACCGTTGTGGCCGTTGCCCATGGCGAACGTTGCCTTGGTGGAAATTAGAAACGGTGCTGCGGCGTCCGGCGATTGCTTTGCCGAGGATTTCTTCCGATACGCCTTGAGAATACACGTGGGCGGTGTCGAAGAAGTTGACTCCGGCTTCGAAGCAGACGTCCACCAGGCGGGTGGCTTCCTTTACGTCGCTGTTCTCCCCAGGCTTGGAAGAACTCGCCGCGACCGCCGAAGGTTCCGGCGCCGAAACTGAGAACGGGAACTTCTAATCCGGAATGACCGAATTGTCTAAATTCCATGGAGGGTAGATGCTCGTGGCGGGTTTGAGGATGCGGGACGGGCTGATGAGATCAAAGGCGGCACGAGTGCGGTGATAAGCTTGCGAGATGGTTCGCGATCCTGATGCAGGCCTCGGATCTTCTAAATCTGTGCGATCCTCTGCGTCGGTTGTGTTGGGGCTGGTGGTCGGATTGTTCGCCGGTGTAGCGTTGGCCGGATCTCTGGGATGGTTGATGCTGTCACGAAATTCCGGGCGGAGTTTGTTGAGCCATGTTTGGTCGTCGGTGACCGGCAGGGTGCTTAGCATTGATGTGAGCCAGCCCACGGTGGTCGATCGCATCCAGCGGTTGCAACGGCTGGAGACTGTGGTTTACACGATGGACAAACTGGTTACCGGCGCGAAAGAAAGTCCGATCTTTCCTGATTTTCTGGCTGGAGATCGGCTCTTGATGATGGTACACGGTGAAGTTGTGGCGGGGATCGATTTTTCGAGTCTGAAGCCCGGTGATGTCAGAGTGGACGGGAGAGAAGTGGATTTGCGTCTTCCCGCGTCGCAGGTTTTCAGTACCCGGCTCGACAGTGCGAAGACGAGGGTGTATTCCCGGCAAACGGGGCTGCTGGTGCCGACTGATCCGAATCTCGAGACGGAAGTGCGTCAGGACGCAGAACGAGGGCTGCAGGCGGCTGCTCTGGCCGATGGCATTTTGCAAACTGCCCAACAGAATGCGGCTTCGACGATTACCAGTCTGCTGCAGGGTTTGGGATTCGAGAAGATTGAGTTCGAGTAAGGCTGGACCGCGTCTAAACATCTAGAGTCTAAGTCAACGGCGGCGGACAGGAGTGTCCGCCCTACACGGGTGTATGATTTTTGGGCTGGAGGAATGTCCAATGGGAATCGCACTCGCTGACAACGTCAAGCAACTGCTTGATCGCCCCAATTTTGCTCACTTGGCCACGCTCATGGAGGATGGCTCGCCGCTCAGCACTCCGGTGTGGGTGGGCCGTGAGGGAGATCGAATCATCGTTTGCACCAGCGGGAAGTCGCTCAAAGCGCGCAACACTCAGCGCGATCCTCGATTGGCAATCTCCATGGTCGGCTTTCAGGATCCCTATCGCGAGCTACAACTTCGTGGGCGCGTGGTTGAGCATCGTCCGGACCCTCAGTTGAAACTGCTGGACGCAATCTCGATGCGATACGTTGGCAAGCCGTTCCCGATGCGTACTTACGAAGATCGTGTGGTTCTGATTATCGAAGCCGACAAGGTGCGCTATATGAAACTTCCCTTTGAGCACACGCCCGCCGCGTAGGGCGGGCCGGTTCAGTGTCGATTCTCGAGGTCCTCTTCGGCTGCGCTCAGGGCAGTTCCGCGCCACACGTCGATAACCAAATTTCCCTGGAGAAGTCCATATTAGAGGGAAGCTGGTTCTTCGGAGGTAGCCATGAAGCGTCGCGATTTCATCATTCATGCGGTCCGCGGATTGGGAGCGGCCTGGGTCGGCTCGCGGGGCTTGGCGGCGTGGTCTTCTTCAGCGCCCGCTCTAAAGAAGAAGTTCAACGCCGCTGACACCGTGGTGCTGGGACAGACCGGCATCAAGACCAGCCGACTCGCGATGGGAACAGGCACGATTGGCTACGACCATCATTCAAATCAGACTGCGCTTGGCGTCAAAGGGCTTTCTGAATTACTGCTCAATGGTTACGACCAGGGGTTGCGATTCTTCGATGCGGCGGATGCCTACGGAAGCCATCCGCATGTGGCTCAGGCACTAAAGCAGTTACCTCGCGATAAAGTTACCGTGTTGACGAAGACCTTCTCGCGCGATCCCAAGTCCGCGCGCGCCGACCTGGACCGCTTCCGCCGCGAGCTCGGCACGGATTACCTGGACATTTGTCTGATGCACTGCGTCACGGAAGGCGATTGGACTGAGCGCCATCAAGGAGTGATGGACGTGCTCTCTGAAGCCAAGCAGAAGGGCATCATTCGGGCGCACGGCTGTTCCTGCCACAGCATCGAGGCACTGCGGTCGGCGGCCAAGTCGACGTGGGTGGAAGTCGATCTGGTGCGCATGAATCCGATTGGCTCGCACATGGATGCCGATCCCAAGACCGTGGCCGACGTATTACGCGAAATGCGAGCTGCCGGGAAAGGGATTGTCGGAATGAAGATCCTGGGCCAGGGAGATTTGCGCACGCGTCAGGACGAAGCCCTGAAGTATGCATTATCGTTGGGACTTCTGGATGCATTCACGATCGGGGCTGAGAGTAAAGCCGAGCAGCAGGATTTGATCCGGCGGATCGGGATGGCGGCCTGAGTTGGAGAGTTGGTGGCGACTTTGAGGCTTGAATCACGCTGGACCAAAGTCAAAATCAAGTTCAACGGCGGCGGACAAAAGTGTCCGCCCTACACTAGAGCTGCTTGACGTATTCGAGCAGCGGCATGCCGAAAAAATCTGCGATTTTTGCCGAACGACGGTAGCCGTTTTTCTCGTAGAATTTCATGGCGGCTTGGAGCGGTAAGGTCGTGTCCAGCGTGATTCGTTTACATCCACGCGCGCTCAAGTAGCTTTCGATTGCGGCGAGTAGTTTCGCGGCAACACCCAGACGGCGCCACTCGGGCAAAACTGCCATTCCGCGCAAGTGACCTTCTCCGCCGTGACACACCCCGGAGACCGTTCCCACGACATCGCTGGACGCGGTCGCAACCAGGACATGCATCTGCAACAAACGGAAGTGCACCGTTTCGTCATCTAGAACAGTGTCAGTAAAAGCCGCTGATGAATATTCTGCGCGATAGGGCTCGAAGGCAGCCGCCAAGCATTTCACGATAGCGCCAGCATCGTCCTGGCTGGCGGGGCGAATCTCAATCTCGGCCGGCAACTCCACGTTGACCGCCGCCGATCGTCACCGCCCTCCGAGTAGTTGGTAATTGGAATTTGTCGTCGTTACCTGGAGCTGCTTGGCGGTTGCGTTTAGAACCGACTGTTGCACGTAGTTGGTGCCGTCGGGCAGGCTCGCCATCTGAATCGCTAATGTGACTACGTCCTTAGGTTCGTCCATGTACGTGTTCACATTCACCGTGGTGATCTTTCTTGCGGAGGTGTCAAAAGAGAGCGTCATCTGATCGCCGGGCTGGGCGTAGTTCTTGAAGACAATTTGCGCCACCGGCGATCCGGGAGACGAATTCAACGAGGCATTGCCGGCCTGAAACGCTTGTCCTATTTTCTGCGGGTCGGGCGGAACATACAGGGTGAGAAGGCTCTTTACCTGTCCCATGTACTGCTGCATCTCTTCTGTCTTCTTCTCAATGATCCGCTGCTTCATTCTGCCTCCGCTGGGAGGTTGCGGCGGCGGACCCATCGGAGTTTTCTGGACCGTCCCATCAGGGCCGTACTGGCACATGGACGTCCTGGGGGGCTTGGCTTCACCCTTGAGCGTAAGCTGGGTTGTTTCCATCCATTGATAGCGGTGAAGCTTTTGCTGATTCTCCGCAGCAGACTGCTTTATGGCTGCTATCTTGTCCTGAAGTTCTCCTCCTCCTGATGCCCCACCCATCTGGGCGATCGCAGGAACCATGGCAGCGAGCACTACTGCAGCGGCGAGCAGCGTACGCTTGCGGGTTCGGAAAGGCAGATTAGTGACCCGCGTCGCGTCGGCGGTGAAGATGACTGGGTTCATTGAACTCTCCTTTTGGAAGGCGAATGGTCGTTGGGGTTCGGTTTTTTGAGCGACCCCACGATAACTCTTCGCTTCATACAGGTCAACGTTAACGTTTCCTAAGTGTTGAGAGCGCGCAATCCTGCGCCGTACTGCATCTCTGAACTCGGCGTCGAACGTAACTTTGGTTCTGTAAAGTAATGTAAAATCCGAGTGGATTCCGTGTTCGCGGGTTTACCTTTTAGGCAGATGAAGGTGCAAGATCCGAGCGGATTCGCGGGCGTACTCGCTTCCGGTTTTTCCGTTCCTGTCCGTCCTTTGTTACTTTAGAGAGAACCTGTTCATGAGATCTGCGAACGCTAGAGCTTAGTGTGGCCCTTTTATCGATGGAATCCCCGGCTTCCGTGACGATCGAAGCCTGAATTACAGGAGACATATTCATTTGAAGACTTTTGTAGCCCGCGCTCTTTTTTGTTCGCTTCTGAGTTTGCTTCTTGCAGAGTCGTTTTTGCTCACTTCGGCTGCCCAGGAAACTGCCCCTTCCAATCCATCCGCACCCCCGCAGGCCCCGACCACGCAGGCTGCACCAGCGGACCAGAGCAAGGATGCCCAAGACAACAAGAAGACCTCCGATAAGAATGAGGGCACCTCGGAGGACCGGCTTTTCTTTGCGCTGCCAAACTTTTTGACGCTCGAGAACGCCGGACAGGTCCCGCCGTTGACTGTCGGCCAAAAATTCAAGGTAGTGGCTCGCGGCTCATTCGACTACATTCAAATCCCCTGGTACGCTGCTCTCGCTGGCGTCAGCCAGGCTGAAAACAGCGAACCCGGTTACGGACAGGGTGCTGAGGGCTACGGAAAGCGTTTCGGAGCAGCCTTTGCCGACGGCACCATCGAAAACTTTATGACCGGGGCGGTTCTGCCGTCTCTGCTCCACCAGGATCCTCGTTTCTTTCAGCAGAGCGAGGGGACATTCTGGCATCGCACCGGCTACGCGATCAGCCGCATCTTTATCACCCGCAGTGATTCCGGGCACCAGCAATTCAATTTCTCTGAGGTTTGTGGCAGCGCGGCGGCGGCCGCCATTTCCACCTACAGCTACCATCCCAGCGCCGATCGCACTCTGTCGAACACCGCAAGCGTTTGGGGGACGCAGGTAGGGTATGACACCATCACGTACGTGGTGAAAGAGTTCTGGCCTGACATCCGCCGCAAGCTGAGCCAGAAGAAAGACTCACCCTCCACTGATCCGTTCCTTCGAGCTTTCTAGATTACAATCGCTCGCAGTCCACTGAGCTAAGGGAGAAGACCGCATGTTTCAACCCGATCTGCTGCACCACAAACGCATTCTCATCACCGGGGGTGGCACAGGTTTAGGGAAAGGCATGGCCCACCGTTTTCTGGAACTGGGCGCCACGGTTTACATCTGCGGACGGCGCGAGCAAGTTCTGGCTGAGGCGGAAGCTGAAATGAGCCGCGTGGCGCCGGGGAAGATTCGGTCTTTCCCCTGCGATATTCGCGATCTGCCCAGCCTGGGAGAAACGGTAGCGGCAATCTGGAAAGAGGGCCCACTCGACGTCCTAGTGAACAATGCCGCGGGAAACTTTCTGGCTCGCACGGAAGAGTTGTCGCCAGGCGCATTTGAAGCCGTGATTGGAATCGTGCTGATGGGGACGATCAACGCGACCATGGCTTGCGGACGCAGGTGGTTGCAAGCCGCCCACTCCGGCGTCGTCCTGAACATTGCCGCAACCTATGCATCGACTGGTTCGGCGTATGTCGTACCTTCGGCGATGGCGAAGGCTGGAGTCGTCGCACTGACCCGCAGTCTGGCCGTGGAATGGGGAGACAGGGGCATCCGCATGAACGCTATCGCTCCGGGACCGATTCCTACCGAAGGAGCGTTCTCTCGTTTGCTTCCGCGTCCGGAGCTCGAAAACTTTGGGCGTGAGCGAAATCCACTTCGTCGCTTCGGTACCGTTGAGGAGTTGGCGAATCTCGCGGCATTCCTGGTGAGCGACGGCTCGAGCTATATGAACGGTGATGTGATAGTGATGGACGGTGGCGAACAACTGCAAGGCGCAGGCGAATTCAGCGCCCTGGGAAGATTGCTGAGTGAGGACGATTGGCAGTCTCTCAAACCGCGCAAGGTACCGCGAGGTTAGGATCCATTAAACTGCGGCAATTCCTAACGCAAGCTCTTTTCCGCCGTCTTAAACATCCCCGGCATTGCCGCATTCCAGCTTTGCCAGTCATGGCTATCCGGCGTGTTGATCAAGTCCAGCTTCATTCCGCGCTCGCGCATTCGCTGCGCGAATCGTTGGTTCACTGCGTGCAGCGGATCGTTTTGCCCACACGACAAGAACCATTGCGCGCTGAAATTCTTCGGTGCGCGATCGAGCAGTTCAAAAACATCTTCGTCTTTTCTTGTGCTAGGCCGCACACCGAAGATGGTCCAGATCCTCCACGTCTGCCCCCAGCGCCGCACGCTCGCCCGGCGCCGTGTAATGTCCATCGGGCCGCTCATGCTCGCCGTGAATCCATAACGCCCTGGGTGCTTCAATGTAAGTTTCACCGCACCATACCCTCCCATCGAAATCCCCGCAATTCCCGTGTGCTCGCTGCCCTTCATCACTGGGAATCTGGCCTCGACATCGCGCGGAAGTTCCAGCACAATCGCGTCTTCCCAGCGTGCATGCCTCTCGTGTTTGGCGTTTGAGTAATACGATAAGTCTGCCTCTGGCATCACCACGATCAGCCGCGCGGCAATGGCTAGGTTCACCAGTTCCGAGCGCTCCATTATTTCTGCCGGACTGCTATTCGCACCGTGAAGCAGATACAAAACCGGAAGCAATTCGCCCGCGTTCACCGTGGGAACGACTGCACGATACCAGAGCAACCCGTCTATGCTCGTGCTGGGAAAACGAACATCTGTCACGGTCACACCGTCCGAAGTAGAAAGAAGCTGTACCGTCGTCCGTTGAACCGGGCGGTAACACCCCAAGCAGAAAAGCAAAGATAAAACCGCCTGAACAATCTCTTGGCACGGGCGAAGAATAGGTCGGGAGTGGGCGCCGTGCAATATCTCTATCTCTGCGGTGATGGCATGACCAGCCACTTGAGCAGCATGTTCACCAGCGTGAGCACGATGCCGCCTAGAAACGCCGCTTGGAAACCGGTTATATGGAAACCCGGTACGAAAGTCGAGGCTAGTTCGAGCATGATGGCATTGATCACAAACCAGAACAGGCCCAAGGTGAGGATGGTGAGAGGAAAGGTAATGATCTTCAAGAATAGCCCAACGGTCGCGTTGACCAGGCCGATGACGACGGCTGCAATGAGCGCGGCGGCTGCGCCATCCACATAAAAGCCGGGCACCACCCGTGAAGTGATCCATACCGCCAGGGCGCTGACAAACCAGTGCAAGAGCATTCGAAGCATGAAGATCCTCTCGACTGCACACAGACTATAAAGGCATAGGCGTGGCATAGCAACCTGGAACATCGGCTCGCTCACCTGCTTTGCTGCCCAACAATCCTCGGGCCTGTTTTCTGCAGCCTAAGCGCGTTAAAACAAATTCCACAGGAACTGGTTGTACACGTCATGGTGATACTGCACTTCGGGAGCTTTGACGAACGTTCCCAGCAACCGCGGACAGCGATCGGCTGAGGCCTGCTTCAAGTCCGCATATCGAGCCTTCACATCCGCGCCCAGTAGTTTCGTCGTCCAATCCGCCTTGCGAAAATTTGCTAGCGCCTCATAGATATTATCCGGCAAGTAGCGCTGCGCCTGCCGCAGATTCTTGATCTTCGCCGTGTCACCGTCGAGACCGGTCTTGAAGATCGAGTGCATGACCAAATAAGGATTGGCGTCTGGCGCGACCGAGCGGACTTCTACACGCATGCTCTTCTCGTTGCCGATCGGGATGCGAATCATTGAGCCGCGATCCGTGGGCGATGCCTTGATCTGGTTCGGTGCCTCAAAGTGCGGGTCCAGGCGGCGATACGCGTTAACACTGGGATTCAGCAGCAGGCAAAGATCATTCCCGTGGGTGAGAATGCGATCGATAAACTCCCAACCCATTTTGCTCAGCTTTTCCTCGCCCTTCACGTCCCAGAACAGATTCTTGCCGCCTTTGCTGATCGACACATTGGTGTGCATTCCGCTGCCATTCACGCCTACCACCGGCTTGGGCAGGAACGACGCGGTGCAACCCATCTTGGTTGCCACCTGGCGGCAAACCAGTTTGTAGAGTTGAATCTGGTCAGCCGCAGCCACTACTTCCCCGTAGCCGTAGTTGATCTCGAACTGGGAGGGCGCCACTTCAGGGTGATCCTTTTCATTCTGGAAGCCCATCGCGCGCTGCACTTCCGCCGTCGTATCGATGAAGGTGCGCAACACGTCGCTGGGCAGTGAATGGTAATAGCCGCCAGTGTTGACGTATTCGAATTTGCCGGTTTCGTGGTAGCGACGTTCCGCGTCCGGCCCCAGAAACAGAAAGCCCTCGATTTCGTTGGCCGCATTCAACGTGTAGCCGTGTTTCTTGTACAACCCCTCGGCGTAGGTCTTGAGGATGCCACGGATGTCGGCACTGTAAGGCGTGCCGCCCTTATCGATCACATCGCCGAAAACCAACACCTTGCCCGGCCCGAACACGTCGGCTGGACCCCAGTAGAAGGCGCTCCAGTCAATGCCGAGGCGCAGATCGCTCTCCCGCTGAGCCGTGAACCCGCGAATCGACGAACCATCAAAAGTGAGATTGTCCCAGCTCTTGATCAGAAACTTCTTGTCGTAATCGAGCATGTGCAGACGGCCTTCGAGGTCGCTGAACAGCACAGTGACGGCCTTGATCCGCTTTTCCTCGGTCAGGTATTCGAGGCGCTCCTCTTGAATCTTATGAAAGGCAACACGATTCTTGCGTTGTTCCTTCGCATTCAAGTTCATCTCTTCCAGTTCGTCGTACGGGATGGCCAGGAAATTTCGCAGTTCAGTCGGCATGGATCTCCTTATAAGTTTTGCAAACACAACTCAGATGTGTTTCGGGGGATGATCAGAACTTGGTAGGGTAACGCGGAGCACCATCTGCTGCCAATCAAAAAAGCTTATAAGACGGATTAAAGGAATCTATTTGTCCGCAGGGCTTAGCTTTTGTGGGACGGCCAGCCCCAGCTGTCCGGTCAAGCTCGACCACGAATAACCTCTGTACAATGACTAGAACTCAATCTGTAGCGCCGTCGTCTCGGCGGCTGTCGAGGGCAGTCCCACCCGCATTGGCGAGGGCAGGATGCCGGCGCAACAAATTTAAGAATTGCACAATGGACATAATCCTGAACGACGTCGAAACCAGAGTGCTGGGCTCGCTCGTGGAGAAAGACGTCACTACTCCCGAGTACTATCCTCTTTCTTTAAATGCGCTGGTCAACGCCTGCAACCAGAAAAACAACCGCGACCCGGTAATGAACCTGGATGAAGGGGCAGTGCGGGAAGCTCTGAGCACTCTCCAGGAAAAACGTCTCGCCGGCCCGACCGGCAGCGCCGACAGCCGGGTCACCAAATACGAGCATCGCCTGCAGGAGGCCTTCAACTTCACTCGTGGCGAGACCGCTGTCCTCTGCGTGCTCTTATTGCGCGGCCCTCAAACGCCTGGAGAACTTCGCGGCCGCACCGAGCGCATGCATCGCTTCGAAGACCTGACTGAAGTGCAATCCACGGTGCAGCGTATGATGCAGAGCGACCCCCCGCTGGTCAGGGTTCTCCCTAGACAACCCGGAACCAAAGAATCCCGCTACAAACATCTGCTGGCGGGTGACGTGGAAGACGCTGCCGATGTCGCGCAGCCACCCTCGTCCGCGTTTGTGGCCAGCAACTCGCACGACAACGACCGGATAACGCACCTGGAAAACCTAGTATCTGACCTCAGAAAAGAAGTAGCTGACCTGAAACAGCAACTTGCGAACTTCCGAAAGCAGTTCGAATAGCGGGCTCATTCATTCCCCCGAGTCGGCCTCGGTCAGAACAAAGAACTGGCCCTCCGCCCATGCATCGCCAAGTAGGTTAAACTAAGGAACTTTCTTCAGGAGGAATTTTCATATGCCCGAAGCCGCCCTCAGTGGCGCCGAGTTTAAGCAGCAACTGCGCGAAGGCACGCCCAAGCTGGGTCTGTTCCTGAACGCGCACAGCCCCACCGTCGCCGAGCAACTGGCCCACAGCGGGTACGATTGGTTGCTGGTCGATACCCAACATGGGCCTATGGACCACGAAAAACTTTCGGCTATGCTGGCGGCCATCGCCAACGGCGGAGCCAAGTCCATCGTCCGCGTTGGCGGGTACGACGACCGTCCTGGTATTCAGCAGGCTCTCGATCTGGGCGCTGATGGGGTTCTCATTCCCTACATCAACAACGCGGAGGAAGCGCGGCAAGCCGTGAGTTGCAACAAATATCCGACGACCGGCACGCGCTCGGTGTACTTTCCGCAGCGCAGCATGAACAAGGCCGGTCTGCTTGGCTACGCTGGCAACGCCAACAAAAACCTCATTGTCGCGCTGCAGGTGGAAACCGCTTCATGCATCGAGAACATGGCCGAGATCGCCGCCGTCCCCGGGGTCGATATTTTGTTCCTCGGCCAGAACGATCTGTGCATGTCGATGGGTCTCTACGAGAAGTATGAGTTCCCCCACATGTACACCTCGCCGGAGTTGGGAGCAGCCACGCAAAAGCTCGTCGAACAGGCCCGCAAGAACAAAGTCATTCTCGGACTCTTCCTCTTCGGCACCGCGCGCGTTGGCGAGTTCCTGGAAAAGGGATTCACCTTCATCAGCGTTGGCAACGATCTACACCATCTCCTGACCCAAGCTGGCGCCTACGTGAACGACGTGGAGAAGGCAGCTGCGGAAAAAGGCAAGGCATGGAAGCGGCGTCCAACCGCGCTTTTCTAGGTCGAAGAACCCTGCGAGAGAATAAGCCAACGCTGCTCTTGCAGCGCGGCTGGCTCTGCAGGATATCCTAGGTTCGTTGGACTAGCGATGAGCAATGCGAAGCAACAAGTCGAGTCACGATTGCATAAGCTTCCGGAGAACTGTTCGCTCGAGGACATCCAATACCATCTTTACGTTCTCGACAAGGTGCGGCCGTGGGCTGGATGACGCCCGGCAGCATGGCACGCTATCTCAGGAAGATGTGGAAAGGCGGCTGAGCAAATGGCTCACCGAGCAGTGTGGTCAGCCCGTGCTCTGGCTGACGGAGAAGCCATTGCCACTTACATCGCCTCCGATTCTCCTCCCTACGCAAGCGCAGTGACGAGAAAGATTGTCAACCTGACTCGAACTTGAGAGATTTCCCCCGGTTCGGCCGAAAGGTACCGGAACTCGGCGACGAGAACATGCGTGAGTTAATTGCTTACGTCACCGAACTATCACCACGTCGAAGGCGGAGTTGTCACTGTAGCAGCCATAAGCAGCCATAGTCGAGGGTAAGCGCATTTTGGAATAAACTGAGCGTCGAAGAACAAGGTTGCCAGTCTTTAGCCAAGTCCTGCCAGCCCGCACGTAGTCGTTCCCTTCGTGAGAGTCGACCATCGTGTCCTGGCCGCCACAGTGTCTCCACCGATCCGCGCCGTTTCTGAGACATGTTCCTCTAACCCACTTGGAATCAGTCCATTTCGCAACGGCCGCGATCTTGCTCCTACGGTTGCCGACTGGAAGAAAACCAGCACAGGAGGCCAATATGGCGCACTTTACACACCTCGGGTTATCAGGAAATCCAGACAAGAAACCAGCAACACAGCCAGCAGGAAAAACACCACGCAACAGACCGGACACACAACATCAAACCCCACAGAAGCCCAGCAACAAACAAAAGGCGGTCGCACTCGTCAGCTCGTTGATTGCAACTTCGCTGCTAGGAGTCTTCTTGTTGGAGAGCGGTTGCTCGAAAGAATCAGGCAAAACGTCTGCCCTTGTGACACCGAATCAGAGCGTCGCCAGCCAGCCGTCGGCACCGATCTCGACGGCACCCGCTGCAACATCCACGCCGGTGCCAAGCCAGCCGCCTGCGAAAAAGAAGTCACGTCAGCGAAAGCTGTCAGCGTCTACCTACACGAATGCTGCTTATGGGGTCTCGTTTCGCTATCCCACTTACGACAGCCTGAAGGAAGACGATGAGGCGAATCTGGAATTGGACGGGTTGGGACCACTCGAAATGAACTTCGTCCAGCCCGGCGGAACCACCATCAGCACGGTGGAGCTGCCGCACAAACTATTTGCCGGCACAGACTTCAACACCGCATTCTTTAATGTAAGTGTAAATCCCAAGCTGACCGCCGCGGAATGTGAGCAATTCGCGTTTCCGGAAAAGACGGATTTCGAAATCACGACATCAAAAACAAAAGTTGGCACCACCGAGTTCGAAGCAGTGGAAGCGTACTCCGAAGCAGAGAACAAACAGGCTGATGTGAAGTTCTATCACGTCTTCCAGAACGGAAGCTGTTACGAATTCGCGCTGGGGCTGGAAACCGCCACGGAAGAAATTCCGGATGAGATCAAGCTCGGCGTCGAGCCGGCTGTGAAGCCCGCCATTAAGCCGGTAGATCAGAATGAAGTTTTTCGTAAGCTGAATTGGATGCTTTCCACGGTGAAGATCCTGCCTGTCGATTTTACCGCGGCAACCGTTCCGGCAGTTGCCGCCGGCACCCCGATCACGCCCTCGAACCCAGAGATGAACGAAGCAAACATCAACGAAGCGCACTAAGAATGAAAAGGCCACGCTCAGTTCCCGGCGTGGCCTTTGTCATTTCCGCAATCACCTTACAAAAGAACGTTAATTGAAATCTGAATCCCAGGATGCACCGGGCTCAGCAAGTAATATCCGCCGTCGATGTAATCGATGTAGACTACGTCCGTGTAAGCCCAACCCACTGGCCAGGGTTGAACGATTACAAACCAATAGCCGCCATACTGGAAGCGAGGAGCTCCTGCGACGATGACCGGCCGGCCAACTTGAAAAGTGTGCTGCCGGCCAAAGTTGGCCCGAAAACGGTCTTCAGGAATACGACCGCCTTCTTTTCCTTCCCGCCGCTCTGCCTGCTCCTCCGGATGCGCCGATTTCTCGTCCTGCGTGTTTTCCGGCACGGCTTGCTTGTTGTCTTTTTCTTTGTCGACTTTTTTGTTTTCCTTCTCCTTGTCCTTGTCTATCTGTTTGTCTTCCTGCTTCTCCGGGTGGGCCGCTTTGTCGTCCGGCGCAGTTCGCTTTTCCTCCTGCGGATGTGGCTCGTCCTGCGCAAAGACAGGAGCGGAGATTCCAAGAAGTACGGCCAATACGGTTGTGCTGAAAACTGTCAGTAGCTTCATTCGTTGCCTCCATTTCGTTTGCTGACGGATTTTCCAAGTTCGAAATCTGAACAACCTCCGCAAATCTCGCGACGAATCTACGAACACGGCGCGATAAGCTCAGAAACCTGGCGCTCACAAAACTGACGGTCGGGAAACTGGCGCATGAATATCCGCCGTGACCGTAGCGTCACAACCCGGATGGCCACACCCGCAGGCAGTTTCGCTTTCGCTGCTGTCGGAGTCCTTACACGCCTCGCTGCAGTATTTGTCGGTGGCATTGCAGCTGCACAAAACGTGTGCGCACTTCTTCAGGCTAGTTGGTTTCATAAAGCCTCCTCGATTTCCCACGCCCACTTGCAGCGCGACACCTTAGTTGCTGAAATCCGCCGGAGGGTAGCCTGACGACAGCTGAATCTCGCCGAAAACAGCATCAACAGGATCGACCGCGTCCGGAAATCACTGTAGAAATCGCGCGCTTAGCTAGTAAGAATTGAACCTATTTCTGGTAGCGGAAGGACGAGGCAACCTTTCACGCATCTACTATCCGGTTCGAATAGGATCATGCATGATTCGTCCGCAACCTACCGCGCACCCTCATGACCTCCTGAAACCGGACTTGTTCAGCGAGATTCTGCTGGCGGCCACCGGGTTCATTCTCTTTGTTCCTTTGCTACTCATCGTCGTCGCCGCTCTCTCTCGATCGCCGTTATTCCGTTAGTGAGTTTCCGAAATCTCGCTGGAGCGGGATCTGAATGTCCGGATAAACTCAGACATGCAGATTCGAACCTTGGATGAGCAGGACGCGGAAGTATTTTGGCAACTACGACTGCAAGCCCTCGAAACCGAAGCGATGGCTTTTTCTTCGTCAGCCGGCGCCCACCAGACGACCACTCCGGACTCCGTGAAGGCCCGCCTTGCTCCACGTGATGGCGAAAGCTTCGTGCTCGGCGCATTCGTCGACGGCGAACTCGTCGGCATGGCGGGATTCTTGCGCTCTCCCGAAGAGAAGATCAGGCACAAGGCCCGCATCTGGGGCGTATACGTCAAAGCCGCGCATCGCGGAAAAAGCATCGGACGAGCGCTGATGGAGGAAATTCTGCGCCGGGCCCAACTGCAATCGGAACTGGAACAGGTAACACTCGCCGTCGCCAGCGGACAGACCGCCGCCAGAAAGCTGTATTTGGAATTGGGCTTTCAAATCTACGGCCGAGAGCCGCAAGCGCTGAAGGTGGGCGAATCGTACGTCGACGAAGAACTAATGACCCTACGGCTGCATAAGAGCAAAAGGCGTTCTAGCTGATGGAATTGGTTGGGACGGGCAGATTTGAACTGCCGACCCCTCGCACCCCAAGCGAGTGCTCTACCAGGCTGACGGTTTCAAAGGACTTGCACGTATTTCTCTGAATTTGATTACTCGCTTGGAGGAATCGTGCTGCCTAAATTTCAGCAATTTATCAGGGAACGTCAGTACCTAATGAACGTCTCACCTGCCACTGTCCAGTGGTATACCCACAACTTTAAGTGGCTCATGTCTGAATCACCGACCGATGCAGAGTTGAAGGATATGGTCATGCGGATGCGCGAGAAGGGATTGAAGGCTACGGGGTGCAATTCAGCTATCCAGGCCATCAACGTCTACCTAAAGTGGTCCGGCTCCGCGCTGCGAGTTGCGAAGCTGAAAGAACCACAGCGCATTCTACCGACTTTCACTTTGCCTCAAGTCTCTCAACTCATCCATTGGAAACCCAAAGGCGTATCAGCGAAGGCTGCATCTGCTAACGCTAGTGCTGCTCGACACCGGATGCCGGATTAGCGAAGTGCTGAGTCTCCGCGTGCAGGACGTTGACCTAGACAATCTCCTGCTCACTGTTACAGGGAAGGACAGCAAGGAACGCAACGTGCCGATTAGCTTTGAACTGCGCAAGGCTCTGGCACGCCACATAGTGGACTCTGCGTCACGCCCTCACGATCTTGTTTTCTGTACTCGCAGAGGACGGATGCTGGACAGACACATCATGCTACGGGACGTAAAGCTACTTTGCGGCCGGCTGGGCTTTGACCCACCTGAGAGAACCTTGCACGCATTCCGGCATACGTTCGCTCTGAATTATCTACGGAAAGGTGGCTCTGTGTTCCATCTACAGCGCGTGCTGGGGCACAGCAGCCTCGAAATGACGCGGAGGTATGTGAACCTCATGACGGCAGACCTGAGCGAGACGCACCCGCGGGTGAGTTTGCTGGCATAGAAGGCAGGTGCGCTGCTGAACCAATCTCCGCCACCATAGATCCGAGCCCTCCTTCTTAGATACTGCGGAGTTGTCGTCGTCTCCCACGACGAGCAACCAGAGCGTAAAGCCCACAGCTCCATAGATCAGGGCATTAAGAGGACCGAAGAAAAACCATATACTCCCCGCGTCCGGGTCAGTCATGAAGATCGCAGCAAAGATGGCGGGTGGACACAAGACGTAGGGAATGATTGATGACGAAGGGTTCAGCGTCGAAGGCGACGGGGTTGGGTTGGCCAACCAAGCCGCCATAGCGAATCCAACGATAGCCGAGATCAAAGCGCAATAGATCGCCCGTTTCATAGTACCCGCCGACTATGTTATCGCTCCGCGATCAGTTTGAATGATCGTTGGCGAAAACAGGATATTACAGGTTTTGAGAGGTTTTAAGTATAAACGGCGGTATTTCAATCGCAAGCGGTTCAATGATTCTCACGGTTGCCACACAGGTGTAGTGGTCACAATGTCCACCCGGTGAAATGAGTCGAAAGTGACGACGGCTCTTGCCGCGTGTGCGCTCACCTCTACGTCTGAGAGCCGATACTGGAACGTTGTTTCATACTTCTGCTCCACTGCGTAAGGATTTTTAAACTTCCATGTTTTCACGTTGTCGAGCGCCGCATCCTTCAACATCTGGTGACCAGAGATGACCTCAACTTTTGTGGGTTCTTCAGCATTCGATGGAAGGATAAAAGTCAGCTTCACGGCTCCTTCTATCCGGGCTTGCCGGGCCAACGGTGGATAATTCGGCATGTTTACCGTGACTAATGTGGGTTCATCCTGCGCCACCATCGCAACGCACATGGCGACGACACAAAGAATGGCAATGACGCGATTAGTCATCGAGAACGCCTCTTGCCATAGGATTTTAGCTCCCTTTGGGCGCTTTGCAATCCGCTGTCAGGTGTCGAAAGCAGTCAGGTGTCGAAAACAGGCCATAGATCATTGACCCAGGGTGAAACCACTGGCCTTTCGTAACTTGCGACACGGGTGACGAAGGGACTACTACTGCTAGACCCCGGAGTGAGGTGAACCGATGTGCTGTCCGCATCTAGTGATAGATGGGAAGGGACACTGTGAATCGTGCGGTGAGTGGGTAGGCTATCTCCCGCGCCAAGTCGGACCACCAGCGCCGGAAAGAACCGTCGTCGTCCTCGACGCTCCGACGCTTAAAGCAAGATTTGAAGCTCGTTTTGGAGACACCCCAGAGCCTAGAAAAGACCCGCCAGCTAGCGTATGTCCCTTTTGCGGATTGTGCGCTGTCCTGTTCGATCCGGGCTTGGACATCAACATCTGCGTCGTATGTGGACGCCAGACCGACCAACGAAAGGCCGGGTAATGGACACAAGCAAACTGGCGGTTGGTCAAGATTTGTACATGATGCACGGGCGTCGTTTCAGGGTGGTTAAGGTGACCAAGGTTATGCCACACGGTGTGGAGATGAAAACTAGCTTTGGTCCGATGCGGTTCGACACCAACGGCAAGGCGTGCGATTGTAGCGGCTGGGAACTAGCTCTTAAACACCCCGATGACCGAGACCCTTGGGAACTGTATTGGAGAGATGCATTCTAGGTAAAGGAGACGGTTACCTTGGAGGCAATGATGGACACGACAAAAATGGTGGTTGGTCAGGATGTTAACCTGTCATGTGGGGATTACCGTTGCAAAGGTGAGGTAGTCATGGGAGTCAGCGACCCAAAAGTGAAGGTGGACCACAGAGACAGATGGGCTGAACTGCCAGCGCTGGAATCTCCGCACGTGCAGCAACCAGAAAAACCAATGCAATCGGCGGAAGCATAGAGGTTCATCGCAGTTCAAAGGTGTCTGCTGGCACAAGCGGGACGGGAAGTTCCAGGCAGAGATCAAACTAGATGGCAGGAGCAAATTCTTAGGAATGTTCACCGATGAACTTGACGCAGCACTGGCCTACGACAGGGCAGCGCGTGAGCACTTCGGCGAGTTTGCGTGCTGCAACTTCCCGTTGAAAAAACCTTGCATAAAAACGTCCCTCGCCTTAGAGTCGCTGCACAGAGAATACGTCGCGTAAGTCCTTTGGAAAGTTTGGTCGGGACGGGCAGATTTGAACTGCCGACCCCTCGCACCCCAAGCGAGTGCTCTACCAGGCTGAGCCACGTCCCGACGGTTAGAAATCCGCTGCATCACTCCTGGCCGCAGCGGATTGGGGTTGATTCAAAGATTTTACACCAGCCGCCGCCTTTTTTCGTTTGTCCACGGCTCTTTATTCGCCTCGAAAAACGGCTCCCTCTTGACTGCTAACCAAAATGCGCTGACGGAATCCAATGTCCAATTGAGCTCCAAGTTCTTAAACGTGAGGTAGAAGAAATGTTTTGGGAGGAAGTCCGGGGAGTGTTGCGAGGATTGCGCAAAAATCTGGGGTTCACCACATTGACAGTGGGAATCCTGGCCCTCGGAATGGGCGCAAGCATTGCGGTTTTTTCAATTGTTAACACTGTTTTGTTGAAGCCTCTTCCATTTCCTGACGCCGACAGAGTCTTTACGATTTGGGATGTGCCTCCTCCGCAGATGAATCTTGGGTTCGACGAAACACCGCTCCACGGGCTCGAGTTTCATTTCATTGCCGCCAACACGCACGCCCTCGAACATGTCTCTGCTTTCCAGAGCGATCAGTTCAATTTGAATGGGGAAACCGACGCCGAGCGCGTAGATGGCATTCGGGCATCGGGCGAGTTTTTCAAAGTGCTTGGGATTCAACCTCGGAGCGGGAGAACTTTCCTCGCCGAAGAAGATCATCCGGGAAAGGATCACGAGGTCGTAATCAGTTACAAGCTTTGGCGGCGGCGATTCGCCAGCGATTCGGCGCTAGTGGGCAAGACGATCCGCCTGAACAGCGAACCGTATACGGTCATCGGTGTCATGCCCGAGGGATTCACATTTCCTCGCGGGGCTGAAATGCCGAAGAGCTTCCAGTTTCCCAAACAGCCTGAGTTGTGGGTCCCACTGGCGCTTCCGTCGGTGCCGCGCGGCCCTTCAGAGCTGGCGCTGATCGCCCGAGCGCGTCCAGGCATCTCGCGGGAGCAAGCCACGACCGATTTGTCGCGAGTCAACCGCACATTGATCGAACAGGATTCAAGATGGACAGGGTGGTCGAATTTCAAACTGGTTCCATTGCGAACCCAGGTAGAAGGGGATGCCAGGCCGCGCTTGCTGATGGTTGCCGGCGCAGTGCTATTTGTTTTGCTCATCACCTGTGGCAACGTATCAAACCTGCTGCTCACCCGCTCGCTGGGTCGCATCAAGGACTTCGCGGTACGTGCCGCCCTGGGTGCTCGACGGGTTGATTTGATTTGGCAATTGCTCAGGGAGAGCCTACTCTTGGCACTGTTGGGAACTGCGGTTGGTCTCGTGCTCTCGGCTGTAATCGTCAATACTGTGAAGAAACTGTTTTCGCCCTACATTCCCCGCCTTAGCGATGCCCATCTCGATATCTCAGTTGTCGGTTTTGCGACTGGACTGGCATTCTTTGTGGGGATCCTTTTCGGATTATTTCCGGCGCTTCAGATGAGCGGCTCCAATCTGATTGACTACCTGAAAAGCCGCGAGCAGAAGTTTTCCGGGCAGAATATAAAGACCTTCAGGAGTGCACTGGTAACGGCTCAGATTGCCTTATCACTCGTACTTGTAATTGGGGCAGGGCTTCTGGTTCGAAGTTTTATTGATCTTCTAAGGGCCGATCCAGGATTCCAAAGCAGCCACCTGATAACGATGGAAGTCACGCTTCCCGCGTCGAAATACGCCAGCAGCGACTCCATTACGGCGATCTATCAACGAATCCTGGAACGTCTGCCTGCGGTTCCGGGAATTGAATCGGCGGCCGTCGTCAAGCCGCTCCCTTTGAGTGGAACTCAGGAAGAAACCGTCTTCGTGATCAATAACCGGCCTCCGGTCAGGCCGGAAGACACGCCGATTGCGTCCTACACCATCGTTAGCCCCGACTACTTCAAAACTGCAAACGTCCCGCTCGTGCGGGGCCGGGCTTTTGCCGATGCCGACACCGCCACCGCACCTCCGGCCGTAATCATCAGCCAGGAGATGGCTCGCCAGTTCTGGCCGGGAGAAGACCCGGTTGGCCATCTGATGGGACTACCGGATCCGCGGTGGCACAACATGACCATCGTTGGCGTGGCGGGAGACGTGAAGAAGTTCGCGCTCAGTGATTCGCCTGGTCCGGAAATGTATGTTCCGTACAAGCAGAAGCCGTATCCTTCCATGCTGACCATGTCGTTCGTGCTGCGAACCAATCGCGATGAGCGGAGCTTGTCGAATGAGCTGCAGCAAGCCGTGAGATCGGTTGACCCCGAGCTACCAGTGGCGAACGTGCAGTCGATGGCTGAGTTGGTCACGCGCTCGATGTCGCCGCAGAAATTGTCAGCCTCCGTGCTGAGTGCATTTTCCGCGGTGGCCCTGATTCTGGCGGTAGTCGGTATCTACGGCGTGATTTCGTACCTGGTCAACGAGCGCAATCACGAAATCGGAGTTCGCATCGCGTTGGGAGCGCAGAAACGAGATGTTCTGGGACTTGTGTTTGCGCAAGCGGCCAGACTCGTCGGGGCGGGATTGGCGCTGGGATTTGTTGTTGCCTTTTCTCTGACTCGACTGCTGACGAGTTTTGTATTTGGGATCAAGGCCGCCGATCCACTGACATTCACGGTTGCGCCGCTGGCTCTATTGATGGCGGCCAGCGTGGCAATTTACCTCCCAGCAAGGCGGGCAAGCGGGATTGATCCCATGAATACTCTTCGGAATGAGTAGTGGCTCGCCGTAGGGGAAATCCATCCGGAGTCCGGCTTCGAAGTACGATTACCTCTGCGCATCCCATTCGGATAAACTCACGGTAATCGCCATGAAGCTACCCTTCCTGATGGTCGTCCCAATAGCGCTCTCCGTCATCTATGCTGTACACGCGCAAAACGGAGCGCTGCCTCAGGACAAGTGCACGATCGGAGGAACAGTAATCGATGCGGTGAGCGGGGAGCCACTGAAGGGCGCAGTCGTCAAGCTGGGGGTTACGGCTCTGCCGAATGACCCTGCGCCGGCTGGACCATCTGTGTCCGCGAGCACCGATTCCAATGGCCGGTTCGTGTTTGAGGGTTTATCGGCTGCCCGATATCTTGTTTTGGCATCTCACGACGGTTATGTGAAGTCCCAGTTCGGAGAGTTGCGGGGGAAATCGCTATTGGTCGCTCCGGGCCAGCATGTTAACGACGTCGTTGTTCGGTTGCTGCCCAATGCTTCGATCTCCGGCCATATCACCAACGAAGCCGGCAAACCGCTTCGCGGTGTCTCCGTGCAGGCAATGAAATCCTCCTATCTGCGCGGTAGGCACGAGCTTCATGACGTAGCCCGCGCCGCAACCAGCGAAGCGGGTGAATATTGGATCACGGGCCTGCCCCCGGGCAAATACTGTCTTTACTTCAAGCCTCCTGCTTCATCAAAGCCCGTGGCGGCGAACGGTAAGAGTTACGTGCCGGTTTATTATCCCGCTGCGAACGACCGAGCCCACGCGATCGCCCTCGTAGTTCGCGCCGGGGATGAACTTGCGGGAATCGATATGAATCTCGTACCCGTGAGCACTGTACACATACGAGGCCAGGTCATCAACGCGCGAGCCGGCTCGCCGAGCAACGAAGCTGAAGTCACACTGCTGAGCGATCAGGGAGAAACAGTTTTTTCGCCGGGCAGGAGCTTCTCCGCTGGCACCTTTGAGTTTCGTGGCGTGCCTCCCGGATCCTACGTCGTGGTGGCTCAACAACCGAGCACCCCGAAAGAACCGAAGACTATGTGGGGTTTGACGTCCGTCGAAGTCAAAGAGACCGACGTTGAGCATGTAGATGTCGTCGTTAGTCCGGGAGCGGATGTGACCGGCCATATTCGGGTGGAAGGCAAGACCGCCGAAGATTTCAGCAAAGAGATCGGCAGCATGGTGGGCGTTTTGGAACCGCAGGAAGCTCAGTCCCTGGCCAGCCTCACCCCCGACATCGACAATGCCCCGGTAAAGCCCAATAGAACTTTCATTTTCCGCGAGGTTCCCGAAGGTAGCTACCGCATCAATTTTTCCCCTGTGCCGGCAGGCTATTATCTCAGGTCAAGTGATGCCAGCGATACGTTCGAAGTCGGCATATCTGTTAGCCGAGGTCATTCTCCCCTAACCCTGGAATTGGTCTTGAACCCCGGCGCTGGCCGAATTGATGGCACGGTTGAGAGTGACGAACAGCCCGTTCCCAGCGCCGTCGTGGCACTGGTGCCGGACGGGAAGCAGCGCGCTCAGCCGAATTATTACCGGCAGGCGTTCACCGATCACTTGGGCAGATTTGTCCTACGGAATATCGTGCCCGGCAACTACACACTTTTGGCATGGGAGCAGGTCGACCGAGACGCCTTCTTCGACCCCGAATTTCTTGCACAATATGAAGACCGTGGCAAAGCGGTTCACGTCGAAGAGGGTGACCACATAACCGTGAAGTTGGACGAGATTCCAGCTGCCGATACGGTCCCGTGAAGGAATTAACTTACCGCACCGTCCCCTCCCTCGGTTACAAGTGCAGAATGGGCCAACACAGAAGGGAGAACTCAGGGTTCCAGATTGACCTGGAATCCAAAGGCCTTCAGCAGGTCTGGGGGGACATACTTGTGGTCTTTGTTTTGCAACACCCACTCTCGGAGTTCGGACGAGCTTTGGTACTGTTCGGGCGAGAGCTTCAGGGAATCGACCACTCTTTCAAACGAACTCTCCAAAAAGGTGGGCGGGTTAGTCCCTCCGGGCCTGTTAGAGTTCGAGGTGCCGCGTTGGGGTGCCATCAAGATCCTCCGTTGTTCACGAATTACATCTGGCCGGGTACCCATTCAATTCTGACAGCAGACCATACCTTTTGTCACGTGTTCCGGCAATTCCTTCACCTTTAGAGGACGGACGCGGCTTTTCTCTCCTTGCGATTTGTCCGGTTCTCGGGTAACTTGACCCCTGGACGGCACGGTGGAGCGGCGCTGCCAATGGCGGTTTCGTTCCGCCGGAGCTTTGAATTTAGGCTGCTTGGTGGGTGAGTATGAAACGGATTTTTAGTCTGCTGCGACGGTCTCCGAGCACCCAGCTCGGACCCTTGGAGCAGGAACTGCTTTCCGCGTTGTGGATGCGGGGAAGCGCGACGGTTCGCGAGATGCTCGATGCCGGCGGCATCAACCTCGCCTACACAACGGTGATGACAACCCTTGACCGGCTTTACAAAAAGCAACTGCTGAACCGCTCCGCTGAGGGCCGAGCCTTTCGCTACTCCCCGCGATACACCCAGGAAGAACTCGAAAAAGCGGCGGTGGGCGAGACCGTCCGGCAAATGCTGGGCTCGGGCGAAGCGGCCGCACTTCCGCTGTCATACCTGGTAGAAGCGGTCAGCGAACATGATGCTGGTCTGCTGGATGATCTGCAGCGCTTGCTGGATGAGAAGCGTCGCGAGCTTCGGAGCGAACTCCGGAATAGGGAGAAGCGTTGATGTTTGCAGCGCGGTGCGTCGGAGTTTCGCTCGCCGTATTCATTCTGCTGTACGTGTCCCTCTCTCTGGCAGTTTCTCGCGGATGGAATCTGATACAACGCTGGTTTCGACCGCGCTCGGCACGCAGCTCGGCCGATTTGTTGTTCATTCTGCGTGTGCTGCCACTCGCGCTGTCCTCCGCGGTAACTCTAGGGTTTACTTTGCCATCTTTCTTGCTGCTGGAGCCGCGCTCGACTGATGAAGCGATCGGCGGCGCTCCCCTCGCGCTTGGCTTCTGTTGTTTAATCCTGATTGGGGTCGGACTTGCTCGTGCGTTGATGGCTCAACGACGGGCCTCACGGGCACTGGTGAAGTGGCTGGACGGCTCGATGCTGATGGAATCCCAGATCACGGAGTCTGGCGAGGCTGTACCTATTTTTCGCACTGGCAACGATGCTCCGACTCTAACCGTCGCGGGCGTCTGCGCCCCCAAGGTACTGGTCTCTGAGGCTGCCGTTGCCATGCTGAATCCAGCCGAGCTCCGGACGGCGCTGCGGCATGAGATCGCGCACGCGCTCCGCTATGACAACCTGAAGAAACTTGTCTTCCGTTTTTCTGTGTTTCCGGCGATGGCGGGTTTGGAGCACGCCTGGTCGGAGGAAACCGAGATGGCCGCCGACGATGCCGCCGTATCGAGCTTCCCTGATGCGCTCGATCTCGCCGCCGCATTGATCAAGGTCTCAAGACTGGGCGCGATCCAATCTTCCGGTGAGCTGACCATGGCATTGCTGCACAGCTCGACCGCGCTATGTGCCCGAGTGCAACGGCTGGTCGCGTGGAAAAAGGAGCGGAAGCCGCAAATCCATCGAAGCTGGTTGTATGCGTTACCCGCGGCAGCAGCGGTCGTCGTTTTGGTCGCGACCTACGGCTCGGTCCTCAACCAGATGCACGCCGTCACCGAATGGCTGGTGCGTTGAGCGCGGTTGAAACCTCGACGCCCACTCATAAGCGTGCTGTCATCCCGAGCAGAGCGAGGGATCCGGGTCTCGCATGCCCCATTTAGATTTAGATTCCACGGTCGGGAAGAACCCAGATCCCTTGCGCTGCTCGGGATGACAACTCCATGGTAGGGAAACCAATGCGTTCTAACGCCGTGTAGCAGGCACCTTGGTCGGTTCCGGAACTGCGCTCGGCATGGTTGTCACACGCCCACCCTGCGGAGCACTCTGCGCGGGCGCTGGGACCGGGGCTGGAGCCGCCGTCGGCGTCAATCCCAGTTGCTTTCGCACCTCAGCGTCAAGCTTGATTAGCGTGTCTTTGTTTTCTTTGAGGAAGGCGCGCGCGTTTTCTCGGCCCTGTCCGATGCGTTCTCCCTTGTAGCTGTACCATGCGCCAGACTTTTCCACGATGTTATGAACCGCAGCGATATCGAGCAGATCCCCTTCACGCGAAATCCCCTCGCCGTACATAATGTCGAATTCGGCTTCGCGGAAGGGGGCGGCTACCTTGTTTTTCACGACTTTGATTTTGGTGCGTGAACCGGTTACTGCGTCGCCCTCTTTGATAGCGGCGATGCGGCGAATATCAATGCGCACTGAAGAGTAGAATTTCAACGCGCGGCCGCCGGTCGTGGTTTCGGGGTTGCCGAACATCACGCCGATCTTCTCGCGGATCTGGTTAATAAAGATCAAACACGTGCGCGACTTCGATACCGTCCCGGTGAGCTTACGTAAAGCCTGCGACATCAGCCTGGCCTGCAGGCCCATGTGGCTATCGCCCATCTCGCCATCGAGCTCAGCTTTCGGTACCAGCGCGGCAACGGAGTCGACGACCAGCACGTCGATCGCGCCGGAGCGCACCAGAGCCTCGGTGATTTCGAGCGCTTGTTCGCCGTAGTCCGGCTGTGAGACCAGCAGGTTGTCGACATCAACACCGAGCTTCTTGGCGTAACCGGGATCGAGCGCGTGTTCGGCGTCGACGAATGCAGCCATGCCTCCCATCTTTTGTGCCTCGGCGATGACTTGCAGCGTGATTGTGGTTTTGCCCGAAGATTCAGGGCCGAAGACTTCGACCACGCGTCCGCGCGGAAAGCCGCCGACGCCCAGGGCTGCGTCGAAAGAAATCGCGCCCGTGGGGATCACAGCAATGGGGACGATTGCTTCCTTCGATCCCAGACGCATGATCGAACCCTTGCCAAACTGCTTTTCGATTTGTGCAAAGGCCAGATCAATCGCTTTTGCTCGTTCGTCGGCCATCATTGGTGGCTCCTTTGGAGGTAGTTAAGGATGGTTCAGTGCGAATTATACATGTGAGTCTAAGCGAAGAAAAGGCGAATTATCAAACAATCGGTGGAAAAGTTCCCGAATTGGGCGCAGAATCGTCGTGCGGTGCGCCGCATTTTACATCGATTTGACAAAGACACACCTATTTCCCAACTCACGAAACCGATTTTGTAGTAACATTTGCGCCATCAACACCTGCCAAGTGGCAGTGTGGGTTAATGTGACGCCTCCCGCGCCACCATGTTTCGAACCTCGGAGGTTTGCGTGGAAAATCGGGCCCTAGGTAATTCCTCGACAGATGCACGTGGTTCTCAATCTTCTGGAGCGCACCGCGAAGGCCGCGGTGTATGGGTTCTTACCGCGTACGGTATTTCTGGATTAGCCCTGTTCGGAATACTTTTTTATTACGTTTCGACTTACGTAACCCACTAGCGGCGGAGAGACCTTTAGACCGTTAGCTAAGTTTAAGTTAGGGAGCAGTCCAGTAAAGTTCACGCGAGCGCATCGGCTGGCAAGCCGCTGGGTTAGTGTATCCAGAGCTAATCGCCGATCTTTGAAGACGTTTCATAACCACTCCGACAGCTCCGCAGAGTCAATCGCGAACATGCTACAATGAGCCGCACTTAAACGCTCCTTTCGAGCAGCACGAAGCCCAGCATTACCCCGCAACCTTTAAAGGGAACCAGCACTCGTGGCCCAAAGTCCAGCAAACGACGCACCTATTACTTACGCCGACGCCGGGGTCGATATTGACCGCGCCAACCGCACCAAGAAGCGGATCAAGTACCTCGCCCATAAAACCTTCACGCGGGGTGTGCTCAGCGAGATCGGCGGTTTCGGAGGCTTGTTCGCCGTTGACAAGACAAAATATATCGACCCTGTGCTGGTCTCAAGTGTGGACGGGGTCGGCACCAAACTGAAAGTCGCTTTCGAGATGAAGGTGCATCACACGATCGGGGCGGATCTGGTGAACCACTGCGTCAATGACATCGCTGTGCAGGGTGCAACTCCGCTCTTCTTCATGGATTATCTCGCCACCGGTACGCTCGAACCGGAGGTCGCAGAGAAAGTGATCGAAGGCCTGGCCGAGGCTTGCAAGCACAACGGTTGTGCCCTGATCGGCGGCGAAACTGCCGAGATGCCGGGCTTCTATCCTGAAGGCGAGTACGATCTTGCCGGATTCATCGTTGGTGTAGTCGAGCGCGAGCGCATCATCACCGGGAAGGCGGTCGAGGTCGGCGACGTGATTTTAGGGCTACCCTCGAATGGCCTGCACACCAACGGTTATGCCCTTGCCCGCAAGTTGCTGTTTGAAGTCGCCCATTACACGCCCGAGTCCTACGTGAACGAGCTCAAAGGCAAAGTCGGCAACGAACTGATGAAGACTCACAAGAGCTACTGGCCGGCGGTGAAGCGTCTGCTGGCAGATGGCGAATGCGTTTCTGCGATGGCTCACATCACCGGCGGAGGCATTACCGAAAATCTCCCCCGCGTTCTTCCGCGGGGCGTGGCGGCGGTGATCGAGATCAATTCCTGGCCAGTGCCGCCCATCTTCGAACACCTGCAGCAACTCGGGAATGTGCCGCGGGATGAGATGCTGCGTACCTTCAATATGGGATTGGGTATGCTGCTGGTGGTTCCGTCGAAGAAGTTCAAGAAGGCTCAGACTCTGCTGGAGCGCGCGGGAGAGAAAGCATTTACCGTGGGACGGATCGTGAAGGGCGACCGGAAAGTGATGTACACGTAAGCGATTTGGTTAATCGGTGGATTGCGGAACCAAACGCAAACCTTCCACATTCTCGAAGTGTTTTCGATTGCGGGTCAGCAATGGCAGGTTATTTGCCAGGGCAATGCCGGCGATCAAGCTGTCGGCCATTCCGATGGAGACGCCGCCCCGCGCCAGCAGTTGACGGACGTCCGCGGCCCTAGCCGCTGCCGCGCGATCTAGTGGGAGGACCGGAATTGCGCCCACCAGACGTCTTACTGTGTCCCCGCGTTTGCCGTACCGCGCACCGCCCAGAAGCTCAAAGCATGTGATGGCGCTGGTTTGCAGGCTGTCGGACTCGGCATACGCCAAAACCTGGTCCGCGGCCGGTTGCGTCCCCGCAAGATAGTCGATCAGGACATCAGTGTCGGCGATAATCAACGCCAGTTCTCCCGCAGAGATGTAGCTGTACTGCGGAGGCTCTTAGCCTCGCCGGCCGAGAGGGACCCTGCAAGCGACAACACTTCCTTCCGTCGCTGAACCCGCGTCCTTTCCTCGTTAAGATACTCCTCAATCGCTTCGGCGAGGACAGAGGAGAAGCCTTTCTCGCCACGGCGTGCGGCTAATGCCAATAATGCACTGCGATGCTGCGGCTTCATTTCTACGGTAGTCCGCATATCCAATTCTAACATGCATGTGCATGCATGGCTCAAAAACGAGGCTTAGTTCGGTTATCGCTTCAGCAAATCCACCGGCTCGCGCACGTCCGTCACTCTCAAATACCTCGCCAGCGCCGGATACTTTTTCGCCACTGCTTCGTACATTGCATAGGCCACGTTGCGGTAGGAGAAGTGACCAGCCGGCCCTGTTCTCAGCTCCGAGATGTAAGCTACTTCGGCGAAATCCATCTTGAACAAGGTCCGCTTGCGGAAGGCCAACGGAATTGCGTACTGGGCATTTTCTTTTGCTTCCGCGCCTGGGCGCTGGGCTAACTGCTCGACGGCTTCGGCTGTGCGCTTCATGAGCGCGTCATAGCTTCCCCGTGCACCCGCCGCATCCACCTCATCCGGGACGTCGTAACCGTGTTTGGTGGTGAATTCCTGTCCAATCTGGATGCAGCGCCGATGGCGGTGCATATCGCGGAAGCCGCCCACGTCCATCAGGATGTCGAAGCGGAACTGCTGTCCGGCGCAGAAGGCGCGCAGCATTTCGTCGTGCTTGCCGCGATGCCGCAGTCCCAGCTCAATGATCTGGCGACGAATGTGTTCTTCCGCGCCTTGGATTGCTTGCCGAATCTGTCGATAGGGATAGTGGCTGTGTTCATAAATCAGCGTCGTCGCGAGCTCCACTTCCAGCGGTTCTTCGTCGAGCAGATCAACCGGGGGCGTCGCTGCGATCTGTAAGTTTCCCAACAGCTCGGTTGCAGCCCAGCGCAGTTCCCGGCGGGTCTCGATCTCGTAGGAATTCGGCTCGGCATACTTCACCAAAGTCGGAGCCACGCGCACTTCTCGCAGCAACTCTTGCGCAGCCCGGTCGCCGAGTTCAGACGAAACTGCCCGGATCTGCTCCACGAGTTCGTGCAATGCTGCGTGGCTAGCGTTGTATGCGGGAGAGACCGCGGCTCGCTTCAGCAACTCGCCCAGATATCGAACTTCCTTATGAGGGTGCGAGAGCAGGCGCGAGACTTGAGTTTCAAGAGTGCGGGCATTGACGATTTCTCCGAGCGACGTGTTGGTTGAAAGCGGCAACAGATAGCGGGAAATATCGAAGGCTCGAGCCTTCAACGTTCGCTCATAGCCTTCTTGCTTCATCTCCGTTGGCTTGGGTGTGATGTCGCGCAAGTAGCCAAACGTGCGCTCCGAAAGCGATTCGTATTCCGCGAATAATCTTTCGATCGTCTCTCGATACAACGATCGGGCCTGCTGATCATCACCGAATTCCGGGGTGAAATAGCCGCTCTTCTTGAAATCCTGGTAGCGAGTGGAACGTTCCTGGCCGTCCCAGCGTTGCTCGTCGGCGACGGCAATCGCCGCCCGGATCGACAAGCGCTCGATGGCGAGCGCCACATGCGCTAAATCCGCAATTGACCGGTGCCCGTACTGGAAGTAGAACGTGTTGAGAAACTTTTCGGCCTTCTGTTGGCTGATCTCCTTGAGCGACTCCTTCATGGAAAGCGCCGAGCGCGAGTACTTGGCCATGGCATAGGCCTGAACTTCAGGCTCCACGCCATACACGGCATAGACTTCTACAGATGGCGCATCGGCAGACGCACGGCTCCCATTCGTTGCGGACGTATCTGTTACCTCCGGCATATGAGTCGCGACCTCATGCTTGGATGAGACTTGAATCTTACTGTCCGATTTCAGGATGCGCAAATAAGAATGGAACTTAATGAGGTTCGCACGCTAGCAAAATCTGCACGGTACCATTAAGAGTATCCCCTGGAAAGGGCCTGAAAGGGTTGGAACCTTTTCCTGGCGGGTTGAATCATATATAAAGAACGTACCCAACTTATTGCATGCAGCGGACTTCTCTTAAGTTCTTGTGTTTGTGTTTCTGGCTGGTGGGATTGGCGGTTGCTCAGGCTCCTTTGCTCATGAAACCGGGCGCCGATGCCAGCTCACCGTCGTCGATATCGTCTTTAGGAGTTCCACTATCTGACATCCCACCCGCGGCGATTTCTTCAGGGGACCACGTCGCTGTGCCGTTGGCCGAGCCGACCGTACTTCCCCGCATGGCTCCCGAACTGGCGCTGCAAGTTTACCAGGGGCGTTCGGTGATACAAGCCCAGCAACTCGCTTCTTATTCGGCCACGACTTTGATCCGGGCTCAATTGCTAGATACTTCGCAGTCTGGCGAATATGAAGTGCAACAGCACTACTCGGCTCCACGTACGCTCGCGTTCAAAGCGGTGCGATTCACGGGCGATGCCTTCGTAAAAACCAATGTCATCACCCGGTTGTTGCAGTCCGAAGTGGACCGTGTGCAAAAGGACGATCCTGCAGTGAACGCGATCAGCCCAGCGAACTACAAACTCTCCTACAAGGGAACGAACGAGTTTCAAAGCCGCACGGTTCACGTCTACCAATTGAAGCCACGCCAGAAGCGAGCGGGTCTGTTCAAGGGCCGGATTTACGTCGACGCCTACACCGGTAGTCTGGTGCGAGCCGAGGGCAGGCCGGTTAAATCGCCTTCGATGTTCGTCAAGAAGATCGAATTCGTTCAGGATTACAAGGATATCGGTCCATTTACCTTGCCGGTGCACATGCACTCGGAAGCAACAGCTCGTATTGTCGGTCGCGCCGTTGTGGACGTTTATCAGCGGGATTACCAGCCCATCGCCAATGCCGTAGCCAATACCGCAGTGACCGCGGAGCCGGTTCCGGCGCTGTAACCCTACGCTTTCGTTCTTGCCGCCGTTTTTCCTTCGTATACCTTTGTGTCCTTTGTGGTTGATGAAGTTCAAGTGCTCAAACCACGAAGGACACAAAGGTACACGAAGGAAGGACGTCAGATGCCTAAGCATCAGGAGTTCCGCTTCAGTTCTGTAACCCCGCGTAGGAACTGAGGATCCCGGGGGAATCAAGGTACGCAAATTCCCCAACGCATTTCAGCATTGAAACTAAGCGTCTACTGTGTGTAGTATTACACGCATGGATGACTGGTTCAACGCCCAGGGCGGGGCCGCCTCTCGCTTGCGGCAGCGCAAGTACGCCCTCCTGCGCCGCTTCCAGATTCCTCGCGACGCCCTGCCCGGCTCGCTGGCCCTCACCCACCGCCGTTGTGGAACCCCGACCTGCCATTGCGCCCACGACGAGGGACATCCGCTCTGGTCGCTGACTTTCATGGTGAACGGTAAGAAACGCGTGGAGCGTATTCCCGACGAGTGGGTGGAACAGATCCGCCCTCTGCTCGAGCAAGGACGCGAGTTCAAAGACGCCGTAGCGGAAGTCTTCGCCGCCAACGCCCAACTGCTGGCCCTCCGGCGGCAGCAATCCACCCCCAAGAGGCGGAAGCCGCGATGAGGTGCCGGCCGCCAGAACTCAAGACCACACATTCTCTCCCCTTCTGACGTGGGCCTGACGAGAAGCGATTCCCGGCCGGAGTCCAACCCGACGGGAGCGTTGGCGCTTCCGCCACCTCTCGGGCGCAACCCAGCTTGCTCTTGCGGCAGCGGCCGCAAGTACAAACGCTGCGGTTCCGAGCAAGACGAAATCATCCGGGGACAACTGCGACCGGTCGGGCTCCCGCTCTGGCTGCTGCACTCACGCGGCAAACTGCACCAATTTGAAAAGTATGCCGGTAACGTCTTGGACCTGCCGGGGCTGTTAGCTCGCCAAACCGACTCGCGACGAGCTCCGGAAATCCCCACCTTCGACGTGGTCAACAGCCTGTTTCATGGCGCCGTGCTGCGGATCCCGAGCCTCAATGCCCTGGAAGGCGATCTGAAGCAGAGCGATTTCCAAAAGTTAATCGGCTGTCCGCCCACGCCCGAGGGGAAAGTGTTCAGCGCCGATGTGGTGGCGAATGTGCTCGATAAGCTGCATCTGCCGGGCCTTCAGGGCGCCCTCGAACAGGTGATTCAGAAAGCCGAGCGCAATAAGGCTTTTCGCGAAGGCTCCTACGGCGGCTTACGCTGCGTGGCCGTCGATGGGTGGACGATATCGAGACCCTGGACACCTACTCGGGAAAGATTCGGGTGATCCGGGCCGTGATCACGAAATCCGGGCAAGCCCCCAGCACTTGGTGTTTCGCCATGGTGGGGCAACGGGCTCGCCAAGTGTCCCGGCGCACGGCGCTGAAGATCACCCGGTCCCGCTGGCACATCGAGAATACCGCCTTCCACCAATGGATCCAGCACTGGAACCTGGGCCATGTGTTTCGGCACTCGAGGAATGCCCTCCTGGCTACGCTGCTGATTTGGACGCTAGCCTTCAATTTGCTACAACTGTTCATTTATCGCCGACTGAAACGTCCCCGGCGACCCAAGGACCCCACCGATACCATCCGGCACATCGTTGAGATCATGCTTCGAGAAATCGCCACCTTACCAGAGCCTCTGCCCTGGAGGGCGCTTTGCGACAGCAGTTGAGCCGGGGCTGGGAGCCGCGCCCGAGTGGGCGGCGCGGAAGCCCCGGCTTGGTTCCAGAACCAGCCCGCAGCTTTCCCCCGCCCGGAGGCGGTGACTCGTACCACAACCGATAGCTGGTCGAATAACTAACCGACCTCGTGCGCTCCGTTGCCGCGCACACCGAATGCTTAGAAGTGAGGCGATACTCGCTTCCCGCTAGAAGCGGAACTCCTGCCTAAGCATAGATCAGCGCGCTGCCCCTGCTCGTCTCCGGCTATAATTTCCGATTCAATCAATTAAGGAGAAATCATGACCCTTTCAGGTCGGGTCGCGTTCGTCACCGGTGCATCGCAGGGCATTGGTCTTGCCTGCGCTCTCAGGCTGGCGGCATCCGGCGCTACCCTCGCGGTGGCAGCGCGCAACCAGGAGAAGTTGAACGAACTGGTGCAGCAGATCGAGGCCAGTGGCGGAAAGGCTTTCGCGTTTCCGCTTGACGTGGCCGACGAAGAACAAGTCAAAACCGTGTTCAAGGCCGCGATCGGACAGCTTGGCAAAATCGACATCCTCATCAACAATGCCGGAATCACTCGCGACCAACTCGTGATGCGGATGAAGCGAGCTGATTGGGACTCCGTCATCAATACCAACCTGACATCTGCCTATCTTTGCACTCAGCCGGCGATCGGTTCCATGCTCAAGCAGCGCTGGGGCCGGATCATCAACATCACGTCGATCTTCGGCCAGATGGGTCAGGCGGGGCAGGCGAACTACGCCGCGTCGAAAGCCGGTCTCATCGGATTGACCATGGCCATCGCTCGCGAAGTTGCGTCGCGCAACATAACCTGCAACGCGGTGGCGCCGGGCTTCATCGAAACTGCAATGACGTCTGGCTTCACCAATGAGTTCAGACAGAACGCACTGAAGATGGTTCCCCTCGGCCGCGTTGGAACCACAGAAGACGTGGCGAACGCGGTGGCGTTCCTTGCTTCGGAGGAAGCTTCCTACATTACGGGCCACGTGCTAAACGTCAACGGCGGTATGCTCATGGGGTAGCTCGGACCATTGCGGGACTTATGCTGGTGCAGGCGGAGTCTTCTGCGCACGTGGTGCAGGCGCGGGAACTTTTCCAGGAGTACGCACAGTCACTCGGCGTCAACCTCTGCTTCCAGAATTTCGAGCAAGAGCTCGCCCGACTTCCCGGCCACTACGCTCCACCCGATGGTCGTTTGTTTCTCGCGGAATACGATGGACAGATGGCCGGATGTGTAGCCCTGCACAAGTGGGAAGACGGCATCTGCGAGATGAAGCGGCTATACTTGCGTCCGTCATTCCGCGGAAAAGGGTTGGGCCGCGTGATCGCCGAAAAGATCATTGCGGAAGCCCGCAGCATCGGCTATCAACGCATGCGTCTGGATACAATTGGGCCGCTTATGAAAGACGCGGTGGAGATGTACCGCAAACTGGGTTTCCAGGAGATCGCGCCGTATCGCCCGAATCCGATTGCGGGGGCGATGTACATGGAGTTGCAGTTGTAGCGCCGGCGTCCCCGCCGGCTGTCGTGAGGGCATCTTGCCGGCACACCGCGAGGCTGGCGAACATGCCTGCGAGGCAATGAAGTACGAATCTAAAATTGGAGTGAGGGCGGAGCGCCCTCACCACAGCCGGCAAGATGCCAGCGCTACGGAGGGTTCACCTTGAAATTACTTTTCCTGGCTCTTACTTTGCTTTTTACCGTGGGCGCTTTCGCAGCGACTTCCAAAAGCGTTTCCTACAAGAGCGGAGACGATAGCGTGCAGGCGCTGATGTATACCCCCGACGACAAGGGGCCGTTCCCGGGCATTCTGGTCATCCACGAATGGTGGGGACTCAACGACTGGGTCAAGGATCAGGCTTCGAAGCTGTCTGATCTGGGCTATGTCGCGTTGGCCGTCGATCTCTACCGCGGCAAAGTCGCGACCACGGCTGACGAGGCTCACGAAATCATGCGCGGCGTGCCGGACGATCGCGCTGCCCGCGATTTGCACGCGGCTTTCGAGTTCCTCAAGTCTCAACCGAATGTGAAGAAAGACCGAATCGCGTCCATTGGCTGGTGCATGGGTGGCGGCTATTCGTTCAATGTGGCGTTGCAAGAACCCACGCTCACTGCCGACGTGATCAATTACGGCCACCTAGCAACTGAGCCCGAGTCACTCAAGAAAATCGATGCCTCGATTCTAGGAATCTTCGGAGGCCAGGACCGCGGTATCCCAGTGGAAGATGTGAAGAAGTTTGAGCAAACGATGAAGCAGCTGGGCAAGAAGGTTGAGATTGTGATCTACCCGAACGCAGGCCATGCCTTTGAAAATCCCAACAACAAGGCTGGGTACCGACCCGATGATGCGGCGGACGCCTGGAAGCGGACGGTGAAGTTCCTTGCCGAAACGTTGGGAAAATAAGCATTCGGCATTCAGCACTCAGCATTCAGCCATGCACTCTTTAGTTTTTATCGCAGGCATCTGCGATGGATTCCGATGGCTAAGTGCTGAATGCAAAGTGCAGAGTGGTGGTTTCGTCCTGCACCGCCTGTTGTGCAGCAAAATTTCCACTTGCCAGACGGTACTACTCTGGTTACTATTCACCATCTCGGAGAACCTCGTTGGCTGTTTTCTCTATGAACATCGGTGAGACCATCAGGAACTACCGGCTAGGAAAAGGCATGTCCCAAGGTGATATAGAAAAGCGCACCGGGCTGCTGCGCTGTTACCTCTCGCGCGTGGAGAACGGTCACACCATCCCGTCTCTGGATACGCTTTCCAAGATCGCGGGTGCCATGGAGCTTCCGCTGTCGCAGTTCTTCGCCGAATCCGGACACAGCAACGGAGCCAAGGGATTGCCCCAGCTGTCCGACGACGAAGTCCGCTTCCTCAGCCAGATCCGCCGCTACTCCGTGAGCCTCAACGATAGCGACCGCAAGCTGGTTCTGGCCATGGTCAAGAAGATGGCCTCCAATGCGAAGTGATTCAGCTTTTAGCTGTCTGCTCTTGGCCTTTAGCTCAACTCTCCATTTCTCCAATCCTGAAGGATCAAGCTAACAGCCAAGAGCTGTTAGTGACTTTCGTTCCATCCCTCCTGTGACCAATGGGTACCTCGCTCGCCTGCGGCCTACGCCCTATATTGGGAATTGGAGAACTCTCGGTGACTCTCGACGAAGAATTGACTCTTCTTGAAACCCAGTTGCGCCGGCTCAAGATCGAGTATGAAGTTTATTTCAGTAACCCCACCAAGAAGCCGCCCACGGACGTCGAGTGGAAGGTGCTGAGCCTGTTGCGCAAGTTCAGTGACGGCGGACGGATGAGCTTCCAACAACGCTTCCGCTATAACGAAATGGCGCAGCGTTACGCCATTTATAGCGACCTGTGGCGCAAGAAGGGCCGCATTCGCGAAGAAGGCTATCGGCGCCCTCAAGACGCCCTGCTTTCGGTGCAGGGCGTGCGTCCCTCGGGGGAGCATGAACCCGCTCACCATCCGGCGTACGGACTCTCTCACGCCTCGGCTGCAGCAGCGACCGCAACTTCGCCCGCAACTGGGCCCGGCGTAAGTGATGGTCCGCTGACCATACAGTGTTCCGATGCCCGCGCCGAACACGATCAGGTGGAGAAACTCTACAAGGCGCTGACCGAGGCAAAGAAAAAAGCTGGCGAGTCGGTGACCGGCAACATGGAAAGCTTCGCTTCGTTTGTCCAGAAGAAAACTGATCAGATTCGAAAGCAACACGGCTGCCAATCCGTGGAATACACAGTTGAAATGCAGGACGGCCAGGTCAGGCTAAAGGCGAAAGCGAAGGCCTAAAGTACCTGTGTGGTGACGGGCGACTCGCCCGTCCAAAGCGCAATGCACACCTAGCCCGGACGCCCCCGTCCGGGAGGCCGAGTGGGCATTGTTTTTCCCTCTAAAGCCCTCTGCTGATAAACTTTCTAGTACGCCATCCACCACCAGAGGCCTGCAATGTCACACGATCCAGCAAAGATCCAGCGCGCCATTCTCAGTGTCACGGATAAAACCGGACTCGTCGAATTTGCCCGCAAGCTCTCCGGGCTGGGCGTGGAACTGATCTCGACCGGCGGGACTGCTAAGCTGCTGCGCGACTCCGGCATCACCGTGAAAGACATTTCCGAACTCACCGGATTTCCAGAAATGCTCGATGGCCGCGTGAAAACTCTGCATCCCAAAGTGCATGGAGGAATCCTGCACCGTCGCGAGAACCCAGCCCATCGCACAGCGGTAGCCGAACACGGAATCCTGCCGATCGACATGGTGGTCGTCAACCTCTATGCGTTTGAGAAGACTGCGGCCAAACCGAACGTGCACTTCGATGACCTGATTGAGAACATCGATATCGGCGGGCCTTCGATGATTCGCTCCGCTGCCAAGAATTTTCAGGATGTCGCCGTCGTCACTTCGCCCGCCGACTACGACCATATTGCAGAAGAGTTGGCCCGCTGCCGGGGCGAATTGTCCTCAGCCACGAAGTGGAGTCTGGCACAGAAAGCCTTCGCCACCACCGCAGCATACGACTCCGCGATTGCTTCGACGCTGGAACGAGTCAGCGCGAACGGCCGTTACGAGTTTCATGAAGCCGCTGATTTCCCGCAGACTTTACGGCTGTACTTCAAAAAAGCGATGGATCTGCGCTACGGAGAAAATCCGCATCAGAAAGCTGCCATGTATTCCGATGGCTCCGGCAAGGGCGTGGCCAACGGCCGCCAGGTTCAAGGCAAGGAGCTTTCCTATAACAACATCGTGGATCTTGAAGCCGCCTGGGATCTGGCCCAGGAATTCGAAGAGCCGGTGTGCGCGATTATCAAGCACACCAATCCGGCCGGAACCGCGACCGGCAAGACTCTCGTCGAAGCCTACAAGAAAGCGCTTGAATGCGACCCCGTCTCCGCTTTCGGGGGTGTGATTGCCGTGAATCGTCCGCTTGACGGTGCCGCTGCCGAAGAAATGACGAAGCTATTTCTCGAAGTCATCGCTGCCCCGTCGTTCGACGAAGCCGCCCGCGCCAAGTTCGCGTCCAAGAAGAACCTGCGACTGGTAGAGGTCAACGACGCTCGACAGAAGTGGGTGCTGAAAAATGTCTCGGGCGGAATTCTGCTGCAAGATGCCGATGCGCAGCCGCTCGCGGAGAGCGATCTGAAAGTTGTCAGCAAGCGTCAACCGACACCGGAAGAGAAACGAGCTCTGCTCTTCGCATGGAAAGTCTGCAAGCACGTGAAGTCGAATGCGATTGTGTACGCTCGCGACGGACAGACCGCAGGCGTCGGTGCCGGACAGATGAGCCGGGTGGATTCCTGCAAAATCGGAGCAATGAAAGCGGTGTTGCCGCTGAAAGGTACCGTCGCCGCATCGGATGCATTTTTCCCATTCCCCGACGGGGTAGAAGAAATTGCCAAGGCCGGGGCCACGGCAATCATCCAGCCGGGCGGGTCGGTGCGCGACCCAGAAGTAATCGAAGCCGCAGACCGCCTAGGCCTTGCGATGACTTTTACCGGCGTCAGGCATTTCAAGCACTGAAGGGAAAGCAGTTGGCACTCAGCACTCAGCCAGGCCTTCTTCCCTGTCCATAAAACTTTATGGCTGAATGCTAAGTCCTGAGTGCTAAGTACTGACTGCTGAGTGGTTAAGTACCGACTTCGCGGCAAAATCAATCCTCCAACCGTCCCTGTACCTCCGAATCCTTTCCGCCCGTTTTCCCACGCCCTTTTTCGCTATCCTTGTTGACGAAGGTTTACAATAAGACAGAGCACCCACCTACAGCGGTTCGGCATCTAAACGCACTAGGTTTGGGAATCCGAAGGTCTTGGATGAAAAGCATGCGTCGGTCTATTTTTGTGTTGTTTTTAGCTGCTGCCGCCGTGGCGCAGCAAAGTTCCGCACCATCCACTGCCACCGCCGACAGTTCAAAGCCGGCCACGGCAACTCCGCGAAAGGTAGACCGAGCAGCTGCCTACTACCATTACACCGTTGCTCACATGTACGAAGATCAGTTTGCGGTCTATAACCGTAGCGATCTTGCCACCAAAGCCATCGACGAGTATCGTCTGGCAATTGACTCGGACCCCACGTCCGAGTACCTGACCTCGGGTCTCGCCGAACTTTATGCTAAGACCGGCCGCATCCGTGATGCGGTTCTGGAAGCCCAGGACATTCTCAAGAAAGATCCCAACAATCTGGAGGCGCACAAACTCCTCGGCCGTATTTATCTGCGCTCTCTCGGGGACGTCCAAAGCGGCAGCGGCTCGGACAGTGTTCTCAAACTGGCAATCGAGCAGTACCAGGAAATCATAAAACTCGAGCCTGACAATGTTGACGATCACCTGCTCCTCGGCCGGCTTTACCGGTTGAACAACGATTTGCGGAAAGCCGAAAGCGAATTCAAAATCGCAGTAAAGCTCCAACCTGACTCCGAGGAAGCCGTTACCACGCTTGCGTACCTCTACAACGAAGAAGGCGATAGCGCTCGTGCCGCGGAGACTTTGAGTTCGGTTCCGGACGCGGCGCGCTCAGCAAAGCTTTATTCCGCGCTCGGCTATACCTATGAACAGCGGAAGGAATACAAGCAGGCGATTACGGCGTACCGAAAGGCAATTGAACTCGATCGCGACAACCTCGACGCCATTCGCGGTCTGGCGCAGAACCTGTTGAACGACGGTCAGACCGACGCTGCTCTCGAGCAATACAAGATCATCGCGGAATCGAATCCCGAGGACGCGCAGACTTACTTGCGCATGGCTGAGATCTACCGGAGAATTGGAAAATTTGACCTGGCACTCGAAAATTTGAAGAAAGCCGAGTCCATGGTGCAGGACTCGATGGAAGTGCCTTACAACATGGCGGCCGTCTACCAGGCGCAAGGCCGCTATGACGATGCCGCGCAAATTCTGCAAGACCTGGTCAAGAAAACCGACAAGCCGGACAACAGCTACAGCCAGAGCGAGAAGAACAACCGTGCCGTATTTCTCGAGCGCCTCGGTACCGTATATCGCGACAACAACAACGACCAGTTGGCCAACGAGACCTTCCAAAAGATGCTGTCCTTGGGCGACGACAACGCCGAGCGCGGCTACCAGCAGATTATCGACACTTATCGTGAAGCCAAGCAGTGGCAAAAAGCTACGGATGCGGCCAAGGAAGCAACTCTGAAACTGCCGAACGACCGCGAGTTGAAGATGGTCTACGCCGCACAACTCGCCGATCAGGGTCAGGTGGACTCTGCTCTGGAGCAGGTGAAGTCCATGCTCAAGGGCACGCCGGATGATCGCGACGTTTACATCAGATTGGCTCAGATGTACACCCGGCTGAAGCGCTGGCCCGAAGCCGAAGCGGCTCTCGACAAAGCGGCCCAGCTCTCGACCAAGGAAGAGGACAAAGAGTACGTAGAGTTTCTACGTGGATCCACCTACGAGCGCCAGAAGAAATACGATCAGGCCGAAGAAACTTTTCGCAAAGTGCTGGCCACCGATCCGCAGAACGCTGCGGTCCTCAATTATCTCGGATACATGCTCGCCGATCGCGGCGTCAAACTGGACGAAGCGCTCATTATGATCAAGAAGGCTGTCGATCTTGAGCCTGCCAATGGAGCGTATCTCGATTCGCTTGGCTGGGCGTACTTCAAACTTGGGAAGTATGAACTGGCGGAAGACAACCTGATGAAAGCTTCTCAGCACATGGGTATGGACCCCACTGTTCAGGACCACCTCGGCGACCTGTATCAAAAGACCGGGCGTCTGAAATTGGCCGCGGCGCACTGGGAGCGAGCCATCGACGAGTGGAATAAAACCGTCGCCGCAGAGGTGGACACCGATAACTTAGCCCAAGTGACCAAGAAGCTCGAGTCGGCGAAGATGAAGCTCGCCAAGGAAGAGCCGGGGAACAAGTAGGAAAGCACAGCGCTCAGCATTTAGCAGTTGACATTCAGCCCTGTCACGTTTTCGTGGCAGCCACGAAGATTTGCCTGGCTTTAGTGCTGAATGCTAATTGTTAAGTGCTGCTTCTGTTAAACTTTCTCTATGCTCGCCGACTACGCCGCGCGGGTGGAGCAATCCCGCGGACGCCGTTTTGCTGAGCCGCAGCACCCGTACCGCAACGACTTTCAGCGTGATCGTGACCGCGTCATCCACTCCAGGGCTTTCCGGCGCCTCGAAGCTAAGACCCAAGTCTTCACTCGCCGCTACTCCGACCATTTTCGCAATCGCCTGACCCATACCATTGAAGTCGCGCAGATCGCCCGAACCATCGCGGCTCAACTCGGCCTGAACGTTGATCTGGTCGAAGCCCTCGCCCTCGTGCACGACGTAGGCCATCCGCCGTTCGGCCATGCCGGAGAAAAGGCTCTCGACATCACCATGCGGGAGCACGGCTTTTTCTTTGACCACAACCTCCATGCGCTGCGCATCGTGGAGGACTTCGAGTTGCGCTACGCCGCTTTCCGCGGGCTGAACCTGACCTTCGAAGTTCGCGAGGGCATCATTAAGCACTCGCACGATTACCCTGCCGAAAAGTTTCCGGAGCTCGCCGAATATCTGCTCGACCACCGTCCGCCGCTCGAAGCTCAGCTCATCGACGTCGCCGATGAGATTGCCTACAGCACGGCCGACCTCGACGATGGTTATGAGTCCCACCTGCTCACGCTCGAACAGATCCGCGGCGGCGTCCCCGTATTCGAGCGCTTCTATGGCGAAGTCGAGTCGATCTATCCGGACACGATCGACAAACTGAAATTCAACGAAACAGTCAAACGCGTGCTCGACCGCTGGGTAGGGGATCTTATCGAGAATACGAAAGAACAAATCCGGCAAGCCGGCGTACGCACGTTGGACGATGTGCGCATCTGCCTTCGCCGGCTGGTCGAGCTCAGTGCGCCAGCCGAGCTGGAACGGCGAGTGGCCAAAGAATTTCTCTACAAGAATCTCTACTTCAGCTCCACGCTCAGCCCGGAAAAGAACGACGCCGAGCGAGTGATCAGCGAACTGTTTCAGTTCTGGATGGCAAAGCCTGGAAGCCTGCCTTCCAGTTACCAGGAGAAGGCCACGCAAGAGCCGCTGCCGCGTGTGGTCTGCGACTACATCGCCGGCATGACGGACAACTATATCTACGAGCAGTACGAGAAGCACTGCGGCTAATTAAGAAAGTCAGAATCACCACAGATGTACACGGATCAAGAAAAAGGAAATATCCGTGAAGATCCGTGTAAATCCGTGGCGAAAGGTTTTTCCTACTTACTTGCAACGCAGGTCACCACGTCATACAACACCCGGAACCCATGCCGAACCTCTTCCACCCGGATGCGCTCATCATTTCCGTGCTCGGTGCTGCCTTCTTCCTCCGTCGGCGTATACGGCGTGAATCCATATGAGTTAATTCCGAGAGGACGATAGCGTTGGTTCTCCGTGTAACCGCTGTCCAGCCGCGGCACCACGGGCGTTCCCGGAAAATAATGCGCGGACACTTTCTGGATCGCACTGAACAAAGCCGTGTCCGTGGGCGAAGAGTTGGCCAGGCGGAAGTCATGATCCAGCGGTTCGACGTTTACGCTTGGATCGTTCACCACGCCCCGGATGGTCCGCAGAAACTCTTTCGGATCATCTCCCGGCAAAAGCCGTACATCAAGATTTGCCCAAGCCTCCGGCGGAATAACGTTGGTTTGTTCCGATCCACCCAGCATGGTCAGTGCAATGGTGTCGCGAAGAAGATAGTTGAGAGATTCGTCCTGCTCAACCTCGCGTTGAAAATTCTTGTCCTGCAAAGCCAGACGGATGTTCCGAAATTTTTGCGCACGCGCGGGCGGCTCGTAGGGGGCCATGGCACGCAGGAATTCATCGGCGACCGGCAAAACCTTGAATGGCGTTTGATAGGCGATGATCCGGTTCAATGCCTGCACCAGCCGGTTGGGTGCTGAATCCGGAATTGGCAATGAGCCATGCCCCGCGCGTCCATGCGCCACAACATGCAGCCAGAATGCCGCCTTCTCGCCCACATCCACGCCCACATACTTTACGTGGCCATTGTGCTCCAGAATGTTCTCGCCACCTTCGTTGATCAGGAATTCCGCATCACCCAGAAGGTCGCGCTCATGTTCGATGAACCAATCAGTGCCCGTGCCATCGACTTCCTCGTCGCTGACCGCCAGGAAAATCACGTCGCGATCTAGCTCGACCTTTTCGCGCTTCAGCATGACCATGACCATGAATTGCGCCAGACCTTCGTTCTTCATGTCCTGGGCGCCGCGGCCGTAAATTGAGCCGTCCACGATCTCCGCGCTGAATGGCGGAGCCTTCCAATGGGACGCGTCGCTGGTGACCACATCCATGTGGTTCAGCAATACAATCGGCCGCTGAGGAGAAGATGCGGCGTGCGGGATGCGCGCCCACAGATCGGCCCGCCCCGGAGCGTAGGCGAACAACTGGCTCTCAATACCTTCCTGGTCGAGAATCTTCTTGAAGAAGTCCGCCGCACGAGCTTCGTTTCCGGGAGGATTCGTGGTGTCGATCCGCAGATATTCCTGCTGCCACTGCACCGCGAGATCGGCATATTGCTTAAGGCGATCCGGGGGAATGCCATCCGAGGCAAACCTGTACCCAGCGGGCGCAGTTTGGGACCAACCGAGTGCTGTGACCACCGCTAAGACGAACCCTAAAAAGCAAGCTGTTCCGTTGCATTTGGGCATCCAATCTCCTGTGCTGCTTGAGCTTTTCCCACGCAGTTTTTATATCAGCTTTGCCAAAATTACCCTCAAAGCGGTCGTTTGTTCTCCTCTTCTCACAGTGGAGCACTACAATGTCATTGCAGGTCAAGGGGTTAGCTTCGTGGCAGTTTGGCAATCGACCTGTTATAGAGACCCGTGGGTGCCGGAGTCAACGGGCACCGATATATCTGATTTTAGCTATACGCCGCGAGAGTACAAATCACGCATCACGCCCGTATGGCGTGGCGGAGTGGAGCTCCCAAGCGCTCCCTCCCTCGGAGGATGTTGAAAATGAAGAACCGTGTACTTGTAGCGCTGTTCGTCGCAGTCGCGCTTGCCCTGCCCGCCTTTGGGCAGCAGACAGGCTCGACCTCACAGGACCAACCGGCCGCCAGCCAGCCCACGCAAGCTGCTCCGGCAACTCAGACTACGCCGTCGAGCACCGACCAAGCCGCTTCCACGTCTTCGCAAACAGTGGGGGCTACTGGGAAACAGCCTTTGCAGCCTGAGACCCATGAAGGCTTCTGGGGCAAGATGAATCCGTTCGCCCGCAAAAAGTATGTGCAGCGCCAGACCGAGCCCATTCGCGACCGCGTGAACGAACTCGATGAGCTCACCGCGAATAATTCGAAGCAGATCAAGGACGTTGATGCGCGCGCCCAGCAAGGCATCCAGCTCGCTTCGGCCAAGGCCAATGAAGCCGACCAGCACGCCATCGACGCCGGCAACAAAGCGCAGACGGCCCAGCAGACGGCAACCCAGGCCAATACCCGACTCACCACGGTGGAACAGGTAGTCGGCAATATCGATCAATACAAGGCCACGACCCAGACCGAGATCCGCTTCCGTCCCGGCCAGAGCGTTCTGAGCCAGAATGCCAAGACCGCCCTCGACGACATGGCAACCCCGCTAAAGAATCAGCGCGGCTACATCATCGAAGTGCAGGGTTTCTCCTCGGGCCACGGCCAAGCTGCCATTGCGACATCGCAGAAGATGGCGGATTCGGTGGTGAGGTATCTGGTGCTGAACCACGATGTTCCGGTATACCGGATTTACGTGGTTGGCATGGGGAACGCTCCAGTTCCGAGCGCCAGCGCCGATGACCAATCCAAGACCAAGCGAACCAGCGGCGGTCGCGTAGAAATCAGTCTGTTGAAGAATGATCTGGAACAGCTGAGTTCGAACGCTACTCCCGCAACCGCGGATCAGCAGGCACAACCTAAGTAGATATCAGGACGACGGGCCCAGCACCCGGCCGCCCTCCCCCCGAAAAAGCCTCTTGCGCAAGCAAGAGGCTTTTTTGTCGATCTCTCGCAATGCCCACGTAGACCCGGACGCCCCGTCCGGGTGGCCGAGCGAAGCTCGGCAGGAATTGGTGTCAGGGCAGGACTTAGACCACGCTCGCGGTCTCCTGCTTCATCTTCTCAGCCTGATAATGCGCAGTCAGCGCCTCGATCAAGGGCTGCAGCTTCCCATCCATGACTTCGTGAAGCTGATGGATGGTCAAGCCAATACGGTGATCCGTGACGCGGTTTTGCGGAAAATTGTAAGTCCGGATCTTCTCGCTGCGGTCCCCCGAACCCACCATTGCCTTGCGTTCTTTGGCGAGAGCGTCCTGCTGCTTCTGCATCTCCATTTCGTAAAGCCGCGAGCGCAGCACACGCATTCCTTTTTCGCGGTTCTTGATCTGCGACTTTTCGTCCTGGCAACTCACGACCGTATTAGTCGGAATATGCGTAATGCGAACCGCAGAGTACGTGGTGTTCACCGATTGCCCACCCGGCCCCGATGAGCAGAACGTATCAATGCGAAGGTCCTTGGCCTCAATCTTGACGTCGACATCCTCCGCCTCGGGCAGAACCGCGACGGTAACCGCCGAAGTGTGAATTCGTCCCTGTTGTTCAGTCGCCGGCACGCGCTGCACCCGGTGCACCCCGCTCTCGTATTTCAAGCGCGAGAACACGCGCTGGCCTTCAATCAGAGCGATCACTTCCTTCAATCCGCCAGCCGAGGATTCGGAAGTCGAAAGCACCTCCACTTTCCAGCCCTGGGTTTCAGCGTATCGCGTGTACATGCGGAACATTTCAGCGGCAAACAAAGTGGCCTCGTCGCCACCCGTTCCCGCCCGGATTTCCAGGATCACATCCTTCTCATCATTAGGATCTCTCGGCAAAAGCAGAACTTTAAGCTCTTCTTCCACCGCGCCGACGCGCCCCTCCAGTTTGTCCAACTCCTCTTGAGCATAGGCGCGCATCTCGGGATCTTTTTCGTCAGCCAGCATAGCTCGGCTCTCTGCAATGCCTCGCGTCAAATCCTTGTATTCGCGGTATCGCTCCACGATAAGACTGATTTCGCTATGCGCCTTGGCAGTCTTCTGGTATCTCGCCGAGTCATTCATGATCTCCGGCGAAGCCAGCGCCTGCGTCAGTTCGTCGTAACGCGCTTCGATTTGGTCTAACCGTTCAAACATTTGTGTTTAGCCGTTGGTTGTTCGTGATTCGCCATTCGGGATCAGGCAACTTTGCCGCAGTAGCGAGTTGATCAAGCCATTCCAGGCGCGACCAACGCCTTCACACATGGCTGACAACCGTTGCCCATCTTCCCGAGACAAGTATTGTAATTCCTCCGCAATCAATAGCGAACCCCGAGCATGAAATAGGAAATGAGAGAACTCCTTATCGGAGTGGTGACCTTTGCCTTCCGCAATATTACTTGGCACGGAGACCGCGGCTCGGCGCATTTGCGAGGTCAACCCGTAAAGTTCGTGCCGTGGAAAATGAACTGTGCCTCTGTAGACTTCGGCCGTAAGTTTCATTGCTTCCGGCCACGCTCGTAAATCTCGAAACGACGAAAACGACATACATTTCTCCAGATCAACTTTCTACTATTTCTTCTGGCAGGTTGTATGTGATGAGTAACTGGAATGGATCGTCGGCAGCCATTTGTTTCGCGCGGATGTGGGCCAACAACCAAAGACGAACAACCGACGGCGAGCTTTCGTCCTAGGCGATGACCAATTCGCCACCACGCTGCTTTTCCAGAGACATGGCGTGGTCCAAAGCCACGATGGCACACTCCGCCTGCTCATCCGATGGAGGCTGGGTGGTGATGCGCTGCATCCACAATCCCGGAGCAGTCATGAGAGCAAACAGCGAACCGCGGTGCTTGGCCGCAAAACGAATGATCTCGTAAGACAACCCGGTAATCACCGGCAGCAGCACGATACGAACCGCAAATCGCGCCCAGAACGTAGTGACGGGCACCAGCATATAAACGAAAATCGAAATGATCATCACGGTCATCAGAAAGCTGGTTCCGCAGCGCGGATGATAGGTCGAATACTTCTGCACCGCAGGCGTGTTCAGCGGATCACCGTTTTCGAAAGCAAATACAGTTTTGTGCTCAGCTCCGTGATACTCGTACACACGGCGAATATCCTTCAACAGCGAAGTGCCCCAGATAAAGAGCAGGAACAAGGCAAGCCGAATGATCCCGTCCACCAGATTGAAAACAATCTGCTCGCCGAAGACGGGGTTCACGCGCTTCAATTCCGTGGTCGCCACCAACGGCAAAAACTTGTACATGAAAATAAAGAAGCCCACCGAAAAGACGATATTCACGGCGGCAATCCATCCGCTGATTTCCAGCTTCTTTTTTCCCGGCACACCGGGCGTCGCCGGCTGCAACTCGTCGAGCGCAACATTCGCAGAAAACTTCAACGCGCGGAAGCCCAGCGTCATAGCATGCCCCAGCGTCATCACGCCCCGCATCACCGGCCAGCCCATCCATTTGTGCTTTTCGGAAAGCCGCTCCAGCGGCTCGCAGTGGGTCGACACCTCACCAGAAGGTTTGCGGCAAGCAATGGCCCAGGCGTGGGGCGAACGCATCATAACGCCCTCAAGCACGGCTTGGCCGCCCACAAGGGTTTCCTCGCCGCCTTCGAGTGCCGGCAGAAGCTGGATTGCCACAAAAAACCGCCACATGGTTCGCAAAAAGCGCATGGTTATTGGATGTCTTTCCCGCGACAAAGCACCACGCTAAGAGTATCACAGGCCGAACTGATTTAGGATGGGCTAGCCAAGGCCCCTAAGTGGCGGGTTCGTAGATACTTAGAACACCGTCGGAGGAGCAGTTATGTGGGGACGGGTCTTTGACCCGTCCGCCGAGCGAAGCTCGGCACTTTGACGAGTACTCATCATGCGCAAATTCGCAGAAGCCTGCGAACGCATCGCAGGCACGACCAAGAAGCTGGAGAAAATCGCGATTGTCGCCGAGTACCTCAAGTCGAGCCCGCCGGAGGAAGCCTCCGTCGCAGCAGTTTTTCTTTCCGGCAGACCATTCCCGGCGTGGGAGGAGAGCACGTTGCAAGTAGGAGGAAGACGACTGTGGCAAACGGTCGAAGCGCTTTCCGGGCGAACCCCGCAGGAACTGACAGCGGCGTACCGCAAGCACGGAGACCTGGGCGCCGCAGCCGCGGATCTACTCGAAGCTCGTGTGGGGACGGGTGCCCCCGCCCGTCTAGGCGGAGCAAAGCTCGGCTGTGGGGAAAACCCTGAGGATTCAATCTTCAACGACGGTCTCAATGTGCGAGAAGTGCAAACCGCATTTCGAAGGATCGCCGTCGCTCGTGGTTCTGCCGCCAAAGCGATTCTCCTGCGCGAATTGCTCTCCCAAGTGACTCCGCTCGAAGTCAAGTACATCCTCAAGATCATCACCGGCGATCTCCGCATCGGGCTGAAGGAAAGTCTGGTCGAAGAAGCCATCGCCAAGGCCTTCGGGGCCTCGGCGAAAGACGCACAGCGAGCCAACATGTTGCTCGATGACATCGGAGAGACCTTCCGCTTTGCAGCAGAAGGCAAACTGAACCAAGCCCAGATGCGGCTCTTCCATCCCTTGGGATTCATGCTGGCCAGCCCCGCGCAATCTGCGGAAGAAGCGCTGAGCTATTTCGAGAACGCCCTGGTCGAAGACAAATACGACGGCATCCGCGCCCAGGCACATTGCTCCGGTGGCGAGGTCCATATCTTTTCGCGTACGGGGGACGAAATCACAGAATCTTTTCCCGAATTGCCCGACGCGTTCGCTGGACTTTCTCAAGATGCCATCCTCGACGGAGAAATCGTGGCTTGGAGCTATCTTGCTGCGGAATCCGGCGAGACCGGCCGAGCCCTGCCATTCAGCGCATTACAGCAGCGGCTCGGCCGAAAGAAAGTCAGCGAGGAGATGATGCGCCGGGTGCCAGTCGCCTATCTCGTCTTCGATATCCTATACGCCGGAGGCGAATTGCTGATCGACCGTCCGCAACGAGAGCGAGCAAAGCTGCTCGACGAGTTGTTGGCAGTGCCACGAACTCCGACCCAAGCGAGGTTCGGCGCAGCGCAGGGTCAGTTGATGCTGGAATCGCCCGAGTCGGCAATCACTACCCAGATTTTCCGCGCACCGGTCTTTCAAGCATCCTCGCCTGACGAACTCGATCAACTATTCGAAGCGGCCCAGGCCCGCGGCAACGAAGGCTTGATGATCAAAGACCCCGAGTCGACCTATACTCCGGGACGCCGCGGAAAATCCTGGCTGAAGCTGAAGCGCGAACTAGCCACGCTCGACGTCGTAGTCACCGCGGTCGAATACGGTCACGGCAAGCGCATAGGAGTTCTCAGCGATTACACCTTCGCGGTACGGGATGGCGAGCGTCTGGTGAATATCGGCAAGGCCTACTCAGGCCTGACCGACGCCGAGATTGCCGAGATGACCAAATGGTTTCTGGAGCACACGGTTGAAGATCAGGGTTTCCGGCTGGTAGTCGAGCCGAAGATCGTATTGGAAGTAGCCTTCAACAACATGATGCGCTCCGACCGCCACAAAAGCGGGTATGCCTTGCGCTTCCCGAGAATCGTTCGGATAAGAACCGACAAACCGCCAGAAGAAGCGGACACGATCGAAAGAGCGCGTGAAATCTACGAGAAGCAGAAGCACGAGCCAGCACATAACTAGCACCTAGGCCAGCCCGGCGTTCGCGAAAAAGGTTAGGGACTAATTGCTGAATTCAATGGCTGTGTCCATGGTGCTCCTCTTCGCTCACCGGAATCACGCATCCATGCGCCACTTCGCAAATCACATTCTCAAACTGGATGGTCGTGTGATCGATGCGGAACTCTTCGTGAAGGCGTTGTTTCACATCACGCAGAATCCGCTCGCTGACGGACGGCGGAATGTCTTCAATCGAAATATGACACGACAAAGCCCGCGTCTCCGAACCAATGCTCCAGACATGCAGATCGTGGACATCGTTCACGCCCTCGACCGCCCGCATCGCGGCCTCGACTCGATCCAGTTGGAGACCGCGCGGCGTTCCTTCCAGCAGAATATTAAGGGTTTCGCGACAGATGCCGAACCCCGACCACAGAATCAGGGCGCCGATTCCAAATGACAGCGCTGAATCAATCCAGTACTGCCCCGTAGCCAGAATCACCCAGCCGCCAACGATGACCGCAGCAGTAGAAACCGTATCGCCAATCTCATGCAGCAGCGCACTGCGGATGTTGACGTCGCGGCCAGAACGGTAAAGCAGCAGCGCAATCACCCCATTCATCACCACGCCGGCGGCCGCCACCCAGATCATCAGGCCGGCCTGCACATGTTCCGGATTCTGCAACCGCCGGAAGGCCTCGTAGAAAATGAGGAAGGAAACCACTACCAGCGAGCCCGCATTCACCAGCGCAGCCAGCACTCCGGCGCGATGCCAGCCGTAAGTCTTGGTAGCGCTCGGCGGACGCGATTCCAAATACACCGCAACCAGCGAAAGCAGCAGCGCAACGAAATCCGAAAGGTTATGCCCAGCTTCGGAAAGCAACGCCAGAGAATGAGCGCGGATGCCGGCAACCACCAGCAACACAATGTAGGCCAGCGTGACGACGAGCGAAACCCGCAGAACCTTGGACGTTCGTTCGCCCGTGCCATGGCTGTGCATCCTAACTTAGTCTAAGGCGGCGGAGAGAAGGGTTCAAGGTGTGTCCGCACGGGCGCCGTGGACGCGGCTCAGGGATTTACCACCTACCGCGATCTTGTTTGGGCCGGCTACGGCTGCGATTCCATCGCTTTCTGAAACTGGCGGAACCGCTCGGTAGTCTCAGCGCCGTGCGCCGCATACCATTCCCGCCACAGCCCAGGTTCGTCGCCTATTTCCTGGTCAGTAATCTCCCGCAGGGCGCGGTAACCATACTTCACGGTTTCCGCATCAAGCTTTTTGTCCTCGACCATTTCGATCAGCCCTCGCACCGCCTGCATACGTTGCGCACGAGTAAGCATGCCGCAGTGGGCGAGGCCACAACCGGCAGCGTCGATGCGCACGCGGAACGCGGGATCGTGGTGGAAGGCCTCCACGAGGTCCGGAACCGTGTCGTCCGTACCGATATCACCGATTGCGGAAACGGCGCGCAGCCGTACCGGTTCGTTCTCGGAATGTGTCCACACCCGCAACTGAGTGTGGATGCGCTCAACCTCCACTCCGCGATTGGCCAGACGACCCAAGTACCAGATGCAGTATTCCGCGCGCGTCGGATCACTTTCGGCCAACTGCAACAGCGCCTCGGCTTGATCGCTGGTTTTCGCCAAGTTGGCGACCGCCAGATCAATTTCGAAAACCGCCGCGCGCACTCGCAGATCGTCGCCATTCATGGCCACGTCCATGAGCGTAACCAGTGAGTCGGTTTGCTTGATCCGGCCCCGCCATTGCCGCACTCGCGCTTTAATTTCGTCGGTAGCGCCCCGGTGATGAGAGATGGCGTACTGTAGCAGCCTCTCTGCCTGCTGCTGCGGAGCCATATGATCCACCATGTCGCGCTCAACTTCGGAGAGCTGACTGGTAGTTCCATGCACGGGCTTTCCGGGCACCGGAAGTTTTTGGCCAATAATCTCGCCGGGCATGTCCTGACCCGAAACCAGCGCACTGATCAGAATCATGCACACTGGACACAACAAGACTGCTGACAGCTTTCCCTTCATAGGGCGAACTTAACATCGGCCACAGGAAGCAGAAAGTTACCAGAGTGTCAGGCGAGAGTGTCGGGCGATGGCGCGGGCCGAAGGCCGTCTCTGTTCTTGTTCTTATGTTCAAATAGTCTCGTGCTCCTCAAAGCCGCACTCACATCAGCGGTCGACAGCCTTACTGCAGCTAACGTTGGCTCACCCCGCATGAACGCTGAACTGCTTCTGATGTTCACTCTGTCCTGCGACCGCGCATATCTTTTCGCCCATCCCGAGCGCAAACTTACGGTCGAAGAGCAAAACCGCTATGAAGAAGCGCTCACCCGACGAGCGAGCGGCGTCCCCGCGCAATACATCACCGGCCACCAGGAATTCTGGGGCATGGACTTGATCGTTTCACCGGCAGTGTTAATCCCCCGTCCAGAAACCGAGCACGTAATCGAAACCGTGCTGCACTTAGAGAGAAACAATGGAGGCCGGGCGTCCTCGCCCGGCGGCCCAACTCACATCGTCGACGTAGGTACAGGATCAGGCTGCATCGCCATTGCGCTAGCCAAAGCACTCCTCGGGTCAGACATCCACGCAACCGACATCTCCCCCACCGCACTAGAGGTGGCCCATGCCAACGCCGCCCGCAATCAATTCGAGCATCGGATTCACTTCCACCAAGCGGATCTGCTCCAGGGTTTCGATCCCGGCACTTTCGATTTCGTGGTTTCCAATCCTCCATACGTTGGCGAGTCAGAAGAAGACCAGGTACAGCTCGAAGTCCGAAAATTCGAACCTCGCAATGCGGTCTTCGCAGGGCCCACAGGACTGGAAGTGATCGAACGCCTGATTCCGCAAGCCCACACCGCGTTGAAGACCGGCGGGTGGCTGGTTATCGAGATCAGTGGAACTATCGTCGAAAAAGTCAAGCACCTGCTCGACCAATGGACGCAGCTTCAAGTCACAAACGACCTGCAAGGCATTCCCCGAGTAGCCGCCGCACAAAGACCCTGAACACGTGGCGCGGGCGCCCCCGCCCGCGCAATTACGCAGCGGCATCCTGTTCCTACGGACTCTGGTAGTAGCCAGCCGCACACGCTAGTCTCGGGCCACTCGCCTTCACTCCCAGGCGATCCCTGCACGTCGTAGAAGATCAACCATGCGGCCCAAACTAAGAAGCGCAGCCTTGCTCAGCAGGATCACCTTCGTTCTCGTAGCCACAACATTGCTCTCGGTTAGCGTATACAGCCAGAACCCCACCGGAACATTGCGAGGCGATGTCCAAGACCCAAAAGCTGCGCGAGTGCCCGCTGCAACCATCGTGGTCCAGGCAGCCGGATCATCGCTGAAGCGCGAGATAAAAAGTGACGACCACGGAGAATTCCGCCTGAGTGAGCTCTTGCCCGGCACTTATCACGTCACGGTCGACGCCCCCGGTTTCTCCCAGGCCCAGGCCGATGTAGCAGTCGTCGTCAGTTCAGTCCGTGATATCACCGTCACCATGAATCCCGCGACGGTGAAAGAAACCGTAAACGTGCAAGCCCGTCCCTCATCCATCACCACGCAACCGATTGACTTGGCCAGCGCCGTGCATCAGGCGACAGTTTCGACGCAGGACCTGCAAACCTTGCCCCTGGCCGCACGCAGCTTTGCCAACATCGCGTATCTCGCTCCGGGAACCGAACCGGTCGAGCCCTCCGACCCCACCAAAGCTCGCATCACCGCGGTCTCCACCGGCGGCAGTTCCGGTCTGAACAACGAGCTTTCCGTAGACGGTGGCGACAACTCCGACGACTACATCGGCGGATTCCTGCAGAACTTCTCGCCCGATGCTGTCCAGGAATTCGCCGTACGCACAGCCCAGGAAGACGCCGATACCGGGCGCACCACCGCAGGGTCAGTGGTGATCACGACCAAACGAGGCACCAATCAGTGGCATGGTGGCGGAGCCTTCTACGAGCGAGCCGCCGACCTCAACGCTCGTTTCCCAATAGAAAATCCCGCACCCAATCCCAAACAACCCTTCTCTCGTCAGAATTACGTAGCAACAATCGGCGGACCTATCAAGAAGGACAAGGTCTGGTTTTTCACTTCCTTCGAATACGTTCACGAGAACGCCAGCATCGCCTACAGCCCTGCCAGCCAGGCCCAATTCAACGCGCTGGCTTCTTTGGCCGCGCAAGGACTGATTCCCGGCACGACTTCAATTCCAGTGCCGCCGAACGTCTCCGTCCCCTTCCGCGACTACCTCGCCACGACGCGTTTCGACTGGTCGCAATCGCAAAAATCCCAGTGGTTCCTTCGCGCCGGCATTGACAACTACATCACCCACAATGCTCTGGTGCAGCAAGCCACGTTACCGTCGACCGGCGCCGAGCAGCATAACAACTACATGAACATGGTCATCAGCAACACGTACACATTCAGTCCAACCTGGCTGGGAACCTTCGTATTTACTGCCAGCGGGTTGCATCTCACGGAAGCCCGCAATTCGAACCTCGGTTATGCGCTGGCTTTCCCCTTCACCTCGACATCGCAAACCATTTCCGGCTTCGAGACCTACGGCGACAACCAATTCCTTACCCCGATCACAGCTTTCCCAGTTCTGCGCAATCAGGAAAAATATCAATTCCGCTACGACATGAGCCGTGCTTCCGGTGACCATGCTCCCAGATTCGGAATCAACTTCATTCACGAGCCTGTCCTCAGCGGCGCGCTCTCCGGCACCGCCGAAACTCTGCTCGCCTATAACAACAACCCGGACTTCTACGCGGCCAATCCTTCGCAGTTTTACTTCAATCTGAATTGCGTAAACCCGCCAGCCGATGTTACCTGCTCGCAGACGCCCGCCGGCAATGGCAGCTTCTCCCAGAACGTGCAACGTCTGGGCCTCTACGCCGAAGATTCCTGGCGTGCCACCGCGCACCTCACCATCAATTACGGCTTGCGCTATGACACCACCTTCGGCCTGCTGACCGCCTCCGGTCGCAGTCAAGCCTTCAATCCCGCCTACCTCACCCTAAAGGCCTTGGGCATTCCTCTAATCAACGGGGTGGCCCACGATTACCGCAAAGCCTTCGGCCCGCGCATCGGCCTCGCCTATTCTCCCGGACAATCCGGAACCACCGTAATCCGCGCCGGATTCGGCCTCTTCTACAACGATCTCGCCCAGAACGGCTGGGTGACGGCTTTTCAAGCTGTCAACGAGCCGCCGGGCGTATGCGTCAATCCCGGAGATCCGGGCTGCATCCCGGGAGGCGGAACAGGAAACATCATCGATCCCAATTACAAGACTCCCTACGCGATCCATGCCACAGCAGGAATCCAGCACGCCTTGAACGCCAACTGGACCCTCGGCGCGGACTACACCCACGAGGAGGGAAATCACGCCTACCGTGCCTACCCCTACGCCGCCGGGACTTCGCTTTTTTCTCCCGATCCCGCCAACCAGGACCTCGTGCCCAACGTCAACGTTTTCAAATCCGACAATCGCTCCAGCTACAACGCCCTCATGATCCACCTGCAAGGCAACGTCGCCCGCCGCCTCAACCTGGTCGCAAACTACACTTTGTCCAGCGCGAAAACCTGGGGCTGCGTGCTCGGAGAACTCTTCGACTACGTCAACGGCGTCTGTGATCCCCTCAATCCCTTTCGCCCTGGCGACTACGGCCCCTCCGGCGAGGACGTCACCGACCGCTTCGTTTTTGCCGGAACATTCTACGTGCCCGGCGGTTTCCAGCTGAGCACCCTCACCCAGGCCGAGAGCGCCCGTCCCTTCACCATCACCCTCGCCGACAACAGCGATCGCATCGAGGTCAACGGAGTAAGAACCACGCTGGACGAATTTCGCGGCACTCCCTACATTCAGGTTGATCTGCGCGTCACCCGCCCTTTCGATTTCCATGATCGCTGGTCGCTCATCCCCTTCGTCGAATTCTTCAATCTCTTCAACCGTAACAACCCAGGCGCGAACTATGTCACCAATGTGGCTGCACTCCCCGTCCCGCCGAGCGAAGCGGCGTCCGGCAACGTTATGCACATCTGCGCTAATCCGTCATGCACCACGTTGCAGCCGATCACCAGCTTGGGTCAGTTAGGCGTCCCCGGCGGCGCTCTCGGAGATTTCTTCGGCCCCGGCACCACCGTCGGTATTCCCTTCGCCGCCCAACTAGGCGTCCGCGTGACCTTCTAGCATCGTTGTCCCGCTCCAGAAACTTGTTATTCCGAGGAGCGAAGCGACGAGGAATCTGCTTTCCTCGGGAGCCTCAAGACTGCAACTCCGTCGCCCGAACGATGGCGACAGGATCATCACCAGCGATGGACGAATCATTCTGTCAAGCCCTGTCTAGTCTCCTCGCAAGTCCTCTTTTACAAATTGTTTACACCGCCTTGACACCTGCGCGATTTCGGCAGTGCTAGTGTTCGTGCCCTCAGGTTAGACACCTCACCTGCGAATGTTCAGAACCGAAGGAGATCTTCCAATGAATCGTACAGCTCTGTCCTCTAGCAAGACAGGCAGCATATTTGTGGCATTGGCCCTCGCGGCACTTGCGATCGCTGGGATCGCTACAGCGCGCGGGCAGGATGAAACCATCCACCTGAAACCTTACTTTGCCGTGCACCCATTGCCCAATCCGGACTACCAGGCCCTTCAGGAACAATCCGACGCCAACATCGGGCTCAAGGTCTTCACTTACCACGCAACCTCGACCCGCCGGGGATCGAAAGGCCAGAAGTTTACTGGCATGATGGTCGGCAACAGTCCCTTCACCAGCAAGGCTACCTCGACTGAAACCATGCAGATTGTTCCCGTGATCGTCAAGATCGGCAACACCACCTTTGACCCGACCAAAGCCAACAGTTGTGACGCCGGCAAGGTCCCGCTCAAGCAGTTCCAGGGCTCGCCGCTGGTGCTGCCCGCTAACTTCACGCTGAACGGAGTGAAAGTGGGCACCGGTCAATACAGTGATGCCTTTACCCGTGCAAGCTTCTGGAAGCCCATCGTGAAAAACGGCGGAACCTACAACAACAATCTCAAGGTCGTCACGCTCAAGCCAATTCACTACAGTCAAGGGTCCAAAGGCGTGATCATCGTCAACCGGGGCTGCGGACCTTTGGGCGGGCTGGATTTCGATACACTCGTCTCCGATTTCGAAAACAAGGTCGTTCCCGCACTGCAGAACTCCGGACAGGGAGTCGGTCCCACCACTTTCCCCGTTTTCATGCTGCACAACGTCGTGATGTACGAAGGAAGCGTCACCAACTGCTGCGTCCTCGGCTTCCACGACGCCTTCAATTCGAAGGGAGCGGTACAGACCTATTCCCCATTCGACTACGACACCACCAAGGACTTCGTCAACAACAACAACATCCCGTTGACCGACACCTACTTTGCCGCGCACGAAATCAACGAGTGGGTGAACGATCCCTTCGGGAATAACCCAACTCCCGCCTGGGGCAAGGTGGGACAAGTAAGCGGCTGCCAGAATAACCTCGAAGTAGGCGATCCCTTGACCGGGACAAATCCAATCAACGTGAAAATGTCGAACGGAATGACCTACGAACTCCAGGAGTTGGCCTTCTTCTCCTGGTTCTACGGGCCACCCTCGATCGGCGCAGGGGGCAAGTTCTCTGACAACGGCACCTTCACTTCGGCGCAAGGGGCCTGCACAAACTAGGCACCGGAAACGCACGACACTCTGTAACCCTAATCACAGAGCTTCCAGGTTCTTCGGACTTGGAAGCTCTTTCTGCACTCAGGGATCAACATCCGATCTTCACCGCGCGAATCTATCGCGCAGGAACTTGCGCAATAGTCGCAGTACTTTGCCCTAATGCAAAAAATTTGACAACTTTGGCATTGACTTCTATCGCGAGGCCGTCGACAATCGCATGGCCTTTAAGCTCCCCTGCGGCAAACCACTCTGCACGGCAGACATAATTGTGAACAGTGCCACCGTTACACAAAGCCTGCACCGACAGGACCGCTCTAGGCGCAATCTGAGAAACTGTGGAATCGAAATTTAAAATTCACTAACCGACCCAAGGAGATGTTCCAATGAAGCGTAACCTTTTGTTCGCAAGAACGAGTTGGACAACAGCAGCCATTGCCCTCGCGGCGACGTTTATTGCCGGAGCCAGCTTTGCCCAGAACATCGACGTAAACCCGGTTCCAAAATATACTGTGCTCCACCCTGAGCACCCAGTGGACGTAGCCGAGATGCAGAGACTTGCTGAGGCCGGTGCCGCCCTCCCGACCTGGACGAGCAGTTTTACTTATAAGGGAACCAAGTACCCGTACACCATGATCGGAACTAATCCCGCCAAGGGCTCGGCCACCACGACCGTCAACATGGTCATCATTCCGCTCATTGTCAAGGTTCCAGGCCAAACCTTCGATCCCACGAAGCCCATCCAGAAGGCCTGCGGAACCGGCACCGCCGAGGGCCTCACGCTGGCTTCGCCCATCTTCTCAAACAAAGTGAACTATACGGTGGGCGGTACGAACCTGGGGACCACACAGTATGAAGACGCCGTCCAACGTGGCGAATTCTGGTCGAGTGTGAAATCGAAGTCTCCCAACTATCACGTGCATCTCAAATACAGGGTCGCGGCCACCCAGACGCTGACCGATTCTTCGGGACAGCTCGGCAGGGGAAGTTGCGGCAACTATGCCGGAGTCGACCTCAATCTGTTTGATGGCGAGGTTCAGTCGATCATCGCGAAGCTGGGAATCAAGGCCAACGAGTTCCCCTATATCATGACTTATGACGTGTTTGAGACCTCGGGAGGGTGCTGCATACTCGGCTACCACAGCGTAACCAGCAGCGGGATCGCTTACGGGACCGGCTCGTATGGTGATGTTCCATTTAGTTGCAACGGTTGCGGTGCTCACGGATTTACCGACGTTGTGACCATCAGCCACGAGATCGGTGAAACCATCAACGACCCGTACACTAACAACGGCGTCCCGCAGTGGCAGTCCGCGTACGCTCCGCAGTACGGTTGCAGCGACGTCCTCGAAGTCGGAGATCCCCTTGCGGGAGATCCTGTCCCGGTAAAAGTTCCAGGGAACAAGCACCAATACTACGTCCAGGACTTGGCCTTTGAACCCTGGTTTGCGCTGGTTCCAAACGGGAAATCGACTTCAGTCAACCATTGGTATTCAATGTTCAATACTTATCTGAAGACGATAAGCACCAACGAACACAATCAGTGCGGAGAGTAACAAAGAAACACTCGGTAAAACCGTTCGTGTTCAAGAGCCCGCTCCCTGTGGAGCGGGCTCTTTTCTGGTGTGCCGAGCATGCTCGACAGCTTGGAGGTGAAAGTCCGCTGGGTCGCGCTAAGTCCTTTAAAAGAGATATTTTAGAAGGTATCCCCGAAGAGCACGACCTGTTTTCATAGACTTGCAAGGGGAACTCGGAGGGTATCCCAGATCTAAGTCCTTTAGAAGGGATATGTTAGCAGGGTATCTCGAAAACAGTTCCTTTGTTTTCATAGATCTAGGCCGAAGACGCAAAATTCGAAGTACATACCATTTGATAAATGGTTAACATTGAATTATATGATAACCAAATAGTAACTAAGCAATGCTCCGCTTCACAACCCGGCCGCGGGCTTCGTCACAAGTCTCCACTCGATTGCGCCCAGCCTTCTTGGCCCGGTACAGTGCCTTGTCGGCGGCCTGGATCACCTGTTCAACCTCCCGCATCTTCGGCCCGGGTTCCGCAACTCCGATGCTGACCGTGACCGACAATCCACTACTAGAAGCCTCCGCCGGCACGTTGCGACTCCGGCCCGGCTTTCGACAAGCGGTGTTCTGCTTGTCTTCCATCCGTCGCCCCGCCCCGCGAGGCGCACTGCGCCGCTCCGGCGTGATTCGAACTTTAAACCTCGATTTTTCGATCACACTTCTGAGCGAATCCAGATGGGACACAATTTCCTTCATCGACTTTCCCGCAAACAGAATCGAGAACTCCTCTCCACCCACGCGAAACGCCTGCCCACCCGCACTCACCCGCGCCAGCCGCGAGGCCACCATGCTCAAAACCTGATCGCCAGTGTCGTGCCCGTACGTGTCGTTGAAACTCTTGAAGTGATCGATGTCGACGACGGCGATGGAATAAGGCGCTTCAAGCCGCAACAGCGCTTCGTTGAACGCCCGCCGCGCGGGCAGCGACGTGAGTTCGTCGTGATACGCGAGCACGTAAGTGTTCTCGATGATCGACGCGACCAGCACCAACCCCGCCGTAGCCCAATAGGCAACCGCAATCCGGTCAACCGCGTTGGCCTGCAATCCGAGGAATGTTGCGACCAGTGACCACAGCAACCCACTTTCAAGCGGCTTGCCGTACATCAAGAGCCGAACCAGCAACAGAACGAAAGCCGCGCCGAAAGCCAGCAGAGCAAGCTGCGGGATCTTCGTCCAATGGAACAACGATCGATGCAAGAACGCGACGTGAAGAAATGTAGGCCCGCTCATCTCTCCGGGACGACAGATGACGGCAACGAACACCGACTCCAGAAACAACAGAACCAGCCGTGGGGTGAGTGCGGGTATTGACAGGCTGCGCTCGTGACCGAGCGAAAGCACAATGAAGTTGATCGGCAAGAGAAAGGCGACAGCTTCAAACGCAATACGACCGGGCCCGATCGCGACCGCGCGCCCAGCGGAAAAGAACTCAATGGCGCGAAGCCCCAGCAACAGCATGATCAGCGCAAAGAGCACGCGGCTGGAATGGAAGCGCCAGGCCAGTAGGATCCCAGCCGCGAAAACCAGGTAATAGTAGAAGTCGACCGCGGCCGCTGAAATGGACAGAAATCCGCCTGACAGCGATATCACCGCAGCCAGAAGGAGTAAGCCTCCCGGCACGAACAGGGATTTCAGCGTTCCCTTGCTCCTCAGCTCCAAGCTCGGATGATCCTTTAGATAGAGGGTTGTGTCAACGAATTATCCTCGGCAGGACAAAGGGCGAGCGAGTGGCACAGAAGGTTCGTCGAGGAAGTGTTCCCGTTTAAGGGAGACAGAGCCTTTCGTGCGTGGCCGAATCCCCGATCTTCGGCCAGTTCTTGCCTAGAATCGGAGAGTGAAAGTTAGAGAAAAGTTATGCGCATTCTGATTGCTGAAGACGACTCCTCGCTTGCCAGCTTTGTGAAGAAGGGCCTTGACGCCGAGCACTACGCAGTGGACGTCTCGAGCGATGGAGAGCAGGCCCGCGCTATGGCGGCTGAATTCGATTATGACCTGGTGGTGCTCGACCTTGCCGCGTCTGGATGGAGTTGCGATTCTGCGCTATCTGGGTACGCGCAAACCCAGCATGCCCATCACCATCCTGACCGAGCGTACGCGGGTTGAAGACCGGGTGGAGTGTCTCGATCTGGGGGCAGATGACTATCTAGGCAAACCCTTCTCGTTCTCGGAGCTGTCGGCACGGATCCGGGCGCTGCTGCGACGGTGCCATCTGCCGGCGGAATCGGTGCTGACGGTGGACGACTTGAAGCTCGACCGGGTTGAACGCAAGGTCGAGCGCGCGGGGCGCCGCATTGATTTAATCAGCACGGAATTTGCTCTGCTCGAATACCTGATGCGCAACCTGGGCCGAAGCATCACACGCACGCCATGATCGTTGAGCACGTGTGGAATTTGCCCTTTGATACCTGCACCAATGTCGTTGACGTGTACTTGAGCTATTCAACCGCGCAGGTGGACAAGAAAAAAATGAACCGGCTTGCGACTGCGATTCAGGTGGCGTCCCAACAGCTCGGAGCTTACCCAACCGCTGACCTGTCCGGCGTCGTTCCAATCGATGAGTCTGTTGAAGTTCATAAACTTATTCCAGTCGCCGCGTTGCCCCACAAGGACGAGAACGGCGACCTGATTGAACTCCGAAAAGAATTGGAGCAAGCGCTGACGCCGGAGATCGCGCGCGGCGAGGTCGAGGTTCGAAGCGGACGGGATGGGCTGGTCATAAGTTTGCGAGAAGCTGGCATCTTTGACAGCGGTTCAGCGGGCGTTAAAGTAGGCTCGCAGCAAGCTTTCAGCCGCATGGCTACGTTGTTCGGAGAGCGTCAGTACAACATCCGTATCGAGGGTCATACCGACAACGTGCGTATTCACAATACGCAATTTACCTCGAACTGGGAACTTTCCACGGGTCGCGCAACTGAGATGATTCGCTTTTGATCATGAAGTACGGTTTTTCTCCGCAGCGGCCGTCCGCGGGCGGTTATGGCGAATACCGCTCCATCGCCAGCAATAACACGGAGTCCGGACGGGCGCTAAATCGCCGGGTCGACGTCGTAGTTGTCGGAAAGCGTGAAGCTGAGTCCGGGCGTCCGACCCGCCCGCTTCCGGCACCGAGCAATAGAAGCCGTTCGCCCCACACTAAGCCCAATCCTGCGCAGAATCATAAGACGCGGCTTGCACGTTTGTATTTGTTGTGTCCTGTTGCTCGAGAACTTGCCGCACTTTTCGGGTCAGAGACTGGGATGAGAATGGTTTCGGCGAATAGAACATTCCATCTTCCTGGAGGCCTTGTCTGGTGACAACATTTTCGGGATAGCCGGAGACGAAGATGATTCTCAGCTTTGGGCAGACGCACCGCAGGTTGGTGGCAAGGTCGCGGCCATTCTGTCCCGTCAGAACGACATCCGTCAGCAGCAATCGCACTATGGTCTTGTATTCGTCGAATGTAGATATCGCTTCCGCAGCGGTGCCAGCCTTCAACACCCGATAGCCCGCGGACTCGAGAATTTCGCACGTCACCTCACGGAGGAAACTTTCATCCTCCACTAGCAGGATGGTTCCGCGGCCCCGAATTAGGTCGGTATTCCCAACGATCGAGTCCGACTCAGGGATCGTTTCCGTGCATGGTTGTGAATAATTCACGTTGTCTGTCCTTCCGTCACGAAAATGCCTATGCACACTAGCCTCCATCCGGCGCAGAAGGCGAGTGAAACAAAAAGCCCTATGCGCCACTGCGACTTACAGCGAAGGCAACAATCGCACCGACTGCAGAAAGAGCTGGGACAGGGATGGGAATGACCGTCTCGGGAAAAATGCGAGAAATTATCGGGAATGCGTTCTGAAAATGGTCAATGCCACGGTGATTTCTGGTTATCGAGACCGTGCCAGCACAGTCTGATCGGGATCGAGTACGACCTTACGTGCGCTCGCTGGCGCACTTAGATGAAACGGAGTTTCGGGTCCATCCGCAAACACTCGTCCGAGCAGCACCATTCTGCCTGCGACCGATGCGTATAGAGGAACCGAGGTTACCAGATTGTCGGGCGCATCCTTCTGCAGGATGACGCCGCTAACGGTGGTTGACCCTGTCTTATCGGAGAACTTCACTCCGTGCAATTCAAAACGCGGAATTGCCGTCCCGTTCACCCATCCCTCGTAGAACCAGCCCAGGGATTTGAGGTGCTCGTACCACAGCGACCGCGGCAACTCCTCCTCGAAGACCTGCAACAACTCGCGGGTCGCAATGGGTTTCCCCTGATAGCGCTCCCTGATTCGTCTGAGAGCACGCACGAAAGGCTCATCCGGCTGGCCAGCCTTGCCATCGCCACGCGCACCCGCACCGCTGCTCCGCTCGGCATCGCGCATCATGGAACGCAGCATGTGAAACAGCCATGTGCCACGCCCGTAGCTGATTGCTTCATACCCATTGGGAAATTGGGAGCAGGAAAGCCGGGTGCCCAAGGTCACGGGACCATCCTCCATCAGTGGCACGCCGGATTTATTCTTTTCCAGCAAGTCGTCCCTGAGTTTCTCCATCACGGCACGGAATTGCGCGGGATTCTCCGCCTCGAGCACCATCATCGAACTGTAGTTCGCCAACGCTTCCACGATCCACTGGTCGCGGTAGCCACTCCACATCACCAGATCACCCCACCACTGATGAGCGGTCTCGTGGGAAATCACCTGGCTGACGAGGGTCTTATCCACAGCGCTCAAGTGCAGCTGTGACTTTTCTTCTGCCGTAAGGAAAGAGGTACTAGAGAGGAAGATCAACCCGGGCCAACCTTGGCTCAGCCCACCGGGCATTTGGGCCACTTTCAGTTCGGAAAACGGGAAAGGACCGTAGCGGCGCGAGAAAAAGTCGATGGAATGTGCCGCGGCCGCCGCGACGGTTTGGGCGTTCCGCGCGGGCGAAGGCACGAGCGGCGCTATACTCATTGGGGGTCGCGGTATGCCCCCGGAGACCACAGGATCCGGAATCACGCTTGTGACGGCAGGCGTCGGAAATCCACGTTCTACACCCGAGGTTGCGTAGGTTTCCACGGTCACATCTCCGGCGTGTGCCACCACCCGCTCGTACTTTCCTAGGTTGAATCCGGCAATGGGAATTGGCCGCTCGGAAACCCAGCGGCTCACTTGTTCGCCTGCCAATGGAGCACCTGCTGTCGAATCGCCGGGTTCAGGAGAAGACTTCACATCCGTGCGTTTTCCAGTCGCCACCAATGTCCAGCCTGCAGGGTAACGAAATTCCAAGTCAAAGTTAGACATGGCCAGGCCGCGATTTGGATACCACATGCCTCGCGCCCCGACGTACAAGAGCCCGGCTCCCGCCTCCGAGAGCACCTCGCCTCCATAGACAAATCGCAACTGCAGCCGTTGCCCGGTTTGCAAGGGCTGAGGAAAGACGATTGCGACCAGGTCATTCCCGTGCCGCGCCAGTTGAGTTCCCTCGATTGCCTGATTATGAATGAACTCAATCGGGCGCCCATCCGCCTCCACCTGCTTGATCTGGAGGGCTCGGGATAGCTCAAATAAAAGGGCTCGCTGGCCGCCTTGTCGCACTTCCAGTCGCAGCAGCGCTTCGGCGTCGATTTGAGTGGGTGGCTTTATTTCCACGCGAATCTTGTACTGAGATATCGCGATTGAATCAGCCGTGCCATCTTCGCCGCCCTCAGCGTTAACGGCTTCGGGGCGCGAACTCACTTGCGCTGAAGAAAACGAAGTCCAGACGTCGTAATAGCTCGTGCCTTGCACCGTCTTAAGCTGCCCGGCCCACACCTGTTCGGGCGCGCCTGCATCGAAATAAAGGTCAAATGTTCCCAGCTTTACTCCCTGCAAACGAGCGTGCAGAAAGCGGTCTTCGTCGCCAGATGTGGCGGTTGATGCACTATCTTGGGTAGTCTGACCGGCGATCGGGAGAGATCTACTTAACGTCATGAACAGACGTAGCGGATCGGATTGGGCGAGATTGCTAGCAGTCTCATTCCACTGCGACACGAATGCCGGCCCGTAATCGACGGGCACCATGGACGGCTGCAACTCGGCAAAAGTGTCGTCATTGAAGCGGAAGTATGCGGTTACAAACCGCTCTTCCAGAATGGCCGCGCCGGTGAACAGCGCCATGGAAGCCCGCTCGTATTGGTTAGGAGGGGACAACAATATCTCTCCGTCCCCTTCAAAAAAGGCTCCCGTGACCCGGCCAGCGACGTCGCCAGTAAATGCAATGGTGCCGCTGTTCAGTGTGATGTGAATGGCCGCCCGATCGATGGAGACATCGCGAAGTCGATAGACCCGCGACTTGTCCAAGGTCACCGTGCGCAATTGTAAGTAAAGGCTTTCGGCGGAATTGAGTTGTGGGGAAGTTGTCCCCGAGACTCTCGCAGCGGATCCATCAGCAGGTTTAGGAGCGTCCTGCCTCCAGGGCAGAGCTATTGCGGGCGAAAGCATCAACAAGCAGGTTAGTGGCAGCAACTTCCTTCGCATTTTTGAGATTACCCTGGTCACCTACGCCGACTAGTTTCGATCTTCTAGAATGCGCCTTAGTGCGTACGCCTGTCATCTGCTCGTTTTTATCGGCCTTCCTGCTCACTGCGGCTGTGGTGTGCGCGTCTGCAGAGGTCATTCATCTCAAGAACGGCCGCACCATCTGGGCTGACCACGTTCGGGACACCGGCACCCACATCGAGTACGACCTCGGCGACAACACTTACGCGATTCCTAAATCGCTCGTGGATCGCATCGATACCGGCGCAGCTCCTCCTGAGTACGCTTCTTCGGAAACAAGTGCCAAGCAGGCGCACCAGTTGCCCGAGTTTGCTCCTGCCGATAACCTGAAAAACGATGCTACACTCATTGGCAAGATTATCCAGGACGGCCGGGTCGATCCGGATGCGCTGTTTGCACTGGAGCAGGCGGGCAACGCCCCTGCGACCGCCGCCGGCTACTTCATCGCAGGCAAGCACGAATTCGATCGCGGACATTTTAGCCCGGCACGCACCTACTTCGAAGCCGCCTTGCGTTTCGATTCTCAGAATCCCACAATCCTGAATTACTACGCCTCTCTGCTGGTTAGAACCGGGAATGCTGCCGAGGCGTTGCCTTATGCTGAGCGCGCTGTTCGGGCTGCGCCAGATTCACCCGATACGCTCACAGTTCTGGGATACGTTCAATTCGCCACTGACCGCGTCCCGGACGCGGTACGCACATGGAAACATTCTCTGGAACTCCGTCCGGACCCTATGGTGCAGAAATACCTGGAGAAAGCGCAAAGGGATGCTGCCGCTGAGGTCGACTATACCGAACACGAAAGCAGTCACTTCACTCTGAAATATGAGGGCAAGAAGACGTCGGACACACTACGCAGCCAACTCGTCGCAACCCTGGAGTCGGAATACGACGATCTGGTCCAAGATCTCGGCATCGCTCCCCGTGACAGCATTCCGGTCGTGCTCTATACCGAGCAGTCCTTCTTCGACGTTACTCAGGCGCCCTCATGGAGTGGCGCCGTTTATGACGGAAAGCTGCGCATCCCCATCAACGGCTTGACTTCGGTCACACCCGAGTTGGCGCGTGTGCTTAAGCACGAACTCGCGCACTCCTTTATTAGCCAGCTTTCAGGCGGCCGCTGCCCGCAATGGCTTAACGAGGGCATTGCTCAGGCACTCGAACCCAAACAGCTGTCGCATGGGCAGGTTCTAGCCGATCTGTTTCGGACGCAGCGCGAGATTCCGCTCAACGCTCTCGAAGGCAGTTTTATGCAGTTCTCAAGCGCGCAAGCCGCCGTGGCCTATGAGGAGTCCCTCGCTGCTGTGCAATACATCAGCGACACCTCTGGCATGAGCGATCTGCAACGGATCCTCGAAAGACTTGGGCAGGGAAGCTCGACCGAAGCCGCTCTCCGCGCCACCATCCACTCCGACTACGGCCAACTGGAAGCCGCAGTCGGCAAATACCTAGCCAGCAAATACGGAAACTAGTGGCGACTCAGGATCCGTGTCAGGATACGGCTTGCACAGCTTGCGGAAATACTCTCGGGTTGGAGCTTTGAAAGGGCACGGCTTCCCAGCCGTGCCGAAAGTCTTCGAGAACGATGTGCGGCGCGGCTTGAAGCCGTGCCCCTTCAAGGCTATCCGGCCGCTGATATACTCGCCGTTCCTGCCTATGCTCACAGTCAGTGAGCACACCGCGACCTCAGTTTTTTAACTGGTTTTTGCCCGAATTCTGTGCTAACGTCTCGGCTCGATTTCCGATGCGTGCTCTCTTCCATTTCGAAGACCCCGCTCCCGCCCGCGAGCCGATCCATTCCGATATCCCGGATGTCAACGGGGCCGAACTGTCGTCGGTTTACTACGGTCGACGCATGGCGGGCGATTTCTACGATTTCATTCGGGTAGGTCCCAACCGCGTACTGTTTGGCCTGCTCGATGTCGCCGGCGGTCTGGAGGACACTCGCGCCATCGTTTCGGCCGCCCAGCGCACTTTCCGAACCGCCGGAACTGAGCTATTCGCGCGCAAGGACGTCAATGAAGCCGATAACATGATGGAGTTGTGCCTGCAATTGAACCAAGCTATCTTGAAGGCCGCCGGCGGGGTCCGCTCCTGCCCTGCGTTTGCCGGCTGCTACGATGAAAGTCTGGGCATCGTTTGTTACTTCAACTCCGGCCATACTCCCGGACTAGCGCGCGATCGCACCGGCGTTACTGAGCTTCCCGCTACTGGCTTGCCTTTGGGACTGTTTTCCCACATGGTCTCGAATGCTCCCATGGTCGCTCTCGAGCCGGGCGCCGTTCTTCTACTGGCATCGCGTGGGATTGTCGAAGCGAGGTCCAAACACGAAGAGTTTGGATTGGAACGGGTGAAAAAAACCCTTCAGCAATCCAACGGGGCAAGCGCGAAAGAACTCTGCGTGTCCGTCCTTAACCAGATGCAGCAGTTTACGGGCACTGCGCCGACCCACAACGACGTAACCGCGCTCGCCCTGGCTCGAACAACCCGACCGTTTGATCCGCTTACTCAGTTTCCTCTGGTTACGCCGTGAACTACCGGTTTGCCTAGCCCGGTGGTCGGTGTCACAATACTTTAATGCAAAAATCTTTCACCACGCTTGTAATCGCCGCTGTCACCCTGCTGCTGGGGAATGTCCTGGCGCAGCAGACTCCCGCGGCAACGACCCAACAGCCTCCTGCAGCCGGAAGCCAGACTGATTCCGCTCTCAAAACGCAAAAAGATAAAGTCAGCTACGCCATTGGGATGAACATCGGAACGACCCTGCATAGACAATCCGTGGATGTTGACCCGAAAGTCATGGCTCAGGGATTGCAGGACGCCCTGTCCGGTGGCAAAACGCTGCTTTCGGAAGACGAAGCGCGCGCTACCCTCACCGACCTCCAGAACGACATGCGGAAAAAGCAGCAGGAGAAGATGCAACAGGCCGCTGAGACAAACAAGAAGGAAGGCGACGCGTTCCTGGCGGCGAATAAGACAAAAGAAGGCGTGGTCACGCTGCCCAGCGGACTCGAGTATAAGGTTCTAACCGTCGGTACAGGACCAAAGCCCACTACTGGCGACGCCGTGGCCTGCAACTATCGAGGCACGCTTATCGACGGCAAGGAATTTGACAGCTCCTACAAGCGCGGCCAGCCCGCAACGTTTCCGGTCAGCGGAGTGATCAAGGGCTGGACGGAAGCCCTTCAACTCATGCCCGTCGGGTCCAAGTGGCAACTCGTCGTTCCTTCCGATTTGGCTTACGGCGAACGGGGACAGGGCCCCGACATTGGCCCTAATGCCACCCTCATTTTTGAAGTGGAACTGCTCTCGATCCAGCCCAAGGATAAGGATCAGGACAAGGGCCCAGACAAGAAATAGGACAAGACGTAGGACACGGCAAGCGCCGCGAACAATGCTCGTCTAACTTCGGTCGTGGAAGGAGGACGAACTACTTGTTTGCCGCGCGCCATGCGCGCGGTAGAGGCAGCGCAAAAAATACCGCCAACGCAACATTCAGGAGCAAACTCACAGGTACGTTGACCCGTGCCAGGGCAATGCAGGCCAGGTAAAGTATCGGGCCGACAGCGTACCTGGCTGAGATTTTGTCAGCGGTGGAGACATCTACGTTCTCCCCCAGCAGGTTGCGGTTTGCATAGCTCCACAAGAGGTTGAAGAAGACCGCGATGACGAAGTACGTTCCGTGATACAGAATAGCTGCCGCCCGCTGGTCGCTTTGGCCAAGATGTTGCGCCAGTACAGCGGTGGGAAACGGAACCACGGTCACACCCAGTAAAAGCAAAAGGTTCAAGAACAGCAGCGCATTGTTCGACCGCTTAATGTGGGTGAACAAGCGATGGTGATTGATCCACATGATCCCGATAAAGGCGAAGCTGAAGACAAATGCAAAATAAGAGGGCCACTGGCGGAGAAGTTGCACCGAGAGTTCTCCGCTCCCGGCAGCTGGGATCTTGATTTCCAGGATCAATAAGGTGATGGCAATCGCGAACACGCCATCCGAAAACGCTTCGATGCGTGCCGTTTCTTTTTCCATAGGAAGCCGATCTACCCTTAAGCCGTCTACGCTCGACGACGCAGCCTGCTATTTGCTCCGCGCCTTCTTCCGCGCCGGTCCTGCATTCGGCGGCCTCTTCACAATGGGCGCCAGTTCATCGGCCGTCACGAAGATGGGCTCAATGTCAGTCGGGATCCCCTGCAGACCATCCAGCGCCTTCCGCAACGTAGGGCGCACGACACCAAGTTCGTCCAGCATCTTTTTCGCACCTGCGTAATCGCCCTCAGCCTCGATGGTCAGAAGATCATGGTCGAGTTCCGCGATCGCAGTTTTTATCTTCGACATGTCCACTGAAAACGTGCCGTCCGGGTGCTGTACAAACGCGCCTTTATCCGTCAGGTAATTGAACTGGATCGCCATCCCCTTGCCGTGGGAATCGTTCAAGCCGAAACGCAGACTACGAAAAGCGGAAGCCAGATAGGTCGTATAAAGTTGCCGCTGCGCAGCCTCATCGGAGGCCAGCGCCTTGCCCAACCCCATTTCCTTGGCGTGGTCCATCATGTATTGCAGCGCGAACAGCCCGGTCACGTCGGCTTTCGGCTCCTCAATGGCGCTGTACAACTCCTTCAGCTCTTCGCGCGGTGTAGTGTCGCGCCCCTGAACTTTGATCTGATGGGGTCCCAGCCCATGCATCAACTCATGCGCCAGAATGTGCGTAAAGAACGGTTCGAAACTCACATCGACCATCGCCGACTGGGACAACGTCCGCCGTGCAATGGGTAGCAGCACGCTGCGAAATTTTGCTTCCTGCACATTCTTGAGCATCACTCGCTTGCTGCCCTTCTGCTGTACCACACGATCGTCGTTGGGCAGATTATAGGCAGCAGTCTGCACCCCGTGAGCGCCATCCCCCGCGCTGAGGATCTCGTCTACTACTCGAATCGGCGCCGCCGCCCCCAGCTTGGGGTTGCGATACTGCGGATCGATGGGCAAATTGTTTTCGATCTCCTGCAGATGCCGGGTGAAAACCGAAAGCTTGGCAGTCTCATCGTCGTCGCGCAGGTTTACATAAGCCTCGAAAGCCGCTTTGTAGCCAAAAAGTTCGTCGTTGTAGGTTTCGTATGGACCAATCGTGATGTCGAGCGGCGCGTCCAGGTCCATCCACGCCATATCGCTTTCGTAATAATCGTTGGAAAGAAAAGCGTCCGCCCGCAGATTAAGGAATTTCTTCAACGACGCATTGTCGGTCAACCCGGCCGCTTCGCGAAGCACGTTCGCCGCCTTCGTAAGGCCGTCGGCATACTCCTGGCTGTACGGAACCGCCAGAAGATTGTTGGGAGGCTTGCTATTGTCCCTCCAACGAATCACGGTGAAAAAGCTTTTCGCCTGTTCCTGCTCTTTTGGCGGCAGCTGCGCAACCCAGCTCTCAAAGGCTTCCTTCGTCATGCTCTCAGGATAGAAGTTCGCTCCCAGCGGTTTACGCGGAGGAACTCCCGGCAAGAACGCCTTGTAGTCATCCACGTCAGACCAGGGTCCCTTGTTGATCCAGAAATAGTGCAGGCGTGCCTTGCCCACCGGCGTAGTGTCCCTCTGCAACTGGCCATACAGAGCGAGGTTGCCGTCCCACATTTGCTGCATGAAGACGTCGTTCAGGATCCGCGCCGCTTCAATCAGCTTTACCAGTGCCTGGCGATCGCCCGAGGAAAGCTTTGAGGTATCCACCCTGAGGGGCGTCGGCGCGAAACGGCTTGCCATCCGTTCCAGTTGCGCCAGGTCCGGTAGGACTTCACTCTTCTGTGCTCTCACTGAAAGACTCGTCACTCCCAAAAGTATAAGAATACGGGCGGTGAGTTTCATTCCTTCCCCTCCCATGCCGAGGTCGCCGCTGATGCGGGGCGAAAACCGTTTATCATAGCAGGAGATGCGCTAGCCGCGGGCAGACATCCGGAGTTACAATTTACGAAGCTGGTGAGCCCCGGCACTCCTGGACGTGGTTCGCCTGCGGAATTCTTATGCGAAAACTTCTCCCTTGCTTCCTCCTGGTTTCAGTCGCTGCTTTGTCGGTCATTCTCAAGGCGGACGACGAGGTGATCGAATCGATTGTCGCACGCGTCAACAACCAGATCATCACCCATAGCGAATACCTGCACAGCAAAGAAGAATTGAAGAAGGAAGCCCAGCAGCAAGAACCGGTCAACGCGGATAAGTTCGTCGCCGATCACGATAAGGACGTGCTGCGCGACCTGATTGATCAGCAATTGCTGCTGCAAAAGGGCAAAGACCTGGGCATCACGGCAGATACCGAAGTCATCAAGAAGCTGGACGAGATGCGCAAGGACATGAAACTCGACAGCATGGAGGAACTGGAAAAAGCCGCCCAATCGCAGGGAATTTCTTTCGAAGATTTCAAACAGAACATGCGCAATCAGATCATCACCCAGCAAGTCATCGGCAAAGAAGTTGGCTCAAGGCTGGTCATCGACAAAGGAGATGAACAGAAGTTTTACGAGGAACACAAGGCCGACATGGAGCAACCGGAGACCATTCGCTTGAGCGAGATCCTGGTCTCCACCGAAGCCAAGCCGAATGACTCCGCCGATGAAGCGCAGCGCGTGAAAGCCGCGCAAGCGAAAGCGGACGACCTGCTCGCCCAGATCCGCAAAGGCGCCAAGTTCGAGGATATCGCCAAGAAAAACTCCGATGGCCCCACCGCCGCCCAGGGTGGCGATTTGGGCGAATTCAAGCGCGGCACCCTGGCCAAGCAAATCGAGGACAAGACTTTCGACATGAAAGTCGGTGATGTATCGGACGTAATCCAAACCCGGCAAGGGTTCATCATTGTTAAGGTCGTCGAGCACCACAACGCCGGTGTTCCACCCTTCAGCGAAGTGGAGCCGCGAATCCAGGACGCGCTTTACATGAAGAAATTGCAGCCCGCGCTACGCGAATATCTCACCAAACTGCGCGAGGATGCATATATTGACGTCTACCCCGGCTACGAAGACTCTGGCGCCAGCCCCAACCAGACCAAGCCTGTAGAAACCGCGGCCAAAGATCCCAACGCCAAGGAACTCAAAAAGAAGAAAAAATTGGGCCTATTTTAGGTTAAGCTTGGCCTGAACCGCATGAAGGAATTCTTCCTGTCCGATTGCTCTCACCACGAAAACAAGGTCATCACCTCGAGTTTTGTGGTCGTCTCCAAGCAGGTCAAGCCGAAGAAGACCGGAGAGCCCTATCTGGCGCTGATCCTGGGTGATCGCACCGGCCAGGTCGAAGCCAAGATGTGGGACAACGTCGAGGACGCGATCGACGCCTTCGAGCAGGACGACTTCCTCAAGGTCAAAGGTCTACTCAACAAATACAAGAACCGCTTCCAGATCACCGTTCACAAGCTGCGCCGTCTGGGCGACTCGGAGATCGACTTCTCCGATTACTTGCCCAAGACCACCAAGGATATCGGTGAGCTGTGGCAGACCCTGGCGGCCTTCGTCGCTTCCTTTCGGGATTCCCATCTCAAAGCGTTGGTGGAAGCCTTCATGGCTGACCCGGAGATTGCCGAGGCTTACCGCAACGCCCCAGCCGCCAAGACTCTGCACCACGCCTACATTGGAGGACTTCTCGATCACGTGGTCTCGCTCTGCCGCTCCTGCGACCTCATGTGCCAGAACTATCCCCAGATCAATCGTGATCTGCTTCTCACCGGTGCTTTCCTGCACGACATCGGCAAGATTCACGAACTCACTTACAACCGCTCCTTCTCTTACACCACACGCGGCCAGCTGCTTGGCCACATGATCATCGAACTGGAAATGCTGCAAGCCAAACTTGCCGGGATCCCCGACTTTCCTCCCGAACTCAAAATCCTTGTTGAACACCTCATCATCAGCCATCACGGAGAATATGAATTCGGCTCGCCCAAGTTACCAATGTTCCCCGAAGCCCTGATGTTGCACTACCTCGACAACCTCGATTCCAAGATGGAAAGCATGCGTGCCCACTTCGAACGCGAAGCCGGTTCCGAGGGCCCGTGGACTGGCTACAACTCGTCTCTAAGCCGCCCGCTGTTGAACTCAGCAAAATTTTTGGAGAAGAAGCCCGTCGTGGTGGCCGCGAATTCAAACGCCGCTGCACCCACATTGCCTGAGTTGGAAGTGCCGGCCACGGAGCCGGCAACCGAGGCACAGCCGCTCGAAATCAAGGAGCGGTAGGTCCTTTGAGACCCGAGAACCGCGAACTGAGAACTGATTTTCCCGATCTCCCATGCTCGACCTGACCCGCTTCAAAGTCCTGACCTTCGACTGCTACGGCACCATGATCGACTGGGAAACCGGTATCTTCTCCGCCCTTCGCCCAATCCTCGCCGCGCATGGCAAGAAGATTTCGGACTCCGCCCTTCTGGAGTCGTATTCCGAACTGGAAGCCTCAGCAGAAGCCTCGGCGAAAAAAGGAGAATTTCTGCGCTACCGGGATGTCCTGCAATCCGTGGTCCGTGGCTTCGGCGAACGTCTCGGATTTTCGCCAACCGACGCTGAAGTGCGTTCACTACCCGAATCCCTGGCGAACTGGCAACCTTTTCCTGACACGGTCGAAGCCCTGCGCAAACTCAAGAGCCGCTACCAACTCGCGGTGATCTCCAACGTGGACGACGATCTCTTCGCTTCCACTGCGCCCAAGCTCGGAGTAGTCTTCGACCACGTAATCACCGCCCAGCAGGCCCAATGCTACAAACCGTGCATAAGAATGTTCGAACTAGCGGAAGAACGCATCCGCGTGAGCCGCGAGCGCTGGCTTCACATCGGCCAAAGCATCTATCACGACGTGATTCCAGCGCAATCGTTGGGCATCGCGACGGTCTGGGTGAACCGCCCTTCGCCCCGCTCCGGCGCCGGAGCGGCCACGGCAGCCGCTGGCACGCCAGACCTTGAAGTCCCGGATCTCGACACTTTGGCCCAACTGTCGACGTCCAGCCAGGACTGAAACATGTTTAACGACTTGTATGACGCGATCTCACTATTGTGGTCCTGGCGATGGCCAGTAGCCGAAGGTGAGGTCACAGCCGTGGACATTGAACGGATGAGACACGATCGGAACTCGGACACAGCCCGACTCGCGGTTGCTTACGAGTTTTCAGTTGGCGACGACGGACCATATACAGGCGAATGCTTCTGGGGTGCCCGCATTCTGCTCAGTCAGGAGAATAGCCAGTGCTCGGCGGAAACTTCATATCCGTGACCCCTTGCGGGTCCGCTATCGCCCCGGCGATCCCAGCGTGAACACACTGGACGGTGGCGTTGCGCGCCTGCTGAGGATATACGACTCCACCAGATCACCGGGTCATCGGGATTGACCTGTACTTCGTTTCCCGCCCGCCCGGACTCTTGATTGGCATATAAAAATCGACCAGATTTCCGTCGGGGTCACGAAAATAAATCGAACGAGTACCCCATGGCTGCGTAGTTGGAGGCTTGACCCATGTTTTCACAAGGCTCTGGAGTCTCCGGTACGCTTGATCGACGTCTGCGACTCGGAATTCCAGGATCACGCTTTTGTTCTTCGCCGCTTCGGCCGAACCTGGAATTTACTTTTCTTGAGCCTCCGCCGAGAAAATCGCCAGCACTCCTACGCCCGTTGGAAACTCGGCGTAGTCTTCACCCGACCTCGTTGCTTTTTGCCCCAGGACGGGCTCGTAGAACTCCACAAGTTGTTTCACATTGTTTGTAATAACAGGTGTTCACCAACCTCGGTGTGCGGCTAGGATCGGGCGGATCGTTTGGAAGGTTCGCCGACCATCCAGCCGCTGCCGTTACCAGACCAATTGCCAGGCACCACGCGCGAGGGGTTGTCCGCACAAGTTGCTCCTACCCGGATTCCAGAGAAACGACAAAGCACGACCGGAGGAGAGATCTAAGCACTATTTTTTCTCTCGTATCCATGGAGTGAAGGTAATCCCGATCAAGAATCCTTCAGGCCCAATAAAACGGCTTACAGTCTGACCCCACGGCTCTTTCTTGGCCTGGATGAGCATTCGATGGCCTCGCGACTCAAGCTCCGCTGTTGCCTGCTCAACGCTGTCAACATCAAACTCAAGCCAAGCTTGCGGGACCGGGATCTCGCCGGGCCAGGAGTCTGTGCCGAAACACGATTGCGCCGCCTGCGAGAGTGGCCACAGAGCAAAACTCTTTACTCCATGCAGAGCTTCGGTGTGAAGATAGCCGTCTTTTTCCTCTTTGAAGGGAATGTCGAAGGTATTTTGGTAAAGCTTTCGGCTCGCCGTCGTATCGTGAACGATGGGACCAAATCCGGCAACGAACAAAACTTTGATGTCTCCCATTTCTCTCATGCTCCTATTCCCTCCTAGCCCTGAAAGCGGTAGCACTCCGCTAACGGCCAAGCCCGCCAACAATTCTCGTCGAGTCATCATCTTTCCTAAGATAGATTGGAGTGCCAGGGTGAGTCTTGAATAAATCGGACAAAGAGCCTGGCAGGCTGACGGAGAAACTTGGTTCTGGGTGGCACAGCGCTTTCAGTGTGCGTCAAAACTAGAATTTCGACGACACGGCAGAACAAAACTATGAGTCCGTAGCCGCGAAGCGGCGTAAGAGTGCAGCCCACGGCGTCAGCCGCAGCGGTAAACACAGCCCACTTTTTCCAGAGCGTTCTGGCTATCGATTCCCGTCGCGGGTTGGCTTGACAAGATCCGACAATTGCTAAGCGCAATGCGCCGATCGAAGCAGCACAGTCGGCGGACTGCCTGAAAACCGCTGGACCTCGCGGGTCATATGCGCCGGATCGGCGTAGCCTGCGTCGGCCGAAAACTGAGCCAGATTCCACGGCACACTTGTGCGGCCTGCGAGATTCAGCAGGCCTGGAAACGCAACACCGACTGAAACATCTTCGGACCATAGCCGACCGCCGTGGTAAACCGGCGCTGGACCTGTCGGCTGCTGAATCCGATCCACTGACTGAGCTGCTCAATTCGGCCATGCGGATGCTGGGCGAGCCAGTGGATGGCGGTGCTAGTCACTTGGCCCGCCGGGTCAGCGTGCGCCAGTTGCTCGACCAGTGCAACTTCCATCGCCGACCTTCGCGCCGCCAGACTTCGCTCTTCAGCCATTCGCTCAAACCGGGCGCTCGCTGCCCTATCCCACACATCGCCAAGCGGCACCGACTGGTTCAGCAGCACAGAGGCAGGCAGGCCTAGCAAGCCCGCCGCGAGGCCGGGGCGGAAGCGTGCGCCGATGATCATCGTACCGGGAGCGAGACGAGCGACAAACGATTCGGTCCACGGCCCGATCACCGTCGGAGCTTCGTCGTTGATGAGAACGATATCGACGCAGCCGTCGGGCAACACGCGCTGCGCGAATTCGTCTCTTGGACCGACAATCGCCTGTGTCCACGAGCACACTAGATGTCTCGCAAGCGATAAGGGAGGGCGGAATTCTCGATAGTCGGAAACAGCGCGGTCCGCGTGCGCGTCAGGATTCATCGCAGCCCCGATTTCTTTCCTCCAGCCATGCGATTAAACTAATACGTTTGAACTGGGGGATCAAATGACAGCCGCTACTACGCGCGCGAACCCGCTCTCTTATCTCACCGACCAACTCGACGAGCTCAAGGCCAAAGGCACGCACTTCCGTCTCCGCGTGCTCGACGACGAACAAGCCCCGCTTTGCACATTCGACGGCAGGAGAGTCATCAATATCGCCTCCAACAATTATCTTGGCCTGACCACGCATCCCAAACTCCGCGAGGCTGCCCTCGAAGCCACACGCAAGTATGGAGTTGGTTCAGGCGCGGTGCGCACCGTCGCCGGCACCATGAAGATCCACATCGAGCTCGAAGAGCGGATCGCGCGCTTCAAGAACGTCGAAGCCTGCGTGGTCTTCCAGTCAGGATTCGCCGCCAACGCAGGCACGGTTTCGGCTGTGCTGGGCAAGGACGATTTCATCATCTCCGACCAACTGAATCACGCCTCTATCATCGACGGCGCCCGTTTATCGCGCGCCAAAATTCTCGTATTCGAGCACAAGAACATGGCACAGGCCGAAGAAAGATTGGCGAGCATTAAAGACCAACCTGGAAAAAAGCTGCTGATCACCGACGGTGTCTTTTCCATGGACGGAGACCTCGGTCCTCTGCCAGCGTTGTGCGAACTCGCCGAGAAGTACGGTGCGATCATGATGGTCGACGATGCTCACGCCTCCGGCGTCCTCGGCCGCAACGGACGCGGCACCATCGATCATTTCAAAATGCACGGCCGCGTGGACATCCAAGTAGGAACCCTCTCCAAAGCCATCGGCGCGCTAGGCGGATACGTTTGCGGCACCCGAGACCTTATCGATTTTCTGTACCACCGCGCGCGCCCATTCCTGTTCTCGACCTCGCACCCACCCTCAGTCGCAGCCACATGCATCGCAGCTTTCGACGTTTTGGAAAATGAACCCGAGCGCATAGAGAACCTCTGGGAGAACACGCGCTTCTGGAAAAAAGAACTGGGCCTGCTAGGCTTCAACATCGGAGGCCAGACCACGCCCGCCAGCGAGACTCCGATCACCCCAATAATTATCGGCGACGGCAAACTCACCATGGATTTCTCCCGCGAACTCTTCAAAGAAGGCGTCATGGGCACAGGCATCGCCTTCCCCACAGTCCCCGAAGGCAAAGCCCGAATCCGCACCATCATGACCGCCACCCACACCAAAGAAGAACTGCAACAAGCGCTGGAGGTGCTGAAGGGAGTGGGAAAGAAGATGGGGATTGTGGGCCATTGACGGTCAAGGTCTGCTTGTTCGTCTTCGACCTTTGCCGGCCCCTTTGGGTTTTCGTCCCGGAGTGCCATTTCGTCTGCGGATTGGAAGAGAGGGCAGGCCGAATCGCAGTTCATCGGAGACATCGAGCTCCACCGCGTTTTCGTGTCGTCGTACAAGCTCGATGGCCGAGGAAAGGTTTTGCTCGATTTGAGCGTGGTACTGGCGCGGGTCTTTCTTCTTCATCAAACCCGCCTCACGCTTGATTTTGAATTCCACTCGCTCCAAAGACAAAAGGGCCATGGAAACTTCCTTGGTAGTCGTGTTGGCCCATCGCAGCCAACCAGTCGTCGCGTCGTCGAACTTCCTTTTTCACGTGGCGGTAAGCCACGCGAAAACGATTACGAGATACGCCACATGGAAAGCGCAAGACTCTAGTACATCGTCCACATAGTTATTTACATTATTGCGATTTTCGACTACAGTGGGAACATGCCGAGAGTGGCTCCTCCGGTCTCGCTCGATCCTACGACGAAAGCCGCGCTGGGCCGACTGTTGCGATCGCCCTCGGCTTCGCAAGGTTTGGTACAGCGAAGCCGGATTATTTTGGCGGCCGCTGCCGGCAAGACCAATCAGCAAATCGCTAGCGAACTGCAGATGCCGGAAGTGACCGTCGGTAAGTGGCGCCGCGGTTTTGCCCTCCAAGGGCTGGAGGGTCTTCGAGATGCACCCCGTTCCGGTCGTCCGCTAAAACATGGGCCGGAGATCATACAGCGGGTGCAGAACCGAGCCTGCCAACAACCGGAACACTACAGCCGCTGGAGTGTACGAACCTTGGCCCAGGACTTAAAGCTGCCGCGCAGCACAGTGCACCAGATCCTGGTGGCTTCCAACCTACAGCCCCATCGAATTCGTACCTTTACGTTCAGTCCAGATCCCGATTTTGAAACCAAGCTGCTGGATATTGTCGCCTTGTATCTGAATCCCCCGGAAAATGCGTTGGTATTGTGTGTCGACGAAAAGACGGGGATTCAGGCACTGGACCGTACGCAGCCACTGCTGCCTTTGAGCGCCAAGAAACCGCGCAGCTGGACCAACGAGTATGTTCGCCACGGTACGCAGACCTTGCTGGCGGCTCTGGAGATTGCGAGCGGTCAAGTGGTGGCCCACGTCAAGCAACGCCGCACCTCGGTCAACTTCCTGCGCTTCCTCAACGATGTCGTCGAAGCCTTCCCCGAACACGACTTGCACATGGTTCTCGACAATCTCAACATCCACAAAAACCAAGCGGCGCAGCGCTGGCTGAAGCTGCATCCCCGCGTGCGCTTCCATTACACCCCGACCCACGCTTCCTGGGTCAACATGGTGGAATGTTTCTTCAGTATCCTGGGCAAGCAGGGTTTGTCACAAAGTGTTCATACTTCGAAGCGCCAGCTGAAGGAATTTCTGTTGGACTACATTGCCCGTAACAACCAAAACCCCAGGCCGTTCGTATGGACCAAAGGACCGGAAAAACTTCAGCGCATTATCGAGGCCACGAAGGAATATCAAGCGACGCACCCGCACAAGCCGAGAAGGCGCCGTCGGCGCCGCCCAACTCGAAATACTATAAGCAACTAACCGGACGATGTACTAGTGTGAAGAAGATTTCGGGGGCATGCACGTCACCTCCGCCTGGAGCGTTTTTTCCTCCGCGACTCCCTTTGAGGGGAGGAGCCGCCACTCAACCGGTTTTGTGGGGGAACCCCCACAAGGTTAGGCTAACATGGTCGCCAATCGACCTAGAAACCACCCGGCATCCCCACGTGCCGTCCCTGGCGGGACTCGATTCATCGTTGCATCCCGACCCAGCACTCAGGTGCTGGGCTAGTGAATTCCGTCGCTCCGCGACTGATCCATGGGAGCGGCTCGCAATCATTTCATCACTGCGTATCGATTGCTGAAGATTGCCCACAATTCGGAACCCGTACCCAGTCGCCGAAGGCGACGGCATTCATTAGCCTAGGACGTAAGTCCTAGGTGAGAGAGCACGATGGAATGAGTCGCGGAGCGACGGTACCCCACAATTTCCACAGATTTGCCGGTGATCGGCACCACAGACAATTGCCGCAGCCCAGAATATCCTCTACGACCATGCCCCAAACCTACGCCGCCATTGCGTTTTCAGCACAAAAGACCGCCGTGACACAATTCCGCCGGAACTCCGGGAAAGGCTCTGGGCTTACCTGCTGGGCATTGCAAAAAATCTTGACATCGAAGTCCTCGCCGCAGGTGGCACAACCAACCACATCCATCTGCCGATCGCCCTGCCCCCGAAGTTGCCGCTGGCGGAAGCCGTGCAGAAACCGAAAGACAACTCCTCCCGCTGGCTCGGCGAGAGTGAAATAGCCTTCGAATGGCAGAAGGGATATGGTGCCTTCAGCGTGAGCCCATCATTGCTAAACGCCGTACAGGCATACATCCGGCATCAAGCCGAGCACCACCAGAAGCGCAATTTCGAAGAAAAGTTTTTGACACGGTTGCGAAAGTCAGGTGTGCCGTACAGCGCAGCTCACACATTTGATTGAGTGCCATCAACGCGAAATGTATCAGGCTCGCTCGCGAAGGCTACCCGTCCCCACGCGAGCAGGGAGCTTCAAGCGGCACGATACACAACCTTCCCGCTCACAATCGTCGCCACAACTTTCCCCATGAACTGGCAGCCATCGAATGGAGTGTTGTGTGATTTCGAGCGGGAGTTCGCGGCCTCAAAGGTCCAGCGTTTCTTGGGATCAAAAATTGTTACGTCGGCGTGGCCGCCGCGCGCGAGCGTGCCCCGGCCCCTGAGGTCGACCACGCGGGCGGGACCTGCGGTGAAGAGTTCGACGATTCTCACCAGAGGAATCCTGTGGTCGCGATGCAGGCGAGTGATGGCTAGCGCGAGAGCAGTTTCCAGACCGGTGACTCCGAACATGGCACGCTCGAATTCGATGATCTTTTCATGCGGCGCGTGGGGGGCGTGATCGGTCGCAATGGCATCGACGGTGCCATCGGCGAGAGCCACCAGAATGGCTTCGCGGTCGGCCCTCGAACGCAACGGCGGATTCATTTTGAAGTTGGAGTTGTAGTCGCCAACATTGGCATCGGTCAGGCTGAAATGGTGAGGCGTGACTTCGCAAGTGACGCGAGCTTTTCCGCGCTTGCCACGCCTGACTGCTTTCAGCGCATCGGCGGTTGAAAGATGGGCCACGTGCAACCGCGCTCCGGTGAATTGCTGGGCCAGTTGAACGTCGCGCTCGACCACGGACGCTTCCGCAGCCGTCTTCATACCGCGCAGCCCCAGCCGGAACGAGGTCGGTCCCTCGTTCATCGAGCAGTTTTCCGTCATGCGCGTGTCCTCGGCGTGCTGAATGACGGGAAGGTTGAGTCCCGATGCCGCCCGCAGCGTGTCGCGCATCACGGTGTCGCTAAGGATGGGACGGCCGTCGTCGCTTACTGCGACTGCGCCGGCGCGTTGCAAGGCTCCGAAATCAGTAAGCACGGCGCCCTTGCTGGCATGGGTCGCAGCGGCGATTGGGAACACGTTGACCACGGCTGCACGCTCGGGTTGCTGAATCCAAGTGACCCATTCGGGCGAATCGACAACTGGAGAGGTGTTCGGCATGCAGCAAACGGAAGTGAAGCCGCCGGTAGCGGCAGCAGCCGTTCCGGTTGCGATGCTCTCTTTGTAGCTCTGGCCAGGCTCGCGCAGGTGGACGTGCAGATCAATGAAGCCGGGGGCGACGATCAGGCCGCGGGCGTCGAAGGTTTTGTCCGCGCTGCTGCGGATTTTGTTTGGGGCTGCGATCTCAGCGACGCGGCCATCGCGCAAGAGCACGTCCATGGATGCGTCCAGCTTTGCGGCCGGGTCAATGACGCGACCGCCTTTGATCAAGAGGGAGCCCGCTCTGGATTTATCGTGTGCCATTCATTTTTCCAATGTTCCTCAGCGGCTGAAGCCTCACGGGGTTGGGAGCATGTACCGCAGCGCTGGAAAGCGCTGCGCCACCCCAAACCTAAGTCTCTCCGTAGCCTGCTAAGACCAAAAGCAGCCTAGTTAGCTTTGCCCAGGGCCTTGCCCAGGATCGCCATTCTCACTGGCACTCCGTTATGTACTTCCTCAACTATGACGGACTGCGGACAATCCGCGACTTCCCATGTTAGTTCCAGCCCACGGATAATTGGTCCGGGGTGCATCAAGATCGCGTCGCGCTTGGCCAGTTTCAAGCGGGCTGTGGTTAGCTGGTATCTGGAAATATAATCTTGCAGACGCAATTTGGTCCCCGCCAGGCGTTCTTTTTGCACCCGCAAAACCATAACGGCGTCGGCGCCCCGCACGGCTTCTTCCACGGTACGGGTGATGTGCAGGCCGGGCGCCAGGCTGGTTGCAACTTCGGGCAAGAACTCGGGCGGTCCGCAGAGGGTGATGCGGGCGCCGAATTTGCTGAGCAGGTGAATTGCAGAGCGGGCGACGCGGCTGTGGTAGATGTCGCCTACGATTGCCATCTGCAGCCCGGTCAGGGTTTTCCTGTGGCGCAGGATAGTGTAGGCATCGAGCAGCGCCTGCGTAGGGTGCTCATGCATCCCGTCGCCGGCATTGATGACGGGAACATCGAGGTGAGTTGCCATGAGCAGTGGCGCGCCGGCGTTCGGGTGGCGAACTACCATGACGTCCGCGCCCACGGCCCGCAGTGTGTAGGCCGTATCCAGCAACGACTCGCCCTTTTCGATGCTCGATCCACTCGAGAGCACGAGTGTGGTCATGGCTCCCATGGACTTGGCTGCGATTTCGAAGGAGGCGCGGGTGCGGGTCGAAGGTTCATAGAAGAGAAGCAGCACGCGTTTATTCCGGAGCAAAGGGCGAGGCTTCAGTGGATTCATCCGCCGCGCCAGCGTGAGCAGGCTCAGAATCTCTTTTGCCTCGAGATGCTCAATGCTGAGCAGGGAACCGCGTGCGGCCTTGTTCATGCTTTCCTTGGAATCTTTGGCCTACAGGCCCGAAATCGTTCAAACGGCTTGACCGAAGCGATGCCCTGACGTAAATCTGCCGAGCTTTTGCTCGGCCGCCCCTACGTATCTTTCTCGACGATCAAGACTTTTTCTGCATTATCGATTTCGCGCAGCTGGACTTCAATGATCTCCTGCCGCGTGGTTTGTACTTTCCGGCCCACGAAGCTGGCTTCGATAGGCAGCTCACGATGGCCGCGATCGATCAGTACGCAGAGCTGGACCTGGTTGGGACGCCCTTGCTTGAAGAGGGCATCCATGGCGGCCCGCACGGTGCGTCCGGTGTAGAGGACGTCATCGACCAGAACTATGTTTTTGCCCGTGATAGGGAATTCCATCTCGGTTTTCTGCACTACCGGCACCGCTCCCACGGTCGAGAGATCGTCACGATACAAGGTGATATCAAGTGTTCCCACGGGCACCTGAGTCTTCTCGATCCGTCCGATCATTTGTCCCAGCCGCTGCGCGAGGAATACGCCGCGGCGACGTATTCCGACCAGGCCGAGGCCGGTTGCACCGTTATTTTTCTCGATGATTTCGTGGACCAACCGCACCAGCGTGCGTTCGATTTCGGACGCGGACATCAATTGCGCCTTCTCGCGGATGTTGGGCTGGCGGGGTGACGTTCGCGGAGTCATGAACGCTGCATCATACGCGGAGCGGGCGGGTCGGGGCAAGGTGGGTGGGGTGCTTTCAGGGTTGAGGCGCGACGCCAAGCTGCGCAAAGATGACTACGTGGCCGGCGGGATCCTTGACGCCGATTTCTTTGGCGCCGTAGAACGTAGTGCGGACGGGCATCGCAACGTCAACTCCCTTTACCGCGCTGATGATTTTGTCCAGGCTCTCCACCTCGACGTAGAGGAATGATGGGCCTTTGCGGACGTCCACGGAAACGGTGGTTACATCTTTCTCGGCGCTGGCGTAGGTCTGGTACATCAACTCGACTGGACCTTTTTGCAGGATTGCGAAGCTCAGTTTGTTGCCGTCAGATACATCGATGGTCTTCTCGAAGCCCAGCCGTTCCATCCAGAATTTCAGGCAGGGCTCGATTACTTCCGCGAAGAGTATCGGTGTCAGTTTTCTTACGGTCATAAGGTTCCCCTTTCATTTGTTTAATTGCGCGACGGCGCGACAATGAACAAAACGAGAGCTCCGTGATGAGCTGCACATTCCTAATTGTCGTTCTTGCTTTCCAGGCTAGTCTCGATTAGACTAGTACTGTACCTGCTCGTTCGGCTGATGTCAAGAGACGGCTTCAAGAACGGGAACACGAGGAGCATGGCCTCAGGGGCTGATGCCCGCGTTGTGCGGGGCTTATCGGCACGGCTGAAGCCGTGCCCTTTCCTTGAACATAACGTGTTCTCCCCAAATGACGTGACGTTCCATGAACATGCCCTCCCCTTCCACGTGTACGACGTGAGTATGACGTGACGTTGCCACAGCATTCCCTTGCAAAACCTGTTTCAAAGGAGTCTTCGATGGCCACTGAAGAACGCAAATTGCGAGACCTGGTTTCGATCGGGCCGGCCATGCAGCGTGATTTCGAGCTGCTTGGCGTTGCCCGCGTGGCGGAACTTTCCCGGCGAAATCCGGAGAAACTTTATGAGAAGCTGTGCCGGATTAAGGGGCAGCCGCAAGACATCTGTTGTCTGGATGTTTTTCGCGCGGCCGTGGCGCAGGCGCGGAATCCGCGTTTGCCGGTGGAACAATGCAGATGGTGGTATTGGAGTCGCAGACGAAAGGCTCGCGATGGCGGCCGCTGAGAGGCGTGCGCTTACAACTCCGGACTTAGTGCTGTTGAGTTTGCTGGCTGAACGTCCCATGCACGGATACGAAGCGAATCTGGAACTGGAACGCCGGCAAGTGCGGGATTGGGCGGGCATTTCGCGGCCACAGGTTTATTACTCACTGGAAAAGCTAGCTCGCTTGGGGCTGGTGCGGGCTGCGGAAAGTGATGAGCCGGAGGCGGGACCTGAGCGGCGGGTGTTTGTCACCGCTGCCAAAGGCCGGGCGGCCTTGGCCGACGCTTTGGAGCGGGCAGGCTGGACGACGCAACGCGACCGACCCCCGTTCCTTACCTGGATGGCACTTTCATGGCAGGCGCGGCCGGGTGTATTTCAGAGGCAAGTGGAACGGCGGCGGGAATTCCTGGAGAAGGAGTTGGCTCGCGAGGAAGCTGCACTGCGCGCGATCCGTAAAGAGGTGGGCCACCGTTTCCATGAGGCCGTCTGGATGGTCAGCCTGATTATTCAGCAGTTCCGGTTGGAGTTGAAGTGGTTGAGGAAGATTTCGCGGGAAGCGCAACGTCGAGCTGGGGCGCGACATGCGGCGTTTCGCTCGTAGAAGGCTTCGTCCCAGGCTGAAGAATGCGCTGCGGAGCTTTGCTCCGCTTAGACGCGAGGACGCCCGTTCCCACACGAGCATCGCCTTCCGCGAGCCTACATTCGATCTTTGCGGTGCAGCAAGAATGCTCCGACGGCGCCTCCGAGGGAGGAGAAAATCAGAAATCCTACGAGAGTCAAGATGAGGCTGAGGACCATGATGAAAGTAAAGCCATCGGGAGTGTTGAAGAGATCAATGACCTGTTGCATGCGCGGATCCGAGGTGTGGGCGGCGTTTTCTCGAATGTAATTCAGAAAGGCATCGTGGATTTCTTTTCCGGAGCGTAAGGCTGTCCATAACGCAAGAATGGCGGCGAGCACGCCGAAACCCAACCCCCCAGTGAGCGCGCCCAGCCTTGCTCCCATCCCGGCAGTGATGTGAGTGGCAGGACAGCGCCGGCGGTACAGCACTACAGACAGAAACCCGGCGGCAAACATGCCCAGCGGGGTAGACTTGCTGACGGCGATTATGAAAATCGCTACCAGCAAGGCAATTCCGGCGGAGGACAACGCGTCAGGCCATTCGAGAGCGCTCGGCAGCGGGGCATGGGTTGCGTACTGTTCGATCGCGACTTCTGGTGTGGCCCCGGTGGGCGCGAGCGGGGCGGTTCCGGCGACCCGAATCTGAGGGGCACTGCATCGCGGACAGAACGCGGTGCCGTCTTCGACGCTTGCGGCACACTTATAACAGGGATGTTCCACTGAGTTTCAAGGTACAGCAGAGGCTTGCGGTTCGCAAGAAAGAGCGAGCATGGCCGACGGGCGGGGACGCCCGTCGCTCCATTGAATCTCGAACCTTAAATGTCGCCTTGCTTGCCGCGGCTGTGCATGTAAACCAGGGCAAAAATAGTCCCTTTTCCGGTGTGGCTGGGTTCGATCGCGACTACGTGCTCGTTGTCTTCGGTACCTACCTTCAGTTCCGTGACCGGACCGGTGTTATCGCCTTCGCATTTGAGCTGTTTGGAGGGTTGCTCTTTCTGGTCGTCCACATCTGCGTGGGCGTTCCCGCTGCGCTCGCTGGTGTGGCATTCGAGAACTTTGCCGTATCTCTTCAGCTTCTCGCGATAGAAATCGACGACTTTATTGGGAGCATCGTCGGAACCGTATTTCGCGATCACCAACTTCACTCCGAAAGACTCAGTCAGGACGCCAAAATTCAGGGCGTCGCTGTCCGGTTCGTCGGGCCTGAGGTGAGCGCCGGGGTAGAGCGGCAGCCCCGCGCTGCGGGCGTCGGCGTCTTTACCCATGTGCAAATCACCGACGGAGCTGTGGACGTCGAGATTCGGATCCTTCTTGCCGTTGTCCGGTTGCTGGCCTTGAGTGTTCAACGCAGGCAGACTCAACAGCATCGCGAATGCGGCGGCCAGAGCCAGTTGAGGAAGGTGCCGGTTGAAGATCGTTTGGAACCATGCTGCAGAGTGAGACATTCGATCCTCCTAGATGTCGCCTTCCTTGCCGCGGAGTCGCAGCCACACGATGGCGAAGTCGGAACCCTTGCCTTCGGGTTCGACGGCAACGATGTGCTGGTTGTCGTCGGTGCCAGCCTTCAGTTCCACCTTTTTACCGCTATCGTCAGAGTCGCACTTTAGCTTGCCACCATCGTGGTCGGCCTTGATACCGCTACTGTGGCATTGCAGCACGTGGCCGTATTTTTTCAGTTGGTCCTGGTAGTAAGCGATGATTTTGTCGGGTGGATCATCCGACACGTACTCGAGGGCTACAACCTTCAAGCCATAGCCGAAAGCGGACATATTGACGTTAGCGCTCTTCTTGTCGCCGTCATCGGTTTTTGGTTTCGACCTGGCGCCGGGATAGACAGGAAGGCCGGTGTCGCGGGCATCCGCATTCTCGTCAACGTGGATTCCGCCTACGGGGGTGTTGATGTCAACCTTACTGGTGCCACGGTTGTCGTGATCTTTCACGCTGACGCTGCACGCGGGCAAGAGCGCGAGCGCCGCCAACATCACCACGATCGAAAGGCGCCAGCTAGTTGCCAGTGATTTGGGATTGAGCATGTTGAAAACCTCCTTGCGCGGCCTCGGCGGGACGCTCGATCCCAGCGCCGCGCTGCGCGATGTTGGGGATGCTCACGGGAAGATGTCCCCGGATCGCAATCTCACCAAACAGCGCCTTTACCGCGCTGACTTCTGAAACTGTCGCATTGGAGAAGGTGCAAAGATAATTTTGGACTGCGGGGAAATCCTGCGCCAGGTAGGGATTTCCCATGGCGAGCACAGCAGTTCTCTCGCCTGCGCGATCGAGTACTTTCTGCAAGAGAGCGCCGCTCGCGTCCGACAAGCCCACCGAGTTGGTCAAACCGTTTGCGGCGTTCATCACTTTCCCGGGCACCGGGACTTCGTATACGGCGGCGATCACGGATTGCGCGTTGTCCACGGCTTTCAGCACATCGTCTGTCATCGCAGATGCGATACGTGGGTCCACATAAATCACGTGGGCATCCGGCACGCGCTCGCGGATCTGGCGCTCCAATGGGCGTCCTGCTTCGGTGCGCATATCGTCGGAGAAGATTATGGCGACCATCTGGTCGCGCACTTCTTCTACCTTCTGATACGGAAGACCGGTCTCGGTGGTTCCAGATGATTTCAGCGGCAAAAGTTTGCCGTTGTCGCGCACCAGGGTGATGGAGTCATCGGCGATTTTCTGGCCGAGAGCGAGGTTCGCCGGCTTGCCCACCAGGGTAGAGAGAGCGTCGATATTGACCAAGCGCGTTTTGTAGAGGCCTAGTGAGGCCTTTGCTTTCAATATTTTGAGGACGGAGGCATTGAGTTGCGCCGGGGAGATCTCGCCACTGTGCACGGCTTCAAGCATGGCCCGGTAGGAGGCGTCGAGGTCGGCGGGAATCAGCAGAACGTCATTGCCGGCCTTGAAGGCATCCACCGCCGCACGGCCAATGTGCGCACCGTAAAGGCGAGTGAGGCCGGCCATATCGAGGGCGTCGGTGACGACGATCCCCTTGAAACCCAGTTGGTTCTTAAGCAGGCCGGTCACGATCGCGGGCGAAGTCGTGGCCACATGGTTGGGATCGGAGTCGAGCGCGGGAATAGAAACATGGGCCACCATAACCGAGTCAACTCCAGCGGCAATCGCTCTTTGAAAAGGCGGAAGCTCTACAGATTTGAGGCGTGCCATGTCCCCGGTCACCTGAGCCACACCTAGATGAGAGTCGGTTGCAGTGTCGCCATGGCCGGGAAAGTGTTTGACCGTAGCCATCATTCCGTTGGCTTGGGCTCCGCGGATGTATGCGGTTACCAGATCGCCGACCTGCTGGGGATCTTCGCCGAACGAGCGGGTATTGATAATGGGGTTCGCAGGATTCGAGTTGACATCGGCATCGGGAAAGAAATTCCAGTGCACGCCGATGGCGCGAGCTTCTTGAGCCGTGATGCGTCCGAAGGCTTCGGCGTACTCTGATTTGCCCGCGGCTCCGAATGCCATGGCATGGGGAAATTCAGTCGCGCCATGCAGGCGCATGGTGACTCCGCGCTCGAAATCAGCCGCGATCACGAGCGGCAGCTTGGAATCCTGCTGGAAGCGGTTGAGCAGTTCGGCAGCTTCGTAAGGCTGGCTGCGGTATAGAAACGGCGGGTCCCAGGGCACGGTCATGGTGAATCCGCCGAGATGGTATTTGCGCATGCTGTCGCGAAGCTGCAGATACTCGGGGCTATCGACGTTTAGAAATTTGGCACGCACCCAGACCACGAATAACTGGCCGACCTTTTCTTCCGTCGAAAGCTTGTGTAGGGTTCTTTCCGCCCATTTCTCACCCTCGTGGTCGAGATGAACTGGGCCGGGTTGTTCGTACTTATCTTTGCCGTGAGAACAACAGACGAGGGCGTAGAAGAGCACCAAGCAGAAGCCAATCTGTCGAAGCATGAGCAGACGATAACATGACACCGGGTTTTTCCCATTAGCTTCACCGGCAAAACCAACGCGCCTGATGTTCACCCGATACTGCGAAAAAATTGCCGATCCTGTCGATCTTGCGACTCCTCGTTCGACTAGTAAGTAGAGCCAAGAAGGATGGTCTAGCGGAGGCGGATATGACGAGGCTAAGAAGAAACTTTCGAAGTACTAAATCAATCGCAGGCGCAGCCCTCGTCGGATTCGGGATGTTTATTCTGTATGAGAACCTGGCCGGCGCAATTGCCTGGTTGGGCCACATTCTCGGCACTAACAGTTCCGAGGCGCTGGGAGTTTTGCCCGCCTTTATCCTGGCAGTTTCGCAAGTTTTGCCGGCCCATGCTGCCAATCACCAGCATCTCCTGCAGCTTTCCTTGCGGCACATCTTGGTATCGTCCTGGCCCCTGCTGCTGGTGATGGTCGGCACCGTTTTGTCGCGGGATACCGTCACGGACAATGTCAACACAGTTCAGAAAAAAGATCATAGACTTGTCGATCTGACTACCGGGCGTTCGACGTTAAAGTAGAGGGGCAGTTATCTTAAGCTGAGAAGGGGAGACAACAATGCGAGTCATGGTGATAGTGAAGGCCAGCAAGGACTCCGAGGCAGGCATTCTTCCGAAGGAAAAACTGCTTGCCGAAATGGGGAAGTTTAACGAGGAACTGGTGAAAGCCGGCGTGCTGCTCGCTGCCGACGGGCTCCAGCCCAGTTCGAGAGGCAAGCGGGTCCGGTTCTCGGGGGAGAAGCGGACGGTGATTGACGGGCCTTTCGCCGAAACGAAAGAGCTGATCGCGGGGTACTGGCTGTGGCAGGTAAGGTCAATGGAAGAGGCCGTCGAGTGGGTCAAGCGCTGCCCTTGTCCCCATGAAGGGGGAGGCGAGGTTGAGATTCGCCAGGTCTTTGAGGCGGAGGACTTCGGTTCCGAGTTGACTCCAGAGCTAAAAAGGCGAGAGGAACGAATGCGCGCCAAGGTGGCCGCGAAGAAGCGCTAGTTGCGGCGCGAAAAAAACTTCGTGTCGATTTTGCTGACCGTCGTTCGACGTATAGATAGAGCCCAGATCCGGCCGGTCGAAACCGTCCGAAAGCTCGGCTCCCCAACCAAAAACTGATAAAGGAAAAATAACGATGCGATTCATGATGATCGTCAAACATGCAGAAAAGCAGGGCCCTCCGCCGAAGTCGTTGATGGATGCTATTGCGAAGGCTGCCGAAGAGGAGGCCAAGGCCGGCACGATGCTCGGGAACGGCGGGCTCGCGCCGACTGCGCAGGGCGCCCGCGTCCGGCTTTCCGGCGGGAAGGTGACCGTGATCGACGGGCCTTTCACTGAAGCTAAGGAAATTATCGGGGGCTACGCGCAGTTTGAGTTGAAGTCGAAGGAAGAGGCAATCGAATCAGCGGTCCAATTCATGGAGCTGCACAAGAAACACTGGCCCGGCTGGGAGGGTGAGACTGAGGTTCGTCAGATGTTCGGGCCGGAAGACTTTTGCAAACCAGCATAGCGCGGCGGCCTTGCGCCAGCGAGCTAAAGATGTTGTGATCGGTAGCAGTGACAGCTACCGATATACATCGCACCATCGACGCGGTTTGGAGGATCGAGTCACCCAGGCTCATCGCTGGGCTCACGCGCATCGTGCGTGACGTCGGCCTTGCCGAGGACCTGGCGCAGGATGCTCTCGTCGCCGCGCTTGAGCAATGGCCGGAGTCGGGCGTCCCGGACAACCCGGGCGCCTGGCTCATGGCCACCGCCAAGCATCGTGCCATTGATCACTTCCGCCGAAACACGAGGCTCGAGCGCAAGCACGAAGAGCTTGCTCGCGAGCTTGGTGCGAAAAAGATGGCCGTGCCAGATCTGGATTCAGCTCTCGACGACAAGTTTGGCGATGACCTGCTACGTCTCGTCTTCATCTCATGTCATCCCGTGCTCTCAACCGAAGCTCGGGTTGCGCTGACCCTCCGCTTGCTCGGAGGTTTGACGACCGAGGAAATCGCGCGCGCCTTCCTCGTCCCAGAGGCGACCGTCGCCCAGCGCATCGTGCGATCCAAACGCACGCTCTCCGAAAAGCGCGTTCCCTTCGAGGTTCCGCGAGGAGATGAGCTGGCTGCCCGTTTGTCATCCGTGCTGGCGGTCATCTACCTTATCTTCAATGAAGGTTACTCGGCGACCACGGGTGATGACTGGATGCGGCCTGCTCTCTGCGAAGAAGCGCTGCGGCTCGGTCGCATCCTGGCCGAGCTTGCCCCGCAAGAGCCTGAAGTTCACGGATTGGTCGCGCTCATGGAGATTCAGGCGTCGCGTTCCAGGGCGCGTATTGGTCCGTCAGGAGAGCCAATCCTCCTCTTCGAGCAAAACCGCGCGCACTGGGACCAACTCTTGATCCGTCGGGGTCTCGCGGCGCTCGATCGGGCAGAAAAGCTGCTTGCAGAAAAGCTGAGCAACGCGCGAGGCTCGTATATTTCGCAGGCTGAGATCGCGGCTTGTCATGCGCGCGCGCGCACCCCGGAGGAAACCGACTGGCCTCGCATTGTTACGCTCTACGCAGCACTTGCCCAACTCGCGCCGTCTCCAGTTGTGGAGTTGAATCGCGCGGTCGCAGTCGCGATGGCGTTCGGTCCAAAAGCGGGGCTTGAACTGGTTGATGCGCTGACGGCGGAAGGCTCACTTGCTAAATACCACCTGTTGCCGAGCGTCCGCGGCGATTTGCTCAAGAAGTTAAGCCGCTTCGACGAAGCCAGAGCGGAGTTCGAGCGCGCGGCATCGCTAACGCGCAACGCACGCGAGCGCGATCTGCTCCTAGAGCGTGCCCGAGCATGCGTGGACCGTTCAACGCTGCATGGGCCGCAGTGACGAACAGCAAATCGTTCAGACCGGCGGATATACTGGACTCGCGATGGCTGTGATCGTGTCCATGCTTCGTGGCGTAAATCTTGCAAGCCACAACAGAGTCAAGATGGAGGCCCTCCGCGCACTTTACGAATCCCTCGGATTCCGCGACCCGCAGACCTACGTACAAAGCGGCAACGTCGTTTTCCGGACTAAGCAGCGGGACCTGGTCGCATTAGCCAGGTAGGTCGAGAACGGTATTGAACGGAGCTTTGGTTTTCGCACCACCGTCATCGTCCGCACGGCTCCAGAACTCAGGGACGTGATTGCAAGAAATCCGTTTCGAAGTCGGCGCGGAATCGATCCCAGCAAACTGCTGGTTACCTTCCTCGCCAGCAATCCTGCCGCGGAAGCTCTGGAACTGGTGCTCAAGATCAACACAGAACCGGAGGAAGTGCACATTGACGGTCGCGAGGTTTACATCTATTTTCCCAATGGCATGGCGCGCCCGAAGATTTCGTGGGTCGCGATCGAGACGAAGCTGAAGACATCTGGAACCGGAAGGAACTGGAATAGCGTTACCAAGCTGCTGGAGATTGCCGAGAAGCTCGAAGCTGCAGAGACGTAGCTAGCTTAGCTACGTCTCTACAGCCAGCGCTGCGGCTTTTTGCTGAATCGCTGGATCGTCGCCAAACCCCGCAAGCCACGCGACTCCCGGTTCGCGACGGAACCAGGTGATCTGTCGCTTGGCGTAGTTGCGATGAGCCTGCTGCGCCGCTTGCAAAGCACTCTTGAGATCGATTTCGTTGCGTAGAAGTTGCACGGCCTGCTTGTATCCCAGTGAAGCCAGCGGTCCGGCAGCGTCACCGTATTTTGTAAGCAGATGTTTTGTTTCTTCGACCAGTCCCGAGTTGAACATTTGTTGCGCGCGCTCGTTGATGCGGGAGTAGAGCGCTTCGCGGTCGGGGTTCAGACCCAGACGTAAGATTCGGAAACCCATTAACGGATCACGGCCTTGCTTCCACATTTCGGTCATCCTTTGCTGGGAGGCGAGACAGATCTCAATCGCCCGGATGAGCTTGGGGACATCATTCGGGTGGATCTTTGCGGCGGCATTGGGATCAAGACGGCGCAACACGCGGTGCAGGTAATCCGCACCGTTTTGTTCTGCGCGCCGCCGCAGCCGTTCGCGCAGTTCCTCTGAACGCTTGGGACCGGGAAAGAGACCATCCAGCAGAGCGCGAAGATAGAGCCCCGTACCTCCAACCACAACCGGCAAGTTCTGCCGGGATTTAATTTCCGCTAGAGCCTGCCGCGCTAAATGCGCGTACCCGCCGGCGGTGATGTAGCCTGTGGGGTCCACACAGTCGAGCAGATGATGGGAAACACGGGCTCGCTCGTCGGTACTTGGCTTCGCGGTTCCGATCTCGAACTCGCGATACATCGCAACCGAATCGCAATTCACCACTTCGCCATGAAAACGCTCTGCGAGGGCCACGGCTAGCGCCGTCTTCCCGCTGGCGGTCGGACCTAACACCACAACCAGCAACGGATCGGGAACCACTTTCAGCGCACGCCCCAGGCAAAGTGATGCCAATAGCGGACGAGGGTGAGGATCAGGATCAGCGTCGCAATCACCAGTAGGCCGGTCGCTTCCAAGGTGTAGATTTGCGGTGTGCGATGGTGTCCTGATGAGGGGTGTTCCGGCAAATGGGTGTCCGGCTGTCGTTTTGGAGCCGACGCAGGCATAGCACTATTGTAGCGCCAGATAGGAAGGCGTTTCCCAAGAAGATTTGACGCCTTTGCAGCTTCTGAGTTTTACGGAACCTTGGTGACCAGCGCCGCGTATCAACGTCTAATGCCGCGGTGAGAGAGTGTGTCCACTCGGCCCCAGGAGAAAATCTATGAAACGTTTTGCCTTGGTTGCATTGGGGATTTGTTTGGTAGTCGCTCCGTTGGCTCGTGCGGATCAGTGGGCGAAGACCTACACGATTACAGGAACGCCCGACCTTCGCGTCGCAACGTCCGATGCCAACATTCACGTGGATACCTGGGACCAAAAGACCATTGAAGCTCGGGTGACGTCCGAGCATTACAAGATTGGCGAGCACGGCCTCAAGATTGAAGAACACCAGTCCGGAGACTCGGTTGAACTCCAAGTTCATTTTCCGCACGATGTCCACATCATTACTTTCAACATGCACAACTACCGGGTCGAGGTCGAAATCCATATGCCGCGCGAAGGACGAGTGAACCTGCATACCGGAGACGGCACAATCCAGCTGGCGAATTTCAAAGGGCAGATGGACCTGCAAACCGGAGACGGTCATCAGGAGATCGAGTCAGTCGATGGCACGTTGCGGGCACGCGCGGGAGACGGTCACATCACTGCAGCTGGAAGATTCGACGCGCTAGAACTCACTACCGGGGACGGGCGCATCGAGGCTCGCGCGCTCTCGGGTTCGACCATGACGTCGAGTTGGAATGTTCGTACCGGCGATGGAAGTGTCACCCTTGAATTGCCCGCCAACTTTGCCGCCGATGTAGATCTTCATACCAGTGATGGGCACATTGAAGCAGACATTCCGCTGGCCGTCGAAGGACGTCTGGGCGAGAAAAACATTCATGGAAAGATCAATGGCGGCGGGAATCTGCTCACCGTTCACACGGGAGACGGTTCGATACGGCTGCAGAAGTCGTGAAGCCGACTACGGCAGGTCCGACCTGTCGGGGTTGTAATAAAAAGCGAATCGCAATCCGAGGAACTGACCGCCGAACTCGGTGGGCAAGGGTGGGAACGGATTAGAAGCGGTGATGCCGCCCCAAGCACCACGGTCGAGAGCCACATCGCCCGAGGTCGAGACCAACCTCATTCCAGCGACCGTGCCATCTTTGAGAATGGCAAATTCGATGGTCACTTTGCCTTTCTTCATCAGCGGCGCCCGCGCCGATTCAGGAATCAGGTTGTACCAATTGACTCGCACATCGTGCAGGACTCGTTGCAGATAGGGGCCGAAATCGACGCCCATGGTGTCGGTGAGGACTTCCAGCGGTCCCATCGCGGCCGTGGGCTTTTTGCCCATACCGAGTCCATAGTTTCCTCCGTCACCGCCGTATCCTCCGCGATTCGCCGCCGCCGCCCGCGCGGCCTGCTCGATGGCTGAACCCGCGGACAATGCCCCTCCGCCAAAGGCGGCCTTGGCGGACTCAGCTGGCGGTTGCGTCTGCAGTTTTGCGATCTGAGGCGGCGCTGGCGGTGGTGGCGCTGACGGCTGCGGCGTGGGGTTCTGCGCCGCCGCCGCAGCCGGAGGCGCTGAATCTGGTTGCGGAGTCGGCGGTCCGCTCGGACCCGGTCTGCCGGGGCGTGACGCGTCGAGAATCTTTTTGAGTTCCTGACGATTCAACTGCGGCGCATGCGAAGTCGCTACGCGGTCCTTATCGGAAATAATGTTTGTGTCCGGACGTTTGGTCACCTTCTGTTCGTCAGGCGGCAATTCGAGATACGTGAGGTCCTTCTGGTTCGACTCCGGGCTGACGACCACCACCGCTTGCCGGGGCATGAACCCTGCCAGTTTCTGCGAGTTCCACAGGAGCAGAACAACCACTAAGTGCACGCATACCGAAATCCAGAAAGCTTCGCGCCGGCGAGCCTGCGAAAGATCATCCTGCAGCTTGATGATCAGAGCAGGCGCTTCCAGTATTTCGCGATAAGCAGATTCCCAGTACCGCGCATCGTACAAATCTCCGCCCTCGGGAGGTCGCGCCGGAGGCGTCGAGGGAGCCGGATTGGCTGGCGGGATTTGCGTAGTTGACATCGAACTGCTTTACCTGCTGGTTAGACACGAGCCGCAATGCATTAGTTGTAAGAGCACAAAATGCCCCCAGTGCCTGATTGGTTCAAGCATGCTGTCACGAATTTGCTGGCGTCCGCGGCCCAGTGTCTTTATTTTCGCATCTTCTGGCGAATCCGCGAAGGCTGAAAGTGAAAGTACCTGGGGATTTGCATCCAGATCATCAATTTGCCTGTTCTTCGTTTACAAAACTTGACACTCGGAAGCCAAAATCAGACGTGCAGACGTTCCAAATCGACTTTTCGTCCGTGCTCGTTGATGGCCGCGACGATGTCGAGGGCGACGGCCAACGCGCGGCGTCCGTCGTCGAGAGTCACCATAGGCGGCGAATGCCGTTGCACCGATTCGAGGAACGATTTCAGCTCTGCGTGCAGAGGCTCTTCTCCGGTGGTCGGAGGTTTTGTCATCTGGATTTGTGGATTCACCGAAGGAGTTCCCGAAGGATCGTCCTGGCCGACGCTGAATACGAGCACATCCTGCCGCCCGTAGTCCAGAGACACGTACTGCTTGGGTTGAAAAAAACGCAGCTTGCGGACACGCTCGGTGGAGACGCGGCTGGCGGTAAAGTTAGCCACGCACCCGGACTCGAATTCGAGCCGTACGTTCGCGATGTCCACCTTACCAGAAAGAATGGGCAACCCGACCGCCCGGATTTCCCTGACCGGCGAATTCACGAACGAGAGCACAATGTCGAGGTCGTGAATCATCAGATCCAGCACGACATCCACGTCCAGCGAGCGCGCTGTGAATACGCTAAGCCGATGTACTTCAAAAAACATCGGACGCGTAATCACGGGAAGAGTGGCGCGAACCGCGGGATTAAAGCGCTCCAGGTGTCCGACTTGAGCGATACGATCCAATCGCTTCGCTAGCCGGATGAGTTCGTCGGCTTCCCCTAGCGACGTAGCCAACGGCTTTTCGATCAGCACGTCGATGCCTGCCTCCATCAGTGGCTGGGCGGTAGTCAGGTGATGGCTGGTCGGCACCGCGACCGAGGCAGCCTGGACTTCGCTGTGCGTTGTAATCAATTGGTCGATAGAACCAAAACTGCGGCAAGCGAATTCGCGCGCGACTTTATCAGCCTGCGCCGTATCCGGATCCACGACTCCGACCAGCCGCACTGGCATGCCCTCCTGCGCAAGCTGGTGGTAAACGCGGGCGTGGTTGCGGCCAAATGTGCCCACTCCGATTACGGCAACGTTGATGAGGTTGTCAGTCAGTTTTCAGTTCTGAGTTGGCCGGTTGCCAGAAGACCTGTTGATTTAACCACAAAAAACTGCCGATTGGTCAGCAAGCGATGTGATCGGGGGATGCTTGGCTCGGAAACCGAATCATCGAGACTGCGCTTTTTTCAGCAACGCGATCTGGCCCGCGTGGTAAAGCTCGTGCTGGACGATTCCACTGAACGAATAGAAAAAGTCGTGATAGCGTTCGGTCTTGCCCGGAACTCGCTCCTGCAGCCGCGAATCGGGGAAGGCTGCAACCGCCTTCACCAGTTCGGAGTGAGTATGCTTAGCGTCCTCGATCGCCTTGCGCCAGGCAGCCTCGCTGGTGTCCTTTACAGGCGGGAAATTCTTTTCGTCGTGCAGTTCTACCGCTGCACCACCAATGCGTTTAATAATTGCGCCATCCCAGGCAGCAATGTGCAGCACGAGTTCCCAGATGCTGTGCGCGTTCTTGATCGGATGGGCGGCTGCCACTTTGGCATCGACGCCATCGAGAAGTTCGAGCACGGAGTCGCCGTGCCAGGCATCTCCATCAAAGGCACGCCGTATTTGATCGGCAAGACGGGTAGTTTCAGACATGCCGCATCGCTCCCATAAGTCAGCCCCAAAGCACAGTATACCTTAATACACGGTATCCATGTATAATAAAACTCATTGATTCTCTCGTTCGGTGACAAAACGACAGAGGACATTTACCACGGCCGGGACACCAAGGCAGCCCGAAAAATGTCGAGGAGCTTATGGGAGAGAATCCAGGTCAAGCTGGATTTTGTGAACGCCATGATATCGCTTCAGGATCTGCGGGCTCTACCGGCTAACCATCTGGAAAGGCTAAGGGGGGATCTGGGTGGTTTTCACAGCATTCGAGTGAATCAGCAGTACCGGCTTGTCTTCCGCTTCGAAGCGGGTAACTGCCGGGATGTACGGTGCACCGACTATCACTGACAAACTAAGGAGAGTTATGCTGCCACTCCACCGAGTTTCAACGCATCCTGGACAGATATTGCTCAAGGAATTCCTTGAACCGCTGCGGCTGACTCAAGTGAAGCTGGCGAGCGCGATTAACATTCCTCAAAATCGCGTCAACGAGCTAATTCGAGGCAAGCGTGGCATGACGCCGGAAACTGCCCTGCTTCTGTCAGAGTATTTTCAAAATTCGGCGGAGTTCTGGATGAATCTTCAGACCGCATATGATCTCACCCGGGTGCGTGCCGAGCTGCGAAAGCGACCTGCGACAGTCTCCCGGAACCGTTCGCGGTCCGCGCGCGGAAGAATAGCTGGCACACGCCTGGCTTAGTCTGCCACCATGGTGATTCCTGCCGCATCCGCCTCCGTAATCATCGCGTCGCTATCGAGCAGCAGGCATTTGCCTGCATCCAATGCCAGACAGGTTGCGCCTGACCTTTGCATTACTTCAATCGTTCTTACTCCGATGACGGGCACGTCGAAACGCATGTCCTGATTCGGTTTCGCGATCTTTATAACGGTCAGCGCGCGACTCAACGTGGATGGATCGGATTCGAGCGACGCCATGATCTGGCCCGCGCGTTCGATGGTCGCATCGGTGCCTTCCATGGCTTCGACGGCGACGCAGGCAGTTTCGGCGACGACCACAGTCTGGCCAATATCATATTGCGCCAAATGCCGAGCGACGGCCCGTCCGTAAGTAACATTCTTCTTTTCCTGCTCGGATGGCGCACGCTTGGTGAGAACGCCGGGTTTCGCCAGCAGAGGTTCAAGAAGCGAAGTCGAGTTTTCCAGAACAATGCCTTCGTCGGCCAGGACCTTCGCGACCGCTCCCAGCAGAGAATCAGTGTTGCGTGTACCCAGCGAGAGAAGAAGCTTGGCCAAACGCCAGTCGGGCCGAATGCTGGAAAATATCTGCTTATGTTTTACCTGTCCCGCCATGATCGCACGGTGCACGCCTGCGCGCTTGAAAGTCTCGATCAGCCTCGATAGTTCTCCGAGCGAAAGCCAATGGACGGCGGTCGCGCCATGGGATTCGATCTCGGGGAAAGCCTCTTCCCTGATGGCGGCGACAATGACTTCATAGCCCTGGGCACGGGCGGCGTCGAGCACAAGAAAAGGAAAGCGACCGTTGCCCGCGATCAGACCGATGCGCTCACAAGATGTCAAAATGGGACTCCACCGAATTGCAATAGGTCGACGCGATTGCAAAGCACTTGATTATGCTATCCAACGGTGACAATCTTACTTGAGTCTTCGCAAGCAGGCCTTCCGCATGCGGAAGCACTCTCATGAACCTGCAACCGGCGCTTACGAGGAACCCAGCATCGTACAGGTGGGAAGTGGCGGTCACGATGGCAGCCAAACAAAAGTGCCGCTTCTCGCCCCAGTGTGAAGCAGGTCTCAAAGAACAGTTCAAATCTGGCCTTGAGGTGTACAAGGTCGGCTTATACGAGTTTCGAGAGCGAATCAAAGAAGCCGAAACGAACATAGAAAAATTGGTCCAAATGATCATAGGCGAAGAAATCGCGCGCCATCCTGCGTCGCCGCTTCTTCACGAATCGAGCATGTTTGCTGCGCTGTATGCGCGAGAGCTGTGTCCCGGACTCTGGCCACTTTGCTAGCTTCGTGAAATCCGTTCGGCTACTTAATGACCCCTCGCTCCGACTGTTCGATGAACCTTATGAGCATCTCCACGTCTTCTCCACGGTCGGTCTCCGACTTCAGTTTCTCCAAGGCTTGCGAAGTGTTGAGTTTCGATGCCAACAGGACTTTGTAGGCGTGGTGGATTTTGCGAATACGTTCCTTGCTGAAACCCCGCCGCTCGAGTCCGATCGCATTCAGGCCGTAAGCCTGAACATCGCGAGAGGCGGACGTCTTGGAAAAGGGAAGAACATCGCGGGTAATAGTCGTCCCGCCGCCAATAAACGAGTGTGCGCCAATGTGAATAAAGTGGTGTACCGGACATAGCGCGCCTACTGTTGCCCACTCCTCAACAGTAACGTGGCCGCCGAGAGTCGCTGCGTTGGCCAGAATGACGTGGTCGCCGATCGCGCAATCGTGAGCGATGTGAGTGTAAGCCATAACCAGGATGTGGTTGCCCACGCGGGTTAGTCCGCCACCTTTTACGGTGCCGCGATTGATGGTCACGAACTCGCGAATCGTATTACGATCGCCAATTTCGAGACGCGTCGCTTCGCCGGCGTAGGTAAGATCCTGCGGCGCCATCCCTATCGAGCAAAACGGAAAGAAGGCATTATCGGCGCCTATTTTCGTGGGTCCCTCGATGGTCACGTGCGAAACCAGATGGCACCGTTCTCCCAGTTCCACCTCTGGCCCGATCACGCAGTAAGGGCCGATTTTGCAACTACGATGGACTTTCACGCCCGGGTCAACGATGGCGGTCGGATGGACTGTCATGGAAGGTCAAGAACTGGCGCTATCCTCCGACGTGCCGCGAACGCGGGCCTTGTCCACGAGTTGGCAAGTCACCGTGGCTTGGGCCACGCGCGTGTCGCCCACATATGCCGCACCTTCCATACGCACCGCAAGGACGCGCGGCGTCGAGTGCCAGGACTTTACTTCAACTTCGAGCCGTAGCTGATCACCCGGGACCACCGGGCGGCGGAAGCGTGCCTTCTCAATGCTGGTAAACACCATTAGCTTCTGGCTGCGATCTTCAACCTCAGTGAGCAGTAACGCTCCCCCGGCCTGAGCGATGGCTTCCACGATGAGTACGCCCGGCATAATAGGCTGATTGGGAAAGTGTCCGGCAAAGAACGGCTCATTGATCGTGACATTCTTGATCGCGACGATGCGCTCCCGGCGCTTAAGGTCAACCACTCGGTCGATCAGCAAAAAAGGAAAACGGTGCGGGAGGATGCGCTGGATGTCGTTGACGTCCAGCGTGGTCTTGGCCGCCGCGGCGGCTTCGGTTGCAGGTTGAACAGTGTCAGTCATTCTGTTTCTCGTCAACGTATAAAGCGAAATATGAAGAGCGAAGATTATACTGTACCGCGCGCCGTCAAACCCTTCCAGAAAAGGATTGCATGCCGAAGAAAGCTTTGAAAACAGTCCCGAACGAAAGCCACAGCGAGATCGCGAAGCGGCTGGCCTATTTCGAGGAACGCAAAGATCAGATGGTCCAGACCATTCGCCAACTGGTCGAGATTGAGTCGCCCAGCGACAACAAAGGGGCGGTGGACAATTTGGGGGCGCTGCTGGCCAGCCGGTTCGAGGGGCTAAGCGGACATACGAAATTTCATCACGTACCCGATTTCGGCGATCACTTGCAGGTGGATTTCGCGGGCGCCCACGACGGCAAGCCGGTACTGCTGCTGGGGCACCTGGACACGGTCTATCCCATGGGCACCTTGGCGACCATGCCTTGCCGCGTGGCCGATGGACGCATATCGGGGCCAGGCAGCTTCGATATGAAATCGGGAATTGCGTTGATGCTGCATGCGATTGAGGCCCTGCGAGCCCGGCACGAGGACACTCTGCCGCGTCCAGTGACCATATTATTGGTCTCCGACGAAGAGGTGGGCAGCGACACTTCGCGACTGATTACGGAAAATCTGGCGAAGAAATCTGCGGCGGTGCTGGTGCTAGAACCTTCTCATGGACCAAAAGGCGCGGTGAAAACGGCGCGCAAGGGAATTGGAGAGTATGTGCTGAAAGTCACCGGGAAAGCGGCACACTCGGGACTGGATTTCGAAAAAGGCCAGAGTGCGATTCTCGAATTGGCCCGGCAGATCACTGCGGTCTCGAAGCTGATCGACCTCAAACGCGGCCTGACGCTCAACGTAGGCAGGGTGCAGGGTGGAACGCGAGTAAATGTCATCCCCGCTGAGGCCAGCGCAGTGCTTGACGTGCGAGTTGCCCGCAAACAAGATGCCGCTCGCATCGATCGTAAACTTCGTTCGCTGAAGCCCTTCAATCGCAAGTGCATGCTCGAGATCAGCGGCGGAATAAATCGTCCGCCCATGGAACGGACTCGAACCGTAGTGGCGCTCTATAAAAAGGCTGCCGAGATCGCCAAGCAACTGGGCTGGAAGTTGGAGGAGGCAGCCGTAGGTGGCGGGTCGGACGGGAACTTCACGGCTGGGCTTGGCATTCCGACGCTGGATGGATTGGGCGGAGTGGGCGAAGGCGCGCACGCAACTCGCGAATCAATTCTGATCTCCGAGTTGCCCCGGCGCGCGGCACTACTCGCGGAACTGATCGCGAGTATCTAGACCTCCGCCGTGCTAGAATCCTCACCCGGCGCGGTTTTCCAGCCCAGAGGATTCCCCAACATGAAGAGTTCCCGTCTATCTCATCTCCTGATCACTGCCATTGCAACAGCGGCGTGCTTAACGCCGAGTGCAACATCTGCCCGGGCCGATGGCGCGACTGTGCGACACGTTGCCGAACGAATCCCTGTGCAGAGTCCCGGCCGCGAGATGTCCGCGGACCGACCGACGAAGTCGAATAGTCAGCCCAGAATCGGCCACGTCAATTCCAAAGCCAATCCGTGGAACTGATGGCGGCGCACATTGGAAGGAAGTCCTGAACTTGAGTTATCCGTGGTATTGGTACGGCGTGAAAGCCCTCAATACAAAAGACGTGGTCATTTCAGGCTTCTACGATTCCTCGACCTTTGAAGGCATCATCCGCTGGAGCCACGACGGAGGCGCCACTTGGACGAATGATATTGTTCTGACTTCGACCGGATGGGTGCAGCGCGTCCGCTTCGCTAGCCACAAGGATGCTCTGATTATGGACTTGGTCGACGGCTCTACAAACTCTGCCCCTACACCACCGACAGTGGCGGAACCGCAGCGGACTGGACCAACGTCGTATCGAACCCCGATGGTGGCTGGTTCAGCCTGCTGCCCAATCGTGCACGCCCGCGCCTCGGGGATCAACTACTGCGACAGTTCCAACGCCGGAGCGGCTTGGACTTGCCGTGCATCCATCGACTCGGTGTTCGATGGACCGGTCTTCTTTGTCAACGATTAAGACCGGGTGGCTGGGCGGAGGCGAGATTTCACGGAAAGTCGAGGGTTGGGTCCATCGCACTGCGGATGGCGGGAAAACGTGGAGCGGCCGCACTCTGGATGATCCTTGGCCGATCCGTGAGATTCGTTTCGTTACGCCGAATATCGGCTGGGCGGCCGGCGGGAACATTTATTCCAAAGTTGGGGGCATGTAATTCAGCCGCAACGGCGGCAAGACTTGGTCGCTCGACGCGAATACCGGCGCGGAAATGGACGCCTGCGACAGCAAGCCCGTGGGCAACCAAATTCCAGGTGTGGTGCGCGGGATACAACAGTTCGCTGAACGGCGTGGTCTTCATCCTGAAGGGTATTGGAGCCGAGTAGTTTGTCGCATTGAACCGTTCTTTTGACTCCTTAGGTTGGGAAGCCTAGACTTTCCACAGGGGTGTTGGCGTACCTTTTCGACCAGAACCGGCAAGCCCCGCAAGGAGGACTTCACTATGGTCGGCAAATTGGGTTTGCCTGAGATTCTGTTGATCCTGGCTATTGCGCTTCTGATCTTCGGTCCCAGCAAGCTGGCGGATCTGGGCAAGGGGTTAGGCGAAGGCATCAAGAATTTCAAATCAGCCGTGAAAGACGGGGAAGAAGAAAAAGACAAAAAATCGTAAACCGCCCGCCGCTGTAGAGACGTAGCTTGCTACGTCTTGCTTTCGATCGCGCCGTGCTCCCGCAACATTTTGTAGACCAACGATACCGGTAATCCCACCACGTTGAAATAATCTCCCTCAATGCGCGAAATCCAGCGCGAAGCTCTGCCTTGAATGGCATAGGCTCCAGCCTTGTCCATGGGTTCGCCGGTCGAGATGTAAGAGTGAATGTCGTTGTTGCCGAGAGTATTCATGGTGACGAGTGTGGTTTCCGACCTAACGTCCTCAAAACCGGTTTTCCCGTTCTCATCTCTCGGACACAGGCCGAGCAGGCAGACTCCGGTTATAACCTGATGCTTGCGTCCCGAGAGCAAGCGCAACATGCGAACGGCATCCGCCCTGTCGCGGGGCTTGCCGAGGATTTCTGCATCCACAACCACGATAGTGTCAGCGCCGAGAACAAAGTCATTCGGTCGCAAGCGAAACACGGCCAAAGCTTTTTCCCGCGCCATGCGTTCGGCAAACGCGCGCGGCGCTTCTCCCGGTTGGGGAACTTCAGGGATATTAGTTGGCTGCACTTCGACCGGAATGCACGCGTTGCGCAAAAGCTCCTGACGGCGCGGAGATGCCGAGGCGAGGACGAGCATCGAGGTCTGATTCTAGCTGAGTTGCATGCGATCGATCGTCGTGAAGGCAGCAACGGGCACGAAAAGGTCAGTTCTTATCCGGAGCTCTTGGCGAGGGTAAGTTGATCACCGCGTGGCGAAGTGATTCCAGAAACGGCTTCCCCGACCCTTCCAACTTCCGCTCCAGACGTTCGGTGCAATGACAGTCGCCGCAAGCCCAGAGCTGCGAACCGTTCTGATCCTGGCAATTACGGCGATCATGCGCGTCCTGCACTCGCGTCAACTCAAAATACTGTTCCCAATAAACGCGCTCTTCCTGCAGAGGAGTCGGGCAATAGCAAACCTCTACCCATCGCGTCGTCTCGTCTTGGCAAAGTCTGGCCTGTTGCATGTTTCGCAAGTACTCGCCTTCGGCAACCGAGCCTTGCCCTAGCGTCCCATCTTCGATCGCTTTCAGCAGAGATTGTTCGCAGCCGCGTTTTACTCGCGCTCTGACTAGATAACGCATAAGCAGTATTTTACTCTGCCCAAGGGAAGCTGTTATCGCTTAGCCCAATCGCCCGCCACCTGAAGCGGGTCTGCAACGCCTGTTAAAATCAAATCTTGGCCCCCGCAGCTATGGACGCCGCTTTCATCCGCAATTTTGCCATTATTGCGCACATTGACCATGGAAAATCCACGCTAGCCGACCGCCTCCTGGAGTTGACCGGGTCCCTCACCGCTCGTGAGATGCAAGCTCAGGTCCTCGACTCTATGGATCTCGAGCGGGAGCGTGGCATCACCATCAAAGCCCACGCCGTGCGCATGATGTATACGGCGCAGGATGGCCAGACTTACCAGCTCAATCTGATTGACACCCCTGGCCATGTCGATTTTTCCTATGAAGTCTCTCGCGCGTTGGCATCGTGCGAAGGCGCATTGCTGATCGTGGATGCTTCTCAAGGTGTCGAAGCCCAGACTCTGGCGAATGCCTATCTTGCCATCAATCACGGCCTTGAAATTATCCCGGTTATCAACAAGATTGACCTGCCCAGTGCTGACATTGCCCGGACCAAGGAAATGATCGAAAGCGCCGTCGGCCTGGATGCATCGGACGCAGTTCTGATCAGCGCCAAGACCGGCCAGGGCGTTCCCGACGTGTTGGAGGCCATCGTAAAGCGCGTTCCACCACCCAAGGGAGATGCCGAAAAGCGGCTGCAGGCGCTGATCTTCGATTCCTGGTTCGATCCCTACCGTGGCGTGATTGTCCTCACGCGCGTCTTCCAAGGCACGCTCCGCAAAGGACAAAAGATCCGCCTGATGTGGAACGGCCGCGTCCTCGATGTAGAAACACTGGGCGTGTTGACTCCCAAGCCGGTCGAGATCGACGAACTACGGGCGGGCGAGGTCGGTTTCCTGATCGCCAATATCAAGAACGTCGCCGACACAAAGATCGGCGACACCATCACGGAAGAAAACAATCCCGCCATCGAACCCCTGCCCGGATTTGAAGAAATCAAACCCATGGTCTTCGCCGGACTCTATACCGTCGATGCCCACGAGCATACCCAACTACGCGAAGCGCTCGAGAAACTGCGCCTGAACGACTCGTCATTCTTCTTCGAGCCGGAAAGTTCGGTCGCGCTTGGATTCGGATTCCGCTGCGGTTTCCTCGGCCTGCTGCACATGGAAATCATCCAGGAACGCCTGGAGCGCGAATTCAATCTGGAGTTAATCACAACCGCACCCGGCGTCCGCTACAAAATCTACAAGACCAACGGAGAAATGGTCGAAGTCGACAATCCGTCGCGCTGGTTGCCCCCGAGTGAGATCGCCAAGATCGAAGAGCCGGTGATTCTGGCCACAATTTTGACCAACGAAGAATATGTCGGCGGCATTCTTGCGCTGGTGGAAGAGAAGCGGGGCAGACAGAAAACTTTCGAGTACGTCAGTTCGTCGCGCGTCATGTTGCATTACGAACTGCCTCTGAACGAAATCGTTCTTGATTTCTACGATCGTCTCAAGTCGGTGTCGCGCGGCTACGCTTCGCTCGATTACCATCTGGCCGACTATTGGGAATCACCCATGGTCAAAATGGATATTCTGGTCGCGGGCGAGCCGGTGGACGCCCTTTCCATCATCGTGCACCGCGACTTCGCTTACGAACGCGGCAAGGCGCTGGTTTCCAAAATGCGAGAACTGATTCCGCGCCAGATGTTCGAAGTGGCCATCCAGGCCTCGATTGGAGCCAAGATCATTGCCCGCGAAACCGTGCACGCCATTCGCAAGAACGTCTTGGCTAAGTGCTACGGCGGCGACATCACCCGCAAACGCAAGCTGCTCGAAAAACAAAAAGAAGGCAAAAAACGCATGAAGCGCATCGGCCGGGTGGACATCCCGCAGGAAGCATTCTTAGCCGTGCTAAAGGTAGGCGAGGACAGCTAGCACCGTGTAGGGCGGACACTCTTGTCCGCCGGTCTTGATTTTCTGGTTAGACCTTAACTCAGATGCGGGGCTCGACCATTCAGCGTCCTCCCCGCCGCGACCGGGCACGCCGGTTCTTCTGCTTGACCTGCCCTTCCGTATGGGATAATGTAAGCAAACAAAGATTAGCTCTAGCGGTAGTTTACTGTGCGCCGTGAAAAGCGCTGGTCCACTGCGGGTGAAAGTCCCGCCCGGGAACTGGTTCGTTCCACCCGGTAGCAATCGGAGCGGCGGTGGAGGCAACAAAGCCGTCGGAGCCTCCGGTGTAGAGGGTCGCCATGGCGACTTGGCGAGCATGTAGGCCGTAACCACCGTCGGTGAACGCTGTGCAAGCCCCGAAACGAGCGATGCAGGAGCCGACCCGCTAGTAATCGAGGGAAGGCCGATGTTGATGGAACGGTACGAGCGAACAAGTTTCATCGAACCTGCCGGGGTACTGGCGACGGCATGCAGGCAAAAGGGACCAGAAGCAACACGGGAAGCCCCAGCGGTGATCGCAGTCAGGATCAACTGGCAACTCGCGAGAGCCAGGCCGGGCCGTATGGGGTGGCGGAGAGGTCCGTACGACCGATGAAGCCGGGTAATGCCGGCGGAGGAAAGGGACCTCAGTTGAAAGGAACGCAAGAAGCAACGAAGACGGAGGGATTGACGTGAGTCTAACAACCCCAGAAAGCGTTCAGAAGTTGCAGATGGCGTTGCACGACAAAGCGAAGGAATCGCCCGACTTTCGTTTCTACTCGCTGTACGACAAGGTGTACCGGAAAGATGTCTTGGCATTCGCCTATGAACGCTGCAAAGCCAACGGCGGAGCAGCAGGAGTCGACGGCCAAACCTTTGAGGGCATCGAGGCATACGGCGTGGAACGATGGCTGGACGAACTGGCGCAAGAGCTGAAAAGCCGAACCTATCAACCACTGCCCGTGCGGCGGGTTTACATACCCAAACCGGACGGGAAACAGCGGCCGTTAGGGGTACCCGCTATCCGCGACCGGGCAGCGGAAATGGCGGCAGTTTTGGTGCTCGAACCTATCTTCGAGATCGATCTGCAGTCAGAACAGTACGCCTATCGGCAAGGCCGCAGCGCACTGGACGCGGTGAAACACGTCCACAAGCTGATTAACACTGGTCATGGAGAAATTGTCGACGCAGATCTCAGCAGCTACTTCGATACCCTTCCACACGCCGAACTTCTAAAGTCGGTAGCTCGCCGGGTCGTCGACGGGGCCATGCTTCATCTGATCAAGATGTGGCTCGAAGCCCCGGTAGAGGAAACGGACGAGCGTGGAAACAAACGTCGAAGTACGCGCAATCGGGACGAAGGTCGAGGAAGTCCACAGGGCTCCCCGATCAGCCCGTTGCTGAGCAATCTGTACATGCGCCGGTTCGTGCTCGGCTGGAAGAAGCTGGGACACGAAAAGCGTCTGCAAGCGTATATCGTTAACTACGCCGACGACCTCGTGATCTGCTGCCGTGGCAAAGCCGAAGAGGCCTTAGACACGATGCGGAACATGATGATGAAGCTGAAGTTGACGGTGAACGAAAAGAAGACGCGGGTCTGTAAGCTGCCGGAAGAGAAGTTCGACTTTCTTGGATACACCTTCGGTCGATGTTACTCGCCGAAAACGGGTCGGGCATATTTGGGCACGACTCCTTCGAAGAAACGGGTGCAACGCATCTGTGCGGCGATAAGCGAGGAAACTCGGCGAAGTAAAACCCAACTGGACCGGAAGACAGTAGTAGGGACCCTCAATCGAATGATGTTTGGGTGGGCCAACTACTTTTGCCTGGGGCCAGTCAGTAAAGCCTACTCGGCGGTGGAACGTCATGCCCGCAGGAGGCTACGCCAGTGGCTACGTGCCAAGCACAACCTGCGGGGATCGGCGACCAAGAAACATTCGGCAGCCTCCCTACATGACAAGCTGGGCCTTGCCCGCCTTACCCGGCGGACGAGTAGCTTTCCGTGGGCGACACCGTGAACCTTTCTCCGAGAGCCGGATGCGCGAAATGCGCCTGTCCGGTTCGATGAGCGGGAAGAGGAAACAGAGCTATGCCAAACCGGATTGAGGCGGCGAAGCGAAAGCCCAGCCATAAGCCACCGGGAGGCTACTGCCACTGCGCCTCTTCTCGACTCCACGGGAGCGCTCGAGTAAGAGTCCAAGCAGCGCCGCTAAGTCATTCCCAACAGAGTAGTTCTGCAAGTTCTCGCCGTCAACTTTTTGTATTACCCTGTATTAAGTAGATTCCTGTGCATATCTATGCATTTGTTGCTTGACGAAGGTGAGTAGTTGGAATATTGTATTACCCTATATGGCAAGCCTCGTCGCCAAGAAGAAAGGCAACAAACTCTACTACTACGTCGTCGAAAGTGCCCGCGTCGACGGCAAGCCCCGCATCGTTCATCAGGCTTATCTCGGTACCGCCGAGAAACTCGCCGAGTTGGTCCGCGACCGCACCGCCCCCGTCCCCTTGGCCGCCACCACCCGCGAGTTTGGCTTGCCCGCCGCCCTCTGGGCCGCCGCTCGGCAAACCGGCGTCTGGGACTTACTGCAATCGCTCTGGCCCATGCCACGCTCCGGACCCTCGCCCGCTCACTACCTCTTGTTGGCGGCCATCCACCGCATCTGCCAGCCTGGCCCCAAAACCGAAGTTCCCGATTGGTATCGCTCCTCCATCCTGTCGACGCTCTGGCAGTTCCCCCCCGAACGCTTTACTTCGCAAGCGTTCTGGGACGCCTTTGAACAGATCTTGCCGGAAGGCCCAGAAGCGCTCTCCTCGGCCGACGATCCCTTGGAGCAAGCCCAGTTGCGTTTGCTGGGAGTATGGAAAGAGAAACAACTGGTGAGTCGTCGTCTGCTGGCCTATGACACCACCAACTTCTACACCTATATCGCCAGCACCAACACGCGCAATCAATTGGCCCAGCGCGGACACAACAAGCAGGGCCGCCATAATCTGCGGCAAGTCGGTCTGAGTTACGTGCTCGATGGCGAGCATGGCTTGAGCTTATGTCATCACGTGTATCCCGGAAACGTAGCCGACGTGGAAGAGTTTTCCACGGCGTTGACGCGCATCACGCGCATGCTGGATCAAAACCAGATCGCGCGCGAGACGGTCACGCTGGTGTTGGATAAAGGTTCGGCGGCGCTGGCCAACACGGTGGCCTTGGAAGAAGCGGGTGTGGGCTGGATCTCGGCCTTGCCCTGGAATCAAGCGCCGCCGGAAACTCCGCAGTCGAGCGACGGAAGAATTACCCGCCTGCAGCAGTGCCCAACCCGGGGTGCGCGCCACCGCCGAGAAAACTCTAGTCCATGGACGCGAGTATCTGTGCGTGGTGAAGTACTCGGCTTCCTTTGCCGGTGAACAACTGCACAGTCTGACGACCAGCCTCAGCCGGGTGTTGCAGTCGCTCCGCCGTCTGGCCATGGAACTGAATAAACCGAAAGCGCGCTGGAAGCAGGAGCAGATTGAGCGCAAGATTCACCGTTGGTTGTCCGCTCCGTTTCTGGCCGAGCTCATTCGCTATCAACTGCAAGAGCAGGACGGCGGCTGGCATTTGCAGTTTGACTTCGACTCCGCGGCTCTTCCGCAGCTACTCAATCAGCGCCTGGGGCGCACTGTGCTGCTGACCAACCGCATGGATTGGAGCGCGGAGCAAGTCGTGGCCGGCTATGGCGGTCAACAATCCATCGAGCGCGTGTTCCGCGGCTTGAAAGATGGCGAGTGGTTGGGCTGGGATCCCATGTATCACTGGACCGACCGCAAGATTCGCATCCACGCCTTCTACTGCATGTTGGGTATCTCCCTGTTGCAGTATGTGCACCAGCAGGCCAAAGCTGGGTGGGCGGATCTGTCGGTCGAGCAACTGCTCGAGGAACTCGAGCAAATCAAACAGTTCGTTCTACTCTATCCGCCTCAAGGCGAAAAGGGACCGCCGCGCACCGCCTATGTGCTTTCGCAACAGACTCTGGCCCAACAAGCCTTGGTCAAGACTCTCGGGCTTGCAGCGATGGCATCGTAGTACCCCACGTGGGTAAGACAACACCACGTTCGTAACACCATCAAAAATACTTACTTACAAGCTCGTCGATTCAACTCACAGTAAACTACCGCTAGACAATAAGCGTCGGGCTTACACACCACAGGTTTCCGGCGAGCTAAGCCCTTATTCCGTAACATCTTGCGTGTAAGTCCTTATTCCTCAAAGATTTTGGTGGTAGTCTGGCTGTAGCCGCATCATTCCAGAGGATCAGGGGGCACCCGTAACCAGATAGTAATTCCCGAAATGGGCTGGTTCGAATGGAACCCGGGACTTCCGTGACAGTTTCCAGACTTGCGGTGAAAGAGATCGCATTTATCTATGACAGCCCTAGAATTTCTCGCGCATTTCCTTTTGATCGCCGGCGTCACCTCAGCTTCTCTAGCCCAAACCCAACCGCGGAGGTTGCAGACGCAAATCAGTCTCCCGTTTCGTTTCGTCGCCTATGGAGACAGTCGGTTCACCGATCCTAAGAACACCGATGCCTCCGATCCCGTCGTTCGCCAGATGCTTGTAAAAGCCATTGCCGACGCTCATCCGGCATTCATCTCCATCGGCGGCGATATTGCCTATCGCGGCGCTGACGTAAATGACTGGAAGATCTGGGATACGGAAACCGCGGTGTGGCGCGAAAATAAGATTCCCGTCTATCCGGCGCTGGGAAACCACGATCTGTATGGCGATCAGATGGTCGCGCTCTCGAACTACTTTCAGCGGTTCCCGGATATACAGACCAATCGTTATTACTCCGTGCGCGCCGCCAACACGCTTCTGCTCGTGCTTGACAGCTCGCTCGATGAAACTTCAGGACCCCAAGGCGAGTGGCTGGCTCACGAACTGGATATGCTGCCCACGGATGTCGACTTCGTTTGCCTCGTTCTTCATCACCCGCCCTACACCGATTCTACCGACCAAACTGCCGGCGGTGGGCATTCGGCGAAAACCCCCGAGCAGGCCCTGGCCCGGATGCTGGAGGAGCGGCAGCCACATAGCCGCGCGCGTTTTGTAGTCATCGGCGGACACGTGCACAACTATGAGAGGCACGAGCACGGCGGGGTCACATACTTCGTCAGCGGCGGCGGAGGAGCGCATCCGTACCTAATCACCCGGCAGCCCGGAGATCCCTTGCTTGGCAAGGCCGTGAACTACCATTACCTGCTGGTTGAAGTTGATCGCGGTAAAATGAAAATCACGATGGAGCGTCTGGAACTGACCGACGGGAAGGCCAGCTGGAGCACACCGGACGCGGTGGAAATTGCAGCGCCTATAGCGATACCGGTCAAAGCCGGCAAGTGACCGTGAAGTTTATCGTCCAATTTTCTTTTGTGTACCTTCGTGATTGTGGTAATCGCCTTTTCTACACAAACCAATAACCGCAAAGGGCACGAAGGTACACAAAGGAAAACCGACAAGCTCACCGAACAGCCGCGCTCGCGGCTGAAAGGCGCGGTATCACAGGAAGAGCTCGAATCAGTTGACGAGTGTATGGATGTTCGGGCGCCTGAAACAATTCGGCCGTTCTGCGACACTCGACGATTTCGCCCTGATGCATCACCGCAACGCGATTTGCGATGGTCGCCACCGACAGCAGGTCGTGAGAAATATAGAGAATGCTGATCCCGAACTTGGCGCTGAGCGTGGCAAACAACTGCAGAATTTCCGCCTGCGTGATCAGGTCAAGAGCGCTGGTGGGCTCATCGGCAATCAGCAGTGCAGGACGATGCAAGACAGCCATCGCAATCAGCACGCGCTGTGCCTGCCCCACGCTCAATTGCGACGGATATCGTCGCAGAAAATCTGGTTCACCGGGCAAGCTGACATTCTCCAGCGCCTCACGCAGAGCCGCCCGGCAATCGTCTCGCGAGCTGCGCTGGTGGACTCTCCAGGCTTCTTCCAGTTGCGTACCGATGCGAAGTGCCGGATTCAGGGAAGAGATGGGACTCTGCAGGATGAGGCCAATTTCTTTGCCGCGAAGAGATCGAACTTCCCGCTCGCTCAGCGCCATCAGATCGCGACCATTGAAATGAATCGAACCGCGAGCCTCGGCTCGCTTCAAATAGAGAAGTTTCAAAATAGCTAACGCGAGCGTGCTCTTACCACATCCACTTTGCCCGACCAGCCCAAGTATTTCCTGCTTGTCGAGGTCCAGCGAAAGGTTGCGCAACACCCCAGGCTTGCCAGGGTAATCGACCGAGAGTCGCAGTGATAGCAGCGGCTGCGCGTCCATCAGCGATTCCTGGCAACCTCACTGGTCAGTGAAAGCTGATCGATGTTCCAGTAAACCTGAGGCCGCAGCACCACCGGATGCGCGTTATGTAACGCCGGCGACACTGCCGACAACGCGTTCTTGTTCACCAGGTAAATGAACGGCTCCTGCTGCCACGCAATTTCCTGAACTTTGTCGAAATCTGCCTTACGCTTCTTCGGGTCCAAAGTGGAAGCTTGTGCACGCATCAGCTTATCGATCTCGGCCTCCCACGCCGTCGCTGGCGTCTTCTGGCTGGGATTCCACTGGTGGCTATCGGCGGAACTGAGCCACACCGTCATCTGTGCGTTGGGATCAAGCTCGTCGTTCACCAACCCGAGCAGGCAAGCCTCGTAGTCAAAAGTATGGGTGATGCGTTCAATGAGCGAGGGGAAATCCAGAGTCACAACATTCAATTTGATTCCGATGCCGGACAGATCTTGCTGAATCATCGTCGCCATGCGTTCGCGGTACTTGTTCCCGGCGTTGGTGACGACCGAGAACTCGACCGCATGTCCGTCGTGATCGCGCAAGCCGCCATCTTGAAGATGGAATCCATCCTGGGTCAGACGTTGCAGCGCAGATTTCTGGTCAAAGGCATGTGCTTGCAGTCTCGCATTGAACCAGAATTTGTTGGCTGGAGATACCGGTCCGATTGCAGGACGCGCGTGTCCGCGGAATACGATTCGGGCCATATCTTCCCGGTTGATGGATTCCGAAATCGCTCGCCGGAAGTTCGTCGAAGTGAACCAGGCTTTCTTATAAGACGGCAGCGGAGAACTGGCAACTTGATTGAACCACATCTCCTCGGAATCGAGCGACGCACCCGCATCGTGCGCCATGGATGGATCCTGAGCAACTACTTTGTCGAAATATTCGGCATCGAGCGAGTTGATGAAATGAATTTCTCCGCGTGTCAATCGCAGCATCTCGATGTCGCGATTTTGCTGAACATCGAGCCGCACCGATTCGATGTATGGCAGCGGGCGTCCAGAAGGATCTTTTTCCCAGTAGTTCGGATTGCGTTTCAGGATCAAATACGACCCGGCCTTGTTTTCGCCGACGAAATAGGGCCCCAGCACTGCCAACTCTTTTTGTGGCGATTTGGCAGACATAATCGCCACCTGGTCAAAAAGTCTGTCGAGGCCAGCGATGGACGCGGGGAAAGTAATGCGGACACGGCCCTTCGGCAGAACTTCAGTTTCAACTTTCCCTTCCGATGAACGGAATGCATCCCCGGTCGGCGAATGCAAGGCGGGGTCCATGAGCTGTTGCATGGTGTAAGCCACGTCGTCGGGGGAAAAGGGAGTTCCATCGGAGAAGCGCAGCCCGTCGCGCAAGTAGAAGGTGATTGTCTTTCCGCCGTTCGTCACCTTCCACGAGGTAGCGAGCTCCGGCTCAAGTTCCTGCGTGAGCCGGTTCACGCGTACCAACACGCCGCCGGTAAGGTAGCGCACAGTTTCCGAAGCGTCGTCTGCCGCAAGCAACGGGTTTAGTGTCTTGGGCTCCGACCGTAAGCAGAAATGTAATTCGCCGCCAGACTGCGCCAACAGACGATTGGAACCGAGTGCGATCAGCGTCAAAAGAACAATGCTTGCTAAAGCCTTTTTCATACTGGCAACTCCTCTTTAGTCAGGACAAGATGAAAGCTGCTCACCACCAGGATGAACAGAATGAGTGGAACCAGCTGCCACGGCTGGCCAGAGATGCTCGCAAAACCTTCTAGTTCCCGCAGCAGACTACCCCACGAAGGCAGTGGCTCCGCGACTCCCAGGCCGAGAATCCCTAAATTGGCTTCGGTCAAAATAAAAACCGGAACCGAAACCCAGAATTGCGCATAGAGCGCTGGCTTCAGGTTGGGCACAAGATGGCGCCACAACAGTCGAAACCCGGTGCTGCCGGAAGCGCGCGCGAGAAGGATAAAATCCGATTGCGCCAGCGCCCGTGCATCGGCGCAGATGATGCGAGCCGCGCCCGCCCAGCCCAGGCACCCCAGCATCGCAAATGTGATCAGCACGGAAACCATTGGAGATACGTTCAGAGGCAAGAGTGCGCGGACGGTAATCAGCAAGAAAAGCCAAGGCAGCGAGAGAAAAAGATCTGTGCCGGCCATGACAAATCGTTCCACGCGACCGCCCGCAAAGCCTGCGATGCCGCCGATGAAAGCTGCCAACACACTGGTCAGCAAGGCAGCCGCCGGCGCTAGCAGCAGGGAAACCCGCGTCCCATAGAGCACGCGTGCAAAACGATCGCGCCCTAAATCGTCCGTGCCCAACAGATGCTGCCGGGAAGGCGAGGCATTAGGCTCCTCCCGGAATTGGTGCGCATACGATGCCGGCGCAATGACGTTAGCGAGCAAGCATGCGGCCGACACCACCACCAGAAAAACGATCGCCGTTGCGCGCGCCCACTTCATGCTTCACTCGCGCGAAAGGTTTTGCCAATCATGTCGGAAGTAGAATTGGCGACAAGCGTCACTAGAGTCACGACCATGGTCAGATTCACCAGCAAAGCGACGTCGCGCCCGAGAGAAGCTTTCCATGCCAGTTGGCCGACGCCGGGGATGTCACACAAAGCTTCCATGGGGATCGCAGCGGTGAACGCGACACTGACCGTGACTCCGAGAAGGGCCAGAAGTTGCGGTGCGGCCGTCGGCAGGATGTGCCAAACCAGCACGCGCATGTTGCCCAACCCTTTGGCTCTCGCAGTCAGGACGTGAGGCAACGCTGAACTCCGTGCCAGCAAGTTCCGCGAATAGCGAAAGATTTTCGGGAAGACAACTAACCCGAGCAGCAAGCGCGTCGGTGCCTGCGCCAACACAAACAACATTGCCAGCACGGCCGCAGGCAGGCAGAGCAACACTCCTACCAACAAACTGCCCAGGAGATCGAGAACCCAAGCCCTCGACATCACGATCGCGACCGCCATCAGGAAACCTGCACTCCACCCCAGAGCGAGGCCCAGAGCCACCGACTTCAAAGTCTCGGGCAAGCGCTCAGCGACCAGTTGCAGCACTGGCCGCTGCAAAGTTCGCGAAGTTCCAAGGTCGCCATGAAGCACCCGGTTCAAATAACGAAAATAGAAAAGGAAAAGATTGGGTTCGTTGGCTCTGGTTTCTCGCAGGGCCTGAATACTCCGGCCACTGAGTCGCGCATCTAACTCCTCTTCGTCCACGCCACAGCCGGGCGCAAGACGAACCAGGGTCGCGCCGAGAAAGCCGCCAATCACGACAGTGATCAGAATCTTGGCCGCGAGTTTTGGCAATGCAGATAGCGTCTCGATACCCCCAGTGGCCAATTCCAGACGATCGCGGGTCGGGCAAACCCTTCTACACACCACTTCCCCGGGCGGGGATTTCAAACTGAGCTGAGAGTAGAAGTACCAGCTAACTTACGCGAGGGCAATCACTTGCAGCTGAACTCGCAAACTTAAGTAACGCGAATTAACGCAATCGGGATGGGCGAAAGATCTCAGCCGAAGGCACGCAAACTTCTACTTTTCGCCTTCAAGCTCGATCGGAATGGCTTCGTTTTCGTTTTCGTTCGATGTACCCCACACCACCGACGTTCCCCACAGCACGCTGTAGCCGTTGTCACGGTTCGAGCCCCACGGAGCCGAAGATCCCCACAGGACCGACTGTCCCTTCGTGCTCGTCCCCCACAGCACCGACGTGCCCCAGACCACGGAAGTTCCCCCACATGATCGAGCCACCCCAGAGCACTGAGGACCCACTCACCAGGTAAATGTTCCCACTCCTGTCGCGCGTTACGGCCGGGGACTTCGCAATCCCATAAGTCGAAGGCGCCAGATCCGTGCTCGACAGTGCCGCTTGGATGTCCAGATATCCCGCACCTACGGTGAAAATGTCGTACTGGCTGGTGTAGCTCTTGCCCGTAGTGGGATCCTTCGCGGTGCTCGACCGCGGGAAAGTCTTGTACGCACTCTTCATCAGTCGCGCCTTCCCGGTGTCAGCGATCCGTTTTTCTGAAGCAGCAGCGCGACGGTTCCGCTCACAACTGGCGTAGCCATGCTGGTGCCGCTCAGCGCGAAGTAAGAAGCAGTACCCTTGCCGTTGGCGGTATAGGAACTCAGTGCAACAACGTTCTTAGGCGAGGTCTTCACTAAAGTTGCGCTCGAAGAGCGCCAACACGGAAATCATCAGGTTGCCTGGCGCAACAATATCTGGCTTCAAAATGTGGTCGAGCAGCGTCGGTCCCTTTGAGCTCTAGCTGGCAATCAGATCGTCGGCGCACGTCGGAGTGCCCATCGGTTTCATGCCTCCCACAGTGATCGCATAAGGATCGTTCCCCGGCGCTGCAATGGTTCCGTATCCGTCGGTATGAGCCGAATCGTTTCGGCCTTCATTCCCGGCCGCGACCACCACCACGATCCCTGCCTTCCACGCCGCCTCGACCGCCTGGCAGAGTGGATCAAGCCTGTAGCTTTCGTAAACCGCTCGGCCAAGAGAGAGGTTGATCACGCGGATGTTGTACCTGCTCTTCAAGCTGATCGCCTTCTCAATCGCCGCGATCACGGCACTGTCACGCCCGGCTCCGTTCTGGTCGAGAACGCGCAGGTTGATCAGGCTCGCATTGTCCGCAATCCCCATGAACGTCTCGCGAAAGTTTGTGCCGCGCGAGTTCATGCCATTGCCCGCCAGGATGCCGGCAACGTGCGTGCCGTGCCCGTACAAATCGGCAGCAGTATTCGGACCACTAGCAAAATTCTGGTTGTACACAATGCGCGAACCCGTACCGTTCGCAAGTGTAAAATCCCGGCCCGTAGTGATTCCGCTATCGATAACGGCGACCCCGATCCCACTTCCAGTCAAGTTCTTCGACCACGCGTATGGAGCCAGCACCGCCTGGTAGTAGTGGTCGGTAATGGTTGCCGTTGCCCAAACCGTGCGGTCGGGCGAAATGTACGCCACGTTGGAATCTTTCGCGAGCGCAGCCAGGGAACTGCCTTTTACCGTAAAGGCGGCGCCGTTGATCATGGGCAAGTTCTGTTGGAGCCTGCCGCCCTTGGCAGCAACCTTGGCGAAATGCTTCTGCCTGGGCGGAACCCGATACTGCACAATGACGTTGACCCGCTGCTGCGAGGATTGCTTCTGCAGATCCTTAGAAATCTTCCGCGGCGCGGCAAAGGCGAAGGCAGCACCCAAAATCACGCACCAGAATGCCAGGTGACGAACTTTCGAAGTGACCTTGGTAACTCCCGCCATAAACCTTCACAGCTCCTCACGCCGGGTGCACCTCTAGCGTGCGAGCTATTGGCTGCAAGCCTGTAACCCACCGGTAAGGAAGCCAGGAACATTGTCCAGCAGAGACTTAGGCGAATCCCGTCAGGGACAAAGCGGGCCAAATTGTCCCCTACGCCGAGGGTGAGCCAGTCAGACCCCGGTTGGCAACACACACGTAGCCCCGGACGCCACCGTCCGGGTGGCTGAGCAGCGATGGGCAGGATTTCAACGCGCAATTGATCGGGTCAAGAATAGTGGGGATCGAAGGGTTATTTCGGCGTGAGAGACGTCGTTTACCTACAAAGGCAGCTCCCAACCCTCGTCTTTCATCCGCTGATTGGTCCAATCCTGCAATTCTTTATAAACCGCCGGATCGATGACCACGAATGTCGCTCCCGCGCGACCTTCCAGATCCGCCCAGACCACCTGCACCTTTGCCTCGATGCGGGTCTGACTCTCCGGCAGGACAAAGCTGATATCCATCAGCCCTTCTGAGCGCCGCGGATCCGGCAGCCCTTCCAAGCCCATGCCACCCACGCTCAAATTAACCGCTGTGACCAGAGTCTCCTGTCCCTGGCTGTTGTTGAGCATGACAGGAAGCTTCACCTTTGCTCGGAAAAACTTCTTTTGCTTCAGGCTGAGAGCACCCAGAGCCCGGCTCTTATCGGTGGTCGCCGCCGTGATCTTGTATTCGCCCAGCTTCCGGCTCAAAGTTCTGCGCGAGATTCCCAGTTGCTCGGCTGCCTTTGCGCGGTGCCCTCCGGTGTTTTCGAGCGCCTTCAACACCATCTGTCTCTCCATATCCTGGAGATCCCCGGAGGGCACCGGGATAGCGGTCTTTTGCTGCTCCGCGGAAAGTTCACCCAGCACGTCAGCCGCGCCAATTTCTGTGCCCGTTGCCGCCATCGCGACTTTGGCAACAATGTTCCGCAGCTCACGAACATTTCCCGGCCACGAGTGAGACTGAAGAGTGCGCAAAGCCTCTGACGTAAAGTGCGTTTCCGCCGACTTCAGGCGCAGAAAATGTTCAGCCAGCGCGATCACATCTTCCGGCCGCTCGCGTAACGCCGGAACTCGCAGCTCAAACTGGCTCAGGCGATGGAAAAGATCCTTGCGAAAGCGGCCTTCGCGCACGGCTATTTCCAAATTCTGATTCGTAGCCGCGACGATCCGCACATCCACCGTGATCTTGCGATGCCCGCCCAAACGGTAATACGCAGCCCCGTCCAGCACGCGCAGCAGCTTTACCTGAATATGAGATGGAAGCTCGCCGATTTCATCCAGGAAGAGAGTTCCCTTGTCGGCCAGTTCGAAAAGTCCCGGCTTGGAGGTATCAGCGCCGCTGAAGGCTCCCTTTTCATAGCCAAACAATTCGCTCTCGACCAGGTGCTCCGGCAGAGCCGCGCAGTTGATGTCGATCCAGGGATTGCCGTTGCGGTAAGAGAATTCGTGAACGCTGCAAGCGATGAGTTCCTTGCCCGTGCCGGTTTCACCAGTAATCAGGACAGTCTCGGTATGCCCCGCCACACGCTCGACCATGGCCATGAAGCGCTGCATCGAGCCACTGGCAACGATGAATTTAGTGCCGTGGATCTCGCGCTGAATCGCCGCCCCTGCTTCCAATGCTTCCCCCACCGGCTCCCTGAATACACTTCCAGCGCCAGCATTCTGCTGCCGCGCTTGATTCCGAGTCGGGCCAAAGAAAAAGTTAGCACAGCGTCGCGAGAACTCATTCGTAACGCCGGGTTCCGCCGGTGACGAAGGTAACCCAAGGCAGTATCAACTACGTCGCGCCGTGCTCGTAACTTACGAGTCGCCCGTGAATCGGGGCACGAATCGCGTGTCTGGGCTTAGCTTTCAACCTGGGTGACAAATTAGCCGGGGGAAGTCGCGGCGCAATAATCTAGAACATCACAGATCTGCTCTCTTCACACCTTGAACGAAGCAAATACTGTTTTCGCATTATTGACCTGACGCTGAGCGTCCCTATAATCGCCGCACTTTGTGTGTGAGGTCTGCCTGCGTACTGGACGCTCGCTTGCGAGGGATGTCTTCATCTCAAAATCAATGACGATCCGTGAGGACAAATGGGGAAATACGTAATTGGCGCGAGAAAGCGGGCGTGATTTGTAGCGTTCGTCGCAGGCTTGAACCTCGTAAGTTTGAATTTGTGGGACAACCAATCACGGAACCGTAACCGGGAATCCAGGAAATCGTCTGAAACCGGAGTTGGTCGGCGGCAAAGTGACTGTCGTCGAATTCTTGGCGGGTAGTCACTAAATGGAAAATGATGCGGGCCAACTTGTGAGCCGTCGCCCTGATAGCTTTGGTAGCGCCCAGTTTCGCTCGCATGCGGCCGTAGAAGTCGCCCAAAGCCGATTTGGTATGGTGCAGAGACTGAGCTGCCATGCGTAAGGCGGTAGCCGCGCGGCAGTTTACCTTGCGCGTCCCAACCCATAGAACCTTCCCTCCGCTGATCTCGTTATCCGGATCCAGGCGTGCTCTAACTCCGCATTGCAAGACGCCGTCACCACTGCATTGAGCACGAGACTTGGAACCAGGCTAGCAGCTAGGTGACGGGCTTGGAAGCTCCACTGCTCGGCCGGTCTCAGCTGCCATCGTCATCGACAGCCGTCATGCTACTTCCACAGATTCCTTCTTTGCAATGACTTCCACCTGGAAGTCGCCGGGCTAGGTGTCATTCAACTACTCGAGGCACGTCCCCAAATGGGAAATGCCCCTCGATTTATCTCACCGTCTCCCGCTTTTTCCCCTTGACTGTGGTGCACACTTCCAGTTAGCCATGTAACTGTACGGTCAGTCGATAGATAAAGACAGGAGCGGCTAGCTCCTTTTGTCCGGAATGTTTTGAATATAAGTCCTTCTAACTCAAAGATCTTGCGGGTAGTGTCCCCCTAATCCCATGATTCCAAAAGATCAGGGGGGAGGGGTACAAGCTAGCCAGAAAGTAAACAGGGTTTGCCGGAGCAAGGCGCTGCAAAATAAACCTATAAAGGGACTTCGCTCGCATCGCATCTTGGTAACGTTTCCTGCAACTCTTGCTCCAAACCGGTGTTCTAATCCATGAGGCAGCGGTATTCAGTCACCTCCGCGCCGCTTCCAGCAGGGTCGGCGTAAGTGGCTGAAGGAACACGGCAGCAGGTAGCGGTGTTCCGGGGGAGTCGGGTCATGAAAAATCTCGGGCGCTTACTTGGAATAAGCTTTTTCGTAACACTGTTAGCCGTGATCACGGCAACAATTTCAGCGGCAGGCCAGGACGCGCCTTCGCCTCCGGATCAGCAATCCACTTATCCGGCGGATCAGGCTCCGTCATCTCCAGCCGACCAGCCAACGGCTTCGGCTGGGGCTTCGGCTAATGATCAGTCAACCTATCCTGCGCAGCAACCGCCACCGCCTCCCGCAGGTCAGACAATGCCTTCGAATGGAGGGCAGCAAGTTGATCCTCCGGGCCGGGCAGCCCGTTTGGGATACATGACCGGATCGGTTTCGGTCCAACCCCAAGGGACCGGCGATTGGGTCGAAGGCTCGCTGAACCGTCCGCTGACCATCGGCGACAACGTGTGGGCCGATAAAGATTCTCGCGCCGAGCTGAATCTGGGCACGGGCGTGATGCGAATCAGCTCCGAGACCAGTTTGACTTTGACCAACGTCACCAACGACGCCGTGCAGGTGCAATTGCACCAGGGCACTTTGAACGTGCACGTCCACAAACTTTATGGCGGAGAAGTCTACGAGATCGATACTCCGAACCAAGCCTTCACCGTGACCAAGCTCGGCGACTACCGCTTCGACGTCGACCCCGCCGGCGACTCGACCGTGGTGACGGTTTGGAAGGGCGAGGGCGAAGCGACCGGGCAGGGGCCCGCGGTTCGTCTGCATGAAGGCCAGCAAGCCCGCTTCACCAACGGAAATTCTTTGGCGCACCAAATCAGCGATGCTCCGAGAAAAGATGGCTTCGACGATTGGTGCCAGGTTCGCGACAAGCGTGAAGACAACTCCGTCTCCGCGCGCTACGTTGCTCCGGGCGTAGTTGGAGCCGGAGATCTCGACGAGTACGGAGCCTGGCGTCAAACCCCCGACTACGGACCGGTGTGGGTTCCCACTGCGGTAGCGCCGGGTTGGGCGCCTTATAGTAACGGACAATGGATCTGGCAGAATCCCTGGGGATGGACTTGGGTAGACGCTGCGCCGTGGGGATTCGCTCCCTTCCACTACGGACGCTGGGTGTCGTTTGGCGGTTATTGGGGCTGGGCGCCTGGACCTTACTATGCGCGGCCTTATTACGCTCCTGCCCTCGTGGCCTGGTTTGGAGGTCCCGGCTTTGGCATTGGTTTCGGCTTTGGCTTCGGCGGCGGATTTGGCTGGTGCCCCCTGGGTTTTGGTGAGCCATTCTTTCCGTGGTACGGCGCGAGCCGGGGTTATTTCCGCAACGTCAACATCAGCAACACGCACATCACCAACATCAACAACATCACCAATAATTATTACAACAACAGAAACGGCAGCGGGCTTTACGGAAGGAACGGCATTGGGATGCCGCGTTATGCCAGGACTGGTGGGCTGACGGCAGTTTCCCGAAACACTCTTGAGCGCGGATTGCCGGTTGCCGCAAATGCGGCGCGAACTTCGCCCAGTGCTTTGCGAAACTTGTCCAGTGCCAGCATCAGCCGGCCAAATGCCTCGCCAACGCACGAGAGCATGCTTGGACCGAAGGCGGGTTTGCCTGCCGCAAGACCATCTGCCGCAGTAGCATCGCGGCCAACGGTCAGCAGAATGACTCCGCCGGCAAGCTCCGCAGGGCCGAGCAGGATGCAGACTGCGCCCGCTCACAACACCGCAACCCCAGCGCCGAACCGCGCGCCCGAGGGACCATCGACCAGCGCAAGGTCGATGCCTGCGCCCGCTGGACGCTTCGTGCCGCGCCCCCCGCAGAGCGGGATGAGATCGCTGTCGGAGCCTGCGACCGGCACAACCGCGAGATCGGGAGGAACGATGCCTTCCACTTCGCCGATGCGGTCCGTGCCTCGTCCGCCCGAAGGCAGCGTCGGCCGGCCAGCTACGACGATGAGTGCGCACAACACTGTTCCCAACACGTCAGCGTCCCGTTCGTACTCGGCCCCGTACTTCGGACGAGGCACGCCCAACAATGCTCCGCGTCCCACGGGACAAATCGCGCCCGCGCCGCGCAGTTATTCTGCGCCGCAAAGCCGCGGAAGCTACTCGGCCCGTTCTTACAGCGGGAGCGGGTACGGCAACTTTGGCGGATATCGCGGATATAGCGAACCTTCGTATGGGAGATCGTCCTATGGCGGCGGACGCAGCTATTCGGCACCTTCGTCGCATAGCTCGGGATCCTTCGGCGGCTATCACGGTGGCGGCGGATCGCATGGGAGTTCCGGTTACCATGCCAGCTCCGGTGGTGGGCACTCGAGTTCGCACGGAGGCCACGGACGCTAAGCCCCATCTGATTTCTAACCAACGCCGCCCTGCAATCCGGGCGGCGTTTCTCTTTGCCGTGAGCATTGCTGTAGAGACGTAGTCAGCTACGTCCCTACAGTCGTTCGAATGTGTATACTGCCAGATTCAGCCTAGGGAGAATCTTTTGAAAACTTTCTTAATCGGCCTGATCATTGGTTTGATCCTGGTGCCGCTTTGCGTGTACGCCTATTTCGTCACGGGAAGTGCGCCAGTGGCTACGGCTGGACCGGACATCCCGTTTGAGAAAATGCTGGCGCACGGCGCGTTGAGTGCGCACATCGCGAAAGAAATGCCCAAGTCCGTTCCAGTTCCCGCGGACGAAACCAACTTCGCAGCCGGGGCGCAGGTTTACCGAGAAAACTGCGCGGTGTGCCACGGCTTGCCTGGGGGCACACCGACCGCGGTTGCGAGGGGAATGTATCCCAAGCCACCGAAGCTGCTCGAAGGTACGGGCGTAACCGACGATGAGCCGGGCGAAACCTATTGGAAGGTCGCGAACGGCATCCGGCTCAGCGGAATGCCTGGTTTCAGCGAGTCGCTGTCGCAGACCCAGATGTGGCAGGTCAGCCTGCTACTGGCGCACGCGGACAAATTGCCAGACTCGGTGAAGACAGCGCTTTACCGGCCGACGCAGCTGGTTCCCGAACAAACTGCTCCGCCAGCACCAACTGCCCCGGCGACCAAACCCTGACAACGGGTCGCGTAAGCGCTGTACCGACCAAGTAGCGGAAGAGACCTCGTCCGGCGGAGCCCGAGTTCCGTCCCGTTTCGCGCTTTGGGGTTATCAGGCTAACGCCGCGTCCCGGTGCAGAACTTAGGTTAAGAAAACTCTCATTTCGGTCTAAAATATTGAAAACAAAGAGCCGACATTTTCTCTTGCCTCCTGGATCTGTGGTTCTTAAGGTGGTTACAGGCAAAATCTTGTAAACATGGGAGTTACTTCGGTGCCGCCGCCAGCGCGCTCCATTTTGGACCGCTCTTAGATGGATAGGTGATCCGGTTCCAATTTGGGAAAATGGGGTAGTCGGTTAGCTCCTCTTTTGACCTAGAATAGTGCGGTGTTGGTGGCTGGGCAGGATTACGCAAGGACCTATCGTGAGTTCGTAAGGATGTTCCCCGACGATGCAGCGTGTGCCACCTATCTGGAACGGCTACGCTGGCCGGAAGGATTCGTCTGTCCAGCTTGCCGGGTAGCGGCAGCGCCGTGGCGCCAAACGCGGGGTCGCCTGGTCTGTAGCGCCTGTCGACACCAAGCGTCGGTGAGCGTAGGGACGATCTTCGATAAGACGCGAACACCGTTGACGACGTGGTTCGAAGCTGCCTGGCATGTGACGACGGCCAAGAACGGTCTTTCGGCCAAGACACTCGAACGAACGTTGGGTACGAGCTATCGGACGGCGTGGGCAATGTTGCAGCGCTTTCGAGTCGCTATGGTACGCACCGAGCGAGACCGGTTGTCTGGCGAAATAGAGGTTGATGAAACTCTCATTGGAGGCGTCGAACGCGGCGGAAAACGTGGCCGTGGCACGAACAAGTCGCTCGTTGTCATCGCCGTCGAAATCAAGCAACCCAAGGGGTTCGGCCGAGTGGGCATGCGTCATGTTCCCGATGCTTCGGGTGCTAGCCTCACGCCTTTTGTTTGCGACACTGTGAGCCCAGGAGCGACCATTCTGACAGACGGCTGGGGCGGGTACAATGACCTCCCCAAGCACGGATACACGCGCAAGAGGACCATTGTCTCGTCATCGGATGACCCGGCCCACGTTTCGATGCCCGGCGTGCATCAGATCGCCAGCCTGCTCAAGCGATGGATCCTCGGCACCCACCAGGGATCCATCGTTCCCGAACACTTGCAGTCCTACCTGGAGGAGTTCACCTTCCGCTTTAATAGGCGAACCTCAATCACGCGTGGGCTCGTTTTCCGGAGACTCCTCGAACAGGCGGTAGTCACGGGGCCGATCACCGAAGCGAACGTCACCCATGGCTACAACTGGATGAGATCTCAGGTTAATGGGAGGAGGAGCTAACCGACTACCCCATTTTTGGGAATTGGGGACTGCGTCGAAGATGATATCGCGATAGGTCTGGACCAGCGGATGTGATCGGGCCAGCCCCAGAAGAAGTTGGGGAAAGTCCCGTCTGCCCCGGATTCCCAGTGACGCATCTAAAGCTCTTGGTTATACCGCCACGCGTTCCGCTCTGGGTCGTGGCAGTAACACTTATGGGCTGGCCTCAAAGACCGTACCGCAGGCGTCCGCGCCCTGAGGCCGGTCTCATCTTCGACGGGGAGGGTCCCCGCCCATCGGCGTTGTGCCCTAGATCGCACCCTTGCTGTCGAGCACCACGCCGCCGTTGAGATTGGCTCCGTCGGTTCCTCCGGCCAATGCCTGCAGCACCTTCTCCGTCCACTTGCCACCCTTCGTCTTTTGGAGGACTCAACTCAAAGACCGCTCCGCATCTGCCGCCGTAAAACTCATCGCAAGTTGTGCCCTTGCCTCCGCCGAATATTGTTGCACCGTAAAGGTCTCACGCGCTGTCGAAGACTAAGTCGCCGTTCGGGAAGTACCCTTGTTTGGCGGTAGGGAAACTATACAGGATGGTCTCTTTCCACGCTCCTCCCTTTTGCTATGGCGGAGAAAATCGTACACCGTGCCACCCCCACCAGTATCCCCAGCAGCACGCAATTCCCCGTTCCGCCGTGCGCGGTGACACCATACAGCTTGCCGCTGCCGTCAATCACCAGACCGCCAGAGGGAGTTGCACCGTCGCCATCGCTATTGCCTTTTGAATACGTAAAGAGCCGACTCGGTCCAAGCGCCGCCCGGCTTCGCTGGCGGCGCGAGTTGATAGACTCCGCCCCGTCCGACGTGACACCGTACAGGTTACCCTGCTTGTCGAACACTACTCCGCCTGCGGGTACCGACCCGGCCTCTGCGCCGCCCTGGAAGCTGTAGAGCTTTCTCCTTCCACTTGGCCGAGGCGGCGGAGGCCAGGGCGAGAATCACCGTGAAGCTCAGCAACAGAGCACCACATTTGCGATTGCGATTCATGGCTAGGAATCCAAGCTCAAGTGGTTGCCAGCGTTACCGGTGGGGGAGCCAACAACTGCGCAGATCGCCGCGATGGAACACTAGCTTGGACGGGGTGTCCATTGTTACTCCTATTGAATGCTCTGCTGAAAAACCGGTTTCGCCTCCGTGATACTGGCGCCCACCCTTTCCGCAAAGAACGCGGAAAAGAGTGGGGCACCCTGGTGGAAGGTTTAGAGGAGTCGAAAGGTTCTCTGACGACTGAACACCCCCGCCCAATCGAAGCTTGAGCGGGCACCCTGAAGAGTAGCTTAGGGTTGCCTGTGTGCATTCTAGAAATGTCTGGAGGCCTGGAAGGATCCGTGTGCTGCGTGCAGACACGGGGTCCTTCGACTCCGCAAGATCGTTCGCGCGCGAACGATCTTGCTGCGCTCAGGATGACAGTATGGAAGGGTGGCCCTCGATAAAAGGGAAGGCATCCGCCGTTTAGCTTTAGCTTTCTGTGGTTACGGTCACGGCCAAATCCCGTTGCCGGGGGCCGTCCAGTTCGATCAGGACGATTCGCTGCCAGGTGCCCAGGACTAGCTTGCCACGCTCGAACGGCAGCGCTACCGATGTGCCGATGAGGGCGGAGAGGATGTGATCGGGAACGTGGGCTGGATTGTGCGGATGACGGTAGCGGAGCTTGGGAATCATCGCTTCGAAGGCATCGAGCATGTCGAGATCGGTGCCGGGATCGAGGTCGGCTGTAGTCAGCGCGGCCGTGGTGTGCAGTATGAACAGGTTGCAGATTCCCGTTGCCTGCGAGTGGTTCTTCTCGAGCAGGGATTCGATGGTGTTGGTGATGTCCAGGACTTCGCGTTTCTTGCGGGTTCTGATTGTGATCTTTTGCATGACCTTGTTGCGTTGTCGCGGGATGAAGCGCTAAACAGCTTTGCGGTAAAACGTCAAAATCAGGGCCGGGGTCTTGAAGGGGCGCGGCTTCAAGTTTGTGCGTGAGAACTGGGTTGTCCCCCCGGAACTCGAATCATTACTTCACTTCCGCTTTTTCCCAGCGCTATCGAGCGGGCTAAGCTAGTTCGGGGCTAGATTTTCGCGCATCTCGTCACACCAGTTTCCTGAAAACGAGTTTTCACGCACACATTTCAGGCTGCGCCGTACATCGTCTTCAAAGACTTATGGCACGGCTGGGAAGCCGTGTCCTTTCCACAATCCAACGGCAAGAGTTTTTCCGCAAGCTGTAAAGCGCTCATCATTATTGCGCGCTTGGCAACTCTAGCGTAACCTTTGGCGAGAGCGGACTATCACGAATTGTTGTCGGACGGTGGCACGCCCGTCGCTCCATTGTCTGAAAAAGTAAAGCCGGGCGGGTTAGCCCGGCTTTTCTCTTTCTCTCCCTGTGGGGATTGACTTGGTTTTGAGACTCCCCTCAGATTTCTTGCCTCACTTTAACTTCACTCTCAACTCTCACCTGTTTGGACTCATGCACGCTGGGAAACGTTGTATCGCCTGCGTTACATGACCAATGCGAGGTTCTCGAGTTCGGTTTGCAATACTGGGATGGAGCAGCCGGACATTTCCACGCGACCGGCGGCATCGAAAGCCGCTTGCGGCGAAACGCCGTAACCCCTTCCCATGAGGAATACTTGCAAGAGTTCGGCGGCCTCGCGGGAATCGATCAAACCGCCCTGCAGCAGATCGTTCCGTAAAGCCGTCAGCTCGTTAACGGAAAATCTTTCCTTAAATCGTTCATTCATGGCCGTCTCACCTCCGACCCTGTCCTACTCTTGACCTATTAGACTCCGTTAGTGCTGCTTCCGTTGCATGCAATTTTGTTGCCGCAACGGAGCCGGCTTGGAAAATACCGTGCACAAAAGCCTGTATCTAGTTAAACGCATTTTGGTGCAATAAGTTGCGGTCAAGGGAAGGCGCTGAATATAGATGGGGAAAGGGTGTCTCGGTCTGGACAGGTTGACACAAGGTGTCATTCTGGCACAGAAAAGGGCGGAAGGCGCCAGAGCGGGTCATCATAGATCGGGCTGCGACCGGGTTGCGGGAAGCAGAACGGCAGAACTTATGAGGCGTCAATGACGGCTTCGTCCACCAGCAGAATCGGGATGTTGTCGCGAACCGGGTAGATGCGGCGGCACTCGGTACACTTCAGGCTTTCTCCCGGTTCTTGCCGATGCTGCATTGGCTTCTTGCACACGGGGCAGACCAGGATGTCGAGTAGATCCTGAGAAATCATGCAAGGCATTCTACCCTTTTTCTCAAAGGGCCGCTCGTCAGGAAGCCGGTAGATTTCGAATTTGTCCAGCACGGGCGAGGACACCTGCGGCTACATCGTGTGCGCTGGTTAGGAGAAGAAAGGCCACATTGACTTCACTGCCGTCTCCCGGTAGATTTTTGCGGCGAATGTTTTGATTGATTCACAAGTCTTATCTTTGGCGGCAACGGCCTGAAGCTCCCCCCGTTCGAACCCGTTCATAGAGGACCCCAAACCCAGGAGAGGACAAAAATGAAGATTTTAAGAAAGTTCGGAAGTGTTTCGCTCGTTTTGCTGGCCTTGGCCGGTATTGGCAGCGCACAGACTTGGCAACCGCTGAAGACTCAGCCCAAGTTCCCAGTAGGCGCAATCGCGCTGCTTACAGATGGAACCGTGCTACTGCATGAGGAGCAGGACAAAACCCCGCAGAAATGGTACAAGCTGACACCGGACAATACTGGCAGCTACGTCAACGGGACGATCAAGCCGATCGCTTCGCTGCCCGTGATCGACGGGACACAATATGCTCCTTTTTACTTCGGATCCGAGGTCTTGCCCGATGGCCGGTACGTTATTGAGGGCGGAGAATACAACCTCGGCAATGCGGTGTGGACTAACCTGGGCGCTATCTACGATCCAGTGAAAAACAAATGGACGCCTGTGAATCCTCCCGCCGGTTGGACCACGATTGGCGATGCCCAGTCCACGCTTCTACCGAAGGGAACCTACATGCAGGCCAACTGCTGTACCAAGCAAAGCGCGCTGTTCAACCCCAAGACGTTGACTTGGACTGCCACAGGGGCGGGCAAGTTCGATGTCAATGACGAGGAGGGATGGACCTTGTTGCCCGACGGAAACTTGCTGACCGTCGACGCATACGTCTTTCAGTACGACGTTAAGGGCAAGAATTCGGAGATCTACAACACCGCCAAGGGCACCTGGTCGAGCGCTGGAAGCACGGTTGTGCAACTCTGGGATTCTGCGGCAGACTGTGGCGGGGATAAGAAGGCTACGTTTGAGGTAGGGCCGCAGGTGTTGCGGCCGGACGGGACGGTCTTCGCCACGGGGGCGAACCTCTGCGCAGCCGGCCACACGGCGGTCTACAATACCAAGACTGGAAAATGGTCAGCTGGCCCGGATTTCCCAACGATATCGGCGGGGGGACTGAACATCGCAGACGGGCCCGCGGCGCTTGAAACCAGCGGCAATGTTGTCATGATGGCCAGCCCTGGGTTTGGCGGTTCACCGGCGGTGTTCTTAGAGTGGAACGGGAAAAAACTGACCACAATCCCTGGGCCACCGAACGCAGCCAACATGTCGTCGTTCATCGGACACTTCCTGCAGTTGCCGACCGGCCATTTGTTGTTCAGCTCTTTCAGCAATGACGTTGAGGTGTTCACCCCGAAAGGGACCTACAACAAGGCTTGGGCACCTACCATTACGTCCGCGCCGGCCAGCGTCAATGTCGGCCGCACGTACGAGGTCAAGGGAACGCAGTTCAGCGGCCTCTCGCAAGGAGCTGCGTATGGGGACGATTTTCAGGCTAACACCAACTGGGCGCTGGTGCGTATCACCAACGATACGACCAAGCACGTTTTCTATGCCAAGACCACCAACCCGAGCTCCTATGCGGTGCAGACGGGCGCCTTGGCAGAATCGACTCATTTCACTGTGGCCGCAGACACGGAGTTGGGCGAAAGCACCCTGGTTGTCGTAACCAACGGCATCCCGTCAGCTCCTGTCTCGCTTACCGTGCAGAAGTAGAAGCGAACCAGTGGGTAACACTTCAATCCACTCGTCTTGTTTCTGGCTGGTCGCCGGAAGAGAAGGCGAGTGGATTTCTTTTTGGCCGAAAATCGCACAATCGGATGCCCGGTTGGGCAGGTTAAGGAAGAAGCTATGAGGATTGCGGTCAAATCCTGGCTATCGTGTTTCACAATTGTACTACTAACGATTTGTGCCAGTGAGTTTGCGTTTGCTGCGGGCAAGCCCCATTACGTGGTCACTAATGATGACGTGTTCGGAGAGGACATTCTTTCCAGCGTTACCTTTTACACGGTGGAGGCGAATGGCCTATTGACCATGAAAGGAACAGTGTCGACCGGCTTTGGCGGCATCGGGGGTGGTTATTTTGCGGCGAACAGGGTGACCGTGCTTGACAGTGGGAGTGCGGAGTGCGTGTACGCTTCCCAGGCCGTGACCGGCGAGATCGAGGGAATCGTCGTCAAAACTCTAAACGTTGGTGGCACTGCGGTTGGCTCCGAGAAGGATACGGGCAGCTCGAATGGCATTGGCTTGGCCGTGAACGCTCACTACCTCTACGCCAGCTTCACCGACTCGAGTACGATCGGAACCTTTCAAGTGAAGCCAGGGTGCAAACTCAAGTTTGTTGGCGACATTAAAGTTAGTGGCCTGCAAAAAGGAATCATCGATGGGATGGTCATCCATGGGGATATCATGGTCGTCACTTATGGGGATGGATCGATCGAATCTTTCAATATTTCTGCGGGCGTTCCAATTTCCAATGGCGATGAACAGAATTCTACCGGTTCGCGCGCCGGCAACACTTATCCTAATGGCATCGACATCACGCAGGATGGGCATTACGCCATCTTCGGCGATACGTCCCCCTTCACGGTAGTGGAGGTCTCAGATATTTCCTCAGGCAAGTTGGAGCCGACGGTTGTATACCACTTGGGAAATGGGATCAATTCCAGCAACATTCTGCTGAGCCCAGATGAGACTCTGCTCTACATAAGCAACAATCAATCAGCCACGGTCACCGCCGCTTTCTTTGACAAGAGCACGGGTAAACTTTCAAAGGGCTGCGTCTCCAACGGCCTCAAGGGCTACGTGACGGAGTGGTCCTATCTTGGATCGTTGGCCCTGGAAGAAACCGCGGGAACTGGCGGAGTCGTGTACGTTGCCGAATATGGCAATCCATCCTCGATCGGGATGATTAAGGTTACCTCGGCGACCGGGAAGTGCACCCTGAAGGAATTGCCAAAATCGCCCGTGGCTGACCCAAACAGTCCGGGGCTGTTGTCGATTGGTGCTTTTCCACCCCGGCCGTTCTAGCGAGGCTTCCAACGGATGGTTACCGAGCAAACCAAAGACATCGAGATCTAAACCCACAAGGGAAGCGCTGATCCGCATGGGCGCCGACCATCACTTCGGTTCCAAGCACAATTGCTCGGGGGAGTGCGTATGTGATTAAGGGCACGAAGTTCAACGGCCTCACGCAGGGAGGCGCATACGGCAATGATTTTCAGGATGCCACAAATTTCGCGTTGGTGCGTATCAGCAACACCCCAGCACCATGGCGGTCGCGACTGGCACCAAGGCAGTATCGACCAGTTTCGATGTGCCGGCCGGCATCGAGACCGGGGACAGCAGTCTGGTAGTAGTCACGAATGGCATCGCCTCGGCTCCGACCGCGGTGACCGTAAATTAAATTAGTAGCAACGAAACAGTCCGTGACATTTCGTCCCCTCGTCTGCTTCCGATCCCGGGAGAAAGACGAGTGGATTTTCATTTCCAAGAGACAAATCTTTTACAAATGCGGCGTTGACTTTGAGCATGCTTCGGGCTAACGTTTGTGCCGCAAATTGTTCTTCGATTTGCCGAACCCATTTGTGGCGGCAAGGTGCTATGGCTCCGGTCCTCCAACCGCTTTTGGCCGGTTGCCGAAAGACTCGATTCTCTTACCCCAGTGGCTAAGCCATCACTGATTCAGGAGTACTTACCGCGGTGCTGAACGCACCGCGCCACATAACCCAGAGTTTCTGCGCATCCCTTTAGAGCGAAAGCCGCAAGAGGACAACATATGAAGACGCTGAGAATGTTAGGAATCGCACTCGTCGCCTGCCTAGCCCTGGCTGGTATTGCCAGTGCACAGAAGTGGCAATCGCTGAAGCATCTACCCACCCTTTTCACCGATACCGCCCTGCTGCTCACCGATGGTACCGTTATTGTGCACGAAGTCTGCGCCTCGAACTGGCATCGTCTTACACCGGACCGGACGGGGAGTTACGTGAATGGCACATGGTCCAAAATAGCCTCCATGCCGTCAGATTATGCTCCCCTGTATTTCGCCTCCGAAGTGCTTCCTGATGGGCGAGTTCTGGTGCAAGGCGGGGAGTACAACGACACTAATTGCGACCCCGCAGAGACCCCGCTTGGTGCGATTTACGATCCGATCAAGGATAAGTGGACTAACGTGAACCCGCCCAGTGGCTGGGGTGAAATCGGCGATTCTCCGTCGATCGTTCTACCCAACGGTACTTACATGATCGGCCAAAACGAGACCACTGCCAGTGCTTTCTTCAGTGCGAAGACCTTGGGCTGGACGCTCAAAGGCGCCGGCAAATCTGACACGTACGCCGAAGAAGGCATGGAGTTGCTGCCCAACGGCGAGGTCCTGCTGGTCGACACGCAGAATACTCCAAACTCGGAAATCTTCAATCCCAAGACATTCACCTGGACCAGCGCCGGTAGCACGATTGTGAATCTGTCAGAAAACGCTGGCGAGGAAATGGGGCCTGCCTTGTTACGACCGGACGGCACCGTTTTTGCGATGGGAGCGAACGGTAACGGTGCTGGGCACACCGCCATCTTCGACACCAAAACGGGCAAGTGGGCCGCTGGCCCTGATTTCCCCAACCGCGACGACATGGCCGACGCCCCTGCCGTTGTCCTGCCGGATGGCAACATTCTGTGTGAGACTAGTCCGCGAATCTACAAAACTCCCTTGACGTTCTACGAATTCGACGGCACGAAGTTCAATAAGGTTCCTAACCCGAAGCAATCGGGCAAGCCCCCTACTTCTTATCAGGGACGTTTTCTGGTCCTGCCTACCGGCCAGATACTCTATACTTTGGCCGATGGCGTGACTAAAGATGCGGAGATCTACACTGCCAAAGGAACGTTCCAAAGCTCGTGGGCACCGACGATCACGACGGCTCCCAGCAGCGTTACCCGGGGTGAGACTTACAAGATCTCGGGGACTCAGTTCAACGGCCTGACGCACGGCGCTGCTTATGGGGACGACGCGCAAATGAACAGCAACTATCCTCTGATGCGCATCACAAACGATTCCACCAAGCACGTGTTCTACGCTCGTACTCATAATCACAGCACGATGGGCGTCGCGACGGGCAAGAAAATTGTATCTACGAATTTCGATGTGCCGTCCAGCATGGAGACAGGCGCCAGCAGTTTGGTGGTTGTCGCCAACGGCATCCCTTCTGCTCCGGTCAATGTGACCGTACAGTAGAGGAAAGGTCGCGGTTGGGTTACAATGCCACTTCCTTGGTTCTGTTTGAGAATCCGGGAAGTTGCTTTTCGTTCTTTCACAACTTCCTTGGTTCGCGCGTCTTTGTCAGAATCTGATCTCGTCGGTTCTGATGAGGAGGGAAGCGGGTGAGAATCCCGCGCTGCCGCGCAACTGTAAGCGAGGAAATTCGCAATCGGTCACTGGGTAACCCCTGGGAAGGCTGGTTGCCTTCGTCGGACAGGAAGCTGTCCTCACTCGCAAAGCCAGGAGACTGGCGCGAACCGTCCACACCAACCCCTTTCGCGAGACAAAGGAGGAGTGCATGCGGTTCTTTCGGATTCTCACCAGTGTGATTTGTCTGCTGGCGGCAGCTTCGGCCGCCGAAATCAAAATCAAAGTGGTCGATCCCCAATCGGCTGTCGTGGCCGGGGCGCAAGTGGTGTTGACGCTGCGGGGCAGTTCGACGCCTGCAGCGGTGGGCACGACGTCCGGCGAAGGACTGGTGGTGTTTCGTGAGGTTCAATCGGGACCCTATCAGGTGCGTGTTCTTGATCCCGGTTTTGCCGCGAAAACTGCGGACGTAACACCATCAGCCGAAATGGTCACGGTCGAACTGGGGTTGGCGCCGGCCGCGGAAAGTGTGGTGGTAACAGCCACTCGCAGTCCGGTCTTGACCGAGGCGGCGGGTGCGGATGTCGAAAGCTTGAGCGGCGGACAGATTCAGGTGATGAACCCAGTCTCCGCCGACGATGCGATACGGTTCCTGCCGGGCGCGGTCGTGAACACCGCGGGACAGCAGGGGGGACTGTCCTCGCTGTTTGTGCGCGGAGGCGATTCTACCTACAACAAAGTGATCGTGGACGGCGTCACCGTCAACGAGCCGGGCGGGACTTTTGACTTTGGAACGCTTCCGATGACGGAAGCGGACCATATGGAATTCGTACGCGGGGCGCAGAGCACGCTTTACGGATCAGATGCGATGACCAGCGTGGTGCAAGTCTGGACGCGGACCGGCACTACGGCCACTCCCGAACTTCGTTTCGGTGCCGATGGCGGAAACTTCTCAACTGCGAACGGCTACGCGTCCCTGGCGGGGGCGTATGGCCGTTTTGATTACAACGCTTTCGCAGAACAGTTCAATACCAACGGTGAAGGCGTGAACAATGCTTATTCCAATTCTCTGCAGGGCGGGAATTTTGGGATGGCGATCAACGACCGGGTTTCTCTGCGGGTGCGTGTCCGACACTCCAACAGTAATACGGGCCTCTCCGGAGAATGGAACTTCAACGGCACTCCCCTGGAACCGCCGGATCCGAATGATGCGTCGCACTTGAACACTCTCCTGGGCGGCGTGGAGTTGATTGTCGCCGGGCCTTCGCGCTGGCAGCATCGCTTCACCGGTTTCGACTACAGCTACCGCTACACGAACATCGACCTGAACGGTGACCCCGACCGGGTGGACGACTTTCCGACGCACGCCGTCTCCGACATCAATCGCGCCGGGGTTGAGTACCAGGGAGATTGCATCGAGCGCACCTGGGCACATACGACCGTGGGTTACCGATTCGAGGACGAGAACGGGTTCGTCGGCGACCTGAACTTCCCACCTCTGACGCACGGCCAACGCCTGAATCAGGACGTCTACGGGCAGCAACAACTGACGCTGGGCCGACTGTCGGTGATAGCGGGCGCGCGTTTTGTACACAACAGTGCTTTCGGCAACACCGGCGTACCGCGGGTCGCTTTGACCCTGCTGGCGCTGCGCGGAGGCGAAGTTTTTTCTGGCACGCGGCTGCGATTTTCCTACGCCACCGGCTTCAAAGAGCCGCGGTTGGAAGAGACTTTCGCCGGTCCGCCATTCAGCGTCCCCAATCCGGCGCTGAAGGCGGAGCGCAACCGGGCGTTCGAAGCGGGATTCATTCAAAATCTGTTTGGAAATAAATATGCGCTTACCGCTACTTACTTCAACAATCTTTTCTACAACCGAATCGACTACTCGACCGATCCGGTTACGTTCATCGGGCAATACGTGAACGTGGATAAGTCTTTCGCGCAGGGCGCGGAAGTCGAGTTTCAGGGCCGGATTCTGACGAGCCTGTCGTTGAATGCGGCTTACACCTATACGTCGACGGAGATCCTGCAGGCTCCGGTGTGTACAGCCGCGAATTTTTGCGACACCACGGTCTTCGGCGTGGGCCAGCCACTATTGCGTCGCCCGAAGAATTCAGCGACCGCATTGCTGACTTATCTCGGAAAGCGATGGGGAGGGAGCCTGGCCGCAAGTTTTGTGGGCAGGAGAAAGGATTCGGATTTTCTCGGATTCGGCATCGATCACGCGGCGGGTTACGTGCGAGTGGACCTGGGAGGATGGTACGCGCTTACCTCCCGAGTTACCGCCTACGTCAACGTCGGTAATATCTTCGATAAACAATACCAGGAAGTAGTGGGGTATCCGGCTCTGGGAACTAATTTCCGGGCAGGGATGAGGTTCAGGATCGGAGGGGAGTGAGGAGAGCAGGTAGCAACTGAAAGCTGACAGCCTTTAGCTTCCGGCCTTGAGCTGGTTGCGGAAATCCTTGTTGCGGGGTCGAATTGCGTTCTCAAGACGCAACGAACTGGGGTTCGCGTGCGCGCGGCCGCGGTGGTTGCCGGTCACAATACTGCAAGGCTGAGGCGGCGCGGAGCTTGCTCGTTGATATCGGGTCCGCGCTAACTTCAACTTTTCAAGATCCTCACCCTCGAGCGGCTGCTGGCGCCCCAGAAGATGAGTTACGAGTGCGATTTGGGCAAAGTGCTCGACTGTCTCCATCTTCATATAGGCATGATGGAGCGTGTCCGCATAGGCGACCACTCCATGGTTCGACATGAGGATGGCGTCGTACTGGGGGACAAGAGGCTCGAGCGCATCCGACAGCTCCGGCGTCCCCGGAGTACCATATTTCGCCAGAGGGATAGAGCCCAGACCGATGACGACCTCGCAGACCAGCGGTTGGTTGAGTGGAAGTCCGGCAGCAGCAAAGCCAGTCGCAGTGGGGGGATGCGCATGCACGATGCCCTTCACGTCAGGGCGCAGCCTGTAGATCAGCAGGTGCATGGCAAGTTCGCTGGACACGTTGCGATTACCGGCGAGCCGGCGGCCCTCCAAATCGACCACGACCATATCGGACGCGCGCAGCATGCTTTTGCTCATGCCGGTGGGAGTCACCACGATGCGGTCGTCGTCAAGACGTGCCGAGAGATTCCCGTCGGTAGCGGCGACATAACCGCGCTGGTGCAGCATCTCGCCGAAGAGAACCATTTCGCGTCGATATTGGCGTTCACTTGGCATCAATTTAGGGCGCTGCTGGGGGAAAGCGGACGCGAACTAGTTTGCGTATGGTATCGCAGATACTTGGTGCAACACAATCCGTTTATTGCGGGATGCACTGGTGAGCGTCCTAACTTCTAGAAAATTATAATCAGAGGCGCGTGCTAGTCTCAGAATTTAATTATAACCTTCCTGCGGAATTGATCGCCCAGGAGCCCCTCACTGACAGGGCCGCTTCCCGGCTGCTCAAGGTAAACCATCACTCGGGGGCGCTTCACGATGACCGGTTTCGTGACTTTCCCGATCTCCTTCGGGCGGATGATCTCGTGGTATTCAATAACACGCGGGTCTTTCCGGCACGCCTCTACGGTACCCGAAGCGGGGCTAGGGCCCAGCCCGTGAGCTCGCGCAACCCGGCAGCCCGTGACTTTCTCAAGGGCCGGGTCGAGGTATTGCTCACGCGACAACTATTGGACGAGCCAAGCGAGTGGGAGTGCCTGGTCCGCCCAGGACGCAAAATTGGCGTGGGAGAGGAGCTATTCTTTGGAGACCCGGATGAACTACGAGCGGTGGTCGTAGCCCGTGGCAGTTTCGGGGAGCGCCGCATTCGGTTTAGTCCGACAGCGGATTTTTTTGGTTCGGTCGAGCGGTTCGGGCATGTGCCTCTGCCGCCATATATAGATCGGGCAGATCTACCAGGCGATCGGGATCGCTATCAGACCGTATACGCGCGTGAGCGTGGTTCAGTGGCCGCGCCGACTGCGGGGTTACACTTTACGCCAGAGATTCTTGCTCGACTACGAGATCGAGCTATCGAGACGGCGGAGATCACTCTTCACGTAGGCCTCGGAACCTTCCAACCGGTACACGTAGATCGCGTTGAAGATCATCGATTGCACCGTGAGCAGTACGGAATTTCTCCTGGCTCGGCCGAAAAGATCAACCGCGCCCTCGGCGCAGGACGACGCGTGGTCGCGATCGGAACCACGACTGTGCGCACTCTGGAGTATGCGATGGGTCAGTCGGAAAATGGCACAGTGCGGCCTGGCAGCGGCGAGGCCGACATCTTTATCTATCCCGGCTATGAATTTCGGGTGGTGGGGGCGCTGCTGACAAATTTCCATCTGCCGCAATCCACCCTCCTGATGCTGGTGTGCGCCTTTGCAGGAAGGAAACTCGTGATGGACGCGTACCGGCATGCAGTCGCGCAGAAATACAGGTTCTACTCTTATGGAGACTGCATGTTGGTGGAATGAGCTTAATCCATGTAGGCGCGAGCGTCGTTGCTCAGAGTTCCCTTAGAGGCTCTAACAGACCCAGTTTCAACCTCACACAGCTTGGGCAAACTCCGTCGAGCTTTCTTGGAGGCAAGGCCGAACATCTGGTGACGCGTTAGTTCTCCAAGCCTAGCGATTCCTTCCGCCGCCGCAATGGGACGCCGAGAGCAAGCGTGCCGAGCGATGCGGGTTGCGGAGTGTCCGGGATCGGGTTGGTCAAGGACGCTCCGGTGTCGATACCTTCTGCATCCCACTGGTCCGGCCCCTTCGTCGAGCCAGCGATGATCGGCTTGTTCGGGATGGTTTCATAGGCGTAGCCGGTGAGGGTGGCAGAGATGCGTGAATTGCCAACCGTAACGTTCAGGCGAGCCCAGCCGTAGTGAATCTTGCCCTTTATGCGGAATTTCAAACCAAGATAACGGCCGCGGACATTGGTCCACTGACCCGCCCGATTAGCGCCGTCGGACCAAGCCATCCACCCGCCGGAAAACGGTTGTTTGGGGCCGACGGTCGCCCCAGGCTTGAGGGCATAAGCGTAGTACGGGAATCCGATCTGCGGCTGTGCGCCGACGACTGCGTTGTTGGCTTGAGCCGGAAAGGCACTGAGGGTGGCGACAATGGTGTCAGTGAAAAAACTATGATTATCGATTTTAAAGTCCGCGAGCCCATCGTGGTTGAGATCGAGTTCGTAAATGTGGTTCGTTCCGATCACGACGTGGGTCTTGGTGTAGACGATTTTGGCCTCAGCCGATTGTGCTAACGCTAGCACTCCAACTCCAGCCGCACTCGCGGCAAGAGCGTACAGGTTGAGCTGGTGAAGAACTGAATCGGAAAGGCTGGCTGCCTTACGGGGCCGGAAAGACCGTTTCATAAGGCTCCCTTTAAGTGGCACGGAGATTTTCCTCCCTGCGCTATCGACTGTCAAGGTGGTCTTCACCTAAGCAAAGACTTGCACACCTGAATGCCTGATGAGTCGGTTTTTGTTAGAGTTTCTTAGAGGATATACTGGGCGTCGCAGAGGGGTGAAACATGGGAACACAAGCGCTGTCTAAACAGGTCTCGATACAGGATTTTGTTTCGGAGCTCCGAAAGTTCCCGGAACCGGCCTTCGATCGCACCGACCAGATCGTTAAGTTTCTTGAAAGTACGCTGGTCACGCCGGATACTCTGATCCCCTATTTGACCTGGGATCGACAGCACTACACACGAAACCTGATTGATAAGACACCTCTCTACGAACTGATGGCGATCTGTTGGGAAGTGGGCCAGGGCAGTTCGGTCCATAATCACCGCGACCAGAACTGCTGGATGGCCGTACCCATGGGTCGATTGCTGGTCGAGAACTATCGCTTGCTTGCCCAGAAGCTGGAGGAAGGCACTTGCGAGCTGGAGACTGCGGACACCGTGGAGATGAATCCGACCCATCCCTGCGCAGTCGATCCCGTAGAGCCCGTCCACCGGGTATACAATCCGCGCGAATTCAATCAGCGAGCGGTCAGTCTGCACGTTTATTCCCGTCCGTTCGATACCTGCGTGGTTTACTCGCCGGAACAGCATACCTGCGGAGAAATTAAGCTGCACTACAACACTGAGTATGGGAGGCCGAACCGGTGACTTCGGTCACGTGTACATCGAGGGAGGGACATCAGAGAATTAGCAGATGCGGAAACCTTTTCGGGAGGGGCGATGAAACCGTCCGCTCTGCTAGCAGTTGTGTTGTTGGTGGTGTGCGGCTGTTCGAGAAGAGAGAGCCGCGGAGCTAAACGTCCTAATGTCGACCAGCCCCAGCAGCCGGAGATTAAAGCGGCGACTCCGGAAGATCCGGGACCGGCTGTAAGCGTTGTAGGGTCGATGACGGTCTGGGAACAGGAAGCAGAATCAATACAAGCGCAACGGGAGGATGCGTTGCGGCGGCAACTGCACCCGGCTGATCGCTTGGTCCATGTTGAGGCAAAGCCTGAACATTTTCTGCACCGTGTGTTCTCCCTGAGCGACCATACCCAGTTTTCATTCGCGATCCCCCCGCACCAAGCGAATACCAGATTACGTGGCACCTTCCGCTCATTTACGAAACGTAGCGACCCCGATTCCACGAGCGGCAGAACTGCGGACGTTGACTTGCTGTTGCTCAATGAACAGGAATTCAACGAGTTTCAGCATGGCCAGCCGCAAAGTGTCACCTACGAACTGGACTCCTCTCACAACCAGCTGGTGGATTGGCGGGTGCCCATGACCTATGGAGAGCCGCAGACATACCATTTGATTTTCGGCAACTCTGAGGGCGGAGCAAGAATCAAGTTCGTCGAGGCAGATTTTACCGTCAGCTTTGAATAGGGTGACGGCGAGCATCGCTGCATCCCTGCTGCTAAACTAACTTGTTGTCTCCCCGAAAGAAATCCTCGTCTGCCTCGGTCGAGAGCGTGGCCATCGACGCTGCGCCGGATGCATCCGTTTCCCCGCCGAGGCCGAAGATTGTTCCGAGCCAAACGGGATCCATTTATCTGATCGACACCATGTCCTTTATCTTTCGCGCCTATCACGCCATGGCCCGGCAGCGCGGGATGTCCACCAAAACAGGTTTGCCGACAGCGGCAACCTATGTCTTTGTCAATATGTTGCGCAAATTGCGCGATGATTTTTCCCCGGAATATTTGGCAGCAGTATTTGATGTAGCCGCGCCAACCTTTCGCGATCAGCAGGCCGAAGGCCTTACCAGCGTTCGCCGCTTCGATCTGAAGACCCAGACGTTCCAGGAAATCGAATATCACGGCTACAAGGCCAACCGCAAAGAGATGCCCGGAGACCTGGCCCAGCAACTGCCCTACATCCGAAGAGCACTCGAAGCCTACCGCATTCCAATCCTGGAGCTCGGAGGCTATGAAGCTGACGACGTGATCGGCACACTGGCGCGCAAAGCCGTGGAGCAATCCTATTCCGTATATGTGGTTTCGAGCGACAAAGACATGCTGCAACTGGTGAATGACCGGATTCACGTTTTGAACCCGCCCAAGGACAACCTGATCTGCGATGCCGCCAAGGTCGAGGAAATCCTGGGGGTAGCTCCCGAGCGCGTGATCGATGTCATGGCCCTGCGTGGCGATTCCATCGACAATATTCCCGGAGCCCCGGGAATCGGGGATAAGGGCTCGGTTGAACTCATCAAGCGTTTTGGTTCGGTCGAGCAAGCGCTGGACCGCGCCGCAGAGGTCGAGAAGAAGACCTACCGCGAATCGCTCCAGAACAATCGTGACAACATCCTGTTGAGTAAGAAGCTGGTGACGATTGATTGCGATGTCCCAATCGAGCTGGACGTGAATGCGATGAACGTGGGCGAACCGGATGTGGAAGCGCTACGAGTGCTCTTTACCGAGCTGGAGTTTAGTTCACTGTTAAAGGAACTGCTCCCGGTCGTCGAAGTGAGTGAGGCGCATTACAGCGAAGCGAAATTGGCCGCCGACGTAGAAGCGGTGCTGAAGACCGTTTCGCCGGCAGGCGCACTGGCGGTCGCGGTGGAAGCAGAATCAGAAGCTACCGAGGAGGAGACGGAAGAGGAAGAATCGGAGAGTGGCATGTTGGCGCTGACCTCTGAGCCTCTGACGACGGAGCGCCCGCGGGATATCGCAATTTCGTCCACGCACGGTGTAGCAGTCACTGTCAGCTCCGAGGCGGAAGAAGCGACATCGAAGCTGAAGGCTGCTCTGGGACACGAAAGCCTACCCAAAGCCATTCACGACTACAAAGCAGCAACTCACGTGTTGGAGCGCCAAGGTTTCATGATGCGAGCCGTACAACACGATCCGATGCTGTATTCCTACCTGCTCGACCCGACCTACTCATCGCATCGTTTAGCAGACGTGGCACTGCGCCGCTTCAATCTCAAACTCAGTGGGAAGCTGCCCGAAGCGGCCGACATCACGGGCCGGCTCGCAACCGCGCTGCGCCGCGAAGTGGAAGAAGCCGGGCTACTCAAGCTGTACGACGAAATTGATCTGCCCCTCGTGCCTGTGCTGGCGCGAATGGAGCACGCAGGGGTCAGGATCGACCGCTCGGCGTTGGCGGAGATGTCGTCGCGCCTGGAACGCGAGATCGACGGCAAGGCGAAAGAAATTTACCAGCTTGCTGGGATTGAGTTCAACATCGGTTCTCCAAAGCAACTTGGTGACGTTCTCTTCAATAAGTTGAATCTTCCCAAGCCCGTGAAGTACGGCAAAGGAAAGAAGATTTCGACCGCCGTCGATGTGCTGGAGGGATTGGCCGAGAGCCATGATCTGCCACGGATGGTGCTCGAATACCGGCAACTGACAAAACTCAAATCAACCTACGTCGATGCGCTGCCCGCCCTGCTGAATCCTGTGAGTGGCCGCTTGCACACTACTTTCGGGCAGACCGGCACCGCGACCGGGAGGTTATCGTCGGCGAATCCTAATCTGCAGAACATTCCAATTCGCACCGAGTTGGGCCGTGAGATTCGTGCGGCGTTTACGGCCGAGCCAGGTAATGTGCTCCTGGCGGCGGATTATTCGCAGATCGAGTTGCGCTTGCTGGCACATTTTTCGAAAGACCCGCTCTTGGTCGAAGCATACCGCCGTGGCGATGACATACACACGCTCACCGCGTCTCAAGTGTTCGGTGTGCCGCCACTAATGGTTACGCCCGATCATCGCAGACAAGCGAAAGTCGTCAATTTTGGAATCGTGTACGGATTGTCAGCATTCGGACTCTCACAGAATCTAGGGATCGAGCCCGCCGAAGCCAAGCAGTTCATCAACGCCTATTTTGAACGATACGGCGGCGTACGCGCATTCATTGACCGAACTCTGGATGAAGCCCGACGTGAGGGCAAAGTCAAAACGCTGTTTGGCCGCGTGCGCCCGATCCCAGACATCAACAGCAAGAATGCAAATCTGCGCGGATTCGCCGAGCGCACCGCGGTGAATACGCCTCTGCAAGGAACGGCTGCGGATTTGATCAAGATTGCCATGATTCGCATTGATGCGGCGCTTCGGGAGCGCGGACTGAAATCAAGAATGACGCTGCAGGTGCATGATGAGCTGGTGTTCGAGGTTCCAGAAGCTGAAATCGAAGCGCTGCGAACTCTGGTGCGGGAGCAAATGGAAAAAGTTCATCCGCTAATCGTGCCGCTGCTCGTAGAAATTGGAGTTGGGTCGAACTGGCGAGACCTGGAATAGGGGGATGATCTCTTGAATGCTACTCGGGTCAACGTGGGAAAGCTTTCAAGCCGTGCGTTCTACGTCCACTGTCATCCCGAGCGCAGTGGAGGGACCTTGCGTTTCCGCTTTGCTACCGGAAGGGGCCTTCATCACCGACGCCGATATCGCAACCGCACGTACAACACACAAGGTCCCTCGACTCCGCTCGGGATGACAGTTTGTGGGTCCCTTGTGGGTTGAGATCTCGACTACTAGTTTTTTCCGCAAGGCCAGCACGAACGAGAACGCTCGTGTCTACATTCGTTCGCGGTCCACTTCGCGTTCTGCGGCTTCGCGCAGCAATCGTCGGTCGCGCGAGGTGGCGATTCTTCTAGCTCTGATCAGCCTTCGTACGCCGAACCAGTAGAGGAAGCCGGCCAGCGTTCCAATCACCGCCAGAAGCAGGAGCAGATTCCATATCGCAGCGGCATTGGACAACAGCGTTTTCATAGACAGCAGCACTGCCGAGCAGATCAGGCTCCCAGCGCGTTCTTAATCGCACCGGCAATATTTCCCACCAAGGTACGCATCTTTTCTTCGGACTCTGCTTCCACCATGACCCTGGCCAGCGCTTCCGTGCCTGAGTAGCGGACGACCACGCGTCCGTTGCCATTCAATTCGCATTCCGCTGCTTCGATCGTACGCTGGATTTCTGGCACTTGGACAAAGGGTATCTTTTCGCGAACCCGAATATTCTGAATGATCTGCGGAAAGACTATGAGGTCCGCGATCAAATCCGCCAAAGACTTGCCAGTTCGCGCTATGATTTCCATTACTCGCAAAGCAGTGAGGATGCCATCTCCCGTGGTTGCTTCTCCGTCGCGGAAAATGATGTGGCCGGACTGCTCGCCGCCGAGAATCGCGCCGGTTTTGAGCATCTCCTCGAGTACGTACTTGTCTCCGACATTGGCGCGCAGCATGCGGACGCCCGCTTTGCGCAATGCGATTTCCAGACCCATGTTCGACATGGTTGTGGCAACAATCGTGGAACCCGTGAGAACGCCTCGGGATTGCATGTCGCGGGCAACCAGCAAAAGCACGCCGTCGCCATTCACCACTCGGCTATTCGCGTCGCTGAATAGGGCGCGATCGGCGTCCCCATCGAAGGTTACGCCTAAATCGAACTCACCCTTTTTCTCAGCGATTGCCCTACCCAGCGCCTCCGGGTGCAGAGCGCCGCATTGATCGTTGATGTTCTTCCCGTCCGGAGATGCGCTCAGATAAGTTGCCTGGAGGCCGCAAGCGTGAAAAAGTTCAGGAGCCTCAGCCGTGGCTGCGCCGTTGGCGCAATCCACCAGAACTCTGATCCGGCTCAGGTCCGTCTTCAGGCCTTGCGCCAGCCATTCGACGTACGCATGCCGAAGGCTCGCCTCTCCGGGCAAGCTGGGAGCAGGCTTCACCGACACCGGCAGGTGGTTTTCAGGATTCTGCAGCAGAGCGAAAATCTCCTGCTCGATGGCTAGTTCGTGCGAGTCGGGCAACTTGTACCCATCGCCAGAGAAAACCTTAATGCCGTTGTCGGTCCAGGGATTGTGCGAGGCCGAGATCACAACCCCGGCGGCATGACCGCGCGAACGCGCGAGGTAGGCCACCCCCGGAGTCGTAATTACTCCGGCGCTATGGACTTTGCAGCCGCTGGAAACAAGTCCTAGCAACACGCGGTCCGCGATCCAGGAGCTCGATTCTCGCGTATCCTGTCCGATCACAACGCTGGCGTGTGGATCGCTGCGGATCAAGTCATGACCGAGGGCACGGCCTATGAGGTAGGTACTCTCCAAAGTTAAGGGGAACTCGCCGGCTACGCCGCGAATGCCGTCGGTTCCGAACAGCTGTCGTGTCTGAGATGTCATTCTGGTTTTGCAGTCGAAGCGCTTCCGCCTGCGATTGGAACTTTCTGCATGATAACCGTTACTCGCACCGGGTCCGGACTCGCCACTTGGATCAGAGGATCGGAGACGTAAGCGTGCCGGGCGAAGGTGGCACGATCGATTGCCCCGCTGACGTCCACCGGGTCGGTGATCGCTGCCTCGACCGCCTCCACATGTTTCTTCGGCCCGCTGATGGTGATGTTCGGAGGATCCACTACGATCCGGCCAATGCTGTAACCGGGAGCAAAAGTGCCTGCAATGCGTGGTTGCACCGGAACTTGCCGAGTGAGCCGTGTGTCGAACGTGAGATGGACCTGGCTGGGCACCACCTGAACAACTTCGAGCTCGGAAGGCTCGTGAATCTGTTGTGCAGTTAAATCAAACGTGCGCTCGCCGGCTCTCAGGCCGTTGAGTTCGATTTCCGCATAAACGTCGGAAGGCTGAAGGCGGTGAACCACTCGCTCCGGACCGCGGAGCCGGATTTGGGCCCGGGGGATGTTCTCTGAACTGATCTCCAGATTTTGCGGAATATTGTGGAACTCGATGGCGACATCGACGGCAACCTCGGCCACGGGATCGCGCGCCACCGCAAGCCAGACTCCCACGGCCAGAACAAGTGAGATCAGCTTCAGGCCCAGGTTGTGAAACACATAGCGATTCAGGAAGTCGCGCATGGGCTAGCGATCCGCCCCCTGATTCATGCGGGAGTCATTCAGACGCGACTCGCTCAGGCGCGACTCGTTTAAGCGAGAATCGGTCATGCGCGAATCAGTGGGACGAGGCACAGAACCGCGTGAGCTCTCCTGTTGCGAATCGTCCAATGCTTCGCTGTCGTTCGAAATCGGTGTGGGCAGGGTAGACGGAGGCACGTAGCGACGGAGCAATTCCCCGAGACGATCGCGCAGTTGGTCGACGCTCAGATCACGCTCAATCTTGCCCGAAACTGCCAGGCTAATGCTGCCGGTCTCCTCGGAAACGATTACGGCAATGGCGTCGGTTTCCTCGGTTACTCCAATGCCCGCACGATGCCGCGTCCCCAGTTGCGTCGAAAGCACCGGGTTCATCGAAAGCGGCAAAAAGCAGGCGGCAGCGGCAATGCGGTCATTCTGCACGATTACGGCGCCATCGTGTAGAGGAGCGCTCGGTCGAAAGATTGTTGCCAACAGATCGTAGGAGAGCCGCGCGTCGAGCGGGACCCCGCTCTCGATGTAGGTGCGCAAACCAATCTCACGTTCGATGATAATCAGAGCCCCCGTCTGGTTCTGGCAAAACAAGTTAGCGGCGAGCACAATATCGTCGTAAGCGTCTGCCTCCGAACCAGTCGCACGACTCAGCGTAAGTCCCCGCCCGAGCCGTGCTAACGCTTGCCGGATCTCCGCCGCGAAAACCACGATCAGGGCGAACACGGTGTAGGGGAGCAACGTACTGATCAGCCAGTTCAGTGCGGCCAGGTTGCCCAGCCGGGACAAATAGAAAACAAGCCCCAGCCCCGCCACACCCACAACCATCAAGGAGGCGCGGGTGCCCCTGATCAGGGCGAGAAACTCATAAATGATAATTGCGACCAGCAGAATATCGATGATCGAGATCACCGACAGATGTGGCCACGGTGCTGAAAACTGAGTCACTCACGGCCCCTTTCAAAGTGATATCGCTGGGCCCAACATTTCATTGTAATCCAGGATTCATCGCTACAAAGGTTACAAGCGTAAGGGGAAGACTGAGCGGTTAGGCTGGTGCCTTGGCTGACACTTCGATCAGCATGCCTTCGGCGGCAGCCCGCAGTCGGGGATAGTAGTCACGGGCCTCCTTGACTACCTCGTCGATGCAGGCGTCGTCATGATCGGGATCGTGATGGAACAGAACCAATTCTTTCGCGCCGCTTTCGGTCACCACGTTGATGGCTTCGCGCCAATGGCTGTGCCCCCAGCCGTGTTTGCGGGCGTATTCTTCGGGAAGATATTGCGCGTCGTAGATCAGGACGTCCGCGCCGGCCGCAAGCTTGCGCACGTTCTTGTCGAACAGCGCGTCCCCAGGCTCGTTATCGGTGGCATATACCATCACGCCTTCTTTGGTTTCCAGGCGGAAGCCCATGCAGCCCTGGGGATGGTTTAGCCACAGGGTTTGCAAGCTCACATCCCCCACCTGGATGCGGCCTTCTCCCAGATCGTAAAAGTTCTGGTGAGCCTGCATTTCGGTCAGGCCTACGGGGAAGTAGGGCGCGGCCATCTGCTCCTCGAGCACCCGCTTCAGACTGCGCGTCCGGCTTGAACAATGGAACTGGAAACGATTATCGTGGTTCTCGTAAAGCGGGCCGAAAAACGGAATTCCCTGAATGTGATCCCAATGGAAATGGGAGACAAAAACGTGGGCGGAAACCGGACGCCCGTTGAACTCGTGGCGCAGGGATTGTCCCAACACGCGGAAGCCAGTGCCGCAATCGAAAATATAGAGTTCATCGCCGACGCGGACCTCCACGCAGGAAGTGTTGCCTCCATAGCGCATGTTTTCGGGCTGAGGAGCGGGTGTCGATCCACGAACTCCCCAGAACTTAATACGCATAGGCCCCCGTACTGGCTAAACAGCCATCTTCCGCCCCGCCGTCGAATCCGTCAATTCATTCGGTGGTTACAGGGGTACTACTGCTCCTGCCCTTATAATGGCAGACGAGATTCCAGTTGAAAGGGCCTAACCGGCAAACTCTTGCTGCGCCCCGATTACAAGGAGTTTTCACGCCTCGCCCGCGAATTCACGCTGGTGCCGGTGGTCAAGTCGGTCACGGCCGACCTGCTGACGCCCGTCTCCGCTTTTCTCGCCATAGCCACCAACGAACCTGATGCTTTCTTGCTGGAATCGGTGGAGCGCGGAGAGCAAATCGGGCGCTACACCTTCCTGGGAGCGCGCCCTTACCTGAAGGTAAGAGCCCGCGGCGAGGATGTTGTGCTGCAGCGCGGACGCGCCCGCGAACAGCGCAAGGGCAACGTACTGCTCATGTTGAAAGAGTTGCTGCGCCAGCATCGCCCGGCAATGATTCCCGGCCTGCCACCGTTCACTGCCGGCGCCGTCGGCTATTTCGCCTATGACGCCGTCCGCCAACTGGAAAAAATTGGCGAGCATGCCAAGGATGATCTTGCTCTTCCTGATTGTGTGCTGATGTTCTTCGATCGCCTCCTGGCTTTTGATCACCTGCGCCATCAGATTCATATCATCGCGACCACCGATGTTTCGCGCGAGACCCCGCGACGCGCCTACGACCGTGCCCTCGCTGACATTGCGATCCTCGAAAAGAAGCTGGCCACTGGTTTGCGTCCGGCACATTGGCACAAGTCATCTCGACCCGGCAAGTCCAAGCTGAAGGTCCATGCTGGAACTAGCCCGAGCCGTTTCATGAAATCCGTGGAGCGTGCCAAAGAGTACATCGCGGCCGGCGACATTTTCCAGGTTGTGCTCTCGCAAAGACTGGACTTTTCTCCGGAGGTTGCGCCCTTCGATATTTACCGCGCCCTGCGCACGGTGAATCCTTCGCCCTACCTGTACTTTCTTCGCATGAGCGACATTTACGTTCTGGGATCGTCCCCCGAGATGCTGGTGCGCGTCACCGGCAGCAAGTTGGAATACCGCCCGATTGCCGGAACCCATCCGCGTGGCCCCGACGAAGCCCAGGATGCGCGACTCGCGAAAGAAATGCTCGCCGACGAAAAAGAGCGCGCCGAGCACGTCATGCTGGTCGACCTCGGCCGCAACGACCTGGGACGCGTAAGCGAGTACGGTTCGGTGAAAGTGCGCGACCTCATGTATGTGGAGCGTTACTCGCACGTCATGCACATCGTCTCGGCACTCGAGGGCAAATTATGCGAAGGCCTGGACGCTCTTGATGCCTTCGCCGCATGCTTTCCTGCAGGCACGCTCAGCGGAGCGCCGAAAGTGCGCGCCATGCAAATCATCGAAGAACTCGAACCGGTGCGTCGAGGCGTCTACGGAGGCTCCGTGCTTTACGCCGATTTCGCCGGCAATCTCGATTCCTGCATCGCCATCCGCACCATGCTCATGCAGGGCAAGCGGGCGTATTTACAAGCGGGAGCAGGCATCGTCGCCGATTCCGATCCAGCAAGTGAGTTTCAGGAAAGCATGAATAAGGCCCAGGCGGTGCTATGGGCGGTTGAAATGGCGCGAAACGGGGATAAGTCGTGATAATTTGTGTCCCGAGAGCTGTCACCCTGAGCGTAGCGAAGGATCTATGTACTTTGTGTGCAATGCTTATGCGGCATATGCGATTCTCTTCGAACGCGTGTAGTACAGTCTGACACAGAAGGGTCGCCCGCTCCGACCTCGTGTTCTTTTCGACCGTAGGGTGGGCTTTATTCCCGCCCTCTGCAACCGTACACAAAGAGAAACTCTTTAGTCCCAAAATGGGACTCGCGCCCGTCACGCAATCACTTTTTCGTTGACTACCACTCAGGACACAGATAACATGTAAGGAGTAAGGTTAGCTATTTGAGAATAGCGAGGTTATGAGCTTTTTGACAACTTACCGGCAGCGCCCGAGTGAGCGATCGCCGTTCGTCTCGCCTTTGGATGGTAAGGGCTCAAGTTGCGCTCCTCTGTCGGCTGGTCGTGCGATTGTAGTGCTTGGCTCATTGCTATAAGTTTTTCCGCGACCGCCCGTAACACCAGCGCGGCATGTTTCAGCCCGTCATCAGATGGGCTTGACTCCAACTGTTTAACGCTGGCATTTAGCTCTGCAAACTCGATGCCATGGTTTTGTGGGTCATCACGAATTTCTGTGACCTCAGTGCTATCCACGGAGAAGCGACGACATTGCCAGATCCGCTGGCGACAACACTGTTAACGTTGTCGCTGTTGATTTTGCTGATTATGTGTACGTTTGGCACGGGCACAGTTTCTTTCGGGTGCGGATGGTTCTGATCGCTAGCGGGGTCCTCGGCTTGGAGCCCGGCGTTCATGGCGGTCGTAGCGGACCGACCGGGCCCTTCCTAAAGCCTTGTGTCGGTCGTAGGGTGGGCGGCATTCAGGAGGATTTGCTTGGCAGCGTCGCCTCTCAGCTTTGCCAAGAACGTAAAGATGGGGCACCCCTCGGTTTGGTTCGTGAAAGAAGAAGGTTTTCCCGCAGGATTGGCTGCCCGGCGTCTTTTGGCTCGGTTGAGAGTGCAGAGATCCTTCGTTGGGAGCCCTCGGCTTTTGCCGAGGGCTCCGCTGGCTCAGGATGACACGGGAATTAAATCCTCAGAAAATTCTCGATCAGTTTCTTGCCCTCGCCCGTTAGCACGCTTTCGGGATGGAATTGCACGCCTTCCACAGGAAACTGTTTATGCCTCAGGCCCATAATCACGCGGGGGTTGCCGTTCTCGGTGGCGTAGGCGCTGATCTCCAGATCTTTCGGCAGGCTTTTTTCTCGGACGATCAGGGAGTGGTAGCGCGTGGCCGTCATGGGTGAGCGGAGGCCCTGGAAGATGGTTCGGCCATCGTGTTGCACCTCGCTGGTTTTGCCGTGCATCAACTTGGGGGCGCGTACGATTTCGCCGCCGAAGGCCGCACCGATGGCTTGATGTCCTAGGCAAACTCCCAGGACAGGGACTTTACCCGCAAAATGGCGGACCAGTTCAATACTGATTCCGGCCTCTTGCGGCGTGCATGGTCCGGGCGAGAGCAGGATGCGCTCCGGGTGCATGGCTTCCACCTCCGCCACCGTTACCTGATCATTCCGGCGCACTACAACCTCGGCTCCCAGTTCGCCCAAAAACTGGACCAGGTTGTAGGTGAATGAATCGTAGTTGTCCAGGACGAAGACCATACTTGCGGTGCCCAACTATCAGCTTACCCCAAAATCTTTAGACGCAAAGGGCGCCCCGAAAGAGTCTGAGTCGCAACTGATCTTTTGCCCCGTTGGGGCTGATTCGCTTTTCACTATCCAGCCACGGCTTGCACCGTGGGCTGCATTCTGCCGCCGCTTCGCGGCTATTGAGGGTGGTGTCATTCCACTTTTTCGATGGCGGTTGAAGTTGCGACCCAGACTGGGAGCGTCCGCTAAGGTCACTGAGGAACGCACAAAGAAGCCATTTTAAACTACAGTCTTGACACGGTGAACGCAAAACGCCATGCTTTACAGGCTTTACTGGAGGGCTCATGGCCGAGGCCGAACAGGATAATAAGCGGGCAACCCGCCGCTTCGCATTGCGGTTGCCCGTTTCGGTGACCTACACCGAGGGTGGCGTGCAGGAAAAAACTGCGCAGACTAGGGATGTAAGCGCGCGGGGCATTTGCTTTTTTGTGGATTCGGCAATTGCCGCTGGTTCGAATATCGAATTTACCCTGACTCTTCCCCCGGAAATCACTTTGACCGAAAGCATTCGGGTACGGTGCAAAGGCAAAGTGGTGCGCGTGGACGATGGCGGCAACGAAGGTCGAGTCGCGGTTGCCGCGGTCATTGACGAATACGAATTCCTGTCTGAACCATGAACCGAGCGGACCAGCGATCCCCCGGCGCAAGCTCAGGGGCTGAAGCCCCGGCTTTTTAGGATTTTGCGGCACGAGTGAACTCGTGCCCTCCCGAATAACTGCTGTTCTCTCGAAAACCTCGCGCCCTCTCGAAAACCCCGCGCTCCCGAAGACTTGAGTCCTCCCGCCAACTTGCGCCCTCCCGAATTCGAAGCCGGGCGAGTTCTTGAGCAACCGGCACCAAATCATCCCTGATGACTTTGGTGCTTGCAACGAGACTTCTCTCTATCGCAGGCCAGTGGTATCTTTGGAGTAAGTATTCTATTCTGCGATGAAGTCCCAGCCATGCGTTCGGAGCGCGCTCGTTGCGCTTGCACTGCTCACAGGATTGCTGATTGCCTCGGGCGGAGCCCAATCGACTCCAAAATTGCTGGCAACTACGGAGACGCCGATCTTCGTTCGCAGCGTGCGCGTGTTGCCTGGGCCGGCGGTGGAAATCCTGTCCAGCCGCCCGCTTGTTCCCGCGATCAGCACACTGGACAATCCGCCGCGGCTGGTTATTGATCTTCCGAATGCTGATCTGCCTGCGAACTTGTCTGGAAACAGCAATCGCATCGACTCGCTCGCTCAGGAGATTCGCCGGGTCCGCGTCAACCAATATCAGAACGCTCCCCCGGTCACCCGCGTGGTGGTTGATTTGGTTAAGCCGGTTGGGCACACCTGGGACGCGGCCGGCAATCGTTTGATGGTTCGTCTGCGCTCCTCGGATCAAGTGACCGCCAAGCCGCCGTCCGTCCCGGCTTTCACGCTAGGTATCCAGCCGGCCGCGGTTCCGCTAGGACCGGGCTCCTCCGGTACGGTTGTTCTGGCGGGAAGCCGAGCCGCCGCGGGTTCTTCGGTGACTGCAGGTTCGGAGACGTCCGTGCTGCGTTTGCAACGAGGCGGCGAAGTGCTGGTCTGCCCGGGGACGACCGTATCGGTCACGTCTGCGCAAAGCGGGAATACGCTGATGCTGGGGATGAACACGGGAGCGCTCGAAGCTCATTACAAGCTGGACGCATCGGCGGATTCGATTCTGACGCCTGATTTCCGCATCTTGCTGGCGGGTCCGGGCGAGTTCCACTACGCCGTCAGCGCCGACTCCCGGGGCAATACTTGTGTCCGCGCCTTGCCCGGGAACACTGCCTCTGTCATCGTTTCCGAACTGTTGGGAGAAGGGAACTATCAGGTCAAGCCCACTGAGCAAATTTTGTTTCACTCTGGCCGCCTGAATCTGGTGGACGCCGCCGTGCCTGCCAGTTGTGGCTGCCCGCCGCCGGAAATCCCCGTGATGCGGGCGTCCGCCGCGCCGGCGCCTGCGGTCTCCGATGCGAAGCAACCTTCATCCATGGACTTGGCGCAGCCCGGAGACGGAGTTAAGCCTGTGACGCCTGCTGCTTCGGGCAGGTCATCAAACGTTACGTTGCCCGGCGAGGCGGCGGCGCTGCCACCGGAGACGGCTCCATTGCCACCGTCCAAGCCGAACGACGTTCATGTGCAGGTGGAAGCTCCGTTTGTCTTTCGTGCGGCGGATATGCCTGCAGACTATCCCCCGGCTCCGAAGCCGGCTCCAATCCCCGCTGCGCAGTCTCTTCTGCCGGTGCGCGACTTGCCGCGTCCGGCGACTTTCGAGACCGAGGTTCTGCCTCCCGCTCAAAGTCAGGCAAAACAGGTCCACCACGGAGCGTTCGCGAAGATCAAGGGTTTTTTCTCGGCGATCTTTGGCTAGGTAATCCTGGGGATAGATAATCGTGGCTGGATATAGTGCTCCCCAGCCGAGCCTAAACCATGGCGCTAAAGATTACTCACCGCCGTTTCATGGCTGCGGCCAACGGCGCTACCCGCTCGCGCAATTCGTCGGCGATTTCCTGGCCGCGTTCCAGAGCGTCTTCGGCAACTTCTTTTGCGTCGTCTTTCCAGTCGTCCAGTGTTTCGCGTGCGTCTTCGTATCGGCGTCGCAATTCTTTGCGCATTTGTTTTCCCGCCTTAGGCGCAAACAGAAGTCCAATCAGCGTCCCGGCTCCCAACCCGATCAGCAGAAAAGTAATCGCGGTTGCGGCGGTGTTTCCTTCGGAAGACTCATATTTTCCTACACGCATAAAAGCTCCTCTCTGGTAATGAAAATCTCGGCATGAAGCTGGCAACTTGGATTCGCCAAACATCATTCTAGCTGCCTGATGCGGCGAGTGCCGTGGATTCGTAATTTTTAACCTGGCCGCGATTTCCTATATTGGCTCAAGTCCTGTAAAATAAGCACTTTGAGCTGCCTCGTGTCCGGCGGAAAATGTGGATTGCCCGCGTCCGTCGGCTACCCGCAATCAAAGGAGATTCATTCAGTAATGTCTATTCCCGCCACCCAGCTTCGTCCCGGCATGATCATTAAACACAACAACGATCTGCACTCGGTTTTCAGCGTGGAGCACCGCACTCCCGGCAATTTGCGCGCCTTCATCCAGGCGAAACTGCGCAACCTACGGACTGGCGCCATGTTCGAGCACCGGTTTCGCTCGCCCGATCCCATCGAGAAGATCACGGTGGACGAGCAGGAGATGGAGTACCTTTACGCCGACGACGACAGCTACTACTTCATGGACACAACCAACTTCGAGCAGACCCATTTGACTCGGGACATTCTCGGCGACGCGGTGGACTATCTGATTCCTAACTTGCAGATCAAAGTAGAATTCTTTGACGGCAAGGCGGTGGGAATCGAACTGCCACAGACAGTCGAGTTGACCGTCGTTGAGACCGAACCGGGGCTAAAGAGCGCTACAGCGTCCAGCGTGACCAAGGCAGCGAAAACCGAGACTGGACTCGTGGTGCAGGTGCCGCCATTCATCAACGAAGGCGAGAAGATTCGCGTAGATACTGCCGAAGGCGTTTACCTCTCGCGGGCGTAAACCAGGTTCGCTCAGCGAGCACCCTAAAGTTGCAAACATTCTGTCAGGGGGATCGATCGATGACTCCTGCAACCGTTCGTGGCAGCGGCTTTATGTCGCCGAGTCGCGCCATGTTTCTTAGCCCCGCTCTTTGTTCTTGTGCGTGGGCGCTGGCGCACAGCAGAATACGCCCTCGAAAATAATCGCGCTTCCTGCGTCCCGAATGCTGGATGTGAACAGCGGCAGCATGGTTCGTGATCCCGTGATTCTGATTCAGGGTGACAAGATTACGTCTGCGGGATCTTCCGTGAAAGTTCCAGCTGAGGCGGAAGTCGTGGATCTGGGCGATGCCACTCTTTTGCCCGGGCTCATCGACTGCCATACTCATCTCATGGCCCGCATGTCGGACGATCCCGGGCTGACCTTGCTTACCAAGTCACAGGCTTTTCGCGCTGCGCGAGAACAAATCGGACATGGCCCGAACCTGCTCAAGGTTTATGCGGATTGGGGTGCTCCCACACTGACCATCGAGGAGATCCGGCCCATCGTCGAGGAGGCCCACAAGTCCAAAATAAAAGTGGCCCCCACTTCGACAGCCCGGAAGGCATCCGCTACGCGCTGACCGGCGGCGTGGACTCAATCGAACATGGACACCAGGCCGATCGCAGCGCTTTCGAGGTGATGAAACAGAAGAATGCTTTCTGGGTGCCGAAAAGGGCCATTACTTCTACGCCGTTGACACGGCGAGGTCTGCGCAACCACGGAAACAAATGGAAGAAACTCTGCAACGCGCGCGCCACAATATTTCAATTGCCCGCGAGTTGGGCGTGAAACTCGCAAATGCTTTCGATCCCGCCAGCGCCGGGGAACACGGCAAGAACGCGCACGAGATCATTGCCATGAGCAAGCTTCGATTGTCGCCCCTCGAAGCAATCTGCGCAGCGACTACCAATGCGGCTGAATTGATGGCATGGCAGGACAAGGTTGGATCAATCGCGTCAGGGAAATACGCCGACATCATCGCTGTTTCTGGAGATCCGATCGCCGACCTTGGCGAACTCGAACACGTTAAGTTCGTCATGAAAGGCGGAACGATCGTCAAGAATGAGTTTGCAATCCATTAGACGGCTACAGCATGAATGGACAATCTGGTATTTTTGATGGTCGGAGTTTTATGTCCAAGGACACACAGGCCCGCCGCTTTCTGGTTCGCGGTCGCGTGCAAGGAGTAGGGTTCCGTTGGTTTGTGGAACGCGAGGCGCACATTCTTGGCATAGCCGGTTGGGTGCGCAATAATGCGGACAGCAGCGTGGAAGTGCTAGCCATGGGCACTCGCGATCAACTCGCGGGATTGCGTTCGCGTCTGCGTGAAGGTCCGCGCGCGGCGCGCGTGGATGATGTCGAGGAATCTGAAGCCAAGCCTGTCTCTGGTCTTACAAGCTTTCGAATCGAAGGAGCCTGGTAAATGCCGAGTAACGTAGCGCCGATTAAAGCTAGCGTCAACTGTGAGCCGCTAAAGAAACTGATCCGCGAAGTCCGTGATTTCCCCAAGAAGGGAATTCTCTTCTACGACATCACGACGGTGTTGAAAGACAAACTGGGATTCGCCATGCTGATCGACGCTCTCTCCGAGCACTATCTGGATCAGAAGATCGACTTGGTCCTCGGCATGGAGGCGCGCGGATTCATTTTCGCTCCGGCACTGGCGTACCGGCTGAATGCCGGCTTCGTTCCCGTCCGCAAGCCCGGCAAGCTTCCTGCTGCAACCACCAAGTACGACTACGCTTTGGAATACGGCACCAACACGCTGGAGATTCACAAAGACGCAATCCGGAAGGGTGAGCGCGTCATCATTGTTGACGACCTGTTAGCCACGGGAGGAACCGCGGAAGCCACGACCAAACTTGCGGCCTCGCTGGGTGCGGAAGTTGTGGGCTTGGGGTTCGTGGTCGAACTCGATTTTCTGAAGGGTCGCGACAAGTTACGCGACTACGATGTATTTTCGTTGCTGCACTACGACAAAGGCTAAAGCTAAACCACAGACAAAGGCTGAAACCACAAAGGACATGAAGGTTCACAAAGGGAAGATCGTAAGGCTTTCCTTTGTGAACCTTCATGTCCTTTGTGGTTCAGGCCTTTGGGATTTCCGTCAAAATCAGCGAAGAGTCTTTTGGGACGTAGCTCTTCCGTCGGAACCAATCCTCCATTGCGTCTTTCAATTCAGCCAGAGGAACGTGGGTTCCAATTTCCATCAGGCCGTCGGCCACAGGCAAGGTATTGTCAAAGGTGGTCGCGTTGGTGAAGTTGCGCATCGAGAAGCTATCCAGCCACTTCAGCGGGCAGGGAAGACGGCGGCCGCTCTGCTCGTACTCCACGCGAATCTTGCGGGCAAACATGTATCTGATTTAACCCCAGAGGCTCATCTCGGGCATATTCGGGATCGCAGCAGACTTATCAGGAATCACGTAGGCACGGACGCCTCGTCCGGGCAAGCGAGCACGGCGAGCGCCCTCAGTGGGTCGGAGACGCGGGTGCGGCTGGAGCCGCCGCGGCGGTCTCACTTACTCCCGTATTCACCAGATCCTTCAGTTCCTTGCTCGGCTTGAAGAACGGAATCTTCTTGGCGGGGACTTCCACGCGGTCACCGGTCTTGGGATTGCGGCCCACGCGCGGCTTGCGTTGCCGGGTGCGGAAGCTGCCAAAGCCGCGAATCTCAATCTTGTCGCCCACGCGAAGCGAGCGCACGATGCTGTCGAAAATGGTCTCGACGATAACTTCACTGTCCTTGCGTGTTAACTCCGCCAACTGGGATACTTCATCGATCAGGTCAGCCTTGGTCATACGCCTCTTCGCTCCGTAAGTGTCGTAATGAAAGTGGCTTGCACCTGGGTCGGGGCTCCCGAGCCACATCGGGGCCTGCATAACCTTCTCAAATTCCAGGGGTTGTGCGCAAGTGGCATCTTTTGGGACCGGGCGTCAGGCTTCCAGGATTCAGGCTCTAGGCTCCAGGCTCTGTCATCCTGAGCAACGCGAAGGATCTGTGCACTTTCTTTTTGCTGCCGGCAAGGGCACAGATCCTTCGCTTCGCTCAGGATGACAGCAGGAGCCTGCCCTTCTCACTTCCACAGATAATAGAATCCCATCTGCTGGTCAAGCAGCTTCTCCCGCGTCGGCAGCCATTGCGAAATATCCCCAAATAGCAGATCAGCTAAAGTCTTGCGATCTTTGTCCGGGCGCACCAGCACTGGCTCGCCTTTAATTCCGACCGACTTCGCGGTATCGTCGACCGCATTCTGGAAGTCGCCAATTTGATCGATGAGGTGCATGGGCAGCGCTTCCTGCCCGGTCCACACCCGGCCATCCGCGATTTTCTTAATGTCATCGGTCTTCGCATGGCGCCCGTCGGCTACTGCCTGCACGAACTGACCATACATGTTGTCGATCAGTGATTGCATATAAGCTCGCTCTTCCGGAGTCATCTCGCGGCTGGGGTCGCCCGTGTCCTTGAGCGCGCCAACTTTGAGCACTTCCGGTTTCAGCTTCGCCCAGCGCATCAGGTCGCCGTAATTCACCCACTCGGCAATCACTCCGATGGACCCGACCACGCTGCCATTGTCGGCATAAATCTTGTTGGTTGCGGAAGACACGTAGTACGCGCCGCTGGCTCCCACAGTGCTGATCGAGGCCACAATGCGCTTTTTCTTATCGTCGCGGATGCGTTTGACCGCGCGATAAATTTCCTCGGACGCCGCCACGCCTCCGCCGGGAGAATTCACCCGCAGAATGATGGCCTTGATGGAATCGTCGTCGCCAAACTTTTTGATCTGGGGCACGATCACGCTGGAATCCAGAATTACACCTTCCAGGTCCACCACGCCAATTTTGTCGCCGAAACCGTCCAGGGTTGCGCGCTCCCCACCCGCGCTTAGGGTAAGATATACTAGTGTAAACACGGCCAGCACGAAGAGGAAGAAAACTCCCCCACCGATCACGATCCAGAGCAGAGTGCGGGAACGACCATTCTCAGCCATACAGTGAGGGTAGTTTAGCACCGCAGGGGAGGTTAGCGGACAATCACGCGCAGTGCCCCTCGCGCCACGCTCACTTCAATTGGCGTGCGGCACACATATTCACCGTCCGCGTAAACCTCTTGCGGCGCTTCGGTTTCGAGCTTGAGGCGTTCGGCCTGGAAATATTCCACTTGCCGGACGCTCAAATGGCCTCCGAAATAAACGGTGGGAAAAAGACAAAACATTTTAAATTTGTTCATGTGACTAATGACGCAAACCTCAAGCAGGCCGTCGTCGAGTCGAGCATGGGGCGCGATCTTCATCCCGCCGCCGTACGACGGCGCATTGGCGAACGCAGTGACCATGATCGGTTTCGTGGTCCGAGCGACGGGCGCAGCTTGATCGTCGACGCGAGGCACTGAAATCTTCATCGGAACGGATACGAATCTCACGAGCGCGGGCAGGAGGCTGAAAATGTATCCACCGTGCGCCCGGAGCCAGCGCGGGAGCCGATTCGCTCGGCGTGCAATCTCGGCGTCCAGACCGACGCCACCCACGCAGCAAAAATAATGTGGTGCGGTTGACTCGGCGACCACACCAAGATCGATCGTTCGCACAGTACCGCTGCCGGAGCAGAACGCGCGCCAGGCCGCCAACGAGTCGTGAACCCCGCGCAGCTTTAAGGCGCTTGCAAAATCGTTTCCGCTGCCACAAGGCACGACCAGCACGGGAAGCCGCAACTCGACCAATCGTGGCAGATAACGGTGCACGGTCCCGTCTCCGCCGAAGATGAGAATCGCATCGGCCTGGTTCGCGTCAGCAGGCAGATCAGCAATCCAGTTCGTTTCTGAGTCCCGCTGGAACGGCTTCAGCTCTTTGGCAGAACATCCTGGCCCGAAGATAGCAGCGGCGCGCACGTCGGCGGCAGATTATCAGAAATCGGAGTTGGTGCGCTGGTCGAGAAAGCGGTAGAGTAATCGGTCACGGGAATGGACTCAACATGGCTATTGATCTGAAGCGTAGTGATTTGGAAAAGGCTGCCGCTGCGCGTGCCAGCCTGCGTTTCGTGCGCGACGGCAACATCGTTGGACTGGGAACAGGATCTACTGCGGCCTACGCCGTGCGGTTTCTGGGAGAGCAAGTTCGGGCCGGGTTGAAGATCCGCGGTATTCCGACTTCTGTCCATACTAAAGAGCTGGCCGCGAGCCTGGGAATTCCGCTGACCACGCTCGATGAATTTCAGCAGACCGATTTCCAGGGAATCGATGTCGACATCGACGGAGCGGATGAATTCGATCCGCAACTGCATCTGATCAAGGGTGGCGGCGGCGCGCTGCTGCGCGAAAAGGTCATCGCGTCGGCATCGCGGCAAGTTGTCATCATCGCCGATTCAAGCAAGCAGGTTGCAGTGCTGGGAAAGTTTTCGCTCCCGGTTGAAACCATCCCCTTCGCCCAGCCGTTAGTTGCAAAAAGAATTACGGCCTTGGGAGCGACGGTGAAACTCCGCCAGGATACGAAGGGAAACCCTTTTATAACCGACGAGGGCCACCACATCCTGGATTGCAGCTTCGGCCAGATCGCCGATCCGCCCGCCCTGGCCCGCAAGCTAAGCGACATGCCCGGAGTAGTTGAGCACGGCTTGTTCATTGACATGGCCACGGTGGTGCTGTGCGCGAAAGGCGAGAACGTTACAGAATTTCGCCGCCAAGAAAGATGAAAGGCAGAACTCGTTAACCGACAATTTCCCGCAGAGCTGCCAGCATCCGCTCCACTTCTTCCGCCGTATTGTAGTGCGCCAGCCCGATGCGCAGAAATCCACCATCTTTTTCAACATCGAGCCGCTCGGTGAGATTTAGCGCATAGTAATTTCCATCCCAGGTAAAGAAGCCACGCTCGCCAAGCCGAGTAGCGAGTTCGAGCGGCGTATGACCCTTGATTCGCACGGCGATCGTAGGACATCGCTGATCGAAGCGTTCCGGATCGCTGATGCCATAAAGCTTCAGACCGGGAATCGACAGCAATCCCCGAATGAGGCTTTTCATCAATCCGCGCTCATGCTTCTGAATGGCCTCATATGCGGCGAGCAAAGCCGCGCGGCGAGTGGAAGCTGACGGATTCACGTGCCGTCCAAGATCCGCCAGATAGTCAACGCAGGCCGTAATGCCAGCGATGCATTCGTGATTAAGCGTGCCCCATTCCCAGCGGTTCGGAATCGCGTTGGTGTTGGCGCGAACCTTATACGGACCGAGCCGCTTCAAGCGCTCGCGTTTGCCAAAGAGTACACCCATATGCGGACCGAAGAACTTGTAAGTCGAGCACACCAGGAAATCGCAGTCGAGCGCGAGGACATCGATGGGACCATGCGGCGCGTAGTGGACCGCATCGATGTAAGCCATTGCGCCGCGCTGGTGAGCAAGGCGGATGACCTCCTTTACATCATTGATCGTGCCAACCGCATTCGAAGCGTAGCCGAACGCGACCAGTTTCGTGCGGTCGGTAATCTTGCGCGCCAAGTCGTCCATGTCGAGAGTGCAATCGTCTTCATGAATTTCAGCCATGCGAACGGTCACGCCGCGCTCTTCGAGCGCGCGCCATGGAGAAACGTTGGCATCGTGATCAAGGTGGGTGAGCACAATTTCATCCCCCGGACCGAGCTCGCGCCCAATGGAGCGGCTGATGGCGAAAGTCAGCGAAGTCATGTTGGGACCGAAAACGACCTCATCCGCATCACAGCCCAGAAAGTCCGCCATGGCGGAACGCGCGCCGGCGATCATCGCGTCCGTGCGGCGGCTGGTCGCATAGGCACCGCAAGTATTGGCGTTGCTGTGCTTCAGATAATCAGAGATCGCGTCGATGACACGCTGCGGAACCTGAGTTCCGCCAGGCCCATCGAGGAACGTCGCGGGATGGCCACCAACGGTTTGAGAGAGAGCCGGGGACTGGGCGCGAACCCAATCAAGATCAAGCGCATTTGCTGTTTCGTTCTGAGTGCTCAACATAGGATTCATGTAGATTTCTTGTAGAGACGTAGCTTTGCTACGTCTCGGTCACCGCACAGACGAAATCAGCCAGCATCCCGTAAGCGGTCGCATCCAATCCCGGATTGTTTTCGCTAATCGCCAGCCCCGGAAAAATGTCTGTCTCAAAATACACGATGGAAGAAGTCCCGGCGACCCAGGCCAGCGGATCGCTCAACGGTACCTGCTCCGGCCGGACGCTCGCCATCACGCCCTGATCGGTGTGCCGGGCGCGGCACACCAGCTTATAAGGTTTTCCGTCGGCCCGCGCAGCGCGCACCACTTCCTCGCTCAGCTTTCCAATCCCTTCACGCTGAATTTCTTCCAGCCGAATGGGTACGCCCATGAGCACGCGAATCAGAGCGGCGACCTTGACCGATGCATCCCAACCCTCGATGTCATTGGTCGGATCGGTTTCGGCGACCCCGATCTTCTGCGCCTTGACGAGCGACTCCTCAAAGCTGAGCCCCTCTTCCACGCCGGTAAGAATGACATTGGTAGTGGAATTCAGAATGCCGCGAAATCCGTTCAGCTGAACGACCGGCAGATTGTCGCGGAACAGGGCGAAGATGGGAACGCCATCCATCACGGTAGACTCAAATAGAAATCTTCGCTGCTTGGCAGTCGCCAGGGCACTCAGTTCCTCGTAGGCGTGCACGATAGGCCCCTTGTTGGCGGTGATGGCATGTGCGCCAGCTTCTAATGCAGCGCGAATATGATCGATCGCCGGTTGGCCGTCGCGAGGGCTGAGCGATGTCGCTTCGAACAGAACATCGGCCTTGGCTAGACGCAACCATCCGCGAACTTCGTGTGGCACGGGCGCACCCGCCCGCGAGTGTCCCCGGAAATTTTCACGCAGCATCGCATCTACATCCAGGCCCTCGGAATCCGCGATCCACCCCATCTGCCGTGTAGCCACGCCCGTGATCCGCCACGCGACGCCACGCTCGCGGAGTTCGCTATCCTTTTTCTGGAGCAGGCGAACCAGTGTCCGGTTGACGTTGCCAAAACCGAGCAGGCAGAGATTGTAAGTGCGAATGATTGATCTCCTGGGACGGCTCCGGGCGCAAGATGCGCCCGGCACAGCCGGCAATATGCCGGTGTTACCATTTAGCCCATCGTTGAGGTGTGTTCCGGCTGAATCTTGTAGATCACGCGCGTTTCTGAGGCCTGCCTATAGGGGTACTTGTCGACGCCCAGATACTTCTTGGCCATCTTGTCGATATGCACGTCGGCGCCCTGCTCGGTGATCTCCACCACTCGACCGCGGATTTCGAGATAACGGTAAGGATTGTCGGGATCGATGATCGCCATCGCAACCCGCGGATCGCGACGAACGTTGCGATCCTTCTGGCGACCCTTGGCTGAATTGAAGAGCACGTAATCCCCTTCCAAATCACACCACACCGGTGTCACCTGCGGACGGCCATCCGGCATTAACGTTGCCAAACTAGCGAAGGCGCGTTTGTTGAACAGATCGCGATATTTCTCCGGAATAGCTTCAGGCATCACATCCTCCTTGCGATAGTATTGCCAAGCGAATTATAGACGGCGTCGTGAGTTTCGTGTTGCGGCCTCGACTACTACTTTGGACCGAACAACATTTACGATCTTCGATCTAATACTGTTCAACGAGTTGCGAGTACCACGATAGGTTGCACGATTGTGCCCAAATTTCACAAACTCCAGTAAACTGGTGGGCTTTATCGAGAGCGAACTATGCTGAGAGAGATTTTTCGCGGGAGCAAGCCATCGCGGTGCTTCGTCGCCTTAATGTTGCTGATTCTGTGTCCCGGGAACCAAGCGACCAGCGCTTCAGACAGCACATCGGGCAAGTCAATTCCCACCATCGTCTTCATGACTGACTTCGGTACAGTGGACGATTCGGTAGCGATCTGCAAGGGCGTGATGTATTCGATTTCTCCGGAGGTGCGCATTGTCGACCTCACACATGAAGTTACGCCGTTCTCTATCCTCGACGGAGCCCGCTTTCTGTACGGCACCACCCCATACTACGCGTCGGGAATGGTTTTTGTAGTGGTCGTGGACCCGGGTGTCGGCAGCACTCGGAAAGCGGTCGTGGTCAAGTCGAAGCGTGGGCAATATTTTGTTTTGCCCGATAACGGGTTGATGACACTGGTCCAGGATCGTGATGGAATCGAGGGCGCACGCGAGATCACAAATCGCGACTGGATGATCGGAGCGGCGCTGTCATCGACTTTTCATGGACGCGACATATTTTCGCCCGTCGGCGCACACCTGGTGCGGGGCGACGACTGGACTGGCGTGGGACCCGAGCTTGATGTCAGCAAACTTGTGCGCCTGGACATCGCGCCCGCAAAGCTGGATGCACGCGGGTTGAGCGGAGAAGTGATCGCGACCGACGGACCCTTCGGCAATCTCGTCACCAATATCAGCGGCGATGATTTTCTCAAACTGGGCTACGCGCGGGGCAGAACGGTTCACGTCACTATCGGAAAGAACGAGATGGATATTTCATTCGTGCGCACCTTCAGCGACGTGCCGCTGAACAAGCCGCTGCTCTACATCGATTCTCGCGGGCATCTTGGTTTGGCCGTGAATCAGGGGAGCTTCGCGGCCACTTACGGGATAAAGCCTCCGGTCACAATCTTCATTCCGAAGGCCAGAAATTGATACTTTGTAGCGCCGACATCTTCCCGGCTGTCGCGAGAGCATCCTGGCGGGTGAGGGCGGGACGCCCCCAACAGCCGCCGGGACGGCGGCGCTACCAAATTCACGAGATTCAAGGAGAAGAGACATGAGCGGCCAACAATCCATCGTAGGTGGCAACCGCACTATTCAACAACTGATGCTTGTGAGCATTCTCTTATGGCTGCCCTGTCTTCTTTTGGCCCAAAGCTTTCGGGGCTCGATTCGTGGAAAGGTGGTGGATCCAAACGGCAACGCCATCGTCGGTGCAAAACTGACCGCCAAGAACAGCGCGACTGGACAGATGCGCGACGCTGCGACCGGCGACGACGGCGCCTACGTGCTGGCCGAGCTTCCCGCCGGAGAATATGCGCTCACGGCGGAATACGGCGGATTGTCTCCGGTCGGTCAGAATGTCATCGTCAATGTTGGCTCGGATACGACCGCGAACTTCGATTTAACCAGAGTGGAAAAGCGTTTGGAACAATTGACCGTCACGGAAGAAGCGCCAGTCATCGATACCACGCGCGACGTCCTGAGCGAGGTCGTGGACCAGAAATTAGTTGCCGAACTCCCCCTCAACGGCCGCGACTTCGGCAAGCTGGTTGCGCTGTCGCCGGGAGCCACGGTCGATCCTTCTGGCGTTGCCGGTACGCAGGGTGGTTTCGGACAATTCAATATCAACGGCAATCGTGACCGCTCCAACAACTACACTCTCGACGGCACCGACAACAACGATCCTTTCTTCAATAACTCGGCGCTGAACCAAACAGGTATCGGAGGCGCACCCGCTTCGCTCCTGCCGATTGATGCCATCCAGGAGTTCAACCTGCAGTCCCAGTTTGGAGCGGAATACGGCCGGAACAGCGGTTCCGTGGTGAACATCGTGACGAGGTCTGGCACCAATAAGTTGCACGGCTCCGGTTTCGAATTCTTCCGCAATAGCGCATTGGACGCTCGCAACTACTTCAATACCGAACCCCAGAAGTCCGAGTTCCAGAACAACAATTTCGGTGCTTCTTTGGGTGGCCCGATCGTGAAGGACAAAACCTTTTTCTTCGGAGCTTACGAGGGCCAGCGCGAGCGAGTGGGTTCGGACTTTTTACTGCTGGTTCCGACGCAGTCCCAGATTCAGCAAGCGCGCACGATAGCGGGCGCAATCAATGGCACTCCAAGCAATCCCGTAATCAATCCCGGCCTTGATGCCATTCTCGCCTTCTATCCGAAGAGTGATACCAGCCAGATTCCTGGCGTGGTGCGCGACACGAACAACGGGAACAACTTCATTGCAAAGATTGACGAAAATCTCACCAACACCGAGCTGCTGACTGGGCGCTACGCCTTTAGCCAGAGCTTCCAGGTTTTTCCGTTTGGCTCGCCCGGAGGTTTCGGCACAGGATCACGGCTGCCCCAGTTTGCGCAAACTTCGCCAACCCGGGTGCAGGTGGTTTCGGTCAGCCTGCTTTCCACCTTGAGCCCCTCGAAGATCAACGAAGTACGTTTCGGCTATAGCCGTTATCGGACGTCATTCAGTTCGCTCGATGCCAACTTTGATCCCAACAGCATCGGGCTGAACTTCGGTACCGGCAAGCTCGGATTGCCCGAGTTTGACTTCACTAACATTGAGAATTTAGGCGCGACCGGGTTCAGCGTTCCCCGAGGCCGAACCAGCCAGAGTTTTCAGATACTCGACAACTTCACCTGGCTGAAAGGCCGCCACACCTTCAAGTTCGGAGGAGAGTTCCGTCGCGCCGCCATCAGCAATTTCAACGACAACCTCGAGCGCGGCATTTTCCAGTTCACCGCCGGAGTCGGCCTGAGTCCCGATCCCGTAGTCGACGCGTTGGCGGACTTCTACACCGGCGGCACGCAGGACACGAATTTTTGCTGCTCGTCCGTTTCCGTGGATGCCGGGAACACGCAACGCACGACCTACAACAATGGGTTCAGTTTCTTCGCGCAGGATGATTACCGCTTGACGTCCAGCCTCACCGTGAACTTTGGTCTGCGCTGGGAATATTTCGGACCGCTGAGCGAGAAGAACAACTTGCTCTCAAACCTCGGCCGCGACGGCAACCTGGCGTTGGTGGGGACCGACGGCCTCGACGGCGTGTATAATCGCGACCTGCACGATTTCGCCCCGCGCCTGGGATTCGCCTGGCAAGCCGCCAAGAACACCGTGGTCCGCGCCGGCTACGGAATTTACTATGATTACGTTCCTCAGGACCTGTTCATCGCGAATTTCACGACCTCCGCTGGAGTCGTGACCAATCCCATCGGACCGAAAGCGGTCGTGCCTCTCTCCTTTGATCCAACTGCATTTAACGGCACCAATTCAACCCCGAATCCGCCGATCATGAACGGCGTGGCATCGCCGCCGTACTCGATTTTCGTCACGCCGCGGAACTTCCGTTCTCCCTACACGCAGAATTGGAATTTTAATGTGCAGCAGAAGCTTGCGGAGAATGCCTCGTTCGAAGGCCGCTACGTGGGCAGCAAGGGTAGCAGGTTGGTGCGCCTGACCGACCTGAACGAACCCAACGCCAATGGCGTCCGCCCCAATCCCAATTACAGCGCGATGGACGAGCTCACGCCCGAGAGTTCGTCCAGTTACAATGCGCTACAGGCGATCGGGCGTATCCAGCAGAATCACGGTTTTTCGGGCTTCGCTGCTTATGTGTGGTCGAAGGCGATTGATGACGCATCGGATGGAATTGACTTCGTGCCAGGCGCGGCTTTTCCTCAAGATCCCGGTAACCTGCCGGCAGAGCGCGGGCCCTCGCTGTTCGACACGCGAAATCGCTTCACGGCGGCGATCAATTACGAACTTCCCTCGTGGAAGGCGTTACGGGGGGTTGGCTCGGGCTGGCAGCTGAACACGATTATTACAGTTCAGAGCGGCCGTCCGATTCCCATCGCCAATTCCACGGATACCAGCGGACGGTTTTATTTCAATCAACGGCCCAATGTCGTGCCCGGAGTGAATCCTATTCTGCCCAATTGGACGCCGAGCACGGGCTATCTCAATCCGCTCGCATTCGTGCAGCCAGCCTTTGGCACCTTCGGCGATCTCGGCCGCGACTCGATCTTTGGTCCCGGACTCAGCAATGTGGATTTCTCCATCACTAAGAACACCCGGCTGACGGAACGACTGAACCTGCAATTGCGCGCGGAGTTTTTCAATATTTTCAACCATCCGAATTTCGCACTGCCTGCGCACACCATTATTCCGGGATACGTGGACAACGGAAGCCCGGGCCGTCCACAGGTTGTGCCGAATCCGGCCGCTCACGGGAATGGCGACATCACGCAACCGCTGCTGCCCATGGGGCTGATCACGCAGACGCCCGACGTAGCGCAAACGAATCCCGGCCTCGGCGGGGGTGGCCCACGGGTAGTTCAACTGGCAGCGAAGTTCACATTCTAGGATGGATCGTGTGGCGCGGGCGCCCTCGCCCGCGTCATGCCCGCTAGGTATTCACGTCTGCCACGATCTCGGGCAAGACCGCCCGCAGCAGCGCCACGAAGTCTCCTTTAACCCGCTCGCCAGTCGCGAGCACGTCTTCGTGGCTGAGCACGTCATCGGAAATCCCCGCCGCCATGTTGGTCACACAAGAAATGGCCAGCACTTTGATTCCCATGTGCCGAGCTGCGATGACTTCAGGAATCGTCGACATGCCCACCAGATCCGCGCCGATCGTACGCAGGTATCGAATCTCGGCCGGAGTCTCGTAACTCGGGCCCAAGAGTCCTGCGTAAACACCCTGATACACCGTTTTGCCCAGGTGCTGTGCGGCTCGCAGCGCGATCTCGCGATACGGCTTCGAGTACGCCTGAGTCATGTCGGGGAATCGCGGTCCGAAGCGATCGTCGTTAGGACCGGTCAGAGGATTTTGTCCCTGCAAATTGATGTGGTCCGTAATCACGACCAATGCACCCTGTTTGTATTCGAGATTGATGCCCCCGGCGGCATTGGTGAGGATCAAGGCACGGATGCCCAGTCTCCCAAACACGCGTGTGGGAAACGCGACCTCGTTCGGAGAATAGCCTTCGTACAAGTGCACGCGTCCCCGCATAGCCGCCACGGCAATGTCGCCAACTTTTCCGATCACCATATGACCGGCATGGCCGATCGCAGTGGAACGCGGGAAGAAAGGAATATTTGCGTAGGGGATTCGCGTTGCTTCAGAGAGTTCGTCGGCAAAGCCGCCTAGGCCCGAGCCCAGAACCAGTCCGATGGATGGAGAAAGTTGAGTCTGCAAAAGCAGAAATTTCGCGGCAGACTCAGCGTTGGTGAAGTCGTCCATAAGGGGCCAGCTCCTGGCTACATCTTGTCCACTGAGAACTGTGAATCATCAACAACTGCTTCTAGAACTTCTTCTCGAATACAGCGAACTCCTCTTCGAGCTTCCACTGCATTTGTGCGCGTTCGTTGCCTTCCAGAAATTTCTGACACGCAGCAGAAACCTTCACCGAGCCCGCACGATCACCCGTACACGCCACGACTGGACGGAAGTCGGATGCCCACAGGCTGGAACCCGCCAGAAAGCTATGCTCAAAGCTCATTCGCGCCATGCGCTTCAATTCCTTGTAGCCGAGAAAGTCGTAGGTTTGAACCGCGCGCAAGTATTCGTGAGTCATATCGGAGCGGGATACTCCCTCGTCATCAGTGGCCAGGGCTACCGGCACGCCGTACCGCAGATAGATCGGCAGAGGATGTGCGTCGCCCTTTACGCCCAGGATTACATCATTGGAAGTCAGGCAGATTTCGACCAGAACATTCCTTCGTGCCATCTCACGCAGCAGATCGATCGGACGATCCTCGTTCATCACGTCGGCTCCATGCCCGATGCGTTCTGCGTGTCCGCGCTCGACAGATTCGCGGACATGGAAGCGCAGGCCCTCCGGCGGTACCAGGCCCATGGCCAGCTCCCCGGCGTGCAGGCTGATGTGCACCTTGGGATAGACGCCGTGCAGGTAGTCAAGCATCTTCATGTGCAACTCGAAATCGTTCATCGGGACGTACCAATCTTCGGGCATCACCAGGTTCAAGCCGACAAAGCGCCGATCCGCTTGCGCCAGTTCGAAGCCGAAAAGAATCTGCGCGAACACCTTCTCGCGAGGCAACCCGCGCAGTACCTGATACAAGTAGCGAATCTTTATTGCACATCCCGGATTCGCTTCCGAAGTCCCACACTTGAGGACAGACCTCATTTTGCCCTCGTCTTCATCGAGCCTTTTTCTGGTAGTGGCGACGATCTCCTTGAGACCATCGGTCAGCAGCTTTTCACGCATACCGGCGAAGTCATCGTCCCATCCCAGCTTCGCGCCGAGTTGCCCGGACTGAACGGAATCCGCGGTATACATCAACTCGAGATACGAAAGCCGGTCTTCCGCGGCGCGCGATGCTGCCTCGGCAAGAGCGTCCCCGGTTCGGTTATGAGTCGCCAACGAAAACTTGTCGAAGGTTGCGAAGAAATGATCGTGTCCCGATTCCTCCCCAGGTCCCCAATTACGCATCGACCAGGCATCCACAATCGAGTTGTAGAGCACGTGATCGCCATACGCGCAACGGATAGCCGGCTTGCTCGTGTACTTCTCACAGGAATCATCGCACGGAGGAGCGATGAGAATCGAAGTCGTGCGGTCGACGCACAGATTGTCGCTTGCGGCATAGTCGATCAGATTCTCCGCGTAAAGAGCGCCGCTTAGATGGATATGCAGGTCGCCGCCTTTGGGCATGTCGCGCAGGAACGCCAACTGAAGGGAAGGCTGCCGCCGGATGGATTCGAAATTGCGTGCAGTCCGCTGCTCAGCGCTTGCACCGGCTTGCGCCGACGCAGAACTGGCTAGCCACGCGATGATTAGAATAACAGCCGATCGAGCGACGGGCGCCACAGCATCTCCCCATATGTTTCCGGAACGGGCATTTTACCCTGACGCAAGGGAAACATGGAAACAACGCAACACTACGTTCCACGTCAGTCGAGATCCCCCCAAGAACACATCTCCGATACTCTGCGCCGTTCTCAGCGGTCTCCACGGTTTAGGATTTTGATTGCGACAGCAAGATCTTAAATCGCAGAGGTCGCGGAGAACGCTGCAGAGCGTGCGGAGATGCCTCTGAACTCCTTATGCAACAGGGTTTTGCCTGCGATTTTCACAGCGACCAAAATGTGCTTTCACAACCGCTCAAGCGGGCCGTATAAAGATGCTCCGCCAAAATTGCGCCACGGCGCACATCACAAAACTCTGTGACGCAAAACGCTGCACCAAATATGCTGCACCCGCCTGTGAACCAGCTGCACTCCATTGAAAACTCGAAAGATACGATCGCACATTTTTCATTGACTCTAAAAACGAAAAGAGTAAAACCATAATCGTTCTTTGACAACTTCTGAAGTTTTCCCGGTTGGTGTGGCGTCCGGGGCTCAAGCGAAGTCACCCTCTACATTGCAAAATGACTGAGGGAGGGTTAGCAAGGGTCTATAGCAAAGTGCTGGTCGAGGCGAACAAGAAGATCTGTCGAAGGCAGGATAGAGTCCTGAGGCGTTGGGGTGGTTTATCCGGTTGGCGGTAAGCCCGGAGCCCGAGCAAAGATCGCGAGTTGCCATCCGCAAGGACCGCAACTCATGCAGGTCAGCGAGGGTCTAAAGCGAGCTACTGGCCGAGACGAATGATCCCAACACTACCTCGGGACTCTTAATTTGTCTGCAGCAGTTGGTGGCCAGTGGTTAGCCTGGGCTGCAGCTCTCCCCAAGCAGATTGCCAGTAGGTAGCAACGGCTATCCACTGTCCACTGTTTTCACGGCCCCTGCAGTATTTGGAACCGTTCCTTTGGCACCAGCCGCGTCCGATAAATCGAGTTCGTCGCAGCCACTTCAGCGACCGCGTCCACATTCAGTTCGTACGAACCCCGCGGCAGGTTCTCTCCGAAAGGAATCTCTGTCCCCGCATCGCCCTTCTTCAACGGAAAACGCTGGTAGCCGATGGCCGTAGCGCGTCCAATCTCATTCACTGCCATCACGATTACGGTCAAATCAAAATCCTGCTCGGTCTGGTTGGAAACGATAATTGAACCCTCCAGCCTTTGGCCGTTCACTTTGGGATAGCGTCCCCACTGCGCCATGAGCGGCGCTACGACTGTCAGAACCAGTTGTTGGTTGCGTTGAACAGCGGGCCGGCCGCTGTCGGTCACAGTCACGGTAAAGCGGAATTCACCGATTTCCGTTGGAGCGCCGTTCAGAATTCCATCTTGCCCAAGCACAACGCCAGCGGGCAGAGCACCCTCCGTGATTTCCCACCGCAAGGGAGTGATGCCCCCGCGCGCTTGCAAACGAGTTTCATAGTGCTGTCTGATATAGGCTTTGGGTAAGCTCGTGGTTTGAATTACAAGAGGTTCGCCAGTCGCCGCGCCTTGTTGCGCTCTAGCGACGCCGGCTAACGTGCACAAACAACAGAGTAAGAGAACGAGCGTTCGTCGGTGTGCGAGCGGCATCTCAAGTCGGAAGGGCACAGAAGAGATTATAGCCTCGTGCCTCTCGACGCCGCCGCCACCCGCACGATAAGCTAGATGGTTTCCGAGGGGGCGGATTGCATGCGCGATGCGGTCGCACGGCTTTGGCCGGAGATTCAGTGGATTGAGAAACCCAAACTGCGTGAGCAGGTCACCCAGACCTGGATCAAAGCGCTGGAACGCAGCCCGCTGAAACCTGATGACCTGAATCGCATTCCGTTCACACTGCTCGTGCCCAACTGCCCAATCACTTTTATGGAGCATAAGCGCTGCGTGGTCCACATCGCACGTCAGAGCGCCGAGTCCATGCACGAATTCATGGGCCGCGCGCTGCCGATTAACATGGACGTCGTGATCGCGGGCGCCATTCTTGCTGACGTCGGCAAGCTGCTCGAATACGAACTCGGACCCGACGGCAAGAGCCGTCAAAGTGAGCGTGGCGAAGCCTTGCGGCATCCATTCACGGGCGTTGCGCTCGCGCTCGAATGCAGTGTGCCCGACGAAGTTTGCCACATTATCGCGGCTCATGCCGCCGAAGGTGATCTGGTGAAACGCACCACTGAGGCCTACATCGTGCACCACGCCGACTTTATGGCATTCTTGCCGTTCAAGAATCCGAAGAACGTGAAAGTGAAATAAAGTTTGTACGCAGGCATCGCATCGGCGACGCCAGGCGAACTGAATCCAGCCCGTGAGGGCGACATGAGAAAGCCCGGCACGGAAGTGCCGCGAAGCAAGAAAACGAAAGCGTGTCCCGAAGGGACGGCACACTACCCAAGGAGATACCTTGTCCGCCGCGAAAGAAGTAGTCGCAACCAAAGAAGCTATCACGGCGAAGATGTCCCGCTGGGCGGCAAGCCTTGATTACAAGAAACTCTCGCAGGATGCCGTGTATCAAGCCAAGCGCTTCCTGCTGGATTCCGTCGGCTGCGCCCTCGGCGGCTACCAGCAACACGATGTAAAGATCGCTCTCGAAGTGCTCGACGAGATCGCGGGCAAAGGTGCGGCTACGGTAATTGGCACCGGCAAGCGCATCGATCCCGTCTCGGCCTCGCTCGCCAACGCCCTCATGATCCGCTGTATGGATTACAACGACATTTACTGGAAGCAGGATCCATCGCATCCTTCCGACATTTTTCCGGCGGCATTCGCGTGCTGCGAGCGCACCAAGAGCAATGGAAAGGAATTGATCGTCGGCTTGGTGCTGGGACACGAATTTGAAATGCGTTTCTGCGAAGCCGCGTTCCCCGGAATCCGCGAGCGCGGCTGGCATCACGCAACCTTAACCGCCTTCGTCTCACCCTTGGTCGCCGGACGCGCCCTGCATCTCCCGTGGGAACAGATTCAACATGCCGTAGGCATCTCGGCGAGCCGCCACGTCACGTTGGGCGCGGTAACTGCCGGCAAGCTCACCATGATGAAGAACACGGTCGACCCAATGGCAACCCAGAGCGGCGTGCTCGCCGCGCTCATGGCGGAGAAGGGCTACACCGGACCCGAGCACGCAGTCGATGGAAAAGAAGGATTGACGCACGTGTTTGGGCCGGAGTGGAAGCTGAATATTCTAACCGACGGACTCGGCGATTCGTGGCGCATCACGCAGTGTGGCATGAAGGCGTTTCCGACCGAAGCGCTGACCCATACGCCGATTTCTGCGGTGCTCGATATTGTGAAGTCGAACGACTTGAAACCGGATCATGTGACCAAGATTCAGATTCGATCGCTGGCCCGCGCCGCGGACATACTTTCCGATCCCAGCAAGTACGATCCACGCAGCAAAGAGACAGCCGATCATTCGCTGCCTTACGTAATCGCAGCGGCCCTGGCGGAGCGGCAAGTAACCCCGGTGCAGTTCACCATGGAAAAGATTATGGATCCGACCATTCGCGCCCAACTGCAGAAAGTCGAAGTCGTCGCTGACCCGGAGATCGAGAAGGTTTTCCCCGCATTGCAGCGGGTAATCGTAAACATCACGACCACGGATGGTCGCACGTTCACCAAACAACTCGACTATCCCAAAGGCGACCCGCGCAACCCGCTAACCGATCAAGAGGTAGAAGAAAAATTCGCCGCGCTGGCCGAAGGCGTATTGTCGCAGCGCGCCCAGCAGAAGTTGAAAGACACCATCTGGAACCTGGAGAAAATAGGATCAGTCAGCAGACTAATGGCGCTGATGAAAGTAGACGTGCGAGCGAAAAAGCCAGCCCCGCGCAAGCCGACGAGCAAGAAAAAGCGATTGTAGAAACGTTGCTGCAACGTCTTTTTAAGTTTGTCAATCCGAGCGAAGCGAGGAGTCTGCATTGTTTTAATGGACGACGGGCGGGACGCCCGGCTTCCATAGAAAAGCAGAGAGTAACTCATGCCCCAGACCATCGTTGAAAAAATCGCGCAAGCCCACCTCGCCGAAGGCCCCAATCGCCCGCTGCGGACTGGCGACTTCCTCTCCATTCGCCCGCACCACGTGATGACTCACGACAACACCTCAGCAGTGATGAGCAAGTTCAAAGGCATCGGCGCGAAAAAGATTCACGATCCCAAGCAACTCGTCTTCGCTCTCGACCACGACATCCAGAATAAAGACGAAGCCAACCAAAAAAAATATCGGGCCATCGAGGCATTCGCCCAGGAACACGGTGTCGACTTTTACCCCGCGGGCTCAGGCATCGGCCATCAAATCATGGTGGAGCGCGGATACGTCGTCCCCAGCTCATTCGTGGTCGCCTCCGATTCGCACTCGAACATGTACGGCGCGCTGGGAGCGATCGGGACGCCCATCGTGCGCACCGACGCCGCCGCAGTCTGGGCCACGGGAGAATTCTGGTGGCAGATTCCACGTTCGGTCGAGGTCGTGCTCGAAGGCAAATTACCCGACGGCGCGACCGGCAAAGACATAATCATCACCTTGTGCGGCCTCTACAACCACGATGAGGTTTTGAACGCCGCCGTCGAATTCAGCGGCCCCGGGGTTGCCGGTCTCTCCATGGACGCGCGCCTTTCCATCTCCAACATGACCACCGAGTGGGGGCCGCTCGTGGGCTGGTTTCCGGTGGATGAAATAACGATCAAATATCTTAAGAACGTGCATCAGCGGCTGAAGGCCACGGGTGTGGAACGGTTTTCGGAGAAAGACATCGAGAGTTGGACAAAGAATTCGCCACGACCCGATGCCGATGCAGTCTACGCGGCTCAGATCGTGCTTAATCTCGGACAGGTGACGCCACACGTATCGGGTCCCGATACAGTGCAGACCATGTCCTCTCTCGCGGAAATGGAAAAGAATAAGGTCGCGATTCAGAAAGCCTATCTGCTCTCCTGTGTGAACTCGCGTCTCGAAGATCTGCATGCCGCAGCGAAAGTTTTGAGAGGCAAGAGAGTCGCCCCAGGTGTGAAATTCTATTTAGGCGCCGCCAGCAAGTGGGTCCAGGAAGAAGCCGAGAAGCGCGGCATTTGGCAAACTCTGCTCGATGCCGGCGCGAATCCTCTGCCAGCAGGCTGCGGACCATGCATCGGCTTGGGAGTCGGCCTGCTCGAGCCCGGCGAAGTCGGAATTTCCGCCACTAATCGCAATTTCAAAGGCCGCATGGGATCACGCGATGCCAAGTGTTACCTGGCGAGCCCCGAGGTAGTCGCCGCTTCTGCCGTAGCCGGCTACATTTGCGGACCGAATGAGATGACCGGTGGCGATCCGTCGCGCAGCTACACCGAATTTGCCGCAGGTACCCAAGCAGAGAAAGTCAACATTCTTCCCGGCTTCCCCGAGAGAGTCCATGGCCGCCTCGTTTTCCTGCCACAAGACAACGTGAACACCGATGCGATCTACGGAAAGGACTACACTTACCGCGACGATGTCACGAAAGAATTGATGGCGAAGGTCGTAATGGAAAACTACGATCCGCAGTTCGCGTCTCGCACTCGCGCAGGCGACGTGGTCGTCAGCGGATTCAACTTTGGAACGGGGTCGAGCCGCGAGCAAGCGGTGACTTGCCTCAAAGCCAAAGGCATTCCGCTGGTGATCGCGGCCAGTTTTTCGCAGACCTATCTACGCAACGCGTACAACAATGGCTTCCTCTGCGTCGAAGTACCGCCCTTTGTGAAGCGCCTACGCGGGCAGTTCGCCAACGAAATCGCTGCGAAAGAGAAAACTATCATTCCGGGCGAAGAAATCGATATCGACTTCACCTCAGGAGTGATCCACTGGCGCGGCGAAAAGTTTGCGTTTCCCGCGCTAGGGAGCGTGCCACAGTCACTGGTCATTGCCGAGGGAGTGGAGAACCTGGTAGCGAAGCGCCTGGGCTTGAGCTGAAGTCGAGACGGACTGTAGAAACGTTGCTTGCAACGTCTCAGAGGCAGCCGAGAACTCTCTGTGCCTCTGTGGTGAAAAGTTCTTAGGAGAATCGCATTCATGGCAGAACATACGGTAGTAACAATGCCCGGCGACGGAATCGGAAACCAAGTATTGCCCGAGGCATTGCGGGTTCTGAAAGCTGTCGGCTTCGATGCCAACTACGTCCACGCCGACATCGGCTGGGAGTGCTGGAGAAACGAAGGCAACGCACTTCCTCAACGGACGATTGATCTGCTGTCCGAACACAAGCTGGGTCTTTTCGGAGCCATTACTTCAAAACCAAACAAAGAAGCACAAGCGGGACTCAAGCCCGAATTGCAAGGCAAAGGTCTGGTGTACTACAGCCCGATCGTGACCATGCGCCAGAAGTTCAGCCTCGATATCTGCATGCGCCCTTGCATTGGGTTCACGGGCAATCCTCTGAACTACATTCGCAAGCGCGTGGACGACGACTATGACGAGCCGCAAATCGACACCACGGTGTTTCGGCAAAATACAGAAGGCATGTACGCCGGAATCGAGTGGACCAACCCGCCTGAGATCGTGCGCGCCGCCCTCAACTCGCATCCCAAGTTCAAAGCCTTCGCCCAAGTGCCCGGTCCGGACATCGCAGTTAGCGTACGCATCATCACTCGGCCCGCCGCCCGCCGTATCGTCACGGCCGCCTTTGAGTATGCGAAAAAGCGCGGTTTCAAGGGGGTAACCATCTGCGAAAAGCCAAACGTAGTTCGCGAAACTTCGGGCATGATGGAAGAGACTGCCAAAGAAATAGCCAAGAACTATCCGGGAATCGCTCTGTGGTCAACGAACATCGACGCGCAACTAATGTGGCTGAACAAAAATCCTGAAGACTACAACGTGATCGTAGCCTCGAACCTGTTCGGCGATATCCTCTCCGACGCTTTTGCCGGACTGGTCGGCGGCCTGGGATTCGCCGCCTCTGGCAATATCGGAGATGAAGTCGCGGTATTCGAGCCCACGCACGGATCAGCGCCCAAATATGCCGAACTGAATCCCCCAATCGTGAATCCAATCGCCATGATCCTCTCCGCTGTAATGATGCTTGAACACGTGGGCGAGAACAACAAAGCCGGGAGAATTAAGGACGCCATCTCCACTGTGGTGAAAGAAGGTAAAGTCCGAACCTACGACATGATACGAATTTCGGGCGGGGCGAAGTCGATCAGCCAGGGTGCCGCCTCAACGATACAAATGACAGACGCGATTCTAGCTAAGCTATAACTCACTTGGGGACAGCCGCCCCGGCTGTCCGGCCGAGCAAAGCTCGGCAGCTTGAGACACCGCATGAATGAGACGGAACTGAAAACAGCTCGCGTCGTCGAAGCCGGCCATTTCGGCAAAGACGTGCGCTCCGACTTGCGCGTAGCTATCGAACCGCGCGACAGCGGCGGCCTCGAGATCACGCTCGAGTCCCGCGTCGGGCTCTATTACGGCAGCTCAATCCTGAGCCAGACCCGGCAGGTAGTCGAATCTCTCGGCGTAAAGCACGCGCGAATTTCGATCCACGATGAGGGTGCGTTGCCGTTTGTCATCGCAGCGCGAATTGAAGCCGCCGTCAAACGCGCGGGCTTGGGCAGCGGCCAAAGGTCGATACCCGAGAAAGTAGCACTGCCAGAGCCGACGTCTCGCGATCGTTTGCGCCGTTCGCGGCTTTATCTGCCAGGAAGCGAGCCCAAATATTTCATCAATGCCGCATTGCACGGACCCGACGCCATTATTTTGGATCTTGAAGACTCCGTTCACCAAGATGAAAAGGATGCCGCACGAATCCTGGTGCGCAACACGCTGCGTGCCATTGATTTCGGCAGTTGCGAGCGCATGGTGCGCATCAACCAGTTGCCGCTGGGGCTGGAAGATCTGGCAGAGATTGTTTCAGCGGCACCCGACCTGGTGCTGATTCCGAAGGTGGAAAGGCCCGACCAAGTCGGAGAAGCAGATCGCTTGATAGGTGAACTGAAACTCAGCCATGGTATCGATCGCGCGATCTGGCTAATGCCGATTCTGGAGTCTGCTATCGGAATCGAAAACGCATTCGCCATCGCGATGGTGACTCCGAATGTTTGCGCGCTGACCATCGGATTGGAAGACTACACTGCCGACCTGGGCGTGGTGAAAACGTTGGAAGGCCGCGAGTCGCAATACGCCCGCACGCGTGTGGTCAACGCAGCGAAAGCCGCCGGCATTCAGGCTATCGACTCCGTTTTTAGCGATGTCGGTGATCTTTCCGGTCTACGTCACTGGGGAGAAGATTCCCGCGCCTTAGGATTCGAGGGCATGGGCTGTATTCATCCCTCGCAGATTCCCGTTATCCATGAAGCCTTTGCTCCGTCGCAGGTAGAGGTTGAAAAAGCGCTGAAGATCGTCGCCGCTTTCGAAGAAGCGCAGCAGCGCGGACTGGCCGTGGTGAGCCTCGGCTCAAAGATGATTGATCCACCTGTAGTCGAACGCGCCCAAAGGCTGGTGGCAAGAGCAAAGGCGATGGGCAAGGCCTAGCAGATCTAATGTAGTGACGGGCGACTCGCCCGTCCGCGCCGGGCGAAGCCCAGCGGTTAAGACAGTAAAGAAATGGAATGAGCGAACGCATCGAACTTGCCCAGAATGCCGCCGGACGCAGCGTGCCCACCATGGTCAACGGCAAGCCGCAGATTCCATTTCTGGGCGTGGCGCAGTATCAACCGCGCGGCCGAAAGGCTGCCCCACCCATCTGTTCCAGCAAAGATTATCCTGAGAACGGCGACAAGCGCGTGGCCAACCTTGAAACCGCTCTGCGCAATTGCGGCTTGCGCAACGGCATGGTGATTTCGAATCATCATCATCTGCGCGACGGAGACCGCGTCGCGCTGATGGCACTCGAAGCGGCAGCAAAAATCGGTGTCAAAGATCTGATGTGGTTTCCGAGCGCCTCTTTCCCCTCGCAGAAAGCTGCGATCGAGCTTATGCAATCCGGCGTCATCCATCACATCGAAGGCAGCATGAATGGCCCGCTGGGCGACTACTGCACCTTGGGAAAGATGCGGGGCATGGGCGTGTTGCGTTCCCATGGCGGGCGTTGGCAGTCTATTCAAGATGGCGAAGTGCACATTGACGTCGCGGTGATTGCCGCGCCTGCCGCGGATGCGTTTGGCAATGCTGACGGATCGCATGGGAAATCGGCTTGCGGCTCGCTGGGCTTCGCCCTCGCTGATTCGATGTACGCTGATCGCGTCATCGTGGTCACCGACAATTTGGTTCCCTTCCCCTGCATTCCCTGGCAGATTCAGGGCAACAATGTGGACTTCGTGGTCGAGGTCGACTCGATTGGCGATCCGGCCAAAATTGTCTCGGGCACGACGCAAATCACGCGTTCGCCAGACCGCTTGCGCATCGCGGAGTTTGTTGCTCGCTTCCTGCGTGACGCTGGAATCATGCGCAACGGTTTCTCGTTCCAGGCAGGAGCGGGCGGAATCGCCCTCGCCTTCGTTGATTACTTGCGCCGCATGATGAAAGAAGATGGCGTGAAAGCCCGCTTCGTCCGTGGCGGTTCTACGAAATACCTGGTCGAACTTCTACAAGAAGGCCTGACCGATTACATTCTCGACGGGCAAACGTTTGATCTCGACGGGGTGAAGTCGATCGCCAGCGATCCGCGACACGTGGCTACTTCGCCGTTCACTTCATACAACTATCACGGCAAGGGGAACTTCGCGTCCCTTGTTGACGCTGTCGTGCTGGGCGCGACTGAAGTCGACGTGAATTTTAATGCGAACGTGGTCACCCACTCTGATGGACGGTTGCTGCACGGGATTGGCGGCTGGCAAAATTGTTTGGCAGCGGGGTGCACCATCCTTGCCGTGCCGTCATTCCGCGACCGCATTCCGGTGATCATCGATGAAGTCACCACTCTCACCGGTCCTGGCGAACTGATCGACGTCGTCGTCACCGAGCGCGGCATCGCAATCAATCCCCGCCGCCAGGATCTGCTGGACGCGGTGAAAGGTTCGACCCTGCCCATCCGTCCTATTCAGGATATCAAGGCTGAAGTCGAGCGCATCTGCGGCGGCAAGCCCGCACGGCCGAACTTGGGAGATCGTCCCGTGGCCGTCGTGAAGTGGGTGGACGGAACTGTGCTCGACACCATCTGGCAACTGAGTTAGCTGCTTCTAGCTTCGAGCTTGAGGCGAGAGAATGCTATCAGCCAACGGCCTGCTGGAGCAGTCCCGGACAAAAATGGGCGGCTAAGGCGCTTCCCAATCGAGGGCGTAGATTTCCTGGGTGCCCATGTCCCGAAGCAGCAAAAGTGAATCGTCTGGAGCATTCGCAATCGCGGACTTGTCATTTCGAGCGCAGCAGGATCATCACAATCGCGGATGATCCTGCGGAGTCGAGAAACCTGCTTTTCCGCTCCCACCGCTCGTAAAAGAGGAAGCAGGCAGTAGGGGTGGGAAAGTTAATGTCAGTATGTTTGCGACCCTTAACAGACCGATCAAGCCGCCGGAGGACCGTGATGACCTTAGGGCCCGACAACGCTGGTAAGCTTGTTGTTTAAGCCCATGATCACGAACACTATTTTGCCTGAGCCGAGGGGCGCGCAGGAGGGCGAGCCAAACCAGGTTCCGCCGCCGCCGCCGAAGGGCCCAGGTCGACCAGCTAGTTCCGTTAAAGACGTTGGCCTAAAAGGCATTGCCAGGGTTGGACTGTCCAATCACTCCGCAGACCAGCTCGCCAGCCGCCTGGCTTGTGCAACTGGCATTGTCATTTAGCAGGCCCTGGAGGTTAGCGTAGGTACTCCAATCGCCCCCGACCCAGTTCTTTCCGTCGAAAGCGGTCACATAAATTGCGCCGCCGATTGCTTTCGCGAAGCACGCTACTTCCCCAACAGGTTTCCAGAATGTGCAATCAGCATTGCCGCCAACGATTCCGCCGAGGTTTAGGAAACCCTCCCAACTGCCACCGGAAAAGGAAAAGCGATTCACCAGGGTGGCCTCGGCGCTGGTGAAAACGGCACAAATCACTCCAAAAATTCGCCGCAAATATACCATTCAGTCTAGTCTAGTGTCCCTTAAATAGATAGACGTATTATTCTTCACCTTTGCGGCGGCGCCGAGGTTGGGTGCTCCCCCGTTCAATCGATTCCAACTTCGCGCGCGCCCGGTCAATTTTCTTCAGGATGTCCTCCAGTTGTGCCGTCCACACGAAAGGCCGCGGATTCTCATTCCATGCCTCCAGAAACGCCTCGATGGCCTCAACCAGATCCGGCACGCTGAAAAAGGCCTCCCGCCGTACGGCCTTTTCCGTTAGCTCCCGAAACCAGCGCTCCACCAGATTCAGCCAACTGGAACTGGTAGGAATGAAGTGCGGCACAAAGCGGCGATGGCGTTTCAGCCAGCTTTTGACTTCCGGGGTTTTGTGCGTCCCGTAGTTGTCCAGTATCAGGTGCAGTTCCCGATCTCCGGGAAACTCTCGGTCCAGCTGGCGCAAGAACTTCAGGAATTCTTGATGGCGGTGCCGGCTGTGACACTGCCCCATGACTTTGCCGTCCAATAAGCTCAGCGCCGCGAACAAGGTCGTCGTTCCGTTGCGCTTATAGTCATGCGTCATCGTGCCGCACCGCCCTTTCTTCAACGGCAGGCCCGGCTGGGTTCGGTCCAAGGCTTGAATCTGGCTCTTTTCATCCACGCACAACACGATCGCCTTATCCGGCGGGTTCAAATACAAACCCACCACATCGGTCAGCTTCTCTATAAACTTGGGATCGCGCGACAATTTGAAAGTCCGGCTCAGGTGCGGTTTGAGGTTGTGTAAGTTCCAAAGCCGGTTCACCGTGTTCTTGCTCATCCCCTGGGCTTGGGCCATCGTCCGGCAGCTCCAGTGCGTCATGCCTTTGGGTTTGGTTTTCAGAGTCGCGGCAATCAGCGCGTCGCGCTTTTCCTGGCTATATCGGGGTTTGCGTCCCCGTCCGGGTTGAATCTCCCACACCGAACCGATCCCGGCGGTTCGCACCCGCTGGCGCCACAAGGCGGCGGTATGTCGGTTGACCCCATAGCGGGAGGCTATTTCCAGATCCTGCTTGCCGGCGGCAGCGGCCAAGGCCAAGCGGCAGCGCAAGGCCACCTGCTGAGGCGTACTGGGGGCCGCTTCCCAGCGAACCAACTGCGCTAGATCGTCTGCGGATAAGCTTACGACCGGGCTGATTCTAGCCATGCTTAGGTTCATACCACAACAGCCCACATACGTCTAGTCATTAATGGGACACTAGACTAGCGTACAGCACTTTACTGGTTTGACTTATCGCTCCAGAACTTCCACACGGGGTTCGCTAAGAGATTTCGCGTTGCGCGTTGCTAGTTTTGGGCCTGCCCAGACTGCGATCCGGTATCCGAGCAGCACCGTGAGAATAGCTCCATATTTCAGTGGTTCGTGAATGTCAGCCTTTACCAGCCACCAGTAATGAATCACTCCGGCGATCGCGCTGAAATAGATCAGGCGATGCAGGGCTTGCCAGCGTTTGCCGCCGAGACGCCGGATCCATCCCTTGGTCGAAGTTAGCGCCAGCGGAATTAGCAGGACGAATCCGGTGAATCCGACCGTGATGAACTTTCGTTTGGCGATGTCGTGCAGCATTTCGTGCAGGTCGAAGAATTTGTCCAGCCAGATGTAGGTGAGGAAATGCAGCGTGGCGTAGAAGAAAGCGAATAGCCCGAACATGCGGCGATAGCGGATCAGCCAAAGCTGCCCGGTCAACTTGCGAATGGGAGTGACGGCCAACGTAATGAGTAAGAACCTCAGAGTCCAGTCACCGGTCGCGTGAGTGATTACTTCGATGGGGTTCGCGCCCAGCGCGTGGTTGTAGGCTTTCCATCCCAAGAGTGCCAGCGGGATGAGGCAGGCGAGCAAAACTACGGGTTTGAACCAGCGAATCATGTGGCGATCAAGTGACGCATTTTCGTAGCGCCGCCGTCCCTGCGGCTGTCGTAGGGGCGTCCCGCCCACACCGCGAGGATAGAATGCCGGCGCTACTAAGATGCTCAGAAATTCTTTTTCAAATCCATGCCGTTATAGAGGCTCGCTACCTGGTCGTAGCCGTTGAACATCAGCGTGGGGCGCTTCAGGAATTCACCCAGACGCCGTTCTTTTGCCTGGCTCCAGCGGGGATGATCCACATTCGGATTCACGTTGGCATAAAATCCGTACTCTCGCGGAGCCATCTCGGCCCATGTGGTTCGCGGCTCGCTGTCGGTGAAACGAATCCGCACAATGGCCTTGCCGCTTTTGAACCCGTACTTCCACGGCACCACGATGCGCAGCGGAGCACCGTCCTGGTTGGGCAGCGCCTCGCCATACATGCCGAAGCAGAGGAGAGCCAATGGGTGCATGGCTTCGTCCATGCGCAAGCCTTCGACGTAGGGCCAATCGAGCACATGACCTCGCTGGCCCGGCATCTGTTGCATATCCAGGATGGTCGTGAACTCGACAAATTTCGCTTTGCTGGTTGGTTTCGCTTTATTGATCAGTTCGCTTAGCGAGAAGCCCACCCACGGTACGACGATCGACCAACCTTCCACGCAGCGATGCCGGTAAATCCGCTCCTCCGGTGCAGCCATCTTGATAATCGTGTCTACATCGAGAACCTGTTTCTTCTCCACTGCCCCGTCGATGGTTACAGTCCACGGACGCATTTTGAAGTTCTTGGCCAGACCTGCAGGCTCATACTTGTCCGTCGAGAACTCGTAGTAGTTGTTGTAATTGGTGACGTCCTTGTATGGCGTGATGGTTTCTTTAGTCGAGAACGAGCTCTGCTTGATGCCGTCAATTTTGGCGTTGGCCTGCGCTTTTATTGAAGGGGATACGAACTCACGAAACCTTAAGCCCAGCACAGCTGCGGTGCCGGCGAGCGCTGTACCGGTGAGAAACTTACGGCGGTTCAGATACAAACTCTTCGGAGTGATCTCAGATGAAGGAATATCACCGGGTTTCTTAATCAGCATGAGAACGTCCTTACTTTAAGTGTACGGTAACCAACCCTCTATGGATTGGCGGCTGCCCGGACACTCTACTCAATAAGACGCGCGATGGCCGGAAAAGTTGCAATGGTTGGCGTGACACACCCTATGCGCGCGATATGGTCGAAAGCGCCTAATGCAACCCCACGTCAAACCCGATCGCGCCGCCGCTGCGCAAGGAGACATTGCGACGCTAGTAGTCGGCGAGCCGTAGGCTATCAACGTTGAGCTCACTACCCATGCGCATTTTTTCCTCGGGGATGCTGAACGTTAGAGGAGTCCCAGGGCACAGGTGGGGCCGGAGATCCTCCTGAGTCCCGGACCAGAGACGTAAGTCAAGAGAGGAAACCGTAACCGGACTGATCCCAAGTTCCGCCGGAGCGGGCTTCCAATTCCCGTTCCCGGCGGAGAAGATAGTTCCAGGTGGTACCGCTTTGTCATCCTCTCGCGGCGGGCATGTTGTTTCGCCTGCGATCATGCTGACCATGAAGGAAGGCCTCGTCAGTGCCGAGCGGCACCGGAGGGTGCTAAAGCCATCCCGATCGATCGCGCACAAAGCTCCACCTGGAACGGCAAATTCGCCGGCCGGCGTGGTGATCCGCCGCGTTTCTTTCGCTTGGAATACGGTCAGCGCAAACGAGATGTGTACTTTGGCCGAACTCGCCTTTACTTGTTCAAAGAAAGCGTCGTCCAGGGAAAACAGAATGCCAACAGATGGCCGATCCGGGGGCAGGAAGTCGCTTGATCTAAACCAACCTGAGTTCCAGCGCATTCCTCCTGGGGCTTCGATTTCCACCATGGCTCCATTGATGTCGACGGTCGAGGATTGTGCTATTCCGCAAACCAGCAGAGGTATTTGGAGAATCACTTTTTTCTCCTTCGGTCGAGTATCTTCTCTTTTCGGCTTGGCCGGATCGAACGCGAATTGCACTGGCGGTTGTTGTCCAGCGGAAGGCTGCGGGTATTCGCTCTTCGGGAACGTGTCCGGTGGCGACGGAACAACCAGCACCACCGCAGCGACGGCGACCAGCAGAAGGCGCGATTGCTGGGTCCGGCGGCGTGCATATTGCCATACCAAAACGAACACGATGACCGCATACGCGCAGGCTTTAATTGTGGACGGGAGCCACACCGGAATCCAATTGGCGGTGGTTAGCCGCTGAATCGCATGTACCGAGAAGAGCGCGGCAACCGCGATCATGCCGAGCAGAATCCCGATCGTGATTAACACGGCCTGTACCAGGCTCGACGTGATCGTAGCCAGTGTGATCAAGGGCAAAATAAGAGTCAGGACCCACAAAAGCTGAAGATAGAGCAGACCGGTCAGATAACCGGTTGGCCTGAAGCCTGCCCTCGAGAGTAGAACCATCTGAACAATGAACAGAGGAAGATTGACAAAAACCACGAGAAACAAAGCTTTGGCAGTCAGCAGTTTTTTCCAATCGTAGGGCCGCGTGACCCAAAACTGGCGATCGCCCGCCAGGACCTCCTCGTGAACGACGCGGACGATGAGCAGAAACCAGCCGATCAGAACCATCGGAGTGAACCAATGCGAGAAGATTAAGCGCACGGGATACTCGTCAACGCGTTGCGGCGCCCACTGGCTGGGCTCATTCCAGGCAAAGGCACCGAGGGTTGCGAGGGACAACGTAATCTCACGCCAGTGCCGGCGGATGTCTTTCCGAAAGATATGAATGATCTGATCCAAGAAATGTCGTTTCTTAGGCCGCGTCGCGCCCCGTCTTTGCCATCGCGAGGAAAATCGAACGCAAGGACATCGGCGTGAAGGTGACATTGCGCACGTCTCCAAACGATCTGCGAATGTCAGCGGTCGTCCGTTCCTGGTTGAAACGACTCTCGATGAATCTCAGGACCGAGGCTGAGGTGCTGACCTGCATCCAGGTGCCCGGCAGGGGCTCTGGCGAGAGTGGCGGCCGATCGAACGTAAGCTCCACTTCGCGGAAGCGCTCGGCTAGTGTGGTCATTTCCTCGGACAGCCGGAGACAACCCCGATCAAGGTAGCCGATATGGCTGGCCAGGTTTTCGATTTCTGCCAAGTCATGCGAGGAGACCAAAATGGTGGCTTCCGACGCACGCTCGAGCAGTCCTTCAATTACCTCGTCGCGTACCAAAGGGTCCAGCCCCCCGAATGGCTCATCGAGCACAATCAGCTTTGGACGATACGCTAAAGCGCTGGCCAACGCGGCTTTCATTCGCATGCCTCGCGAAAGCTTTGCCAACTTCCTATCGAGTGGCAACTGGAACTGCTTAACCAGTTCATTTTCAAGATCTCTATCCCAAGAGGGATAGAAAGGCCTGAGGTAAGCGAAGAACGCGTCCACACGCATCCAGTCGGGCAGGTGCTGATTTTCCGAGACGTACCCGATCGATGTGAAGGCTCGTCCGGCGAGCATGGTGCAGTCCGTGCCCAACACCTCGGCGCGTCCGCTAGTCGCCTGGAAAATATTCATTAGAATCTTGATCGTGGTTGTCTTGCCGGCGCCGTTCGGCCCCACCAAGGCATAGATGGCGCCCGTCGGGACATCGAGGTTAAGGTCATGCACAGCCTCTACCCGATGGAACCTTTTCTCCAGATGCTCAGTTCGAATTGCGCTATTCATGACCTGCTGCGCCCTCCTCGGCCTGGCTCGACCGATGATCCATCCCTGCCGCCCAGTCGCTTCCAATGCGTCGAGATGGAATCGATCATGTCGTCCAAGCCGATCCCAAGTTTTTTCGCTTCGACCACGAGTTGTTCAATTTCGTTGCCCAGCAGCTGGGTTCGCTCCTTGGGGCTAGATTCAGGCAGCACCGCGACTACGGTACCAATGCCTGGCCGCGTCTCGATCAGACCCGCCGCAACCAGATGCATAACTACCTTGTGGGCTGTGTTGGGATTGATTTTGAGTTCCTTGCTCAATGTGCGCACGGAAGGAAACGGGTCGCCGGGACGCAATTGACCAGAAATGACGGCCTTCTTTGCGGCGTAGACTACCTGCTCGTAAAGGGAGACTCCCGGCCGAAAGTGGACCCGGAACGGAATCACGCGTGTACTATAACAGATAGTACGGCCAAGACAAGATCAAAGTTGAGATTGGCGACTGGCTACTCGCGTTTGCCCAGCACTTCGCGTACTTTGCGGGACAGCATTTGCAGGGTAAATGGTTTTTGCAGGAAAGCGTTATGGGGAACGACTACGCCCTCATGTCCGATGGCGTCTTCGGTATATCCGGAAAGGTAGAGCACCTTGGTCTGTGGACGGGACTCGCACAGCCTTGCGGATAGCTCACGGCCGCTCATCCCCGGCATTACTACGTCGGTGATCAGCATGTCGATCTTATCTGAATAATTAGAAACGATCCGCAGCGCCGCCTCTCCGTTGTCAGCCTCCAGCACCTTGTATCCTTTCGACTCCAGGGTTTCACGGACCAGTTGACGCACCGATTCCTCGTCCTCGACCAACAACACGGTTTCTGAGCCGCCATTATGCGACGACGAACTGTTCGCCGTACCCACGGGTTCCAAGGCATCTTCGACGCGCGGCAAATAGATCCGGAAAGTCGTGCCCTGCTCCGGTTCGCTCTGGACCAGAACGTAGCCGCCACTCTGCTTGATGATGCCGTATACCGTCGAGAGCCCGAGGCCAGTACCTTTTCCTTTTTCCTTGGTGGTGAAAAATGGCTCGAAAATGCGCAGTTGGGTCTCTTTGTCCATACCCTCGCCGGTGTCGGTTACCGAAAGCACGACGTAAAGACCGGGTTGAATGTAGGAGTATTCGCGGCGAACGTCCTCGTGGTTCAGTCTTACGTTGGCACTTTGGATGATGATTTTTCCGCCATTGGGCATGGCGTCTTTGGAATTGACCACCAGATTCATGAGGACTTGCTCGACCTGGCCCGCATCGGCACGGGTTCGCCCGAGATCGGGTGCGAGCTGCGTCTGCAACTCGATGTTCTCTCCGATCAAGGGACGCAGCAGGCGCTTTATGTCCTCCACGATGAGGTTCAGGTCCACAACCTTTAGCTCCAGCAATTGCTTCCGGCTGAACGCCAGGAGTTGGCGAGTCAGGGTCGTGGCCCGATCAGTCGCCTGGTGAATCGCTTCAATCTTTGGATACAGAAGGTCGTTTTTCCTGGTGTGCTCGAGCAAGACTTCCGCGTAACCGCTGATTACCATCAGCAGATTGTTGAAATCATGGGCCACCCCTCCTGCCAAACGTCCCACAGCTTCCATCTTCTGAGCCTGGCGGAACTGGTTCTCCAGCACCCGCCGCTCCGTAATATCCTCGGCGATAATTTCCACAACCTCTGCAGTCTCCTCTGGATTGTTGACCACGCGGCCACTCAAGCGCACTGTAATCGCGCTTCCATCCTTGCGTTTCCAGCGGACTTCCACGTTGTCCAGGCGTGCCCCGCGTTGGAACTCCGCCATCACTCGCATCTGCTCGCCGGGATCCACGAAGACATCCGATTTCGGATCCAGGGCAAGAACCTCTTCAGGGGAATCGTAACCGAGCATGGTGATCAAGGCGGGATTCACGTCGAAAAACCTGCCCTCGAGGCTCGACCGGTAAATCCCATAAACCGCGCTCTGCACCAGGGAGCGGTAGCGGGCTTCCGAACGGCGTAGCGCCTCCTCGTTGCGCTTGTATTCAATCGCGCTGGCGAGTTGTTGCGAGACGAACTGCAGAATCTCCTTTTCTTTGTCACCAAAACGCACGTTGCCGCTGTAGCTCTGCACCGCCAGCACGCCGAAGCTGTTATTCCCGACCTTCAGCGGAACCCCCAGCCAGTCCAGCGACGGGGCCCCGATCGACTCCACTTCGCCCTGCCTCGCCAGGCTGTCAAACACTTCGGGAGTGCACAACAGCGGTTCCCCGGTTCGTAGCACGTACTCCGTGAGACCTTTGCCCAACTTCTTGGGTGCGGGCCTGGAATCCAATTCGTCCTCAAAATAGGGAAAGGTAAGCAGTTGCGTCAGGGGATCGTAAACCGCAATGTAGAAATTGCGCGCATACATCAACTCGCCCACAATGCCGTGAACCGCGGCATAAAACTGCTGCAGATCGTCAGCCGAGCTGGTTTTTTGTGTGATGCGATACAGCGCCGAATGCAGAGCTTCCGCTCGCTTCTGTTCCGAGATATCGCGATAGAGTACGCACATCGCGACCTGCCGCTCATCGATCACAATAGGCGCAGCGGAGATGAAAACATCCAGCAGCGTACCGTCCTTGCGCTGACGCTTGGTTTCGAGGACAACCTTCTGCCCTTTCACCAACAGCTCCGCAATCCAACGCGTCTCCGCGCTCCGGTCCGGCGGGACGATCAGGGAATCGATTCGTTCGCCCAGCGCCTCCGCCGGACTAAAACCAAAAATGCGGGTGAACTCACCATTGAGGCGGGTAATCCGGTACTCCGGATCCAGAATGCTGATAGCTTCCGGCGCGCACTCCACTAATTGCTCAAGGTACGCTCGTTGCAACTCAGGGCTGTCAGTGGCAAAACTCGGAGCGATCGATTCGGTCGATGCTGTGATGGTCGGGGTGGGGTCCGAAAGTGCCAGGGTGCGGCGCTGAAGTGCCTCCCGGAGAAACTGCGCGCGTGAAAGCTCAGCCGACGTCGCTGGCTGGGTGATGTTGTCACCCATTGATTCCCCCTCGCTGCAAAACCAGAGCTAATTTCTGGATGGTAGATTGCCGGCAAGTTACTCGAAAGTTACGGAGGTAATTCTGGAAGGGAAGAACCGCACAAGATGGATGAAAACTCTGCTACTGTCCGGTCGCCAGCATTTCACAAACCCGGCGAAGCACGTCGCGCTGTTGTTCAGTGACTGCGAGAAATTCAAATCCGTGAAGCAAACCGATGCGGTAGCGCACCAGGGCGCGAAGCTTCAGCGGATAGGCCGCTAAAGGCAAGGAAAGTTCCATGGAAACCACTTCACCAACTTCCAGTTCTCCGGTCATCGTTCCGCCGACTCCGTCCTCGCCCAACTCATTCGAACGTCCCCACAAGGATGTGGTTTCGCCCGAGCGAAAGATCTGCACCGAGAGCCGCATGTCGACTTGATAGCGTGGAAACCGGCGCGCGCTATGTTTAGCAGGTTTCGGATCGGGGATAAAAGCCTCCGCTTTGTTTTGCTACGAAGTTCTACCGCGACGCCACCAACTCTAATTTCCGTGCAAAGGGTATCCAGGCTCCAGCGGCAACTTTCCGCCAACTTTCAACACCGTTACTCCTCCGCTGATCGAATACACATCCACCAAGCCCACGGCCCCGGAAATCGATTCCACCTTCTTCACCACCGCCTCATCGGACTCCACCACGACAATGGCCGCGTGGTTCGCCCTGCTATGGTTGGCGCTAGCGATTGTCGCTTTTACTTCGTCCTTCGACATGCCGTAGATCTTTTCCAGCAACAGCTTCATTTCTGGCGCCGTCGGATCACGCGTGATGAAGCTGACTGGCTTGCCATCCGGCCATCGGCTCACTTGCCCTTTGCATACCTTCACCAGCTCGGGCAATGTGATCGCCACCACCTCATTCGATTTGTTGGAAATCAGGGCCAGATCCTTGCCCGGTGCCAGTGCTGGCCAGCCCAGCATGACCAGTGCGGCCGCCAGCAAGCGTCGCGAGTGCACGTCCCCTCCAATCCACCGCCCCTTTGAGGTTGACTGTCTCCGATTCTCCTCGAAGTCGTGGAGTCGCTCAATGACAGAACGAATAGGTACCACCGGAGACAACAAGCGCGCGGCGTCACGCCACCGTTTCCTGACGCGCTCCGGGTTGCGGTAAAATATGTACTCCGTGCATCGTCTGGCCCAACCTGATCATCCTTAGTAACCGAAGGAGAATACAATGGCGCATCAGCTACCCGATCTACCGTATGACTATTCTGCTCTGGAACCCGTGATCGATACTCAGACCATGAAACTGCACCACGACATGCATCACGGGGCCTACGTCAAAAATCTAAATGCTGCTTTGGAAAAATATCCCAACCTGCAATCGAAGAGTGCCGAGGACTTGATCCGCGACCTGAACGCCGTTCCTGAAGATATCCGCGGTGCCGTACGCAACAACGGCGGCGGACACGTGAACCACACGATGTTCTGGAAGATCATGAAGCCCAAGGGCGGCGGCGACCCTAGCGGCGCGATCGGGGAAGTCATCAAGAAAACTTTCGGCAACTTCAAGGATTTCCAAACCAAGTTCAACGATGCCGGCGTCAAACAATTTGGCAGCGGCTGGGTCTGGCTGGCCGGTAAACCCGGGGGCGAAGTGCAAATCATCAGCACGCCCAACCAGGACAACCCAATCTCCCAGGGCCTGTTCCCCATTTTCGGCAACGACGTTTGGGAACACGCCTATTACCTCAAGTATAACAATCGCCGTCCCGAATACCTGGCGGCCTGGTGGAACGTGGTCAACTGGGACGAAGTCAATAACCGCCTGAAGACATTCCAGAGCCATCACGAACCCGCACTAGCGGGGCGCTAAGACAAAGATAAGAAAAAAAGACAGTGGGCCGGGTCCAAGACCCGGCTCATTAAAATCACGTGGGGATTGCCGCCCGGCTGTCCAACGGAGCGAAGCTCCGCAGTTGGTTTTCTAGTCGATATAAATCCAACTGACATCCGAGAACCGCCAACCAAGAACCGCTTTTCTGCATTTCCTGTGCACCATCTGTGGAAATCAAATTGATCAAGACCAGAAAATTCCTTTTCTAAATTCTGATTTCTCAGAAAACCGCAACGCCACCTAGCTGAAATCAGTCCCCGCGACGAATTTTCCTGATCCCGACCCATCCCGCAAAATCACCTGTGCATTTTCCCCGACTGCACCAAACTTTGGTAATTGACCTCGACCCATCTCGCGCGTAGATTCGTCCTCGTCCTCAATCACATTTCAGCTAACAAAATCAATTACGCCTCCGGCAACGAGGCTGAGCTAGAGAGAGCAGAAATCGAAATCGGCAGTCGCAAAGCGAAAACGCCTTTTCATTCTCCCTCCCCCCGAAGGGCAATGAACGTGAGAAAAACATCCGCCGCATGGAAAATTTATCGCACTCGCTTCTTGATCAAAGCCCGGCAACTTACACAACCGCTCCTCTTCGTCGACGCACTCGGCCGCGAACATTGCGGCCAGCCCGGCGACTATCTGGTCGAGTCCTCCGACGGCGCTCGACGCATCGCGCCACGGCTGATTTTTGAAGATGTCTATGTGGCCATGGGTCCAGCCGACGAGCGTTGGCCCCCTCGCCTGGAGCCAACCGCAGCACTCCCGGCTCCAAAACGTCGCCTGTCCACCCGTCCCGCAGCCACCGCCTAGTCTAGTGTCCCATTAATGACTAGACGTATGTGGGCTGTTGTGGTATGAACCTAAGCATGGCTAGAATCAGCCCGGTCGTAAGCTTATCCGCAGACGATCTAGCGCAGTTGGTTCGCTGGGAAGCGGCCCCCAGTACGCCTCAGCAGGTGGCCTTGCGCTGCCGCTTGGCCTTGGCCGCTGCCGCCGGCAAGCAGGATCTGGAAATAGCCTCCCGCTATGGGGTCAACCGACATACCGCCGCCTTGTGGCGCCAGCGGGTGCGAACCGCCGGGATCGGTTCGGTGTGGGAGATTCAACCCGGACGGGGACGCAAACCCCGATATAGCCAGGAAAAGCGCGACGCGCTGATTGCCGCGACTCTGAAAACCAAACCCAAAGGCATGACGCACTGGAGCTGCCGGACGATGGCCCAAGCCCAGGGGATGAGCAAGAACACGGTGAACCGGCTTTGGAACTTACACAACCTCAAACCGCACCTGAGCCGGACTTTCAAATTGTCGCGCGATCCCAAGTTTATAGAGAAGCTGACCGATGTGGTGGGTTTGTATTTGAACCCGCCGGATAAGGCGATCGTGTTGTGCGTGGATGAAAAGAGCCAGATTCAAGCCTTGGACCGAACCCAGCCGGGCCTGCCGTTGAAGAAAGGGCGGTGCGGCACGATGACGCATGACTATAAGCGCAACGGAACGACGACCTTGTTCGCGGCGCTGAGCTTATTGGACGGCAAAGTCATGGGGCAGTGTCACAGCCGGCACCGCCATCAAGAATTCCTGAAGTTCTTGCGCCAGCTGGACCGAGAGTTTCCCGGAGATCGGGAACTGCACCTGATACTGGACAACTACGGGACGCACAAAACCCCGGAAGTCAAAAGCTGGCTGAAACGCCATCGCCGCTTTGTGCCGCACTTCATTCCTACCAGTTCCAGTTGGCTGAATCTGGTGGAGCGCTGGTTTCGGGAGCTAACGGAAAAGGCCGTACGGCGGGAGGCCTTTTTCAGCGTGCCGGATCTGGTTGAGGCCATCGAGGCGTTTCTGGAGGCATGGAATGAGAATCCGCGGCCTTTCGTGTGGACGGCACAACTGGAGGACATCCTGAAGAAAATTGACCGGGCGCGCGCGAAGTTGGAATCGATTGAACCGGGGAGCACCCAACCTCGGCGCCGCCGCAAAGGTGAAGAATAATACGTCTATCTATTTAAGGGACACTAGACTAGTCTTGCAAAGGCGAGGGATAAGTTGCAGGAGAGTTCAATCCATTGCCTGCGGAGGACGGGCGTCCGCGCCCGTCAGGAGAGCGAAGCTCCGCAATTACATCGCAATGCACACGCAGCCCGGACGCCTCGTCCGGGCACCGAGCACAGCAAGGCCGAAACGGTTCGAGGTGCAAGTTCTGAGAGGTCAACCAAGAACCATCGTTTCCAGTCGCCCGAATCGGGAGCGCCGGGTCAATCGAACAGACTGCGTAGACGAACAAAGACAGCACCACCAAGCACCAGCCCCAAAGGGGCGACCGATAATAGCCAAGGACGGAAGTCCTGGGTAAGCCGGAAAAGGAGATCAGGCCCCGCAGAGATGCTCATCGAACAATGCACAACGCGGTCCAAACAATGTAATTCCCGTGCAATCTCGCCCTTAAAGGGCGAAGTTGTGGAAAACCGGTCCACCAAACGCGCATCTGCGCAGTCATTGCTTTGAGATACAATATATAGTGATTACCTCTTGACAGCCACAACGGGCGGGAGTACTGTTGCCATCCCATAGGGCTGTAGACGCCTCCGGAAACGGAGACGAGCGATGCAAAGGTAAGAGCAAGTAAGTGTAAGAAAATAGGGGCGGACGTCGTGGCCGAGGTGACCAGCGCCGCCCCGCCAACATAAACCAGGGTCCAAGCGCCAGGAATTCCTGGAGCCAGACGCCTGAAGCCTGAAAAAGTGCGGTGGCCGTTTTCCCGGTCCGGTTTCCCCGGACATCCCCACGGGAGGCGACAACAGTTTGACAGCCAGGTTGTGGAAAACGCCTCATTCAAGAGGGCTCGCAGGCCTCTTCTTTCGAGGTGATATTGAGGAGCCCAAATGGAAGGTCTGGCACATCTGGTCGCAGAATCCCTGGTTCGGCACGGCTTTGAGCCGAGCTTCGATCATCGTCGCCTGCAGTGGTCGAGCTGGTTTCGCTGCCAGGACAGTTTCAGCCTAGTGCTAGCTCCTTGCAAGCCCGGGATTTTTGCCCTGGGCGAAGAAGTGGTCGCCCCGGGCGAACTGGCGGTGGGTGAGGGAAAAAGAATGCTGGCCCTGTTCCAGATCTCCGAAGCTGAGGATGTCGGAATGGCGCTAGGCCGCCTGTTTTTGTCCGGCAACCCCGCCCGCGAACGCTTCGCCAGCGGACGCTGCTTTGCCCGCTACGTAGTAATAGAAGACGCAAACCAACGCCGCACTGCGCTAACCGCGTTACAGCGCTGGATGGACTCCTCGGCAGAAGCCGCCGCGACCGGAGCTAAGCAAACAATCTCAGACGACCCCCCCGTCCGGGGAGCCGAGCGAAGCTCGGCCGAGTTCGTATCAGGGCACGACTTCAGTCGTGCCGCAACCCCAACGATATCAACCGCGGCTTTAGCTGCCGACCCAGCGGATGCGTCGCCGCAACCTGAATCATCAAATAAACAGGCCCAAATTGCGCCACCATCGCCAATCCCCTCCGGTTTTTAAGCACCCGGACCCGAGACTGGAGTAGAAGTGTTTGCAGGAAGAAAAATCTCGATGGAGGACGGGCGTTTCGCCCGTCAAAGCCGCGAAGCGGCGGAATAATGCAGCCCACGGCGCGCGAGCCGTGGGGAAGACAGGAAACGGACAAGCCCCAGCGGGGCGAAAGCGTGATTAGATTTCACGGCGGCAAGCTTTTGGGTGGTGCCGCACTGCGATTCAGGCCAGCAAGCTGAGGTAAGCACGGATCTTAATTAAGAGCGGAGCAAAGACTCCGCAGGAGAAAACAGAATGTCAGAAGCAACTGTAAAAGGAGCCTACACCAGCACCGAAACTCAGGTCGCCACTGCAAAGAAAGCCCCGGGCCTGACCTTCCGCCGCTTCTTCACCAAGCCCGGCGTCTCGCCCTACGACGAGGTCGAATGGGAACGCCGCACCGCTCAGATCACCGACGCCCAGGGCAACACGATCTTCGAGCAAAAAGATGTCGAAGTTCCCAAAGACTGGTCGATGACCGCGACCAACATCGTGGCCAGCAAGTATCTCCACGGCACTATCGGCACGCCCGAGCGTGAGTCCGGAGTCCGCGCTCTGGTAACCCGCGTCGCCGAGACCATCCGCGACTGGGGCCTAGCCCAAGGCTATTTCAAAACTCCTGAAGATGGTGCCACATTCCATGATGAGCTCAGCCACATCCTGCTGCGCCAGTACGCCGCTTTCAATTCTCCAGTGTGGTTCAACGTAGGTTGCGATCGCATCGAGCCCAACTCCGATGCCCGCAACTGGCACTGGAATCCAGTAGCCGGCCACGTCGAATTCAGCGTGACCGGTTACAGCACTCCGCAGTGCTCCGCCTGCTTCATCAACTCGGTGCAGGACTCGCTCGACTCCATCCTGACTCTAGCCAAGACCGAAGGCATGCTCTTCAAATGGGGATCAGGCACAGGCACAAATCTCTCGCCATTGCGCTCCTCGACCGAAGGTCTCAGCGGCGGCGGCATCGCCAGCGGCCCACTCAGCTTCATGAAAGGCTTCGACGCCTTCGCGGGCGTAATCAAGTCGGGAGGCAAAACCCGCCGCGCCGCCAAGATGGTCGTCCTCAACATCGACCATCCCGACATCATCGACTTCATCGAATGCAAGTCGAAAGAAGAAGCCAAGGCGCATACTCTGGTGGCAGCCGGATACGACGGCTCCTCGCCCGACTCCGAGGCCTACTCGTCCATTTTTTTCCAGAACGCCAACAACTCCGTCCGCGTAACCGATGACTTCATGTACGCCGTCCTCCGCGACACCGATTTCAGCACCAAAGCCGTGCGCGAGGGCCGCCCCATGCAGACCTTCAAAGCCAAAGATCTGCTCTTCAAAATCTCCGACGCCACCTGGCGCTGCGGCGACCCAGGCATGCAATTTGATACCACGGTAAACCGCTGGCACACCTCGAAGAACACAGCCCGCATCAACGCCAGCAACCCGTGCAGCGAATACATGTTCCTCGACGATTCAGCCTGCAACCTCGCCAGCTTGAACCTGCTGAAGTTCGCACCCAACGGAACCTTCGATGTAGACGCCTATCGCCACGCCGTAGACGTGCTGATCACGGCGCAAGAAATTCTGGTAGACAACGCCGGCTACCCCACAGAAATGATCGGCAAGAATTCCCACGACTACCGCCCGCTAGGCTTAGGCTATGCAAATCTAGGCGCCCTGCTGATGGCCGCCGGCCTCCCGTACGACTCCGACGCCGGTCGCGACTACGCCGCCTGCGTTACGGCAATCATGTGCGGCCAGGCCTATCTGCAATCCTCAAGAATTGCAGAAGCATGTCCCGCATTAGTCCCAGCAACCGAACCCACAAAAAAGGGCCTGGCCGAAACCAACCTGGGCTCGAACGTGATGCCCGGAGGAGCCTGCCCCGGCTGGTACATAAATCGCGAACCATTCCTGGACGTAATCCGAATGCACCGCGCCTCGGTCAACAACATAAACAAAAACAATGTCCCACCTCCACTCTACGAGGCCAGCAAACAAGCCTGGGACGAAGCCCTGGCTCACGGCGAAAAGCACGGCTACAGAAATTCCCAGGTAACAGTCCTGGCCCCAACAGGAACAATCGGCTTCATGATGGACTGCGCGACAACTGGAATAGAGCCTGATCTTGCTTTGGTCAAGTTCAAGAAGTTGGTTGGTGGGGGGATGATTAAGATTGTCAACAACACAGTGCCTACGGCGCTGTTCAAGCTGGGGTACTCGCATGATGAGGCGGACAAGATTGTCAGTTACATCGATGCGACGGGGACGATCGAAGGCGCGCCCCACATCAAGGACGAGCATCTGGCGGTTTTTGATTGTTCGTTCAAGCCGGCTAAGGGGACCCGGTCGATCGCTTACATGGGCCATCTGCGGATGATGGCGGCTACTCAGCCGTTTATTTCCGGAGCAATTTCTAAGACTGTGAACTTGCCTGAGAGCGCATCTGTCGAAGACATCATGGAAGCTTATCTGCAAGCCTGGAAGTTGGGGCTCAAAGCTGTCGCCGTCTATCGCGATGGGTGCAAGAAGTCGCAGCCGCTCAGCGCCGCCGGAACTTCTACTGCGCTTTCGAAGAAGGAAGATGCGGGCACGCGGACGGGAGTGTCTGCTACACACGAAGAGCCGAATCTCAACGGGCCTCCGCGGGCGGTGCGGCACAAGCTGCAGGCGGAGCGGCGATCGATTACCCACAAATTCAACGTAGGTGGACACGAAGGCTACATCACGGTCGGACTTTATCCCGACGACAGCGTAGGCGAAATCTTCATCACCATGGCCAAAGAGGGATCAACGGTTAGCGGCCTCATGGACAGCTTCTCCTGCGCCGTCTCCATCGCTCTGCAACACGGCGTGCCGCTGAAACTGCTGTGCGAGAAGTTTGCCCACACCCGCTTCGAGCCCAGCGGCTGGAGCGGCAATCCCGACATCGGCTTCGCCAAATCGATCATGGACTACATCTTCCGCTGGCTCGACCTGCGCTTCTCCACCGGCCAGCAGCAAATGCTATTCGAGAACCTGCGCCTGAGGCCAAGCACGCCGCCAACAGCAGAAGCGGTAGGAGACATAAACGGCTCGACAGAGGTTAGTGGGGGCCGGGCGCCCTCGCCCGCCGCCGGCAGCCACCACGCCGCCGACGCCCTCGCCGGAATCATCGACCTGGGCGACGCCCCAACCTGCTCCTTCTGCGGCTCCATCATGACCCGCAACGGAAGCTGCTACCGGTGCGGAAGCTGCGGCAGTACGAGCGGGTGTTCGTAATTTGTGGGAGAAAGGCTGTGCGGCGCTAATGGTGCCGGTTCATGCACTTCAAGATTCTGGGGAAGATCACGGACGTGGAGCAAATTGCCGTTGGCTCCGCCGTCCGTGAGCGCTAGTGCCTCTGAAAGATTTACGGCAAAGTACGCTGGAGAAAGCTAAAGGGACTTGCAAAGGTCGAATTTTCCGATGGTACGATAAGCCATGCCGAGATTCACTGGTACGAAGCTCATGGGATCGGTGTGAAGGAACACAAAATCAAGCGAATCGTCGAATGATACGAAAAGAAACGAGGCACGCTTCGTCCTTTGCGTGCGAAAAAACGATTACCCTGCCTCTTTGGAACTGCGGAAGGTGTATCGTCTGCTGAGTCTCTGGAAGCTTTTCGTTACTATCAAGGCCTGATGGCAGCGTGCGACGAAGAGATTGAGGAACAACTGCAAAACTTCGATCGCCACCTTCCTCCCGACACGCCATCCTTGCCGCCGGAGGCCCACACTCACCGATCGCGCAAGAATGAGTTTCGCTTGGATATGCGTAGCGAACGGTATCGTATTTTCGGAGTGGACGTAACGGCAGTTCCCGCCATTCACGCCCTCCCCGGATACACGCTGCTGGCGGAGGTGGGAACCGGTTCCGCAGTGGAGATGCCTTCGCCTCTTGGACATGCCTCTGTCCTCCCAACAAGAAGAGCGGAGGGAAAATCCTCTCCGCCAAAACCCGCAAGAGCGCGAACCGGGTGAATCGTGCCCTGGGTCTAGCCGCCCAAGCCCCGCAAAGAGATACGTCCTATCTGGGAGACTACTATCGCAAGATGTGCGCTCGCCCTGGGGAGGCCTGCGGGCATCACCGCCGCAGCTCACAAACTAGCGCGCATTCTTTTTCACAGGATCATGACAAGCCAAGCCTATGACGAGAGCGTTTTTGCCATAGAAGAGCAGCGCCAGCACCAACGCATGGAAAGCAAGCTAAAACGCAAAGCCCAACAGTAGGGCTACGCACGAGCTAAGTTGCTCATGATTCGTGGCTCACAACGGATCATGAAAATGTGCCGACGTGGAATCAATCACTTACGGCTATTTTCGGGGGAGCTAGTTCCCTTGGCGCAATTAGCCTAGAGAATGGTGCACGCAGCATCGTGTCTGTTCATTAGGAGCTGTTTGCTTTTGGCGGCGCAGGATCCGAGGATACCACTGAGTAAACAGGCCTCTGGCGGGGGATGGCTTTGCTGCGGGGCGAGGCGTCGAAGTAGAACAGGGGTCGGCTTCCGGGCTAGCCGTCGGGTTATAACTTCGGTGACAGTTTTCCACAGGCTTGTTCGGAAAATGGAACAAGAATCATTTTGTTGTGGTGGGGGCTTGGCGCGGGTGTAAGAAGAGAACTCCGCATAGACGGGGCCCTGCATTACGGCTCTCCCCCATCCAGTGCCAAGGGCCCCGCCACTGTTTTTGCTGCTCTCTGGTTTGGTCCTTATGATTTGCCAATCGGTTTGGCAATTTTTGCGCTGAGGTTTGGGGTTATAATTTGGCGTATTGGAGGGACCTGTATGCGAATTTCCAGCCTCCTGATGGTTGTGCTGTGCGGATTGGTTTCCGTTTGTGCGGCCGGTGACGCGGCGGGGCAGAGTTCGTCCTCGCAAGCGGCGGTGAACTCCTTCAACGCAGATTGGCTTAGTCCTTCGGCGATAGCGCACTACGATTTTGTCCGAGTGCCCGCGGATGATCGCCTAGGTCGGTATTCTTCGCGCTCGGACTCGGCCCGGGACGGGGATAAGATCTGCTACACGATCCAAAGCTTCGTGGTGAAACGCGAGAGCCCGCATTCCGATGCCACCGCGCCGGTTGGGTATTCGACCTGCGTGCCGGCTTCGAAGTATGGCGTGAAGGTAGTGGGGGAACAGGATAAGACCCCAGCGCGTTGAGTTCGGACGCGATTCGGCGCGTTTCGGCGGTTATGGGGACGTTTTTTTTTCTTCTGATTGCGCCTGGGACTGTGGCCGGACTTGTGCCTTGGGGGATCTCTGGCTGGCGCATGCGCCCTCCGCTTCTGCATTTTTATCCCTTTCGATGGCTAGGAGTGTTGCTGATTGTGGGGGGTGTTCCCTTGCTCCTGGATTCTTTTGCCCGTTTTGCATTGAAGGGATTGGGAACGCCGGCTCCAGTTTTCCCTACGCGGCATCTGGTGGTCAGCGGGCTTTATCGCTATGTACGGAATCCCATGTACCTGGCGGTCGTGGCGGTGATCGTGGGGCAGGGATTGCTGTTTGGGGATGTGCGGGTTCTCGAGTACGCCTTGATTCCGTGGCTGGCTGCCCACCTGTTTGTCCTTTTCTACGAGGAGCCGACTTTGCGTCGGAGCTTTGGGGCGGAGTATGAAACCTATCGCGCCAATGTTCCGCGTTGGATTCCCTGCTTGAGCGCATGGCAGGGCGATGAGCGTTATTCTGTCTGATGAATTATTCTGCGTGACCTTTCCGATTTTCGACAGTTTCTATAGTTAGTTAGATGCGCGATGGTCGTTCGAGCACCGGCATCGAGGCGGTCCCCGGAGCAGGCGGAGGAACGTCTGCTGGTCGAGGCTGCGCAAAAGGATCCTGCCCGGTTCGCCGAACTCTACGAAATCAACTGTGAGCGGGTGTATGCATTCGTCGCGCGGCGCGTGGACGATCGCGATGCGGCTGAGGATTTGACCTCGGAGGTATTTCACAAGGCGTTGGCGAATCTTCGGCGTTTCGAGTGGCGAGGTGCGCCGTTTGCGGCTTGGTTGCTCAGGATTGCGGCCAACGCGATCGCGGATCAGGCGCAGCGGGCGGGGAGAGAGTTGGCAGTCGACGACCCTCCGGAAGTCGGCGTGGATGCGACCGCTGACGTTGGTCTCGAGGAAGATGAACATCGGGCGCGGTTGTTTCGTCTGGTGGATCGGCTTCCGGCGGATCAGCAGCGCGTAGTGGCGATGCGGTTTGCGGAGGAGAAGAGTATTCGCGAAATCGCGGAGGCGTTGGGGCGTACTGAGGGGGCGGTGAAGCAGTTGCAATTCCGGGGCTTGGAGAATCTGCGGGCGCAGATCGCGGTCAAAAGCGGAAAACCACAAAGGACACGAAGTTACACGAAGGGGAACACGAAGCCGGGTGGCAAAGATGCCTAGGCGTAGTTTGATCGAACAGCTCGATGATGCGGTGCAAGGGTTGATCAGAAATCCCGGTGCGCCGTTGCCGCGTGGGGATGCGGGCGTGAATCCGCTTGTCCGCATTGCCGCCGAGTTGCGCGATCTGCCGCGGGAAGATTTCAAAATGCGTTTGAAGGATGATTTGGAAAGGAGTATTTTGATGGCGACTACGACCGCACCTATCACAGCAACTCGCACCTTCGCCGCGCCCAGACTGACCTTCAAGGATACGGCGAAAGCGATCGAATTTTACAAGCAGGCTTTCGGAGCAAAGGAAACCATGCGCTTCGAGATCGAAATGGGAATTCCTCATGCCGAGCTTTTGATCGGCGATTCGGTAATTATGTTGACCGATGAATGGCCGGAAGGGGGACGCTACAGCGCCGAGACGACGGGCAGTTCGCCGGTCAGCATGGTGATCCACGTTCCCGACGTGGATGCCTTTGCGGAGCACGCTGTGGCGGCTGGGGCCAAGCTGACAGCCCCGATCTCAGATCAATTCTATGGATACCGCGAGGCGAACTTGCTCGATCCTTTTGGATATGCCTGGAACGTTTCCATGGTCAAGGAAGAGATGTCGGTTGAGGAGATGCACCGCCGGTTCCAGGCGATGATGAAAGAGGGGCACGCCAAGAAGCCCAGCGTCGATCCGATCCCGAAAGGCTACCGCACGGTGACGCCGTATCTGGTCGCGCAGGATGGGCCGGCACTGATGCAGTTCGTCAAGAATGCGTTTGGCGCCGAAGAGATGTTCCGCACTGTGGGATCGGCGGGAGGGCTGCATGGCGAGGTGCGCATCGGCGATTCGATGCTGATGTTGGGCGGCGGTATTCCGGGGCGTGAGTTCCGCTCGACGGCGAATACTCACTCGCTCCACGTTTACGTTCCTGATTGCGATGCCGTGTACGAACGCGCATTGCAGGCGGGCGCTACGTCCATCGATGGGCCCAGGGATCAGGAATACGGCGAGCGCTCGGGCAGCGTGAAAGATCCGGCGGGAAACCTCTGGTATATCGCTACGCACAAAGGCAAGAGCTACACTCCAAAGGGACTGAACAGCGTGAATGTATATATGCTTCCTCTGCGGGCGGAGCCTGTGATCAACTTCTTAAGGCGGGCCTTCGGGGCGCGCGAGATTGCGAAATACGCATCGCCTGATGGAGTGGTTCATCATGCGGAGATACGCGTCGGGGACTCGGTGGTGGAGATGGGTGAGCCCGAAGGGAAGTATCCGCCAATGCCGACGATGTTCTATGTGTACGTGCCCGATTGCGACGCGGTCTACCAGCGTGCGCTGCAAGCGGGCGCGACTTCGATTATGGAGCCGGTCGACCAGCCTTACGGTGATCGCAATGGCGCAGTGAAGGACGCTTTCGGCAATCAGTGGTACATCGCGACGCACGTCAAGGATGTAACGTCGTAGGAGGGTTGGTAGCTCAACGTCCTTTGACAACGTCGACGCGATGTTGCTACTTGGCTGATACGTCTCAGGGTCTTCTAGAAAGAGTGACGAAATCCGACCAGCTTGACACCTTGGTAACTGGGACTCAACCGAGGTAAGCGGTGAGAATAGATTCTCGTATGGATCTGGAACTCATGGCTGGAAGTCGCTCGCACGCGGTCGCGGTTTGGCAGAGAATACGCGCGCAATTCGTGCGTCTTCCAGCGACCGCTCGGGTCATGCTGGGCCTATTTCTGCTCGCCGCTTTGCTAATGGCCATGCACACAGCCTATTGGGGACAAGGTGCCAGCTTGCGGCTCAAAGTCCAGCACAGCTTGCGCGGCGGGCAGATTTCGGTCTGGGTGGATGGTGAGTTAGCTTACTCTGGAAGCCTGGTCGGCAATAGCAAAAGAAGGTTCGGTCTGATTCCTGCAGTGCCGGGCAGCCTGTCAGAGACGCTACCGCTAGCGACTGGCACCATCAAATAAAGGTCCAGGTCGTCTCCGACAGTGGCACGCGAGAGAGCACGATCAGCGTTGACTTCGCTCATAACGGGCAACGAGCCTTATCCGTGAGCTCCAGCCGCGCTGATCTTTCCTTGAACTGGCAGCCTTTGAACTGGCACTCTTTGAATTCCAACCCCCGGCCGTAGGGGCTGACTTGTCTTCCGCCGGACAAGGGTGGCTCAGTCGCTACGCTGGCACACTCATGATGACCGTCGCTGGCTCGATCATCTCCGCTTTAGCCGGTTTTGCTCTGAGGGAACTACCGAAGCAGATGGTCTCCCGCCAAGGAGAAGTGCCCAAAAGCTTAGACAATCAGGCAAGCGAGAGCTAACTAGCCAAGGGCTTCGCCCTTGATATCCCAGCGAATCCCGAGGATGCAACAGCTGGTTACAACGTTACAACGAGAACAAAATTCTCGTTTCGTCCCGCATAACGGACTAAAGCTTCTTCTGTGGTTGCTCGGGGCACTCTTTCAAAACCATTTGAAAGACCAGTTCCAATCCTGCCCTGTAGTTAGAACGGGAAGCGTATCGATAGAATCGGAATGTGGTTGGTGGGATGGAATGATGTCGCGGCGATTTGGAATCCGCCACCGACGGTGAAAGCGAGACGATCCTTTATGCGAAATCTGCCGAGCACGAGACCCGGCGTGAGATATACCAATGTTTTGCCGGGACGGCTGGTCGGGACAATATTGCGGTTCCCGCCGTAAAAGTGGTTAAAGTTGACTTCCAGTTCCGGCCAAAATCTCTTGTAGACGCGGTACTGAAACGTGTTGTTCCACGGCAGAGTGTGGCCAATGACGCCCACGTTTCCAGTGGGCAAGCTGTAGCCTAATGTTCCCTGGACGTCAAAGTTTCCGAAGCCCTTTCCGTACGCAATCGTAGGCGTGATCACGGGACTTAGCGCGCCTTGCTGGTACTGCTCGGTGGGGAGAGTCATCTGGTAGAAGGCGGTCAAGATGGTAGTTCCCGTGCTCCTTGTTTCCGGCGGCGATTCGATATTTCACCAGAAACTGCCAGTCGCCGAATCCATTATTCGGAGAATCGGGGTTGTTCACGATGTAGGGAGGCACGGCGAGAATGACCTCGAAATTCTTTGCCGGGATGATTTCCAAACCTTTACTGACGCCGTAGTTGTCCGTAGTGACGCCGCTATTGTAGGTCTGCCATTGAATGTCCTAGCGAAACTCCTGTTCGAGCCGCGGTGTGGTTGTGGCGAGGGGAGTGATCCAGTGAGGCTGTGCCGCTTGCGTTTCGGACACCATATTGAACCAGTCGGAGAAAAATCCGTTCTGGGCAGAGGTCAAGGTTGTTGAGAGGAAGACAAAGGCCGCCAGCAGAACCAAATTGATTGCACGCATCTCGCCTCCGATGTATCCATTGGTGTTAAAGAAGCGAAGTGTATATCAAATGTGTTTATAATGTCTAATACTACGCAGTTTAGTGCTTCTAGAGCGAAATGGTGGCGGCATACTAATGAAGTAGCGGGTAGCGGAGTAACTTCGAAAGGCTACGCGCGAGATCCTTCGCCCCGCGGGAAAGCGCGGGGCTTCAGAATGACGGCAGCCTGTTCGGCGAGTTGACCATGCCTTGGCTTGACTGTAGGATTCGTTCCCATGCAGAGGAATGGCAAATCTGAACGGAAGATTGAAGAGTTGCTGAAGCTTCGGGACGCGGCTTTACAGCTGGGGATCAGCTTTCCCACGATCAAGCAGTGGATCTACAAGAAGAAAATTCGCAGCATTCGGACGGCTGGGGGACATCACCGCATTCCGGAAAGCGAAGTCGACCGGCTGCTTTTCCGAACCAGAGGGAGAACGGAGAAGGAACGCAAGCTGGTGATCCGCCGCGTGAGTGGACGGAACCAGTTGGTGGGACGAATCGATGCAGTTCGCATTAGCGGCCTGATGGCGGAGATCGCGATTTCGATTGGGGGCCAGCAAATCACGTCGATTATTACGGCGCGTTCCGCGCGCGAGATGCAGCTCAAGCCAGGGCAGACTGCGGCTGCCCTGATAAAGGCCACGGAAGTAATGATTCTGCGGGTGTGAGATGAAACTCATTCTTGTAGCGCCGGCATTTTGCCGGCTGTCCCGAGGGCACTTTGGCATCGCCGGTGGAGGCAACGCCCCCACGACAGCCGCCGGGACGGTGGCGCTACAAAGGCGTCTGTTTCTTGCAGTTGTGCTCTTTGCTCTGCTGGCTCAGGCCGCCGGCTTTCACTGACAAGCAAGTTGTTCTGGCCTTCCTGAAAGATGGAAAGCCGCTCGATGACAAGGAGGGACCATACCGCATCGTGATACCCGATGAAAAACGGATGGCACGGTGGGTGCGGCAGGTGACGACGCTGAAGATTGTGGACGTGCAGTGAAGGGTCAGTCCTTCTGGATCATGACCTCGGTCGCTTTGACCATTGCAGTGACGGTGTCGCCCTTCTTGAGCTTGAGTTCGTCGGCGCTGCGGCGAGTGATGGCGCTCTCAATGAGGTTGTCCCCGACCCGAACCACGACATGGGCCATGATGTCGCCCAGTTGAAGTTCTTCGATTTTTCCACGCAGTTTGTTTCTGGCTGAGATAGGCATGCAGTCATTATAAGCCGAGGGGAGAGCGCGTGAACGTCCGAAAACTGATTCTGATTGCCGTTCTGGCGGCGGGCTGTGTTTCGGAGATATGTTTCGCGCAGGAAATCACTGTGGCGGCGGCTGCGGATCTTCAGTTCGCCATGCAGGATGTGGCCGCCCGATTCCAGAAGGAAAGGGGGAAGACGGTGAAGCTCATTTACGGTTCGTCGGGAAATTTTTTCCAGCAGATTCAGAATGGCGCTCCCTTTGACATGTTCTTTTCCGCGAATCTCGAGTATCCGAAGAAACTGGAAGCGGCTGGATTGACCGAGCCTGGGAGCTATTACGAATATGCGAAGGGCAAGATTGTGATCTGGGTTCGAAGCGAGTCGAAACTCGATCTCAGTTCCGGTATGAAAGTGCTTCTCGATCCTTCGGTGAAGAAGATTGCTGTGGCCAACCCTCAACATGCTCCTTACGGGCAGGCGGCTGTGGCGGCGATGCAAACCGAGAAGATTTACGAAAGAGTGAAAGACAAGTTTGTGCTGGGTGAAAACATCTCGCAGACCGCGTCGTTTGTGGTCTCCGGCTCGGCCGATGCGGGCATCGTGGCCCTTTCGTTGGCTTTGTCTCCGAATATGAAAGACAAAGGCCGGTATGCTGAGATTCCTGCCGACGAATACCCGCCGATTCAACAAGCATGCGTCATTCTCGGCTCTTCAAAGAATAAGGAGGCTACGCGACAGTTTTTGTCGTTCGTGAAGACGGCTGCGATCGGCGATGTGTTGAAGGGCTACGGTTTCGACGTGCAAGGCCCGTAAGTGATCTTCTGTTCTGAATTCATCGCGACCAGGTGTGGCCGCAACCAAGGACGAATATAGAGAGCCGGCTGGCGACAACAGCCAAAAGCTTCTAGCTGCAAGGGGCCAGACAGTCCACAATGAAGCGGCCGCTCTCGGACCCGCCGCTGTTAAATCTGAGTTCATAATAGCCATCAGTTCGGGGGATCTCTCTTCCGGCGTTCTCTTCAAAATGGTCAAGCACGACCTGGCCGGACAAAGCTTGTTGGCACGAGTCCTTCGGAGTCGGGCATCTGAATGCCCAGTTGTCCGGGCCAATGGTGATGCTCTTGTGAACCGAGATGGGTAGCTCCCTAATATCCAATTCCAAGTGCGGGTAGGAAACTTTTCCTTCGCAGTGGGCGTTTTCCAGGTAGAGCCGGATCCCCGGACCATCACCACTTTGGAGGCAAGTTGTAGTTCCATGCGAATAAGAATCCGCGGCGGGCGGTTTGGGTTCGTGCGCGGACAAGGAGACGGCGACTGCGACGAAGCAGGATACGACGGCGATCACAATCCGATGTGTTCGCACTCAGTCTCCCGACCTCCGGCGCTTTCGGGGCACGAGTTGCGAATAGCGAAAGCAGGTAGTCAGGTGGTCGTTCACAAGGCCCATGGCTTGCATGAAGGCGTAGCAAATCGTGGTGCCGACGAAGGAGAATCCGCGCTTCTTCAGGTCTTTGCTCATGGCGTCCGATTCTGGGGTGCGGGCTGGGACTTGCTTCGACGAACGCCGCGAGTTCAGGATCGGTGCTCCGCCAGTGAACTGCCAGATGTAGGCGTCGAATGATCCGAAATCGTCTTGCACTTTGAGGAAGGCTTTTGCATTTTGCACGGCGGAGGCAATCTTAAGACGATTGCGAATGATGCCCGCGTTGTTCATCAGGCTTCGGATCTTGCGGCGGTCGTAGCGCGCAATTTTTTTGAGATCGAAGTTATCAAATGCCGCACGGTAGTTCTGACGTTTCTTGAGGATGGTGTCCCAGCTCAAGCCGGCCTGGGCACCTTCGAGGATGAGGAACTCGAACAGAGTGGTGTCGTCGTGCGTGGGAGTGCCCCACTCTTCATCGTGGTAGCGGATGGAGAGATCGTCGCTTGGCCAGGAGCAACGGGTCAGAGTCGCTTGATTCATCGTCATTCGTCGAGCTGCGCTCGACGTGGACGGGTCAGAAGCCCGTCCCCACACAAGCTAGACTACACAAGCTATGCCACGCTCGCTACTCCAGCGATTTTGGATCAGAGAGGTTCTTGGGGGACTTCTTATCCAAGAGTGCGACCAGTTCCGCGGCGCAGGGAGGATTTTTTACTTTTCCTCCGCGGATGATGTCTCGTGCGCTTAGCTTCTGTCCGTACAACTTTTCGTTGGCGCTGCCATCGGAGCGCAGGGTGGAACCTTCGAGTGAGACTCCGGCGAATAATCCCTTGTTACGTGAATAGGAAAGGATTTCGGCGGTCATCACGATATCGGTCGCTCCCTCGGCGGTGCGGCCCTTGGGGCCGGCTGCAGCAGAGGCGTCGGCGCCAAGCTTTACTTTGCTCTTCAGCAGAGATCGCGCTCCCGCTGGATTCATCACCAGAAGCACGAAGTCCGTAGCCTGCCCTCCGAGCTGAAATCCAATGCTGGCGCCTTCCAAGGCATACAATGCTGGCGGTCCCCAGAGCCCGGTGTAGGAGATTCCGCCGCGGCAAATCATCACCCCACGACCATAGCTGCCACCGATGCCGAACGCAGCCTTTTTCACTGAGGGCAAAACGATGATGCATTCGGCTTTGTCAAGCAGGTCTTGAGGGATGTTGTCGGGGATGTTGAGGATTTCTTTTAGAACGTGGCCGGAGTTCTCGACCCGGTCAACTTCCGTGCTATCGTCAACGGCGAGAGCGGGCACTATGAGAGCGCACAGCAAGAACGGAACGAGCAGCGATTTCATCGAGTCTCCTGTTTTCGGGTCGTGGTGCTATTTTAACCTTGTGATGGCTTAGTGAGATGCCGAACCGGAACTTCCGAGTTGCGAGGGATGGTCACCTAAGTTGAAGAGACCCATGACCCAACGAGTGCTCCTTTTGTAACTTGGCATTTGCTAAAGGGGCTCCTAGAGTTCTAATGAGTAAAGGCGGCATCTGGCGGGTACTTCGGCCCCCTGCGTGCATCTAATAAGCTGAGGCGAACGGGCCAGGCTGGGGACTAAACGCCGTAAGTCGGGACTGGATGTGGAATGAAGTACACGGGGAAGTATTTTTTGCTCGCCGGGATTCTTGTGGCAGTGGCGTGGCTGCCGCTGCGGGCGCAGGTGACTTATCTCGCCCCGAGCAACGCGTTGGTGTCATCGCCCTCCTCGAGCCCTGATACTGGCCAGCCTGACGACTCCATAATCACGATCAAGAAGCGGGTGGATGAAGTCAATGTGCTGTTCATTGCGACCGACCGGCATGGCAAGTTCGTCCGCAACCTTAACGAGAAAGACTTTGCGATCCTCGACGACCATAAGCCGCCGCAATCCATCGTAAACTTTCGCCGCGAAACTGATCTGCCGATTGAGCTCGGACTTTTGATTGATACCAGCGGTTCCGTGCGTGGGAGGTTTGACTTCGAACAGGAAGCAGCCGTCAGTTTTCTACAAAACACCGTGCGCCCAAATTTTGACAAGGCCTTCGTCATCGGCTTTAACGGGCATAGTCAGATGATGCAGGACTTTACCGATAACGCCGCGTTGCTCTCCGCGGCGGTGCACCGGATGCAGGACGGGGGAGGAACCGCACTGTACGATGCCATCTATCGAGCCTGCCACGACCATTTGATCAAGGATCATGAAGACCATCCTTCGCGGCGGGCCATCGTCGTGGTTAGTGACGGTGAGGACAATCAGAGTGATTACAGCGAGGCGCAGGCGATTGAGATGGCACAACGGGCGGAAGTCATCATTTATGCAATTTCGACCGATGACAGCGGCCTGATCCTGCGGGGCGATAAAGTGCTGCAGCGCATCGCGGACGCCACCGGCGGACGGGCATTCTTTCCGTACAAGATGAAGGACATCAAGAACTCGTTTGCTGCTATCGAAGACGAGCTGCGGAGCCAATACATCATTTCGTATCACCCGGCTGATTTTGAGGCGAACGGGCACTATCGCCCGATTGAGATCACCGCCCTTAAGAAGGATCTTCAGGTGCGCTCCCGCCGGGGCTACTACGCCCCACGGCAGTAGGTTCAGACATATTCCGGCTGTAGAGACGTAGCTAGCTACGTCTCTACAGATTGCCGCGGAACAGGCGGACGGTGCTACAATTTGGGTGGCTGGAGCTTATTTTTACGAATTTCCCGCAAGATCGGTCGGAACGGGCGTTCCCATGGCAGGTGGAGCATTGAAGCCAAAGTCTATCTTCATCGTGAGTCTCTCCTGCCTGGCTCTGGGACTGCCTTGTCTTGGCCAAAAACGGCACTCAGCCGCCAGCCAGCCCGTCGCGCAAGATGCTCAGCCTACACCGGCGGCTCCTCCTCCAACGCTGGCACAGTTGCCTACAACTCCTCCGCAGGTTTCTTTCCAGGGGGGTCAGTTAACGATTTCGGCGCAAAACTCCACTCTAGGCGACATCTTGAAAGCGGTTCGGGCGCAGACGGGGGCGACCATCGAGCTGCCAGGTAACGCGTCTGAGCGTGTGGTGGGACAGTTCGGTCCGGCTCCGGCTCGTGATGTTCTGGCCTCGCTGCTCAACGGATCACACTTCAATTACATGTTGTTGGGGTCGGCGACGGATCCCAATGCTCTAGACAGGGTGATTCTGATGGCCAAGTCGGGTGGAGGAGCGGTGGATAGCGCTCCGCAGCAGCCGACCCAGCAAGTCGCCGCCTACAATCAGGCCGCCTATAACCGGCCAACGTCAATGCCGATGGCGGCTCCAGGTGGAAACGTCGTTACGGTCGAAGGCCAGGACGCCGAGAATCAGGACGAAGCGACGGATGACTCGGCCGATGCTGCCACCGATGACACGGCCGACGATCAGACGGACCAGACTGACCAAACCGACGACCAGGCGGCAGCCGACGACCAGCAGCAACCGCAACAAGATGGACAGCAGCAGGTCAAGACGCCCGAGCAGCTCCTGCAGGAACTGCAGCAACGGCAGCAGCAGATGCAGCAGCAGATGCAGCAACAGGGAATTCAGCCGGGAGTCCAGCCCGGTGTACAGCCTGGTGTACCGCCCGGAATGCGACAGTTCCCCAATCCTGGGGTGCCGAACCAGCCGGGTGGCGACGCAACCCCGCCTCACTAATCAGTTCAGAATAGAGTGCTAAGTCGAAGAGTATGCTAGCGTCCGCCAGCGTGCGCGGCACGAGCTTGGCTAGGCGCAAGTACAGGCTTTTCAGCAGTGCGTTGCGGCGACTGGGTCACGAAGGTGTGAAGAATTCCGATGACGAAGCCGTAAGCGGATAAAATTCCAATTGCCAGTACACTAACCACGGTGAAACAAAGGATGCAGACGCTCAATAGACCGCTCAAGTTCCCTACCTTCTAACGAACAGCCCGGTTCTGATGATGTCGCCGCTCCCTGAATCTACCTGCGTTGACGCTTGCCACTGTTAGCAAATAAGATACGTGAGTAGAGTTGCGCACCTCCACTTTCCAACATCTCTGTGGACCCGTCCACATTACGGAAGGTCAACCAAGGGCGTCTCTTTCGCTTTTTATGGCCATTACGAAGATTTCGGTGCGCGGGGCGCGCCAGCATAACCTTAAGAACATCGATGTCGAGATTCCCCGCAATAGCCTGACGGTAATCACTGGCCTGAGCGGGTCGGGCAAGTCCTCGCTGGCGTTTGACACGATTTACGCCGAGGGCCAGCGGCGTTATGTGGAGACGCTCTCGGCGTACGCCCGCCAGTTTCTGGATCAAATGGAACGTCCGGACGTGGATGCCATCGATGGCCTCAGTCCCGCCATCTCGATTGAGCAGAAGACCACCAGCCGGAGCCCGCGTTCGACGGTCGGAACGATTACCGAGATTTACGATTATCTTCGTCTTTTATTCTCTTCCATCGGAGTGCCCCATTGTCCGAAGTGTGGGCGAGCGATAAGCCGGCAGACCGCGGACCAAATCGTGCAGCGCGTGATGGCACTCACTCCTGAGGACCGAGTCATGGTGTTGGCACCAATCGTGCGCGGACGCAAGGGCGAATTCAAGAAGGAGATGGAGAAGCTGGTTCAGCACGGCTTCACTAGGGCCAGGGTGGACGGTGAGCTGGTCAATCTCGATGACGATATCCCATTGGACAAACGGAAGAACCACACCATCGAAGTAGTGATTGATCGCCTGCTGGTGAAACCAGGGATCGAGCACCGGCTTGAGCTTTCCGTCGGATTGGCGATGAAGCTGGCGGGAGGCCTGGTTCAGGTAGCGGTAGTGGGCGGCGAAGAACAGCTTTATTCGGAGCGGCTGGCGTGTCCGGATTGCGGCATCAGCGTGCCACAACTAGAGCCACGGTCCTTTTCTTTCAACAGTTCGTATGGAGCCTGTCCGGAGTGCCACGGACTGGGCAGCCGCTACGATTTCGATCCTGCCAAAGTGATTGTCGACTGGTCGAAGCCCTTGCTCGATGGTGGATTGGGGCCGGGCTCGGCGTCGCAAAACCTGATCCACATGCTCCAAATCGCAGCCACGGCGCATGGCTTGGATCTGAGCACGCCTTTCGAAAAGTTTCCGGAGAAGGTGCAAAATTTGCTGTTGTTCGGGGAAGCGGGCAAGGGAGGCAAGACTGGCTTCGGAGGAATTTTAGCTTATCTCAAGCGGGTGCTGGAGGAATCTACATCCGAGGGCTACCGCGATTTCTTGCTCGATTATATGTCGGCTACGGAATGCCCCGCCTGCCAGGGGCAGAGGTTGCGTCCGGAGAGTCTGGCGGTGAAAGTGAACGGCCTTTCGATCGCGGACTTCACTGGGCTGCCGGTTTCGCGTTCGCTGGAGCTGGCAAGGAAAATCAAACTCACTGGCCGCGAAGCTGCGATTGCGGGACGGGTCGTGCATGAGATCGTCGAGCGGCTGCAGTTTCTGAATGCTGTCGGTCTAGGATATATCTCGCTCGATCGTTCAGCCGCCACGCTTTCTGGAGGCGAGGGGCAACGCATACGCCTGGCTACACAGATCGGGTCGAAACTGAGAGGCGTTCTGTACGTCCTTGATGAGCCTTCGATCGGACTGCATCACCGGGACAATGCCCGATTGCTGAAAGCGCTCGAAGAGTTGCGCGATCTGGGCAACACCGTGCTCGTAGTCGAGCATGATGAAGAGACCATTTGCCGCGCTGATTATGTGATTGACCTTGGACCCGGAGCGGGTCGCCACGGAGGCGAGCTCGTAGCCCACGGAACGCCGGAAGAAATCATGGAAGTGCCGGGGTCTCTCACCGGAGCTTATATCTCGGGCAGAGCGCAGATCGAGATGCGTGCGGAGCGGCGGCCGACGAACGGCACGGGCATTACTATTCTGGGCGCGCGCGAAAACAATCTGAAGAATCTTGATGTCACCTTTCCGCTGGGCGTCATGACTGTGGTGACCGGAGTCTCCGGGTCGGGCAAATCCACTTTGGTGAATGACATTCTTTATCGCGCGCTGGCGAAGACTCTGTACCGCTCGCGCGAAGAAGCCGGCGCCCACAAAGCAATTTCAGGCGCGGAGAACGTCGACAAAGTTATTCGCATTGATCAGTCTCCGATCGGGCGGACGCCGCGCTCGAATCCGGCGACCTATACCGGCGTCTTTGCGCAGATTCGCGATCTGTATGCCATGCTGCCGGAGTCGCGAGAACGAGGCTACAAACCGGGAAGGTTTTCCTTCAACGTGACCGGTGGACGTTGCGAAGCCTGCCAGGGGGAAGGACAGCGTCGCATTGAAATGAGTTTCCTCCCCGATGTCTATGTGCTTTGCGAGGTTTGTGGCGGCCGCCGCTACAACCACGAGACCCTGGCGGTGAAATATAAGGGTTACTCCATCGCAGACCTGCTCGAAATGCCGGCGTCGGACGCTTTGCCAATTCTCGAGAACATTCCACAAGTGAGACAGAAACTACAGACGCTGGTCGATGTGGGTCTGGGGTACATTCATCTGGGTCAATCGGCGGTAACGCTCTCGGGCGGTGAGGCGCAACGTATCAAGTTAGCGCGGGAGTTAAGCAAACGGCAAACCGGGAAGACTCTGTACCTGTTGGATGAGCCCACGACCGGCCTGCACTTTGACGATGTGAAGAAGTTGCTCGATGTTCTGCATCGTCTGACCGACCTGGGGAACATGGTCGTGATTATCGAACATAATCTGGATGTGATCCGCAACGCCGACTGGATCATCGACCTCGGTCCCGAGGGCGGAGAAGAGGGTGGACGGATTGTTGCTCAGGGCACGCCAGAGCAGGTCGCACGGAATAAGAAGTCCTACACCGGGCAGGCTCTGGCGCTGCACTTCGATGGAAACTCAAAAAAAACGTCGACGGTCGAATTGCTGGCTTAATCCATCCGGGTTGCCGTCCTCTGCGTGATCTGCGATTTAAAGCTCATCCCCGAGATTCCCCAAGAAAGCCCCGTGGCCGACACCGAGACGAACAACTATCTGGCGGCACTCTGCGGTGGCTTTCTTTTTCGTGTAGATTCAAAATGTCGAGCTGATTTCCCTGTGTCCTCACCCGAAAATCCGTGGTCTGAGCCCAGCTTAGTTCCCATGCCGGAACCCCCAGCGCCTATCGCCCAAACCCCTTCCGAGAACCCGGTGTGGAGCGGATGGGACGTTTTGCAGATTGTGTTTCTGACCATTGGTTCAGTTGTCATTTTTCTGCCATTGGTAGCCCTGGCTGCACAGCGACTGTTCTATCCCAAGGTTGCATTCGTCGAAGTCATTACGTTTCCGCTGGTGACAGTCGTGGGGCAAGGATTCGCCTACCTGGTGATCCTCGCCTTCATGTTTTCGATAGTGAAGCGCGTGCCCGGCCAGGATTTCTGGCAGGCGATCCGATGGAACCGGCCCGGAAATTGGTCAAGGTATTTGCTCGTAGGAATAGCACTGGCGATTGCGCTACAAGGGATCGCGCATTTTCTTCCCATCCCAAAAGAAGTACCGATGGACCGTTTCTTCAAGACGCCGGCGGAAGCGTGGGCGCTGTCGCTGTTCGGCATCACCTTCGCACCATTTCTCGAAGAGCTGTTTTTTCGGGGGTTTCTCTATCCGGTACTGGTTCGCCGGCTCGGTGTCACCGTAGCAGTTCTTGTGACGGCAGCGGGATTTAGCCTCATTCATGCTCCGCAACTGGGACGCGCATGGGCGCCGGTGCTAGTGATATTCATGGTCGGGCTAGCGCTGACAATCACACGCGCCGTCACCAAGTCGGTCGCCGCCAGTTTGATCACGCACATGGCGTACAACGGTACACTCTCGGTGTTGCTGTTCATAGGAACCGATGGATTCCGGCATCTGGAGAGGCTGAACCAGTAACCCGGGCGTCAGGCTCCAGGCCTCAGGGAATGACTTCAGACTAACTGCTCGTCCGCGCCTGACGCCTGCAGCCTGACGCCCGCTTCATGCTATCTTAGATTTTCCATGTCCTCTGCGCGTCAGGAACTTTTGCGTCTGTTAGCAACCAAATCTTTTCGTCTAGGAGAATTCAAGCTCTCGTCGGGCGGCACCAGCGACTATTATGTGGATTGCCGCGCCACAACTTTGGACGCTCGCGGTTCGCAACTCACTGGCCGGGTGTTCCTCGAAGAAATTCGGCAGCGCGGATGGCGGCCTCAGGCGATCGGCGGCTTAACCATGGGGGCTGATCCGCTGGTGGTGGCCGTGGCCGTGACCAGCGGTGAGATTCACGGTTTTCTCGTCCGCAAAGCTGAGAAGCAGCATGGCACGGGGCAGCGGATTGAAGGCTTTCGAGAGAAGGGCGCGCGCGTGGTAATCGTGGACGATGTCTGCACCACGGGCGCTTCTACAATTCAAGCGATCGAGACGGCACGTGAATTTGGATTTGAAATCGCCGGCGTCATGTGCCTGGTAGAGCGCGAAGAGGCGAAGGGTCGTCCGAGGGTGGAGAAGGCTGCCGTTCCTGCGCCGTTTGTTTCGATATTCACGGCGACGGATGTCAGGAAAGAGCACTTGCAGCAGAAAGACGAAACGCCTCCGCCGATCTTCGCAGTAGCTGCTACTTGCGAATTGTGTGGCAGGCCGGCGGTGACGAACATGCCGCGAAACCGCTGTGAAGTGCATAAAGCATGACGAACGTTGGTTGATCGCAAGACGCCAACGACCAAGGAACAACGACCGACATCTATGATCCAAACCCTGGAGTGGACCGACAAGGGCGTACGCTTCATCGATCAGACGAAGCTGCCCACCGAAGAAACCTACGTGACCTGCAAGAATCACGAGCAGGTTGCCGACGCCATTCGCAATATGGTGGTGCGCGGCGCGCCGGCCATTGGAGTTGCCGCGGCTATGGGTATCGCGCTGGGAATGAAGAACTCGAAAGCCGAAACCGGAGGCGAACTGAAGCGCGAGTTTGACCAGATCTGCGAAGTCATCGGCAAGACGCGTCCGACTGCAGTAAATCTTTTCTGGGCCATCCGACGCATGCGCGACAAATTCGAACTGCTGCGGGTGCGCCCGCTACCCCAGATCAAGCAAGCTCTGGCCGAGGAAGCGCAGCGCATGCACGCCGAAGATATCGCCGCCAACCAGGCTATGGGACGCTACGGCGCAACGCTGATGCCCGCCAGCGGCGGCGTGCTCACTCACTGCAATGCCGGAGCGCTTGCGACTTGCGGCTATGGTACTGCGCTGGGAGTGATCCGCGCGGCGGTTGAGCAGGGAAAGAAGATCAACGTCTACGCCGACGAGACTCGTCCTTTTCTGCAGGGGTCGCGGCTGACCGCATGGGAGCTGATGAAAGACGGCATTCCCACGACCGTAATCTCCGATAACATGGCAGGCGCGATCATGAAGCAGGCTAAGATCGGAGCAATTGTGGTGGGCGCAGATCGCATCGCGGCTAATGGCGACGTGGCGAATAAAATCGGAACTTATTCCGTTGCCGTGCTTGCGAAAGAGCATGACATTCCCTTTTATGTGGCTGCGCCTTTGTCGACCATCGATTTCGAAACGCCAGACGGCAGCAAGATTCCTATCGAACAACGCAACGAACAAGAAGTCACGCACATCGCCGGCAAACAGATGACGCCCGACGGAGTGCAGGTGGAGAATCCCGCCTTCGACGTGACCCCAGCAAAGTACGTGACCGCGATTGTGACCGAGCGTGGGATTGCGCGGGCACCGTATGAGGCGTCACTGGGGAAATTGGCCGGGGCTGAGCGCGCTGTGACGAGCACTTAGTTGGCACTCCAGCACTCAGCACTCAGCAGTCAGCTAAAAGGTTGCTGAGTGCTGAATGCTGAGTGCTGTCCGCTTCTTCATGTATTCCATCACTCAATCCCAACTTTCATTCCAGAGCGGCGGCAAAGACATTCGTCTGGATTGTTTTCTGCCGGCTGCCGATGGGCAGCGCTTTCCCGCTGTGATCGGGCTGCACGGTTCCGGAGGCGGGCACGCGTCGATGGGTGACCCTGCGAGCCTTCTGGCCGAGCAGGGATTCGCAGTGTACGTGCTGCATTATTTCGATCGCACCGGAACCGCCGAGATCGATGGCTTGCAAACCATCCTCCGCCACTTCCCGGTCTGGATGAAGACCTTGTGGGACGCGGTCAGCTTCGTCGCCGGCCAGCCGCAAGTCGATCCCGAACGCATCGGACTGTTGGGATTCTCTCTGGGCGCTTACCTCGCGCTTTCGGCTTCTGCCATCGACTCGCGCATTCAGGCCGTGGTCGAGTTCTTTGGCGGTATGCCCAAAGAGATGAGATTCTTCACGCGTCGACTTTGCCCAGTGCTGATTCTGCACGGTGAACAGGATAAGACCGTCCCGGTTGAGGAGGCGTATGAATTACAGCAAATCCTCGAAAAGAAACAGATTGCCTACGAGATGCAGATTTATCCGGGAGTGGGGCACGGTTTCAGCGGTGAAATCTGGCGTGACGCCGGTTTACGCACATTGACGTTTCTGAGGAAGTACTTGGTCGATAAGAACTGCGTCGAAGCGAAAGCCTGATTTCCCCCGAACTTTTCGCCAGCAATCTTCGTAAATTACACTAGACGACAAGGGAGCCTGCGATGTTTACTTTCCTCCTCTGGTGCCTACTGTTCGTGTTGTGTTGGCCTCTGGCTCTGATTGCCCTGGTGCTCTATCCGCTCGTGTGGCTGCTGCTCTTGCCGTTCCGGCTGGTGGGAATTGCGGTGCACGGAGTTTTGGAACTGGTGTGGGCAGCTGTGATGTTGCCGGCGAGACTCTTAACAGCGCCGTTCCGGTTGTGAATGTAGGCGCGGGCGTCCTCGCCCGTGCTGGGCAAGCGAAGAATTCGAATTACTCAACACCCTTCGCCGGAATTGCCAATCCCAATTCCTTCATCACCATCTGCAAATCTTTCCAGGTTTCTTTCTTCTGGCGGGGATCGCGCAGCAGAAACGCGGGATGATAAGTGACGGCAAGCTTGGTGCCGCGGAAATCGAACCAGCGTCCGCGAAACTCCGACATGGGAGTGTTGATCGCCAAAAGCGTTTTCGCCGCGACCGCGCCCAGGGCCACGATTGCCCTCGGCTTGATGGCCGCGATCTGCCGCATCAGAAATGGAGAGCAGGTTTCGCACTCATCGCGCTCTGGCGTCCGATTCCCCGGCGGACGGCACTTGATGATGTTCGCAATGTAAACATCTTCGCGCCGCAGGCCCATGGCCTTGATCATGTTGTTGAGCAACTGTCCAGCACGGCCCACGAAGGGCTCGCCCTGCTGGTCTTCATCCGCGCCCGGAGCCTCGCCGATGAACATCAGCTCGGCGTTTGGACTGCCCACGCCGAAAACAATCTGCTTGCGTCCTTGTTTGCTCAGACGGCAACGCGTGCAGTCTCCGAGATCCTCCCGAATCAAACGCAGCGCCTGGACGGGATCGGCCACGCCTGATTCGGGTTTCGGCATCGCCACTTCGGAAATGTTCTCTTCCACCGGTACCGCGATTGCAGCTTTGGATCTCGGGGTCATCAAGTCTCGCTGTTCTGGCTGGATTGAGGGACTCTCGTGAATTTCCGCGTCTTGCGTTGTGCCGGTGTCGGCTACGGCAGGCTCGCGGCGGTAGAAATCGTAAATACCCAACTCGTTGTAGTAGCGGACACGCTCGGCCAAAGCGCGCTTGAGTTGCGGATCGAGCACGCCGGCCATTAGCTATTTCCCAATCTTTGTGGGGACGTTTTGCGTATTCCGCAGCCGCACCACCTGGTCGAGCACGCGTTGCGCGACTTCCCACTTAGTGGTCTCCGGCACTTCCACGACTTCGTGCTGAGTGATAATGGTGACCGCGTTGCGATCAGAATCAAAGCCAACACCTTCGCGCGAAACGTCATTGACGACGATGGCATCGAGCGACTTCGAGGCAAGTTTTTTGCGTGCGTTTTCCAGCGCGTTCTGAGTCTCGGCGGCGAAGCCAACGATGAGTTGCGACTGTTTATGGCGTGCGATCTCGCTCAAGATATCCACCGTAGGATCAAGCTCGAGCGTCATGGGCCCGCTACGCTTGATCTTTTGCGAGGCCAAAGATTTTGGGCGATAATCAGACACTGCGGCGGTCTTGATCACGATAGTCGCCTGCGGCAGCAGTTTCAAGACAGCCTGCCGCATCTCTTCGGCGGATTCGACCCGCGTGAGTTCGGCCGCTCCCGGCGGAGTTAACGCGGTCGGTCCGCTCACCAGCAATACTCGCGCTCCACGCCGAAGTGCGGCCTCAGCCAATGCGTATCCCATCCGGCCACTGGACCGATTGGACAGGTATCGCACCGGGTCAATCTTCTCTCGTGTTGGGCCGGCCGTTATCAAAACCGTTTCGCCAGCCAATTCCTGCGAAGCGCCAAGTGCTTCCAAGGTGGCCGCTATGATCGCCTCGTTCTCCGCCAGGCGTCCTGGACCCGTCATGCCGCAGGCCAAGTATCCAGTGCCCGGTTCCACGATCCTCACGCCACGCTTTTTTAAAACCTCAAGATTCGCTTGCGTGGCTGGGTGGTCCCACATGTTGACGTTCATGGCGGGTGCGACTACAACCGGGGCGGTGGTTGCCAGGTAAAGCGTGCCAAGAAAATCGCTGGCGATGCCCTGCGCGAATTTGGCGAGAACGTCTGCGGTTGCCGGCACCACCAGCAGCGCATCAATCGACTGTGCCACCGCGATGTGCTCGACCGCGGAATCAATATTCGGCGACTCGTTCGAGCCCGCACCGAACATATCGGTAATAACTTTTTCACCGGAGAGAGCCGCAAAGGTGAGAGGCCGGATGAATTCCTGCGCAGCCTGGGTCATAACGACCTGCACGCGAACGCCGCGGTCCTGCAGCAAGCGAACAATTTCCGCCGCCTTGTAAGCCGCAATCCCGCCGCTGACGCCAAGAGCGATTTTCATGATTGCCGATGGTCATTTCCAATTGTCGATTGCGCGAACTCCGCGCAATCGCAAAGCAAACTGGAAATGACTACTCTTGCCCCAACGCCTTGTCGAGCATTTCGCTGACGACCTCGACTGTCGATTTCGGCGTTTCCGGGATCACCCACTTCACCTTGCCAGCCTTGATTTCGTCCTGCGCAATGCGGCAGGGTTTGCGGGAGTGAGTTTCGATGACCGGGGGCGCACCGCCTTGCAATTGACGCGCGCGGCGAGCGGCTACCAGAATGTATCGATAGTTGCTGTCGAACCCTTCAATCAACTTCATTGTGTTCTCCCCTGTGCCTAGCGCCCGCCCGAAGTCGCCGCTGTTGTAAACGAGGCCAAGATCGGCTGCAGGCGTTCCCGGATGTTGCTCAAGCGGCAACCCTCGGCCTTGGCCAGCGTTTCTGCATCGTCAGCGGATCCGTGAACTCCCGAGCGCTTCAGCCGTTCCGCAAGCAGGATCGCTGTCAGCGCTTGGATAGATTCATCCAGACGGTCGTTAACCAGAATATAGTCGTATTTCTCGTAATTCTCAATCTCACGACTGGCCGTGACCAATCGGCGCTGAATTACTTCTTCCGCATCCAGACTGCGTTTTCGCAGACGCGCCTCCAAGACCTTGCGATCAGGCGGCATAATGAAAATACTCACCGCTTCCGGCAGCTTGCGCTTGATCTGCTCCGCGCCCTGTACATCAATGTCGAGCAGCAAGTCATTTCCACTCTTCTCAGCTTGACGCAGGAAGCGCTTCGCCGTACCGTAGCAATGGCCAAACACCTCCGCATGTTCCAGGAACTCATCTTTCCGCACCATCTCCTCGAATTCGGAGCGCGGCACGAAGAAGTATTCTCGTCCGTTCTGCTCTGGCCCTCGTGGCGGCCGCGTGGTGTAGGAAATCGAAAACTCCAGCCTCGGAACGATTTCCCGCGCTTTGTCTACCAGCGTGGATTTGCCCGAACCCGAAGGCGCCGAAATAATGTAGACCGTGGTCATTCGAGGTTCTGCACCTGCTCGCGCGCTTTTTCGATATCAGCTTTCATCGATAACCCAAGCTCCGTGATTTTCATGGCTTCGCCGGCCAAGCCCGACGTTTTGGAAAGCAGGGTATTGGCCTCGCGATTCATCTCTTGCAGCAAAAAATCCAGCTTCTTGCCCACTTCTCCACCTTGATCGAGCAAGCCCAGAAGATGCTTCACGTGTTGATCCAACCGTACCAACTCCTCCTGAATGTCGCTACGATCCACCAGCAGCGCCGCTTCCTGCAAAATCCGTTCCGGTTCAATTTGTGAACCCAGCAACTCCTGCAGGCGCGTCTTCAATCGATCGGCATAGGTTTGCAGGGCAGCCTGGCGATGCTTTTCCACTCCCTCCCGGGCCTGTTGCACGTGCCCCATGCGCTGCCTCAATTCGCGCTCCGTGCCGCGCCCTTCCTCTTCGCGCATTTGATTGAGTCGCGCCAACGCCTCTTCCATCTTGGAGAGAACCGCGGCTTCCAGGCCGTCCTCAACCGGCAACGCTGCCGACTCGAGCGCGCCCGGTATCCGGAGAATTGCATTGAGATCCGGCTCAGCCGCCAACCCGAATTCCGCAGCGGCTGCACGAAACGCCTGAACGTAGCCACCCACCAAGGCGCGATTGAGCGAAAAGCCTTCACTGGCGCCGCGTTCCATATTCAGAGTCAGCTCTACATGGCCGCGGGCCATCTTCTCTTTCAACCGCCGCCGCAGCTTCATCTCCAGATCGTCGCTATCGGACGGCATGCGGAAATGTATGTCGAGGAACCGATGATTCACGGATTTGAGCGACAGGGTGAAGCCAAACTGGCCGTTGACCTGCCCTTTCACCTGCGCGAACCCGGTCATGGAGCGGATCGACATATCGTTTAGGCAGTCATCTTCCCGGCGTCCGCTGACCCGCGGACAATCTTCCCAATCCTCGCGGTGGAACTTCACTCCGCATTCACTTCCGGTTCCGCAAATTGCAATTCGTACAACCGTCGATACGTGCCCAGCTTCTTCATGAGCTCCTCGTGTGGCCCAATATCCGCAGCGGTCCCATTCTCCAGCACCACAATACGATCCGCACGCCGTACCGTGGAAAGCCGATGCGCAATCACCACCACGGTCCGTCCAGTCATGAGATTCTGTAGCGCCGACTGTACCAGTGCCTCGGATTCACTGTCCAACGCCGACGTGGCCTCGTCAAGAATCAAAATCGGCGCGTTCTTGAGCAGCGCCCGCGCGATGGCAATTCGCTGGCGCTCGCCACCCGAAAGCCGCACCCCGCGCTCGCCAATTACCGTCTCGTAGCCGTAATGCAAATCCATAATAAAGTCATGCGCCAGCGCCGCGCGAGCCGCGTCCTCTACCGCTTTTTGCGGGACGCCCGGCTGTCCGTACGCGATATTGTTCCGCACCGTATCGTTGAACAGCACCGTGTCTTGCGCGACCACCCCAATCTGCGACCGCAACGAAGCCAGGGTGGTGTCGCGCACGTCGCGGCCATCAATGGTCAATCGCCCAGCGGTCACATCAAAGAATCGCGGAATCAAATGCACCAGCGTGCTCTTGCCCGCGCCACTCGATCCCACCACCGCGAGCACCTCCCCAGCGTGAACTTCGAGATCAACGTCGCGCAGAATCTCACGTCCCTCTTCGCCCTCGGACTCATAAGAGAAGCTGACTTTCTCAAACCGGATGCTGCGCGAAAACGGCGGCAACGGCTGCACTCCAGGCTTCTCTTTTACATCGTCTTCCGTGTCCATGAACTTGAATATCTCGGACGACGCCCCCAGGGCCTGCTGAAAATTGTTATTAAACAACGCGAACTTGCGCACCGGATCGTACAACTTGAAAACCGCAACGATAAACGTGAGAAAGGTGCCGGAGGTGAAAACGTGGCGATTGATCTGTTCCCGTCCCAATAAGAGCAGCAACGCAATCGCGATCGCACCAAAAATGTCCATCAACGGAGAACTGATCGCCACCGCGGCCACGGACCGCAGATTGGCGCGGAACAGGCGTTGCGCGGCTTTGCGAAATCGCGCAATCTCCCACCGCTCCATGCTGAACGCCTTCACGATGCGGTTGCCGGTAATGGTCTCGTGCAGAATGTTCTGAATGTCGGCCAACTTGTCCTGACCGCGCCGCGTCGTATGACGCACCCGGCGCCCGATTCTTCCCGCCGAGAAGATAATCACGGGCACGAACAGAACCAGAATCCAGGCAAATTTCCGCCCCAGCACCACCACCACCAGGGCGGTAAAAACAAAGGTAAAAAACTGCTGCAGGAATTCGGCCAGCACGCTCGACATCGCGTACTGCACCCGCTCGACATCATTGACGATCGTCGAAACCAGAGTGCCGGTCGTATGCTTGTGAAAAAATGCCGCGGATCGTTGCAAGATAGAATCGTAGAGGTCGTTGCGCAGATCGGTAATCATGCCGAAGCCGGCATAGTTCACCAGATACGTGCCCGCGTAATCACAGATTCCTTTCAAAACCGTAGCCGCCACCAGCGCAAAGGCCACGACCGTCCACGGATTCTGGAAGTGCGATGGAACGAACCGCTGCAGGTAGATCACATGCTCGCTGCCTGGAATCTTAAACAGCTGCATCTCGCGAGACTGCGAACCCGGATTCAACACGCGGTCGAAGATAGGTCCGATGAGCAGAAGCCGGAAAGCATCCAGCAATCCCACCGCCGCCATCAACAGTACGGACGCCCCAACCGGCCACCAATAGGGCGCCACGTATCGTATGAGGCGTGTCAGTTGCCGCATCGAGGGCTCCCCATGCGCAGCCCGACCGGGCCTGCTGCGGATGAAATCGGCATGCGTTGCAAGCCTTCATTCTACTTCAGTCGTTGGTCCTTGGTCTTTGGTCGTTGGCTTTTGGTCGTTCGCAATGCCATACCTGTCATCCCGAGCGAAGAATCATCGTTCGCTCGCGATGCTACTTCAGTCGTTGGTCTTTGGTCGTTGCCAATACCCATACCCTGTCATCGCGAGCAAAGAATCATCGTTTGTTTGCGAACGACGATTCGGAGTCGAGGGACCTTGCGTTCCCGCTTGGGATCACAGTTTGCTTGATGTCAACCAACGACCAACGACCAACGACGAACGACAGATGCTGACCCTACCCCGGACTATCCCGATGCGCCACCTTCACGCGATACCCCGCCGTCCGCAAGCGCTTCGAGACGTCCTCAGCAATCATGACCGACCGATGCTGCCCGCCGGTGCAGCCAAAAGAAATCGTCAGATAACTCTTGCCCTCGCGGATGTAATGCGGCAACAGATAGACCAGCAGCTTCGAAATCCGGCTGATGAATTCCTTGGTCTGCGGAAACGACCGGATATATTTCGCAACCTTGGGATCGCGCCCGGTAAGCGGACGAAACTCCGGCACAAAATGCGGATTCGGCAAAAAGCGAACGTCAAACACTAGATCCGCGTCCTCCGGCACTCCATGCTTAAAGCCGAAGCTCACGCAAGAAACCAGAATGTTATTGCCCGACTCCTGCTTCTGAAAACGCTCGGTAATATGCGACCGCAACTCGTGGACGTTGAACCTCGAAGTGTCAATCACCAGGTCGGCCATGGCTCGAATGCGTCGCAAATGCTGACGCTCCGCGGTCAGCGAAGCCTTAACCGTACTATTCGTTCCCAGAGGATGGGGACGCCGGGTTTCACTGAAGCGGCGCAACAGGACCGAGTCCGCCGCCTCCAGAAAAATCATTTTGGTGGGCAGCACCCGTCGGACCGACTTCACGATCTCCGGCAGCGCTTCCAGTTGCGTACCCTCGCGAACATCGACCACCAGCGCGGTCCGCTCGATCTCCGATGACTGGCCAGCCAACTCCGCAAATTGCGGAATCAGCCCCACCGGCAGATTGTCTACACAGTAGTAGCCCAAATCCTCAAAAGCTTTGAGCACCGAGGCTTTCCCCGACCCGCTCATGCCCGTGATGATGACCAGTTCAGCCCTCGGTCGCCGGTCGCGCGCCGCTCTCCCGCGTCCAGCTTTGCGCTCTCCCTGTCCGGTTTTTCCCGCTGTCTTGCGAAGTAGCATTTGCTGAAATGGTAGCAGGGACAACCCCCACCCGCCAGTTACCCATGTAGGCGGGGGCGTCGCCGCCCCTGCGGGAGCGCGGCGCATTTCATACTTAATCAGAGTCCGGAGTGACCCAAATCACTTGAAACACCGCGCACGTTCGTTTTTGTGCAAAACGGTGGCCCCCTTTAATGGATGTCATAACAAAACACACCGCAGAAAATACAAGCCCCGGCAGGGGCAACCGAATAATAGCCCAGGACGGAAGTCCTGGGTAAGCCAGAAAAAAGACTTAGGCCCCGCACCGGCGCCAGGTCTGCCGACCCGCTAGGTCAACTCACGATGGGGTTGAGGCACCCTTGCGCCCATCGAACTGCGTCTGCGCGGTCAGCGGTCGAACCGCATAGACGAAGCCCCTTGAACCGGAACTATTCGATCCCCACCGGCGTACCTATTCGCGAGACCATGCGTCGTCCACAAAGGCTGCTCTGTCCGTTTCTGCTGGTATTCGCATACGCTGCCATCTCAGCAGTGATGGGAATTGTTTTGGCTGAAGCCACTCTGCACCCAGCAAAGCTGGCACTCATGGCCCAAAACGAAGCATGGCTCCACAACATCACGAACGACAACCTCGCGTTCGAAGCCGTCTCCATCAACGCCAACGATGGCATTCAGCTGCGGGCCTGGAGCCTGCACCCGAAGAACCAAGTTGTAGACGCGGTCATCCTGCTACATGGCATGGGCGATAACAGATCAGGAATGACCGGCTACGCAGAACTGCTTTTGAAACAGGGATACGGCGTCCTGCTCCCCGACGCGCGCGCTCACGGCGCAAGTGGGGGAGAATTGGCCACGTACGGCTTGCTGGAACGCGACGACATTCGCCGCTGGTTCGAATGGCTGGAGCTGAATCAGAGTCCGCCATGCATCTTCGCACTTGGAGAATCGATGGGAGCGGCTCAACTGCTGCAATCACTGGAAATGGAGCCAGGCTTTTGTGCACTCGTTGCCGAATCTTCTTTCTCGACTTTTCGCGAAATCGCCTACGACCGAGTGGGCCAGTTCTTCCCAACCGGGCCCTGGCTGGGCCGCTCGATTCTGTGGCCCGTTGTCGAGGCCGCGTTCCTGTATTCACAACCGCGAAAATATCTCCCGAAGACGCAGTCGCGAAATCGCAAGTGCCCATGCTTCTCATTCACGGCGCGCTCGACGGCAACATCCCACCACGCCATTCCAGAAGGATTCAAGCTCGGAATAAAAGCGTCGTGTTGTGGGAGGTACCAAAGGCAGATCACTGCGGCGGAATCAGCACTGCCCACGACGAGTTCGAGGCCCGACTGATCTCCTGGTTTGAAGTCCACTCATCTCGCCCATGCGATCAGTCTCTGAGTTCGCGGAAGTGCTTTGTGCTAAAAGCTAGAAGCCCAAAGCTAGCAGCTGTTCCTTTCACATCAACCAAACCGCATCCACATCCACAATCACCTGCGTCCGCGGAATCTTCTGCTCGACTGCATGGACGAGCATCGATCTTAATGTCGCGTTGAGCTTCTCCCGGCTGGCCGACTTCAAAACAAAATGATACCGGTAGTCACTCTTCAATCGCACAATCGGTGCCGCCGCCGGGCCCAGCACGCGAATGCCTTCATGCCGTGTCTTCTCAAACCACTTGCCCAAAATGCCCGACCAGCGCACCGCCTCATCCAGCTTGTCGCTCCGCACTAGAACATTAGCCAGCGCGCTGTACGGCGGATAGTGCATCCAGCTGCGGAAGCGCAACTCTTTTTCGTAGAATCCGACAAAGTCGTGCAGCGCCGCATACTGCACCGCATAGTGATCCGGAAAGTAAGTCTGCAATACAACTTTCCCCGGAATCTGCCCGCGCCCGGCGCGTCCCGCCACCTGGGTCAGCAATTGAAACGTGCGCTCCGCCGCGCGAAAATCCGGAAACCCCAAAGCCATATCCGCGCCGACCACGCCCACCAGCGTGACCCCATGAATGTCGTGACCCTTGGCGATCATTTGCGTCCCCACCAGCAGATCAAGTTCGCCTTCGTTGAGCGCATTGAGCGCCCGCTCAAAATCCTCGTTGCCCCGAACCGTGTCCCGATCGAGACGCCCAATCCGCGCCTGCGGGAACAGCCCGTGCAACAACTCTTCCAGCTTCTCCGATCCAGTCCCGAGAAAATAAACATACTCGCTGCCACACTCCCCACAGACTTTTGGCACCGGAGCCATGAATCCGCAGTAGTGGCATACCATCCGGTTCGAGCGCTTATGATGCGTCATCGCAATGGCACAGTTCCTGCATTCCAACCGGCTCCCACAAGCACGGCACAAGGCCACGGGCGAATATCCGCGGCGGTTGAGCAGTACCATCACCTGCTCCTTGCGATCTAATCGCTGCTTGATCTCCTCCGCGAGCTTCCGCGAAATCACTTGCTCGTTACCCGTCTCCTGAAACTCCAACCGCATGTCAACGATCTCGACCTCAGGTAACGGACGCTGCTCCACGCGATCCGGCAACTCCAGTAGCGCATACTTGTTCTTCTTCGCGTTGAAGTACGATTCCAGCGAAGGCGTAGCCGAACCCAGCACAACCACAGCCCCAGCCATCTTCGCCCGCATCACCGCCACGTCGCGCGCGTGATATCGCGGCGTCTCCTCCTGCTTGTAGGACGAATCCTGCTCCTCGTCCACAATCATCAACGCCAGATTCGATACCGGCGCAAATACCGCCGAGCGTGTGCCCACGACCATACGCGCATCGCTGCGCTTGATGCGATGCCACTGCTCTGCTCTCTCTTGATCCGAAAGCCCCGAGTGCAAAATAGCGACTTCATCTCCGAACACGTGATGCAGGTCGGCAGCAACTGCCGGCGTAAGCCCAATCTCCGGAACCAGCAGGATCGCCGACCGTCCCGCCTCGAGAACCGAACGCATGGCCGCGAGATAAACCGCGGTCTTGCCCGACCCCGTGACGCCATGTAGCAACGTGCCCGAGAACTTGCCGGCGCGTACCCTCTCCTCGATCCTCCCGAGCGCATCCCGCTGTGCGGAATTAAACTGAAAGTCCAACGGCGAGTGCCGAATGGTTTTGCTCGCAACTGCGAACTCAACTGGCTCTTCGACGATCTCGACCACCCCACGCTTCACCAGGGTCCCGAGCGTAGTCCGCGGAACCTCCAGCGCTTGCAGAGTGTCAACGGCAACCTTCCCGCCCGCGGCGGCAAGGGTCTCGACCAGCGTTTGCTGATTGGAATTGAGTTTTCCCTCCGCGCTCTTCAACAGGGCGACCTTCATGGTGCGAGTCGCGTCGCGCGCATCCGACAAATCTTCGCGCACGATCCATTTCTTGCGTGCCATGCCGGCCAGCAGCGATTTTGAAACGCGGGTCGCGTTGCGCAAACTCTCTTCCCGCACCGTCTCGCGTTCCGAGAGGTAGTCGAGGACGCGAAACTCTACCAACTGTTCCTCGGGCGTCTTGCGTGAACGCGCCGATGAGCCTGCCATCCCTGCCAGGTGCAGCGCCATCTGGCCGTCGGTCGTGATGCGATAGCCGATCGTACGTTTGAACTCCGCGGCCAGCGGCAGCATGGTGCGAAAGACCTCGCCAAGCGGGGCCAGATAGTAGTCCGCAATCCATTTCCCCAGCCGCGCAAGCTGCTCATCAAGCACGGGCGAGGCGTCGAGGACGCTGAGTACATCCTTCGCTTGCACCTTGGGCGCGCGAGCATGCATGGCGACGACCACGCCCGACATACGCTGCTGGCGAAACGGAACCAGCACGCGCCCGCCGACGACCGGCTGCATGCCGTCTGGAATGTGATAGGTGAAGGCAGTGTCGAGTGGGACGGGGAGCGCGACGTCGCAGAAGTCAGGCATGCGAATGGGAGTGGCTGATTGGCATCGTAACATCGTGTAGGGAGGCGTGGTCGTCGAGTGACGTTATGTTCCACGTGGAACATTATTATTTTGTTGATAGCTAATCGATATCCACGAGAAATGGCGATTAGATGCGCGCACTGATAGGCTTGAAGTGTTTTTCGCTCGTGGCCCATGGTTTCCGCGAAGGAAAAGTTGGACAAAACGGTGACATTCTATTGACAAGCGCAGCCCGGATGAGCCCTGATATCAAGCACCAGCAGGACAGACGCATCAGCGTTCTCACCTGCGCAGGATATTGGGACCTCCCCCGCCCTCTAACCATATTCTTCGAGGAGAAATCAGCATGCAAGGTCCTTAGTTCGCGGTACTGCTCTGACTTTGTGGGTTTCGTTGGCCCTGGGGCTCGCTTCCAGTTCAGCCCTGACACAATATACGGTAACCAATCTGACTTCGAATCAGGTGGGCAAGCCAAACATGTGGACGGCTTGCTGCAGAATGCCTGGGGAACCGCCTACGCTTTTGGGGAACGCGTTCTGGTCAGTGACGAAAATAATGCCTGGTCCACCCTTTACAGTGGCGCCGGAGGGCCACAAAGCCTGCAGGTAATTGTTTCTCCCGCCAGCCGGGAGCGGTCCCAGGCTCGCCCACGGAACTTGTCTACAATGGCTCGAGTGAGACAAAATCGACACTTGGACATCTCTCTTTTTGGTCGCAACTTTAGATGGCACGATTCAAGGCTGGTCGAGTTTCAATGCCTCAGCAACCCTCATTCTGGTGAACAACTCGGCCGATAAAGCCAGCTATACGGGCCTGGCCATCACCAGCAAGACTTCGGACAATTTGATTTATGGCGCTGACACGGTAAGAAACCTGGTAGATATGTAGGACGGAAACTTCAAGTTCGTGAAGGAGATCACGGATCCGAAAATTCCCAAGGGCTTTACGGTATTAGGGGTTCAGGACATCAAGGGAAAAGTGTACGTTTCCTATGCCAACGCGGCCGGTGAGCCGGGCGGCTACATCGACATCTTTACGGAATCCGGTACATTTGTGAAGACATTTGCCAAAGGAAAACCTCTGAACCAGCCTTGGGGATTTGCCGTCGCTCCGAAGAATTTCGGTCCGCTGAGCAATACGCTGTTGATTTCAAACAACACCAACACCGGCACGCCGGCACGATCAATGGCTTCAATCTTACGACCGGCGCGTTTGTGGGCACGCTCGAGAACTCCGCGGGCAAGCCGATTACCATCAATCAGCTTTGGGCGATCGAGTTCGGTGGTGGGACTGCGAACAACGGGAAGAAGAATCAGCTCTACTTTACGGCGGGACCGAACAATGGGTTGAATGGATTGTTCGGAGTGATTGCGTTCAAGTAGTGTGACGAGCTAGTTGTGTAGGGCAGGCGCCGGATTGGATCGTCCAGTGCCTGCTCTCCCCACCCGCAAAACAGCCCAGCCCCGCCGTTGCCGATGGACATCATCGTGATTCCTAGATTGATCGCGGGACTCGCGCCTCCGGCACCCTCGCAGGGAATGAACGCGAAAAGGGTGGGGCACCGACTACTAATTAGATCCCAAAGGCGGTTGGATCGCGAATGGTTTCGTCTGGGAGGAGCCGCCGCACGGGGGTGGGTTCGACACCCCTACATTTGTCTCGCCTGGGTTGGCGATATCGGAAGATAAAATCTGCGCGGTTAGCTGAGTTTCGCTGACGTACGTTGTTGCGCGCGGTGAGCCGTTCCAGGTCACCGTGGAGGTTTTCACAAAGTGATCGCCGTTTACTGTCGGCCTAAAGGCCGAACCGCCGATGGCCATGTTGGAAGGAACGATGCGGGTCAGGATGGCCGCCGTCGTGATTGTGAGCCGCTTGATAGCGGCTGGATTCCACGATGCCCCAGTGGGCCACTCGGTGTAATAACTATAGAAAGGTTCGCCGAGAATAGCTGGATTCGGCGCCTAATCCGACCGCGTTGGCGTAAGCGTAGACAGGGGTTTCAGGGTTTTTCCCAAGTATTACCTGCATCCCAGGCCAGTAAAGTCCGTCTACGGACTCGCCGTAAGCAATATATTGTGCATTGTCCATGATCGCGACAAATCGATTTCTATATGCGCTCCATGCCACCTGCGGATCTCCATCGGTCTTCCCGGTGACGGTCGGAAACAGCTCGCTGGCCTTTCCTCCCATGCTGATCCCACTTGCCGTCATAATATTTGTGGAATGCTTTCGAGGCCATCGTGCCGTCCATAAACGCTGTTTTCAGAAGCCCTTCATATCATACGGCGCTCTTGCCACGGATAAATAGGTGAACCCGCTACAAAACTGGGTGCTGTTGATCCAACAATGTTCTGGGAAAAAGATGTAAAAATATTTTTGCGACGTGGTTGGGTCGGTGGCGATCACAAGGTTTCGGTCTCCAATATCGAGAGCGCCCTGGGCAGTGTAGGGCTGAGGCCCGTTGATAATCAGTCCGAGGTCTTGCCACGTTGATCCCTCATCCGCCGACTTGGCCAGACCCAGCCAGGACCAGAACGGGTTAGCGGGTCGTTCCGCGTGATAAACGATGAGCAGATTGCCCGCCCCAGGTTCTCCCTCAGGCACACGATAGACGGGGCCGCCTCCGACCTAATCCATGGTTGCCGGTAAATTGTGGCTCTTTAGTAAGAGGAATTCGCTGGGCGCAGGATTAGGATCGCCCGGAGGCAGACCCAAAGGGTGATCGAGCGTTCCTGCGGAAACGGTGATGGAGCCGGCCCGGCTCGTCAAATGTCCCTCAAAGGGATGGTTGCCGCAATCGCTGCCGAAGAAAAGATACCCTTTTTTATCGCGGGTACGCACCGCGCCTAACGGCGTGTCGCTCCAGGCAAAGAATTTCCATTGGTTCGGATTCTCCACCACACCGGGCGGCAGGACGTGATGAGCTACTTCATGCCACTCTTTTGCGGAGACAACCGCGTCGTTCGCAATGACTCGTACGTGGCATTGAGCCGGATCGCTGTCGGCGGCTGCAAGTGCGAGGTTTTGAAATAAACCGTCCGACAAGCTGCCAGTGCCGTTATCCGTGAATGTCTGCGCCGTAGATTGAGCCGCGAGCGGGGCTAGCGCCAGTGCCAGGAGCCAAATAGGATTGCGGCTCTTGCGCGAAATGCGGTGGCGGCGTTGCGCTACAGGTGGCATGGCGATCGCCCGACCGCGATTATAAACCGCGAAATCCGGGAAAGTTTCTTGGTGCTAATCTCGGCATTTCGCGGGCGAGGGTGCCCGCGCCACACGGGCAAGTCAAAATCCGCGGATGGCAGTGTCCGCGCCACACGGGCAGTGGTGCGACGTGGCCGCGGCTGGTCATGACAGTCGTGTGATTCCGGTTTGGTCGATGCCGTGTTGGTCCAGGGTAGCCAGGTGGAGGGCCTCAAGAACGGATTCTAGGGCGCGATACTATTGTGGCGCCCGTGCGGGGCCTGAATCTTTTTTTCTCGCTTCACCCAGGACTTCCGTCCTGGGCTATTGTAGGTCGCCCCTGCCGGGGCTGGTATTTTCGTGGGGCGTTTTGTTGTCACATCCGTTAGAGGGGGGCCCCCTTTCGCATCGCTGTACTGATCTCGGCATTTCGCGCCGTGCCACACGGGCAAGTCAAAATCCGCGGACAGGAGTGTCTGCGTTATATGGCTCACGGAGTTTTGGCCTGCAGGAATTCGCGGACTACTTGTTTTACGTCGCGATGTTGGCCGTCGACGGCGTAGTTTAGTTGGCGCATTTCGGCGTCGGAGATTTTTCCGGCTAGTTCATCCAAGGCTGGCTTTAATTCGGGATGGCGGGCCAGGGTATCCTGGCGAATGATCGGTACTGCTTCGTATGGTGGGAAATAATGTTTGTCGTCTTCGAGGATGAACAGGTCTAGCGCGGGGATCAGGCCATCGGTGGTGTTGCCGGCGATCAGGTCGACCTGTTTGTCTTTCAGCGCACGAGTGAGGAGGCCCAGATCCATGATTCGCGGGGAGTCGGCGAAGTGGAGGCCGTAAGCGGCGGCCAGGCCTTTGTAGCCGTCGGGGCGCTCCATGAATTCGTAGCCGAATCCGGCGCGCCACTTTGGAGCGAAGGGTGCGGCCTGGCTGATGGTATTCAGGCCGAGGCGGCGGGCGTCGTCACCGCGAATTTCTATGGCGAAAGTGTCGTTGAAGCCGAAGGTTGGTCCGAGGGTGAGGTTGAAGCGCTTCTCATATTCTGTTTTGACCTGGCTGTAGACTTGCTCACGGTCGGCGCTCGGCTTTTCTTTCAGGACTGCCGTGAGGGCGGTGCCGGTGTATTCAGGATAGATGTCGATACGGCCGGCGAGGATGGCCTGCTGGCAGATAAACGTTCCGGCGAGATAGAAACGGCGCTCGACGGGTAGACGAGTTTTGGCTTCGATTTGTTGGGCGATGATTTCTGCGAGGATGAGTTGCTCGGTGAAGTTCTTGGAGCCGACCACTATGCGGTTTTGGCGGGACGGGCCGCATGCGGTCAGTAGGGCGAGAAGCACAACGAATATAGTTTTGGGCGGCATCAGTTTCCAAGAAAGAGACGTTGCAAGCGACGTCTGCACTGGGTGTGTCCGTTAGTGTGGGCTTAGGCGTTTTTCCAGCCAGCCCAGGCTTACGTCGGCTAACAGTGCCATCGCGGCGGCGGGGATGGCTCCTGCCAGGATGACCTGGTTGTTCACCATGGCGAGGCCGCGGAAAATATATTCTCCCAGGCCGCCGGCGCCGATGGCGGCGGCGATGGTGGCTAGCCCGACTGAGATCACTGTGGCGACGCGAACGCCGGCGATGATTACTCCGAGAGCCAGAGGGAGTTCCACTTGAACGAGAAGTTGGCGATCGGTCATGCCCATGCCGCGTCCGGCCTCGACTACAGCGGGGTCAACGCTCTGTATGCCGACGTAAGTGTTTCGAATTAGCGGCAGCAGGGCGTAGAGGGCGAGCGCCAGAATGGCGAGGCGATCGGCTCGGGCTCCGATCCAGGGTGCGGGTAGAAGAAATCCGAAAAGGGCGAGGCTGGGGATGGTTTGAATAATGTTGGCTCCGCCGAGCACGGGTTTGTTAAACGCGGGCCAGCGGGTGATCAGGATGCCGAGCGGAATTCCGATCAGCACAGCCAAGAGAGTCGAGATTCCGACCAGCCACAAGTGCTCGAGCGTGAGTTCGAGAACTTCTGTGTGGTTCTGCAGCATGAATTGCCAGAGGCTCATTTGTGATCTCGCTATAGTCTGGCTCAGTAGATCCTAACGCTCTGCCGAGCTTCGCTTCGGTGTGACGGGTGAGGACGCCCTTCCTCCCTCAAATTTGCAAGCCGGTGCCGAAGGCATCTTTGTATGCGCAAGGCAGCGGCTCTTTGGAAGCTAGAAACTGGTCGGGCGTTTGCAGGGTGACCACGCGGCCGGCTTCCATCAGAGCGATGCGTGTACCGAGTAATAAGGCCTCGCGCAAGTCGTGAGTGACGAAGACGACGGTTTTGCGGAGGCGTTTCTGTAGTTGCAGGAATTCGCGTTGCAGTTCGGCGCGGGTGATGGGATCGAGGGCGCCGAAGGGTTCGTCCATCAGGAGGATGGGCGGATCCGCCGCCAGAGCGCGGGCTACGCCTACCCTCTGCCGCTGGCCGCCGGAAAGTTCGCGCGGATAGCGCGAGGCGATCTCGGGATCCAGTCCGACGAGTTGCAATAACTCGTGGACTCGTTTAGCAATTCGATTAGCGTGCCAGTTCTCAATCTTCGGAACCAGGCCGACATTGCGCGCCACCGTGAAGTGGGGGAACAGGCCGACCTCCTGGATGACGTAGCCGATCATGCGGCGGAGGCGAATTACGTCCCATTCGCGAATCGGACGCGCGTCGACCAGAAGCTCGCCGGCGCTGGGCTTGAGAAGATGGTTGATGAGTTTGAGGGTTGTGGTTTTGCCGGAGCCGCTGCGGCCCAGTAGGACAAGGGTTTCTCCGCGTTGAACTTCGAGGTTCAGATCGTGGAGCAGTTCGCGGCCGCCGTTGCCATCCAGCCGATACGAGACGTTGCGGAATTCAATGACGGGCCGCGTGTCGGGAGAATCGTTCATGGGCTGTCTCACAAGAGTTCCCGCCGCTTGCTCCGAGGGCAGGATGCTCTCGGGACAGCCGGCAAGATGCCGGCGCTACGTAATCACTTCGTATGCCGACGGCGGCAAACCGGTGATGCGAATGCCGGAGTGGCTTTTGTGCCGGATGTTGAGGCCGATCAGCAAGGCTGTGATCTGCTCGACGATGCGCGCGTTCTCCAGTTTGCCTCCGTCGAGGGCGCGAACTCCTGGGATTTTTGTGGCCAGATTGAGCACGACTTGGAGGGCAGCGGAATCGTCGCTGCAGATAATCACATCGCAGTCGACCGGGCCATCCGCATTCAGCAGTTCGGCTCCCACGTTGTGAAATGCGGCCACAACTGAAATACCCTTGGACACCAGCTCTGCGGTCTCTTGTGCCGCGGAGCCTTGCCAGACGCCGAGTGTTCGAGTGGCGCGGCCGCCCACGCTTGCGGCTAACGGCACGGTGGTATCAACTACGATGCTGCCGGGACGAATTGCCGGCTTGAGCTGCTTGAGCAGAGCGGCATGGCCTTCGAAAGGAATGGTGAGCACGAGCAGATCCGCGGCGCTGCAGGCGGCGGTATTTTCGTCCCCGGAAACGTTCGCGCCAGGGGCTCTCTGCTTGATCTTGTCGGCGGCATCCCGGGCACGCTGGGCATCTCGCGAGCCGATGATCACGGTCTCACCGGCTTGCGCCCACCGTAATGCGAGGCCGAATCCTTCGGGTCCGGTGCCTCCGAGAACCGCGATGGGCCGGGGCGCGATCATGAGATGGGTGTCATGCGATCTTCTATGCAAACTCGGGTTCAAGCAACTGCTCGGAGGTCAGTGCCTCGGGCGGCAGCTTGAGGTTGATTCGCGTGTAGACGGTATTGCGTTCAGCCGGGATGCGGCCTGCCTCCAGAATGAGCGACTGAAAATCTTGGGGACTGGTGTACTGTCCGGCCGTGGCTCCCGCTTCGCGCGAGATATTTTCTTCCATGAGCGTTCCGCCGTAGTCGTTGGCGCCGGCGCGTAAGCACAGCTGAGACAAATTGCGGTTCAGTTTCACCCACGACACCTGAATGTTGTTAATGGCACCGGCCAGGAGAACCCGCGCGAGGGCGTGGATCTTGAGATGTTCGGCAAGCGTGGGGCCAGATCGCGCAATCCCCTGATGGAAGAGCAAAGTATTTTGATGCACGAAGCCCAGCGGCACGAACTCGGTGAAGCCACGGGTTTGCTGCTGGATTTCGCGGAACAACAGGAGTTGATTGACCCAGTGCTCGGGGGACTCGACGTGTCCGTACATCAGCGTGGAGGTGCTGCGAATGCCGCAGTTGTGCGCGGTGCGGATCACTTGCTTCCATTGCTCGGTGGAAAGTTTGTTGCGCGAAAGCACGAAGCGGACGTCGTCGTCGAGGATTTCGGCCGCCGTTCCTGGCAAAGTGTCGAGGCCGTTGTCGCGCAGCATGAGGAGGTAGTCTTCGAGCCGCATACCGGTGAGTTCAACTCCGTAAACAATCTCCATGGGTGAAAAAGCGTGAATGTGCATGCCGGGGACCGCTTGTTTTACTGTGCGCAGAATGTCGCGATAGTGAAACGGAGGCAGGCCGTGCGGCAGTCCGCCTTGAATGCAAACTTCGGTGGCGCCGATTTTCCAGGCTTCAGTTGCCTTTTGGGCGACGTGCTCAAGGCTGAGGAAGTAAGTGTCGGATTCACGCGGGCCGCGACTGAATGCGCAGAATTTGCAGCCGACGAAGCAAATGTTGGTGAAATTAATATTGCGGTTCACGACGTAGGTGACGATATTCCCGGCTAACTCGCGGCGCAAAGCATCGGCAGCAACGAGCAGGCCGAGGAGATCGTCGCCGTCGGCGTTTGCCAGCAGCGAGCACTGTTCGCGGGTAAGCATGCCGCCGTCCAGCGTTTCCATCACCTGCTCGAGCGCGGTGCGCGACTGAGAGCTGATGCGGTAAGCTAAGTCCGACCACTCGAGCGAAGGAAAGCTTTCCAGTTCGGCACGGGTAAGAGTGCAAGTCATAAGTCCTCCGCGAAACAATATCAGCGAAATAAGTCAGTGGCTGCCGGACGAATCAAATCTCTAGCTCGTCCACGCCCCGGCTGGTAGTGGAACCCTCGAATGATACACGCAGGCGCGCGAGCTAGCTTGCCGCAGACCAGGCCAGCTGCGCAAGCCAGTTCATCCGCGACGGCTTCAATGGTCACGCGTAAAGGGTAGCCCTGAGGATCGCGAGCTCCACGATAGTCGTGCAACGCCTTCATGCCGGCAACGCCAATCGCAACTTCGGTGAGACCTTCGCGCCAGGGGCGCCCAAAACTATCAGTGATGACGACTGGGATAGAAAGGTTCAAGCGTTTTTTCAATTCGCGATGGAGTTGAGCCGCGGAGCGGTCCGGGTCTTTCGGGAGTAGGAGCGCATGACGGCCACCATCGACGTTCGAAGCATCCACCCCGCTATTGGCGCAGATTAGACCGTGACGGGTCTCAGTGATCAGAATTCCACGTTTGCGTCGCACTACTCGCTTACTCTCTGTGAGGGCCACTTCCGTTACTCGCGCGTCGAGATTGTAACGCCGCGCCCAAGTGCGAGAACTGGCGGAGGGCTTGATTTTTTCCAGCAGAACAAGTTGGCCTTCCGCCTTGGAGACGATTTTGTGTTTTACGATCAAGATGTCGCCCGTTCGCGGTGAGAGTTTGAGATGCTTGAGAGCTTGGAGAAGTTTGTCTGCCAGCGAATCGCCAGGCCGGACATCATCAGCGAGAGGGATTGGAAGAACGCGAAGCTCTGAAAGGGCCGTCATTTTCGTGGACGGGCGAGGACGCGCGTCGCTCCATCGACACTATCCTTCAGATCATCACCTCTACTCATTCGCTGCCAATGATAAATCGGTCAGGTCCCACTGCCTGGCCATACGTTGAGCGCGGGTTTCACCGGGGGCCTTCGCGAGTTGCCGCAAGTCGGCAGGGTTGTCGATGTCGAGAGCAATGCCGGGGAGCGATAGAACCACACACGGTTTGTGGGTTGCGCGCGCAGCTGCCAGATGTGGTTTGAAGCTATCGTTTCCAAAGCGCAGGGGGAACAATCCCACAGGACGCCGCCACGCAGCGTTTGTGCCTCGTCCATCAGCGGCTGGAGTGAGTACAGAGCCCTCGGCAGGCGCGGCCCCCAGAATTTGCTCGAACTCCGGAACCTGGATCAGTGGAACGTCGCCAGGAATGACCAACGTGCTGTCTACGCCACGAGACTCGCAGTACCGGGTTGCCATGTCGATGGCATCAGTCTCACTGCGGTTTGCATTGTCGGGAATGATTTGAAAGTCGAATCGTCGGGCCAGCTCAATTGCAAAAGGATCGCTGGTGACAACGCCAACCTCCGGCCGGCTTGCCCACGTGCCGAGCGTCTCCAGGACGTCGAAAAGCATGGCCTGAGCCAGCTTGGTGCGGGTCGGCTGATCGAGCAACGACGCCAGGCGTTGCTTTGCGTTAGCGAGGCTTTTAACGGGGACAAGGATCATGACGGGTCCGCGGCGCAGGCATTTTCCGCGCTGAGCAGGGCGAGAACGGTTCGCGCCAGCTTGGTTTTGTCGTCCGCGGTGCGCATGATGGTGTTGGTGCAGTGCAGGCGCAGTTGCGGGCGATCCAATTTCTTGGCTGCTTCAACGTCGCGGACATCCGCAATCAGAATATCCAGAAAATCCTCATAGGCCTTGGCGACCCCGGCGATGGAAACGGGCAGTCCTTGCGCCGCCATTAACGCGCCAGCCGGTCCCGACACTGCCGCGTCGTTAACAATTGGGCTGATGGCGGCTACGGTGGCCGGAGTTTGCCGCAACGCTTCCCGGATGTCGGCGACGGCGAGGATTGGGCCGATGCTGGTGGCGGGGTTGCTCGGAGCGAGGATCACGGCACTGGCGGACATGATGGAATCGACCACGCCGGGTGCAGGCTCAGCGTCGCTCGCGCCAGCGAAGCGAACCGATTTGACCGGATCCTGATACCACCGCTGCACAAAATACTCCTGAAAGCTGAGATCACCGACAGGCGTGTCGATCCTGGTTTCGACTCGCGAGTTGCTCATCGGCAGGATCTGCGCCTGCACCGCCAACTTACCGCAAATTGCCGTAGTGGCTTCGGTCAGCGTCTTGCCCTGCGCGAGATATTTCGAGCGCAATAAATGGACGGCAAGATCGCGGTCGCCAACATGAAACCAGATGGGCTCCGCCAGCTCTCCCATGGCCTGCAGGCAAAAGAATGTGTCACCCTTTACTCCCCAGCCGCGTTCCTTGCTGAGCAGGCCGGCCATCGCGTAAGTGATGGAATCCAGGTCGGGAGAGACGTATAGTCCCCACCACTCCAAATCGTCTCCCGTGTTCACAATGAACGTGAGTTCGCGGGCTAAGGCGACCTGCCGGAGGCCTTCTACGAACTTTGCGCCGCCCGTGCCGCCGGTGAGCACGACGATCATTCGGGCCTCCGCGCGTATCCTTCGCTATCGACCGCTGTTTTGACTTTTTCGGAGAGTACGCTGGGCTGTGTGGTCGCGGCCGACACGAACTCAGGATAAACCGGCAACCGCTGACGCAGACGATATCCTCTCGCTTCGGTCCGTAGCTTTAGTTGTTCCAGATGGGGCCACGGCTTTTCCGGATTGATGAAATCTGGCGTCAAGGGCGAGATTCCTCCCCAGTCGTTAATGCCGGCATCGAGCAACTCATCATAGTACGGCGCGGACAGATTGGGGGGTGCCTGAATGTTGACAGCAGGCATAAGCAGGCGGGCGACTGCAATCGTGCGCATCATTTCACCCTGCGTAGGCTCGGGCCAGTCGCGCATGGGAATCTCGGGTTTGGCGCGAAAATTCTGAATGATTACTTCCTGAATGTGCCCGTAGCGGCGATGTAGTTCGCGGATCGCGAGCAGCGTGGCGACGCGATCTTCCGGAGTTTCTCCGATGCCAATCAACAAGCCAGTAGTGAAGGGAACATTTTGCTTGCCGGCCTCCTCGATGGTGTGCAGACGCTTGACCGGGACTTTATCGGGAGCATTGTCATGAGCCACGCCGGGCGCCAGAAGCGAAGCATTAGTAGTCTCGAGCATCAGGCCCATGCTAGGAGAAACTCTCGCCAGGCGCGCGATCCATTCTGCACTTAGCAATCCGGGATTCGGATGAGGGAGCAAACTGGTTTCGCGGAGTACGAGTTCGCACATGGCCTCAAGATAATGGAGAGTGGATTTGTACCCCAGCCCGCGCAGGGTTTCGCGCATTTCAGGAAATGCGAGTTCCGGTTTATCGCCGAGGCTGAAGAGAGCCTCGGTGCATCCCGTCTTCTCGCCTGCTCGCACGACCGCCAATACCTCGTCCGCAGTCATGGTATGTGCGCCCGCTTGGCCCGGATCGCGGCGGAAGGTGCAATAGCCACAGTAGTCGCGACAGAGGTTGGTGAGCGGAATAAAAACCTTGCGAGAATAGGTTACGACCCCCGGCTTAAAGTGCTGCCTGGCTTCCATTGCAGCCGAGAGCAATGCAGGAAGTTGCTGGTCGGTACAGCGGATGAGTTGGCAGGCGCCCTCGCGCGAAAGGGGTACTCCGGAGCGCAGTTCGTCCATATACGAACTAAGGTGCCGCCGTTCAGTCCAAGCTGTTTGGCCTACGCTCACGCTCACGAAATCATACATTAGGTTCGCCCCGAAGGAGATGCTGTTCAACAAGAAAGCATCGTGAACATGCGAGACGTGATAAAACTTGAAGGGCACAGAACGGTGCACGGACGGGACGCGTAGAATTCCATCACCAGCGGGGACTCCAGTTTTTCATGAGCGCTACTCAGGCGGAATTCCGCAAGGCCATGGGCAGCTTTGCCACCGGGGTTACGGTCATCACCGTCGACTACGAAGGCGAGGTACAGGGGATGACCGCCAACGCGTTCGCTTCGGTGTCGCTTGATCCGTTGCTGGTGCTGGTCTGTGTCGATCATCGCGCGCGGACTCACACTCATCTGCATGCCAGGAAGCGTTTCGGAGTGAATGTTCTAGCCGAGAACCAACGCGACGTTTCCGGGTACTACGCTGATCCGAGTCCAGACCACCGCCAAGCCGAGCAGAAGGCCGGAGCCCGTTTTGATCGCACGAAACATGGTACCCCGGTTTTGCACGGAGCCCTGGCCTATCTGGAGTGCCGCTTGCACACCGCGCAGGGTGCCGGGGACCATACGATTTTCATTGCGGAAGTAGAGGACGTGGTAGTACGGGAGGGAGATCCGCTGCTGTATTTTCGAGGCGGGTATCGGAAGATCGGGTCGGAGGGTTAGACGCGCGCATACAGAATTGTGCCGGCTTGCTCGCGGTGTTATTCCGATCCCAGTAGTCGTCAGAGGAAGACGTTTGTTAAGCTTATTGGCCCAGTGTGCGCTTTGTTCCGCGAATCCGTTCCGCGAAACCATGATGGCGCGAACCGCGGGTAAGGGACTAGTAAGGGACTAGTAAGGATAAGAAACCATGTATCCCCGAGCGTTTCACTATCACCGCGCTGGTTCGCTGAAGGAAGCGGCCAACATGCTTGCCCAGCTCGGGGACGATGCGAAGCTGCTGGCGGGCGGCCAGAGCCTTATCCCGCTGATGAAGCTGCGTTTCGCCAATCCGGCTCATCTTGTGGACCTCAATTTTGTTTCTGGCACGTCCTACATTAAGGAAGACAAAGACACCGTTCGCTTCGGCGCGCTAACCCGGCATGCGGAAATCGAGGCTTCCGCTGCGGCTCGGAAGATCCCGATTCTCCACGACTGCGCTGCCGGCATTGCTGATGTTCAGGTGCGCAATCGTGGCACGATTGCCGGTTCGCTAGCCGAGGCTGATCCTAGCGGTGATTGGGCGACAGTGCTTTTCACGCTTACTGCTGAACTTCGCTGCCTAAGAACGAATGGCGAGCGCACGGTGAACCTGACGGACTTTATCAAGGACGCATACACTACAGCCCTGGCTCATGACGAATTAGTCAGCGAAGTAGTGGTAAAAAATCCGCCTGAGGGAAGCGGTGGGGCTTACTTGGCGTTCAAGCGTTCCGCCCCGGTCTATCCCACGGCGAGTGCGGCGGTGCAGCTCGCGATGGACGGCGATGTTTGTCACGATGCGGCAATCGCTCTCGGCTGTGTTGGTCTGACGGCGATAAGAGCAAAGGATGCTGAGACTGCTCTGAAGGGACAGAAACTTACCGAGAAGACTATCGCACGGGCAGTGGAAGCGTGTCGGGTCGCAGCCGATCCTCAATCCGATATGCGCGGCTCAGCCGATTACAAACGTACTCTCGTCGGTGCCCTGGTGAAGCGGGCGATTGAGATCGCGGTTCGCCGGGCCCGCAGTGAGCAGGTTGAGGTGGGCCACATTTATGCCTAACCGCATTATGTCTGACGGCATCGAAAACATTTCGATTCAGCTCAAGGTGAATGGCAAGTCGTATTCGCGGACGGTTGAGCCGCGCAAGCTGCTGGTTGAGTTGCTGCGGGAAGATCTGGATCTCACTGGAACGCACGTGGGCTGCGACACTACTTACTGTGGCGCGTGCACGGTGCTGATGAATGGCGCGGCGGTGAAGTCATGCACCATGTTTGCAGTACAGGCGGACGGCGCGGAAATTCTGACGGTTGAGGGTCTGGAAAAAGACGGCGAGCTTCATCCCATCCAAAAGGCCTTTGGCGATTGCTACGGACTGCAATGCGGATACTGCACGCCTGGGCTTATGCTGTCTGCCTTGCAACTGCTATCGCGGAACACGCAGCCAACCGACAAAGAAATACGCAAAGCGATCGCAGGCAACACCTGCCGCTGTACTGGATACCAGAATATTCTGAAAGCAATTCAAACCGCTGCGCAGAACATGAAAGGTGCTTGAAGCATGGCCATTAAGTTTGCCGGCGACTTTGAAGTCAAGCGCACGCCAGAAGAAGTTCACGACTTTCTTGTCGACCCGAACAAGTTCGCGGCGCTGCTGCCCGACTTTCAGGGCCTGTCGATACAGGACACGACTCATTTCACCGTTAAGGTGAACGTCGGCATCTCCTACATCAAGGGTGTTGCGGAAGTAAGAATGGAATTGGCCCAGGCCGAACGTCCGAAAGGCGCGCAATATAAGGGGCAAGGAAGCGTGGTCGGAGGTAATGTTGCGCTGACGGCAGGCTTTGATCTGTCGCCGCTCGACGGCGACGTCGGCACAAGAGTGGCTTGGCATGGCGAGGCGCAGATCTTCGGCCGTTTGACTTCCATGGCTGGCGGGCTGCTCGAGCCGCTGGGGAAAAAACAGGTTCAGAAATTGATTGACGGATTGCAGGCGGCGTTGCGATGAGGAGATCGGAGTGAGCACGACCAAAAAGGACGGCGCAAAGAACTGGGTTGGGCAAGCGCTTCCGCGCAAGGAAGAGAACCGGTTGCTGCGCGGTCGGGGGAAGTTTGCCGATGACATCAAGCTGCGCGAAATGTTGTACCTGCGATTCGTGCGCTCGCCCTTTGCTCACGCGAAGATCGTGAGCGTGGACATCGCGGCCGCCGAAAATCTCGCAGGTGTTATCTGCGCACTCACAGGAGCCGAGATTGCGGCGCAGACGCAGCCATTCATCGAAATCGGACCTGACCCTTGCGCCCGAATCAAAGATTATCCGCTGGCCGTCTTCAAAGTGCGCTACCAGGGTGAGCCGGTCGTGGCCGTAGTTGCCGAATCACCCGGCGTTGCCGATGACGCTGCGGAGTTGGTGCAGATCGAGTACGAAGCGCTCGATGCGGTGGTCGATGCGGAAGCAGCCCTGATCGACAAGAGCATCCTGCACGACGAGGCGCGCACGAATCGTGTCTGGAATGGGGTCTTCGAATACGGAGACGTTGACAAGGCTTTTCGCGAGGCGGCCTATGTAGTCAACATTGACCGCATGCATTTCCATCGCTTCTCCAGCACGCCGCTGGAGAATAATGTGGTCGTTGCACGGTGGAGTCCGAAAGACGATCGCATCTACTACGAGTGCAACAACTCGTTCCCGTCGTTCGCCATTCAGTTTTTGTCCGCGCACTTGGGCGTCCACATCGACCGCATTCGCGTGGAAACATCCGATATCGGCGGCAGCTTTGGCATCAAGATCACGAGTTATCCGCAGATGGCGGTATGCGCTCTGGCTTCGAAGAAGGCTGGCGGCCGCCCCATCAAATGGGTGGAGACGCGCACGGAACACATTACTTCGAGCGCCCATGGCAACGAGCGCACGTTCCGCGACACGCGAGTTGCTCTCGATAAGGACGGTGTCATCACTGCCCTGGTATCACGACATATCGATGATTGCGGCGCGTACCCGCGCTACGAGCCGCTGGGCTGTGTTATTTGGTCGCAGGTTTTTCCCGGCGTTTATCGCTTCAAGAATGCACGGATCGACTTTACCCAAGCGGTCACGAATAAGTGTCCAGTCGGTCCCAATCGCGGATACTCCCGCATGCAGCATTTGTGGTTCCTGGAGCGTGTGATCGACATCTGCGGGCATGAACTCGGTATCCCTACCGACGAGATCCGCTTGCGCAATTACATTCGTCCGGAGGAATTTCCCTATACGACTCCGAACGGTTGCGTCTACGACTCGGGCAACTATCCTCGAATGCTGCAAGTCGCGAAAGAGCGCATCGGTTGGGACGAATGGAAAAAGAAACAGGCCGCCGCGCGCAAGGAAGGCCGTCTCATCGGGATTGGCATCGGGACGACGCTCGACTCGGGCACCAACAATTTTGGCCAGTCGCAAATTGTAAACCCGGGCGCGCCATTTTCTGGCAACTCGCAAGGCGCAAACTGCAAGCTGGATATTTACGGCGAGGTCGTAGTCTCCGTTGGTTCCTGCCCGCAAGGCCAGGGGCACGAGACTACCGCCGCTCAGGTCGTCGCCGACGTGTTGAATATTCACCCTGATCGCATCACCGTTCGAACCGGCTTCGACACCGAACGCAACGTCCACACTGGATTCTCCGGAACCTACGCCAGCCAGTTTGCCGTGTCCGGGCTTTCTGCGGTGCACGGCGCCGCGCAGAGGTTGAAAACAGAAATGAAGCGTTTGGCGGCGTTCCTGCTCGAAACTACAGAGGACGACCTGGAATTCGGGACGGGCGAGCAAGGCCCCGAGATTCGCGCTAGCAGCACCGGAGAGTCCGTCAATTATTGGAGGCTTGCCAACATTGTTAACGTCAACAGTGCAGTGCTGCCGCCTGAGTTGTACGAACTCACGTTGAACTGTCGTTACATCTGGCGAGCACCGTTCAAGGTGCCGGACAAACAGAAAAAGTACGGCAGTTTAACCCTGACCTACGCCTCCCAGCTTCACGTCGCGGTAGTCGAAATCGAACGCGACACTTTCATCCCGCGCATTCTCGAATATGTCGCGGTCGATGATTGCGGCACCGTGATAAATCCGCCTATCGTCGAAGGCCAGGTGTATGGCGCAACCGCACACGGCATCGGCGCGGCTCTCATGGAGAATTGCGTGTACGATGCGGTCGGCAACATGCTGACCAGCACCTTCAGCGATTACACGCCCATCACCGCGATGAACATGCCGAAGGTGAAATACGATCACATCGAGACGCCGTCGCCGCACAGTTACAGTGGCGCCAAAGGGATGGGCGAGGGAGGAGCCGCTCCCATCCATACGATCTCTGCAGCTCTCCAGGATGCGTTGTTCGCCAGCGGCATCATGATCGACGACTCGTTCAACAACGCCGATGGTTTGTTTCGGGCGATGGTAGCGAAAGAAATCAGTCAGGCGGAGAAGCTGGTAACAGTAGAAAGGCGGTAAGCCCCGCGGGCGCTCTCACCCGCCTTTGCTGGGGAGGATGACGGCCTTTGCATGAAGCGTGTTTGCATCGTCGGATGTGGCGCCATTGGCAGCTTGTACGCGGCGCACTTGGCGCGGGTTGCGGAAGTGTGGGCTTTTGTTCGCCGCGAAGATCACGCTCGAGCTCTCCGCCGCGACGGTCTGCGCGTCTCGGGAAAACACGAGTTTCATGTGTCGCTCAAAGCCACTGCGCAACCGGATCAGCTCCCCGATTGCGAGCTCGGCATCGTGGCAACTAAGGCCACTCAGGTGGAGGACTCGATGGCACTGGTCGGCGACCGTTTCAATCAAGGAGCGGTAATCTCGGCGCAGAACGGGCTTGGCAGCGAAGAAATCATCGCGGCTCACACACGCGGACAGGTCATTCGGGGCACAACTTTTATGAGCGGCACGAAACATAACGACACCCATGTGCAGCTCGAGCTCGATACTGCAACCTGGATCGGTCCTTTTGAACCCTGCCACACTGCATATGCGCTTGTAAAAGAAGCTGCCGACTTGATCAAAGCGGGCGGCCTGCAGGCCGAAGCATTGCAGGACGCGCGTCCGGCCCAATGGTCGAAGCTGATCTTCAACGCGTCGGTCAACGGAGTGTCTGCGTTAACCGGGTTGCCGCATTCGCCGCATTTCGCGGATGAGTCCGAGTTTTCTGCTCTCGGACATCTGTTGCACGAGTTGATTGAAGAAGGAAAACAAGTAGCGAAGGCAGCGGGAGTAAAACTCCACGAAGATCCGTGGGAGATGAACAAGATCGGCGCCATGACCAATCATCCGCCGTCCATGTTGTACGACATTCGCCATCAGTTATCGACCGAGGTCGATTTTCTGAGCGGCGCCATTGCGCGCGAAGCGGATCGGGTTGGTGTGTCGGCGCCGCTCCACACTGCCGTCTACCGGCTGATCAAGGGCAAGGAAGCATCATGGATGTTTAAGGACGAGAATCGCGCTGTCGAATCGTAGAAACGTTGCTTGCAACGTTTAGGGATGAACATGTCGTGGCCAATTGACGAAGCGAAATTAACTCGGGTTCGCGCCTTGATGAAAGATCAGGACGTAACTGCGCTGGTCGTGCGTGCTCCAGACAATCTCGTGTATCTCACGAATTACTGGTGCATGAAGGGATACGATGCTGCAGTATTTCCCCGCGAAGGCGAACCAACGCTCATTGCGCTCGAACCGCAATTGGCGGACGCCCAGCGCAATTCCTGGACGAAAGACATTCGTCTTTTCAAGAGTTACGACGAAAGCGATCCGCGGCCGCCGCAATATCGCGCTCTCGACCTTGCGTTGAAGGTCCTGAAGGAACGCGGTCTCGCCGATAAGGTTGCCGTCGAACTCAACATGGGCACGCAGGCTGCCGACCGCATGGTGGGCGAGCCCACGACGCCCACGCAAACTTATTTCGACGCGTTCGGTGAAGTCGCGGGTCACGTGATCGACTCCACATCGCTGCTCAACGAAGCGCGCTCGATTAAGACCGCACAGGAAATCGAGCGCATGCGTCTGGCTAATGAACTGGCTGCGCTGGCGATGGAGTACACCCGTGACCACATGCGCCCCGGTATGAAGGAAAGCGAAGTGGGCAGCATGTATGAAAGTTTCGTGCACGGCGTCGGCGTGGGATACAAGGGTAAGGTCGAAATGGCCCGCGCATTCACCCTGGTCTGGTCAGGAAAGGGAATTGCGACATTTACTGCAACCAGTGATCGGCCGATTCAGAAGAACGAACCTACTTTATTCGAGATATGGGTTTGCGTAGACGGTTATTGGACCGACCTCACCAAGAACGTATGCCCCGGCGAACTTACGCCCGAATATCACAAGCTGCTGGATCTGCTGCTGAACGTTTTTAACGAGGCAATCTCGTATTCTCGGGATGGCGCCAGCTTTCCAGACCTTGATCGTCTAACTCGTGCTCGCATTGCGGAGGGTGGATATCCCGGCCAACCTTCCCACGCCATCTGTCACGGCGTCGGAGCGCGTGCACATGAGCCTCCCTTCGCGCATCAGGCCGGCACCGGTATTATCAAGAAAGGGATGGTGCTCGCCATCGAGCCCGGAGTTTATTGGCCCGGCGGCGGCGGCCTGCGACTGGAAGACAATTTTCTTATTACGAATAAAGGCAACGAAAAACTGTGCAGCTATCCCGATGACTTCCGGCTGACAAAACGTAACTGAGAACTGAGAAGCGACAACTGTGTCCAAATCAAACAAAGGTCCAATCTCGAGGCTCAGTCCAAAGTTGGTTGAGAGGATCCTCGCCGAGGTGAAGGAAGAAGAGATCGTCGCCATGTGCTGCGATGTCATCAACATCCCCAGCCCCACCGGCAACGAAGCCAAAATGGCCGAGCACATGCGAGCCGCGTGGGAAGCCATGCGTCTCGACGTTGCCTGGCAAGAGCTCGAGGAAGGGCGCGCCAACGTGATCGCCCGCTGGGAGGGCACTGGCACCGGCCGCTGCCTGATGTTCAACGGCCACATGGACACCTCCAACACCGGTCAGGAAGAGTTCCTTGCCGGAATCGGCTACAAGCCCAACGCCGTGATCAAGGACGGAATGATTTATGGTCTCGGCATCTACAACATGAAGGGCGCGCTTGTCAGTTACACCTATGCCGTGAAGGCGCTGCAGCGAGCGGGTGTAAAACTTCAGGGCGACGTCATCCTCGCCGCCGTTGCCGGTGAAATCGAGAAGACGCAGTGGAAAGAGTTTCGCGGCCGCGAGTACCGCGGTTATGGCGTGGGCACGCATTACCTGGTGAACCACGGAGTCCTGCCCGACATTTGCATCCTGGGCGAACCCACCGACATGCAAATCGTTCTCGAACATCATGGCTCGCTTTGGGTGCGCATTTCGGTCACGGGCATGTATGTCCACACCGCGTTCGCGGTTGGGCGCGCAGAACGCAATTCCATCCGGCGACTGTACGATGTGCTCGGGGTAGTCGTGAAATGGATCAAAGGTTGGGAGCAGAAAACCACTTATCGGGGCCACAAGGGCGTCGCCAATCTTGGCTGCATCCGGGGTGGGCAACCCTGGCGCGTCAGCCGGACTCCCGAGCGCGCTGAGTTGTTCCTCGATTTGCGCGTGCCCCCACATATGTCCATGCAGGGAGCGCGACGCGCGGCCAAGTCGCTCTTTCTCGATTTGAAACGGCGCTATCCAGATTATGGTCTGGAGTTTGAGACCTACGTCTCCGTCCCCGGCGCCACGATCGCACCGGACCATGCGATGGTCAAGGCGATCGAGGTGAACCATCAGCGCGTGATGGGCGAAGCTCCCAAGCGCGATGTCGTGCTGTGGTGCTCTGATGCTTCGGTGATGACGCGATATGGTATCGAGACCGTGAACTACGGTCCGTCCAGCGGTCCCCGCGATGCCGAAGGCGAGAAGGTCAAGATTAAGACACTGGTAGATATCACAAAGATTTATGCCCTGACGGCTGCCGAACTTTGTGGCGCGCAATAGGGAACTCCGTTCCGAGAAAAACTTTTGCCGAGCCCACTCGAAATCGATCGCCGCTACAAGAACATCCGCGCCGCCATGGAGCGCGAAGGCTTGGACGCGCTCATCGTCTGCGGCAATCAGTACGCCGGTTTCGAAGGCGCTGTGTTGTACGTCTCCGGCTTTGAAATTGTGCATCGCTACGTGTACGCAGTGGTGCCGCTTGAAGGTGAACCCAGCTTAGTGTTTCCACGCGAGGCCCGTTGGATTGGCGACAAAATCAAACCCTGGGTGAAAGAGCATGTCTGGCCTGATGTTCCCGGACAGTGGATCTCTGAACGGGCACGGGAACTCGGCTGGAAGCGAGTGGGCGTTTATGGCATGAATTTCATCATGGCCGTGCGGGATTATCGCGAGCTTGCAAACGGTGCATTTGAAATGGTGCCGTTCGATTTCGAGTTCGACATGGCGCGCGCGGTCAAGAGCGAAGAAGAGCTCGCCGAGGTGCGCGACGCGATGGATATCATCGTCGACGGCTTCTGGGTTCTGGTCTCTGCCTACGAGCCAGGCAAGACCGAAGCGGAAATCATGGCGCCAGCGGTCGAACGATTCTTTGCGCGCGGCGCGGGTCCGCGCATGATGAACATTCTGCTTTCCGGAACCCATGGCGAAGCGGAGGCCTCATTCAAAGTTCCAGGTCATCGGGTCACCTCGGTTGACGACTTGCTGCTCTATTCGCTCGAGGTTACGGGAGCAGGTGGATACTGGGTCGAATTTTCGCGCCCGCTGATTCGGGGCAAACTGAGTCCGCGAACCCGGGCTATGGCGGACGCGTATCCGCAGGCGCTCGAAGCCGCGCGCAAGCTGATGGGTGCGGGCGAACTGGCCAGCAGCGTTCATCGCGTCGTCGCTGAAACTTTTGCCAAGTATGGATTCGCCCTGGGCCATCTGTCCGGACACAGCATCGGCACAACCATGCTCGAGTATCCTGCCATCGGCGCGAAGAGCGACGTTCAGCTTCAGGAGAACATGATTTTCTCGTTGCATCCGCAGGTCGTGGATAAAGATGGCAAGCTGTGCCTCTACACGCAGGATACCTACCGAATCGGCAAGACAGAAGGCGAGTGCCTGGCGGACGTGCCCTGGAAGTTTTACACCGGTGCCGAGAAACCGCAGAGAACGGAGAGCCGGGAACTGAAAACTGCTAAAAGGCCTCGATGAAGATCTGCATCATCGGTTGTGGGGCTGTCGGAAGCTTGTTCGCAGCGCACCTTGCGAGAGCTGGCCAGGCTGAAGTGTGGGCCTACGACGTGTGGAAAGAGCACACCGACGCCATCCGGCGGAACGGCCTGCGACTTTCAGGGGCGGAAGACTTTACTGCCCGGCTCAATGCGACCAGTGATGCCAAAGAGTTGCCTCGCTGCGACTACGGCATCGTCGCGACGAAAGCGATTCATACCCGGGTCGCGATCTCCGAGGTCGCGCATATTTTCGACGGTGAGAGCGCGGTGTGTTCGGTTCAGAATGGTGTTGGCAACGAAGAGATTATCGCCGAGCGCGTGCCGTTCGTGATTCGAGGCACCACCTTTCCTGCCGGACATCCGATTGCACCGGGACATATCGGGTATGACATCAAAGGGGACACCTGGATCGGACCGTTCGAGGAGACCAATACCTCGATGGAGAGAGTGGAAGAACTGGCAGGGCTGCTCACGCGTTCGGGAATGAACACAATATCCTTGAACGACGCTCGCGGCGCGCAGTGGACCAAGCTGATCTTTAATGCCGCCACAAATCCTGTAGGTGCGCTCACGCTGTTGCACCACGGAGCCGCCACGCGGTTTGAGCCGACTGGGCATCTCTTCAACGACCTGATCGCGGAAGGTGAGGCGGTCGCGAAGGAGCTGGGAATTGAATTACACGGTGACCCTCGACAACTTGTGCAGAAGGGCGCGAACGCTCCCGGCAAGCATCGGGCGAGCATGCTGCAAGATGTGCTCGCCAAACGGCAGACGGAGATCGATTTCATGAACGGAGCGATTGTCCAGTGGGGCGAAAAAGTAGGCGTGCCTACTCCATTGAACAAGGCGCTGTGGGCATTGCTTAAAGGGTTGGAACACTCGTGGAAAGATCCGGACTGAGGCGCTGAGCTGACCATGGCGATTCCATTCAACATTGGCGTCCTGCAACTCAGCATGGAACCGGTGCGCGAAACCGTTGCCATGGCGAAGGCTTGTGAAGACGCGGGTTTTGACGCCCTCTGGATCGCCGAGGCTTATCCCTGGTGGCGCAAGCATTCGTTTGAGGCCCGCTCCTCGACCGCGGTGCTGGCCGTTATCGCGGCCGAGACTCGACGCATCCAGTTGGGGTGGGGCATCATTTCTCCCTACACGCGTCATCCGGTACAGATCGCGATGGAAGCGCGCGTAATGCAGGATCTGGCTGGGGATCGCTTTCTGCTTGGACTGGGAGCGTCCAAGATCTTCATGAAAGAGATTGGCGAAGGCGAAGGCGAGAAAGTTGGTCCGGCCATCGTGATGCGCGAGAGTATCGAGATCATCAAAGGTGTGCTCGCCGGCAGTGCTTTCGAGTATCAGGGAAAAGTCTTTCAAGCGAACGTGCCGCCGCTCAAGTCGGACGCGCACACGCCGCGTGGCATTCCGCCGATCTACATTGCTGGAACTGGGCCGGTGCTGCAGAGAATCTCCGGGGTGATCGGGGATGGACTGCTCACGGCCAGCATCACGACGCCCGCATTCGTGCGCTACTCCCGCAAGAACATGGAAGAAGGGGCGCGCAAGGCAGGGAAAGATCCGTCGGAGCTTGTGCTCGGCTCCGTTATCGTTGGAAGCATCCACCGCGATTCGGCGAAGGGCAAAGAGGGCGCGCGGGAGCAGGCGGCGATGTATCTTGCCAACAAGGTGCAGAACATTAGAGGCTCCGCCGACGTGCTCCTCGAATGTGCCGGCCTGACCTTCGACGAGTTGCGACCGGTAGCCGATGCCATGGAAAGAGGCGGGCGGAAAGCCGCGGCTAAAGCCGTTACCGACGAGATTCTGCATAAAGTTTGTCCGATTGCCGGGACGCCGGAAGAATGCATCGCGCGGATCGAGGAATATCGCGACGCGGGTTGCACGCACATCATGCTGGAAATCTGGGGCGACGACCGCACCGGCCAGGCAAAGTTGCTTGGCGATGCCGTGCTGCCGCACTTCAAGAACTAGCCACCGATTTTCACGGATTCACGCGGATTATTTCTTACGATTTCTTGAAATTCTTCGTCCGTAAGCAGGCCACGCTTGGCTATGGAGCGCTTTTTGATTTCGGCCAGGATCGGTGCGCGCTGTTCCGGGGTTATAGTTAGGCCGAGTTCCTTGCATTTCAGATCGACGCTGTCTGGCCCACTTTTTTTCCCCAGCACGATGCTTCGGCGGGCGTTCACCAATTCTGCGGAATACGGTTCGATGGCTTCGGGGATGTGGAACTGGGTTGCGACTGCACCGCTCTCGCGCGTAAACAGGTTTTCGCCGACGAGCGGTTTCCATGCGTCGAGTGTGTATTCGGCGGCCTCGCACACGACTTCTGATACCTCGCGAACTTTGGTCAAATCCAAAGCTATTGGCACGTCATAGAGGCAGCGAAGGGCAAGAGCGATTTCCGAGATGTCGGCATTTCCGGCGCGCTCGCCCATGCCGTTGATCGTTCCCTGAATCCAGGTAGCTCCGGCGCGGACGGCGGCGATGGCGCAGGCGGTGGCCATGCCGAAGTCGTTGTGGCCGTGATAATGAACGGGCACGGTCGACCCAACCCAGTTGCACACTTCACGAACCAGGAATTCGACCGCTTCGGGAGCGCAGGCGCCGATGGTGTCCACGACCACGACTTCCGCGGCGCCGGCTTCGAGAGCGGCGAGATAAATTCTCTTTAGAAAGTCGAGTTCGGTGCGGGTGCCATCGACTGCGAAGAAAGCGGTTGTGATTCCGTTTTGCTTGGCGATGGACATCGCGTCCACGACACGGCGAAGCACGTCTTCACGGGTCATGCCGTAGGCTTTGAGCTTGATGTCGCTGGTGGGGGCTTCGATGACCGAGGCGCGCAGACTTAAACGTACGAGTTCTTCGATGTCACCTTTCACTGCTCGCGAAAAACCCCATAGTTCGGCCTTCAGGTTTGCCTTCTGCATGAGTTGAATGGCTTCCGCGTCATCGATGGAGACGCGCGGGAATCCGGCCTCGATGCGGGTTACGCCTAGCTCGTCCAGCTTGCGGGCGATGTGCAGCTTTTGCTCCGGTGACAGGACGACGCCGACGGTTTGCTCGCCGTCGCGTAGCGTGGTGTCGTAGAAGCGAATTCTGGTGCGCGGGAACGCGGCGCGGATTTCGGGGCGTGCGTTCAGGTCGCTGACCCAGATTTTGTCGGAATTATGGCTCATGGGTACGCATCCAGATTCAAGTTGCTGAAACAGTAATTTGTGAGCAGCATTCTATCCCAGTGGCTTGACGCGACATCCGACCGCGAACCCGCCGAGCTTCGCTCGGCCGCCCGGACAAGGACGTCCGGGCCCACGCGGGAATCGCGGTTCGATTCTTACGCCCCGCTGGGGCTCGTTCGTTTTCCGCTTGTACCCACGGCTCACGCCGTGGGCTGCATTCTTGCGCCGCTTCGCGGCTTGTATAGGTGAAGGCCCGTTACCTTTGTTTCCCCTGTTCGCCTAACGCAGGCTTTCTTGTGTGGCCAGGGCTGCGGGCTTTTGGCCGTAGGCTTCCTCCCAGGAGATCACGCGGTTTCGCAGTATGCCGATGTTTTCGATTTCGCATTCCATTACGTCTCCGGGTTTCAGGTACCAGGCTTTCGGATCGCCACTGAAAGCCGCCACGCCGGAGACCGTGCCTGTGGATACCACGTCGCCTGCGCTGTAGCCCATGGGCGAATAGTGCGAGAGAATCTCGGGGATCTTCACCGACATTTTGCTGGAATGCGAAACTTGGCGTGATTCGCCGTTGACGCGCAACTCCATGGCCAGTTTGTGCGGGTTGGGAATCTCGTCGGCGGTTACGATCCAGGGGCCCAGAGGGCAGAAGGTGTCGATTCCCTTGCAGAAGCTGAACACGCCGGACTTCATTTCCTGGCGTTGGATGTCGCGGGCGGTGATGTCGTTGAAAATTACATAGCCGCCTATACGTTCGGCGGCTTCCTCGGGTGAAAAATGCCTGCCGCCCTTTTTCAGAACTACGGCGAGTTCGAGTTCGTAATCCAGTTCGTTGGTCAAATGCTCGGGATAAATCACGGGCTCGTCGTGGCCGATGATGGCATCGACGTTCTGAAAGAAGACGATCCACGGCATCACTGGGTGCGAGAATCCGGCTTTGGTGGCCTCTTCGTGATGCTCGCGAAAGTTGCCGGCGGTGTGAAAGAACTTGCGCGGAATAATTGGAGCTTTGAGTTTGAGTTCAGCCGCGGAGTAGAAGATGGTCTCGCCGCTGGGTCCTCTGGCGCCGTCGTTGCGCAACGCGTGGTCGAAGGCTTTGTGCGCGGCTTCGAGGCTGGTGTCGCCACCCTGGAATAGGGCGAGCATGTCGGGAGGGACCAGGGCGTCGGCGAGGCGCTCAAAGGCGCTTTCGTTTTCGACGTCTCGCAGGTAGAGCGAGCAGGCGGAGTGCAGGTCGACGAAGCGGGCGTCGTCGGTCACGGCGCCAATGCGACGGCGCGGCACGGGATCTTCGAAGGTGACAAGTCGCATAACGGGTGAATCCTAGAAAGTGTATGAGTGGGCACGAAGCTTGTCCAGGGATGGTCTCGTTAGAGAGAGAGCCGCAAGTCCCAGAAACGCGGAGCGCCGATAGCAGCCGACTAGAACTCCTGCCGTTCTGCGATGTTTATATACCGGTTGTCTCTGTCGATCACGATGTTTATTATTCAGTTTATGGCAAATGGTCCGAAAAATGAGTTTTGTATCTAAATCCTTCAAAACAAAGGCCGCCGTTTTGAGATACCCCCGCAAACTATCATTTTTAAAGGACTTAGGGAGGGGGTATCGCTCGCCTGTAGGTTCATTCCACCTGTAAGTGCCTGAAAACACGTGACACGCTTTGAGATACCTCTCTAAGATATCTCTTCTAAAGGACTTACGCTTTCCCCTTAACTGTTTGTGGTGTCAAAGTCACGTTTTGTAAATCAGTTCTCAGTTCCTGGCCCGTTTGGCAGTTTCCAGCTACCTGACACCAGTATGACAGGATGGATAGGGTAAACCCGCCATTTTTTTCAGAAATATATTTGGAATGGAATGAGGGGGTTGGGGGAAATTGAGTGCTTTTGGGGCTTGACAAGAATCTGGGCGGCTGTCGTTTTTTCGGTTGAGTCGGCAGGATATCCGTGGTAGCGTTTCTACGCTCGCACTGACTGCCCCCGTTGTGTGCCTGCCCCTAAGAAGGAGATCCCAATGCTTTCCAAGATGTTCCGCACGTCCGTCGTGATTGTCGCCTTTCTTGTGCTCGGTTGTACTACCTGGGCGCAATCGATAGAACTTGGAGCAGTCAACCCGGCAACCCACACGCTCACGATTACGGTCAAGGGGACGATCGGCCCGATCCTGTCGGGGTCCGATCCCCTGACACTTGATGGAAAAAGCGGCACCGTCAAGATCCTGGCCAGCGAGTCCCTGCATCCCACCAAACACACGGCCACTTCCGCCACCTACACGCTTCCGGCGGGCGCCATCACGGTCACAGCCGGAACCAACAAGTTCTCGACTAAATCGCCATCCAAGATGGTCATCAATCTGACGAGTACGGCGGACACTTTGACTTTGATCATCGCGGGTCAGGTGGACGGGGTCAGTGTGATGGTTACGGATACCACCTTCTTGAAGGCGGGCAGCTGGACGACTGCGGTGTTGAAGCACCCCGGGGTCTTCGCTCCGTCTCCGCAGAAACTGACTGCCGCCAAGACCGCTGGCGGACCGGGCTGCAAGATCAAATACACGGTTTTCGGAAATACAAGCGTTCTGGGCTTCAAGGGGACGGCTTCGAACAGCGCTACCGTGGATCCGGTACTTCCTGAGGACGACCTGGATTAGTAGGGTGTGCAGGTTGGCCGTTCGGCCTTAGGCAGCTCTTAATCAGTGGCATTCGAGTGGACAGGCCCGATGGGAATCGGGCCGGTTTTTTCGCTGTGAAACGATGCTGTTATGCTTTGGACGCGGCTAGTGCTGGTTGGATAACGTTTGATGGTCGCGAACATCGTCGAGCTTTGGCTCGACGTACAGCCGAGGGAGGTTGTCCCTACGTATTCTTGAATATGAGTTCTTCTTTGCCTGAATTTCGCGCGCCGACGGGTGTCGAGCGTGTTTTCAACCGGGTGTTCGGGTTCCTGGTTGGACTCGGGCTCGGCTTTTCCCACAACTATCTTTTGCAGGTGCGAGGGCGAAAGAGCGGGAAGCTTTATTCCACTCCGATCGACCTGCTGGAACTCGAAGGCAAGCGCTTCCTGGTGGCTCCGCGCGGGTGGACGCAGTGGGTTCGCAACGCGGAAGCTGCGGGAGAGGTGACGCTAAAGAAGGGGAAAATTCAGCAGCGGTTTCGGCTGCGGCCTATTGCGGATGCGGACAAGCCGGAGATTTTGAAAGCTTATCTCGACAATTTCAAGCGCGAAGTACAGACGTATTTTCCCGTGGCAGCGGGTTCGCCGGTTGAGGCTTTTGCTGCGATCGCGCAGAGTTATCCGGCGTTTGAGTTGATCGAGGTCTGATAGCGAATCACGGCTTCCGGGCAAAGATGTATGCCCGCCGGCTCGGGTATTCAACGTCGGGGTAGGGTTCGCGTTCGACGACGTCTTCGATGGTGAAGCCTGCGACCTCGAGGTCGAGCTTGATTTCAGCGGGTGGAAAGAGAAAGAAATCCATAGAGATTTTCTGTCCCCATAGTTCATCCTCGTGAAGCACTTCGTTCCCGGTGTGAAACGCGAGAAGCAGAAGCTCGCTCGGTTGTAGCACCCGTCGGAATTCGCGGAAGACCAAGGGCTGAGACCGCCTGGGAATATTTACGATGGCATAAAACGCTGCAATGCCAGGCAGCGCTCCGTCCGGGATGTCGAGTGCGAGCATGTTTCCTTCGCGAAAGGGAATGTCGGGATTTAGCTTTCGAGCTTGCTCCAACATGCCGGGCGAGAGATCGAGGCCAAAGACGGATGCGCCGGCGTCGCGCAGATAGCGAGCGACGTGACCGGGGCCGCAACCCATGTCGCATACTTCGCCGCGTCCTTTGGTCTGTTGGGCGAAGCGGTCGAGCAGTTCGCGATCGAGGGGCTTGTGCTGGAGTTCATCGGCGATTCGGCGAGCGTACTCTTCCGCGAGGCGATCGTAGCTTTCGCGGATCGAGTTCGTGGGGTCGTCCATGGGGCTGTGCGATTCGAACGGCTGAAAAATCTTCGCCTCAGGGGCTGAAGCCCCGGAAGTATTTTAGTGCTTTGTGGCACGACTCAAGTCGTGCCCTTCCCGACCGACGTCTCGAGGAGTTTTTTCCGCATAGCAGGGACTTGGTGTGCTTACTCGAGTACGCTGTCGTCCAGTTTTTTTCTGCCCCAGTCCGCGGCCGCTTGCACGAACGCCAGTACCAAGGGATGCGGCTTTCCGGGCTTGGACGAAAGCTGGGGCTGATACAAGGTTGCGATATAGAAACGGTGCGTGGGCGATTCGATGGCGCGGATTTCACCCTTGGCGCCGCGGGCTACGACCGGGAATCCGGCTTCCATCGCGGCCCATTCGTAATCCGGATTGACTTCGAAGTTGCAGAAGAACTCTTCGGTGGCGGTGTCCTTCATATAGAAAGATTGCAGGTACGATCCGGGGCGCAGCCGGATTTCGGGAATCATCCCGGAGAGTTTGGGCGAGTCTTTCTTGCGGTTCGGGACCGCGCAGGCCACCGGGTAAATGATGATGTTCTTGGAGTCGGAGTTGTTCTCGGCAGTGTCCGCGTCTTTGATGCCGACCACGTTGCGGGCGCACTCGATGAGGGCGTACTGAAAGCCTCCGCAGGTACCGAGAAAAGGCCAGTCGCGGCGGCGCGCGACCTCGATTCCTTTCAACATACCGTCGAAACTCTTATAGGGACTGCCGGGTGAGGCCCAGATTCCGTCGAAGCTTTCCAGCAATTTCTTGGCGTCGGGGGCTAGGACGGATAGCGTCGCGATCCATTGTGAATCGAGTTTGATTTGTAATTTGGCGGCAGCGTGTTGCAGCGCGTCATTGATCGCGTTGTAGCCGCGCGATCCGGGGTCCAGGTCGCCCAGAATTCCAATGCGAACAGCATCGCTCACGGGGTAATTCTAATTGAGAAGGTTTGGTTGTGGTGGTTACGGCAGTGCGAAGGCTGGTGACCCGGTGAGACTGGCTTCAGGCTACGGGCTTCAGCTGAGGATTCATGGTGCCGCTTCAGGCTGTCATTCTTTTATTTGGCGGCGCCGAAGGCCATGGGGACGTCAGCTTTGTCGGCTTCTTCTACCTTGAACATCGGGCGCGAGGTCAGGTTCATAAAACTGGCCACGAAGGTGTCGGGCATCTGCTGGATGCGGGTGTTGAAGGCGTTCACCGAGTCGTTGTAGAACTCGCGGCGGTCGGCGATCTGATTTTCGAGGTCGGTGATTCGCACTTGCAGACGCATGAAATTGTCGTTGGCCTTCAGTTGAGGATAGTTTTCGGCTACGGCGAAGAAGCCACGCAGCGCCGACGTCATGCTCTGGTCGGCTTGCGCCTTTTGATCGACGCTGACGGCTTGCTGGTACAGGCTGCGGGCCTGCGTGACCTTGTGCAGGGTATCGCGCTCGTAATCCATGTAGCCCTTGCAGACATCGAGCAGCTTGGAGAGTTCGTCGTGTCGCTGCTTTAACAGAATGTCGATGTTAGCCCAGGCTTTGGCGAGATCGTTCTTCAAGGCGATCAGGCCGTTGAAGATTGTGACCACGTAAGCAATCAGACCGAAGATCGCGAAGAGGAATGCGAGCGAGATGATGGTGTTCATTTAGTTTTCTATCTCCTTACAGCCAGTCGAACTGCGCGGCCACGATGTAGGCGCATAAGAGGGTGAGCGCGGGCCCTCCCCATATCATCAGTGTGGATTTCCAGCTTAGCGAGCTGATTACATCGCGCTGGCTGTGCCAGGAAATCAGGAATGCCGGATCGTGCGCGCCTTTCATCAATACGACCGGGGGATGTAGATTTAATTGCTCGGTTGCGATGGCGGCGACCGCGCCTCCACCGGTCGACGCGGAGGCCGGAGCGGCTGCGACGGCGGGATTTGCTAGACCGGCAGCTGCCCAGGCGGCTGGGTTCGTGATGCCTGCCTTCATCAACGCTGCGGTGATTTTTTGTTGCTCTGCCGGGTCGGAAACCTGGTCGCGGCTCGTCGGGCCCATTAGATGTCTGCGGGTTGGGAGTGCAGGTGCGCTCTTGAATGCCGAAAACAGAATTTTTCCCGCGATGCTTACGTCCGTGTTGGGGGACAGGCCTGAGATATCCGGTACGCGGAGCGAGACCGCGTTCTCCTCGGTCAAGCTTCGAACCGGGGTTGCGCTCACACTCAGGCCAGGATTCTGGGCCAATGTTCCGAGGATGAAGAGCGCATTTTTCGGCTTGATGCAGTATTCGTCGATTTTGATTTTCTTATCCGTGGAAACTCCGTGGCGTGCGAGAAAACTGGATACGTTGACCGGAATCTCCGGGCCGCTGGAGAAGAGGGACGTACCGAATTCATCGTGGAAGTCGCGGTGGATGTCCATCTCAGCGCCTTGCGGATCGACCAGTACGCGGCCGGTGTTGTCGTCGAGAAAAAAGGGAACGTGGAGGCTTTCGTCGGCGACCTTGACCCACTTGCTGTTCCTGCCCTCTTGCTGCCACTGCCACGCCATAGCCTGGAAGTAGTAGCAAGGCACGCCGGTGATGGGCGCCAACATCGTGTAGGGTCCGACAGCGAGGCCGTTGATCTCAACCAGGCCCATGGCTGCGCTGCGGATTTTGGAAGCAGGTGTATTGAGGATCAGGCGCTTGCGTTGTAAGAAACGGAAACCACGGTAGAACAGGTACACGCCGGCAAAAACCCCGACGAAGGCCAGAGCGACGCCGTCGTTTCTTGAGTAGGCGAAGAATCCGAGCAGTGAGGTCACGTGATTGCCCAACACTTTTGCCGTTAAAAGGTACAAGCGTCGTTCCGAGCATAGCGGAGGGGAAAATCGGGTCGCAGCAGAAATCGAGTATTGTCGCTTACGTTCGTAATGTGGCGTGACGGGCCGGCTCTAGGTTCTTGATTTAGGTGCTCTGGTCAACTAATATAGTTGCCTAAAGCAATGTATGATAAAGTCCCAGCCATCTAAAGCTCCTGCTCCTGCGGCTCGTTTCGACCAACGCATTGCGGTCGTGCGGCAGTTCAACCGCTTCTACACTCGGCAAATCGGCGTCTTGCGCGACAAGCCGTATCAGAGCCCGATTTCTCTAACGGAAGTCCGGGTGCTCTATGAGCTGGCCCATCGCGAGAAGCCAACGGCCAGCGAACTCAGCAACGACTTGGGATTGGACGCGGGCTATCTGAGTCGAGTCCTAACCGGCTTCGATAAACGCGGCTGGCTCGATAAGAAGCCTAGTGCTGCCGATGGCCGGCGGAGTCTGTTGTCGCTGACGGCGCAGGGAAAGAAAATTCTCGAGCCGCTCGATGCTCGCTCGCGGGAAGAAGTCGGCCAAATGTTAGGCGGCCTGTCTGCTGGGGCGCAAAATCGCTTAGTCGATGCGATGCACACCATTGAGAACCTGCTCGCCGTCCAACCTGTGCAAAAGCCTGCTTACATTCTTCGGCCTCATCAACCGGGCGATATGGGTTGGGTGGTTCACCGGCACGGAGTACTTTACTCGCAGGAATATCGATATGACGAGCACTTCGAGGCTCTGGTGGCGGAGATCGTCGCGAAGTTCATTCAGAATTTTGATCCCAAGCGAGAGCGCTGCTGGATCGCGGAGAAAGATGGCGAGATTGTCGGCTCCGTGTTCCTGGTGAAACACTCGAAGACCGTGGCCAAACTGCGCTTGCTTCTAGTTGAGCCGGCGGCGCGTGGGCTGGGAATCGGAAAGCGATTAGTGGAAGAATGTGTGCGCTTCGCGCCGAAGGCGGGTTACAAGAAAATTACTCTGTGGACGCAGAGTTCACTCCGGGCGGCGCGGGGCATCTATGAAAACGCAGGGTTTCGACTGGTTGGGCAGAAGCGGCACGATAGTTGGGGACATCATGATCTTGTGGCGGAGACTTGGGAGTTGCTGCTGTGAGGTCTCATTCCGGTCAGAGTTTGAAGCTGCTTCTCCACCAAAGGCCTGCGGAGCTTTGCTCCGCCTGGACGGGCGAGGCGCCGTCCCCACGCGTGTTTTCGGTTAGCGGAGCGCTACCGCTCTTTCCTTCAGGATTTCTTCCACTGCGGTGATTGCCGTTTCTAGTTCTTGATCGGTGTTATAGAAATGCGGGGACATGCGGACTCCGGCTTTGGGGCGCCAGTCAACCATGATTTCGCGCTTCAGCAGCTCGCGGCAGACTTCTCGGGAATCGGGCATTTCGATCGACACGGTTCCGCCGCGTTTTTCGGGATCGCGGGGAGTGTTTACTCTCCAGCCTTGTTTTTCCACTAATTCGATGAGCCGGGCCGTCTGGCGCTTTGATTTCTCGCGAATGCGGCGCACGCCGACTTCGGTGATGATCTTCAGTCCTGGCCGGCAGGCTTCAAGCGATGGTACGTGCGAGGTGCCGTTCATAAACCGAAATGGAGGATCGGTATAGCGGATCGGTCCGGTTTCGAAGGTCATCGAGTCCTGATGTGCAAACCAGCCGGTAAGTTTTGGTTCCAACTTCTTACCCAAGTCTGGACGAACGTACAAATAAGCCACGCCGGGGCCGCCACAGAGCCACTTCAAAACTCCGCCGCAGGCAAAATCGGTATCGAGAGCTTGAACGTCGACGGGCACGGTGCCGAGCGACTGGAAGGTATCGAGCACGACGGAGGCGCCGACCTTGTGGGCTTTTTCGATAATTGCCTTGGCATCCTGAATGAAGGCGCTGCGGAAGATTACGTGCGAGATGGGAACCAGCAGGGTTTGTTCGTCAATGGCATCGAGTAGGCGCTCGGTTGGGACCGTGATTCCGTCGTCCGTCTTCACCATATGAACGCACGCGCCGTTGGCTTTTTGAGCTTCCCAGAAATACATCACCGAGGGGAAGTTCATGTCGGTATAGACGACTTTGTTGCGTTTGCCGGAGAAATCGAAGCACGAAGCGACCACGGCTTGGCAAGTGGTGACGTTCTGATGAGTCGAGACGGAACTCTTGGGCGCATTCATGAGGGCGCCAATTTCGTCGCCGACTTCCGCGGCCAGCATCCACCATCGTTCTTCCCAGGCGCGAACGCCGCGAGTGGCCCAGATATCGGCGTAGGCGTGCATGGCGTCGTACACGCCGCGCGGCATGGCTCCCAGAGAATTGCTGATCAGGTAGGTGGTGCGCTCGAGGATGGGAAACTCGGAGCGGTAGCGGAGAAGTTCCTCAGTCATGGGAATATTGTACTGCTGAGAGGTGGGCAGGGTGCGAAACGGAGGCTGTCCGGCTGTGCTGGAAACAGATTTATCAGTCAAATCGGAGACGTAGCAGAGCTACGTCTCCACAGCCGGACAACTGTACAGACGTTGCTTGCCACGTCTCAGTTCGTGGCATCCCCTGATCTTAGGAACATGTAGGCGACGGTGAGCAGCAATAGAGTTGACAGGCCGCTGACTAGGCTGACACGCGAGTCCCACCAGGCTTTCAGAATGGCAGCGGTTACCAGGGTCAGTCCCAGCACCGAGCCCCAGGCGCCGAGCGGTGAGCGCATGGGAAGCGCGTTCACTTGGCTTGAACTCATTCGCCGGCGGCACGAAATGTGCGCTGCGAGCGAGACTAGCCAGGAAAGCATCAGACCGAACAAGGCGCCCGTGAGTATATACACGAAGGCGTTTCTCGGGGCCCATCTTTCGAGAACCACTGCCACTACGATTCCGTAGGAGGAAGCCACCAGAGCCAACTGTGGTGATCCGGCTGCATTCAGCCGGCCCAGCGGCGCGGGCGCCCATCCTTTCCGTGCCAGCGAGAACAACATGCGGGATGCAGAGTACAGATTTGCATTGGCACCAGAGAGGGCAGCCGTCAGGATCACGAAGCTCATGAGGCTACTGGCTGCCGGAATTCCCACAGTGCGAAACACGGTAACAAACGGACTCTCGGTAACTCCCACCCGATTCCATGGCATCACTCCCACTAGAACCACAATGGCGCCCAGATAAACCGCGGCGAGGGTGATAAACGTCAACCTCACCGCGCGCGGAATTTCAGCCGGGGAACGGGATTCCCCAGTAGTGATGGCCACCATTTCTATTCCGCCGAAGGTGTACAGCGCAAATGTCATGGCCAGCAGTGGCGCCAGCACGCCTCGGGGAAAAAAGCCTCCTTGCGCGGTGTATTGCGCCGGAACGCGTCCGTCTGCCAACAACATTCCGCCGATAATGATGAACGTCACCATGGTGACGAGTTTCACCATGGCGAACCAGAATTCAAAGCGGCCATAGTCCCCGACGCTGCGAAGATTGACTACGATGAGCAAGAGTGAGAACAGCGCTATCCATACCAAGGCCGGAACCGTGGGAAACCAATAGCGCATGTAGGTTGCAGAAGCGACCAGGTTGGCGCCCACTGAGACGGAAATGGCGACCCAGTATCCGGCGCGCGAGATAAATCCGGGCCATGGACCCAGGTAAAGATCGGCGTACAAGCCAAAAGATCCGGCGGCGGGATGCGCGCTGGACAACTCGCCGAGCGCCATGGTGACGGTCCAGCTGATAAAGCCGGCTAAGAGGAAGCTGAGGATGACGGCAGGACCGGCGATCTCCATAGCGGCGGCTGAACCGAGCAACAAGCCGGTGCCGATCGAGCCGCCTACGGCAACCATGGCCATTTGGCCGGCGCTGAGCTGGTGGCGGAGTCCGCTTTCCTGGGCGGTCGCGTTTTCCTGAGGCACAGCGGGACCTATATCAGAAACCTCTTATTTCCCAAAGAGTTATTCTGCCTATGACCTTCGTAATCGCGCCTGGGCGTTACGTCGTTGCCCGCTCTAGTAACCTGCTCCTAGACTCTGTATGGGTTACTCCGCGCGGCGCTAGCTCTCATGGCAGACACTGTAAAGCGAATGGACCGGATCGAGATCTCAAAACGCGTGGAGCGGGCTGAGAAGCTTCTCCAAAAGGGAAAAACCGCCGAGGCACTGGAAGACTACCTGCAGGTTCTGGCGGCAGAGCCCGGCAATGACACGGTGTGCCAGATGGCTGCCGATCTGTGCTTATCCCTGCAGCGCATTCCTCAGGCCGTAAAGCTGCTGGGCGACCTGTACCAGCGCCAGATCGAGGCAGGCGATGCCACCCGGGCGAGCCTGACCTATAAGAAGCTGGGTCGCTTCGTGACTCCGACCTGGGAACAGAAGCTCCGGTTCGGAGAGTTGCTGGAAAACTCCCACCCGAAGCAAGCGCTTGAGACCTACGAAAGCGTTTTTCAAGAGTTGGCGAAACAGGGGCGTAAACAAGATTCACTGGCGGCTTTGAAGCGGGTTCTAGCTCTTGACTCCAGCGAAAAGAATTTACAGCTTCTGGGAGAACTTTCATCCGACCTGGGAGAGAGCAAAGCTGCGGCTGCGGCATTTCTGAAGATTGCGCAGCTGACCCAGGCTGGGGGCGGGAACGCGGCACAATGGATGGAACGCGCCTACGCCGAGGACCCTGCCGATCCTCAGATCGCCTTGGGGTACAGCAAAAACCTGCTGGAGCAAGGGCAGTCGGGCGCTGCAATCTTCGTACTCGAGTCTCAAGTCAGCGCTGGTTCTTCTTCAGAGGAGTTGCGCGACACCTTCGCGAAAGCGCTGCAAGCTGCCAATCGCCTCACCGACGCTGAGCCGATCCAGTGGCAACTGTTCGAGGCAAATCCTGGGCGCGTGCAAGAGATCGCAAACCTGATCGGGCTCTTCATCGATGGCCAGCAGGACGCTGAAGCGGTTGCCCTGGGACGGAAGCTGGAGCAGTATCATCGCCGCAAAGGGGATCGCCGGGCCTTCCTGACTATGATTCAGGACATCGCGGCGCGGCACCGCGCGTCTCCCGAACTGCTCGAGTTCATGGGCGAGCAGTTCAACGCATCGAATCGAGAAAGCGACTACTGCCAGACTCTGCTCAAACTGTTTGATCTCTATTGCAGCGTAGGGAACTATGCAAAAGCGGCTGATTCTCTTGATCGCGCTGCCGAGGTGGATGCGTACGAGCCCGGACACCAGAAGCGGCTGGAAATGTTGCGTGGAAAGATTGACGACAACCGTTTCAAGGTTATCGCCTCGCGCTTCTCCAGTATGGCCGACGCAGCCGCGGCGCCGGTTCCGAATCAGGACAAGATGTTGGGTGCAGCCGCTCTCCAGGACCTGATGCTGCAGGCGGAAATTCTGGTGCAATACGGCATGCGCTCGAAAGCCGTCGAGCGCCTGCAACGGATTCAGGAACTGTTTCCTCGCGAAGAAGAGCGCAACCAGGATTTGCGGCAGTTGTACATGACAGCGGGATTGAATCCGCAATATGCCGGATCAGGCCCTGTGCAACCACCTGCAGCGTCGGCTCCCGCAGAGCCACGGGCGCCACAGGCTGGATCGGCACAGTCCAGTGAAGCCGCTGACGTGAGCAGCTTTGCGCGTGTGGCCGAGATCACCCGCAAGCTCTATCGCCAGAGCAACGCGGACTCGGTGATGTTGACCGCGGCCAAGGAAATTGGATCGCAATGGAAGGTGAGCCGGTGTGTGGTCGCCATGCGCAAGCCCGGATTGCACACGACCAGCGTAAAAGAGTATAGCAGCGAACTTAGCAAGCCGGGGGAAGCACGGGCGCTAGAAAAAATCGCCACCACGGTTCACGATCTGGCGATCAATCGTGGCGGCACTCTCACAATAGCGGATGCGCAGTCGAGTTCAGACTTGCAGGCAGTTCGTGAAGCGTTGTCGCAAATGGCGGTTACTTCGCTGCTGGCTTTGCCTCTGAGCGACGGGGCGGAACAAGTTGGGCTCCTTCTTCTGATGGACAGCAAGGCGCGGGCCTGGGGATCCAATGACGTAATGGTGCTCAAAACCATCAGCGACCAGATTGTTATTGCGTTGAACAATGCCGGTCTTCGGCGCCTGGTCAAGAATCTCTCGGTTACCGACGAGCGGTCGGGTCTGCTGAAACGGGCTTCGTATCTCGATCTACTGATGGCAGAAACCCGCCGCAACGCTCAGCAAAACACTCCGCTTACCGTTCTGCTGATGCAGTTTGGCGAAAAATCCGCCATGCTGAAAGAGTTTGGTGAATCGGCGGTTGAAGCCGTGATGCAGCAAATTGGCCAGCTCTTTGCCGCTAATATCCGGCAGAACGATCTCGCATTTCGCTACGAGACTACGACCATCGCCATCGTGCTTGGGGAAACGCCGGAAAAAGAAGGCGTCATGGCCGCGGAGAAACTGCAAAGACTGTTGGCTCAAGTACGAATGCCAGAAAAGCAAGATTCGGTCCACTTCAATGCGGGCCTCGCGGAAGCAGTGGTGCGCGGAGAGTACGATCCCGTCGACATCGTCACTGAAGTGATCAATCGCGCTGAGCAAGCGCTCCAGACTGCGAACGGGGAGGGCGCGGGCAAGATCGTCGCGCTAGCGGCATCGTACGCAGTCGCGGCAGTTGCATAGAACTGAATCGTCGATTACGCATTCCTGTTGCGACCCTTGCTGCTCAAACTCCCTGCGGGAATATGCGTTTCTCCGCGCACTCTGCGGCCTGTTCTCAGCGGTCTCTGCGTTTCAAGGTGTTGATAAAGCCCGACAAATACAAAGTCTTAAATCGCAGAGCTCGCTGAGAAGAGCCGCAGAGGCCGCAAAATCGCTGGCGACTCTTCAAGATTGCTACAGTCCATCTCGTTCGGTTGCCGCTCCTATTCGCCGCTGTTAAACTAATAAGTTTGGTTAGGCCATTCGGAACTCTTCTGATCGCAGAAACTCATACTCTGAAGATAAGACCAGGAAGCTAATGTTGAAGCCAGGGGACATCGCAATTGTGGGCGGGGCACGTACGCCCTTGGGACGTTATTGCGGCAAGCTGAAAGATTTTACGGCTCAGGAACTCGGCGCCATTGCGGGTAAGGGAGCCATCGAGCGTGCCGGGTTGGACCCGAAAGAATTCGACCATGTGATTTTTGGCAACGCGCAGCAGACTTCGGGCGACGCACTTTACGGGGCGCGCCATGTTGGACTGCGAGCGGGTCTGCCGATAGAAACTCCAGCTCTCACGGTGAATCGTTTGTGCGGATCGGGGATGCAATCGATCGTCAACGCGGTGCAGATGGTTCAGCTTGGCGAAGCCAATATAGTGCTGGCGGGTGGCATGGAAGCGATGTCGCAAGCGCCATTTGTGATTCGCGGACGCGACGGTTTTACTCTTGCTCCCGGCGGCAAGTTGGAGGACTCGCTCATGGTCGCACTGCTCGATACCTATTGCGGCCTGTACATGGCCAACACCGCGGAACTTTATGGGGAACAGCAGGGTATAACCCGACAGGCGCAAGATGAGTTCGCGTTGCGTTCGCAACAATTGGCGGACGCCGCCTATAAAGAGGGCCGGCTGCAGGAAGAGTTGGTCCCCGTGCCGCTCAAGGATCGCAAGGGTGAGCCATCCGGCGAGACGTTGACTGAAGACGATCATCGGCGTCCCCAGACCACCATGGAAGGCCTGGCTAAGCTGAAACCGGCGTTCGGCAAGAGCGGCACCGTCACTGCTGGGAATGCCAGCGGCATCGTGGATGGAGCTGCGGCGGTCGTGGTGATGTCGCTTGACGAGGCGGGCAAGCGGGGATTGAAGCCGTTGGGGCGAATTGTGGGCTGGGGCGTCGCCGGGGTTGAACCCAAGCTGATGGGCCGCGGCCCGGTGCCGGCAACCAAGATTGCTTTGCAGAAAGCTGGACTCACGCTCGACTACATCGATTTGATCGAAGTGAACGAAGCTTTCGCGGCGCAATACTTGGCGGTCGAGAAAGAGCTTGGTCTCGACCGCAACAAAGTCAACGTGAACGGTGGAGCGATTGCGTTGGGACATCCGCTGGGCGCGACGGGAACGCGACTGGTAATCACGCTGCTTTATGAATTGCGTCGGCGGAAAAAGAAGTATGGGCTGGCGACGGCATGTATCGGCGGCGGTCAGGGCATTGCGATGGTGGTGGAGAGTTTGAATTGAGATCCGAAATAACACGGGCTTTAAAGCTAAGCAACCGCGCCCCCATCGAAGAAGACCAGAATGGGAGAACAAGCACGACGTAGGTCGTTCCGGAGGCCAGCAGCAAATACGCTGATAGACATCGAGCAACGAGGCCATCGCAGCGAGGGCAGGCAGAAGGATAAACGCGACATGAAGGTACGGGAACAGCATGAAACTATCCAGAAAGGGAAAGAGCGGGTTGGGGAGGTAGCTCACAACTGGCCTATTCGGCCAAACCCGCAACTGCGGAAGCAAGACCGTCAGCGTTCCCTGCACAGCCAATACATCTTCGGAACGTGCTTTTTTATTGTGTCGACTATCGAAAGCAGGCAACCGATTAACGTACCTAGGATCAGGATGTTGGGGTTACAAAGAGCAAGCACCTAAGATCCAAATGCATGATTCAAGGTAGAAGGGTGACCAATGGAAATCAAGAAAGTGGGCGTTCTGGGTTGCGGGCTCATGGGCTCCGGAATCGCTCAAGTAGCCGCGATGGCTGGATTTGGCGTGACAGTGCTGGAAGTTGAGCAAAAGTTTCTTGACAAGGGCTTTGCCGGGATTGAAAAGTCGCTGGCCAAGTTCGCCGAGCGACCTCCCGAGAAGGGTGGCATCACTGCCCAGCAAAAAGACCAAATCCGCGCACGCCTCAAAGGGACTACGAACAAGCAAGACCTTGCTGACTGCGAAATCGTAATCGAAGCCATTATCGAGAATGTCGGGGAGAAGAAAAAGATGTACGCATCCCTCGACGGCATCGTGAAGAAGGATGCGATCTTCGCTTCGAATACCTCGTCCATTTCCGTCACCGAGCTTCTGACCTCGACCAAGCGCCCGGAGCGGTTTGTCGGGTTACATTTTTTCAATCCGGTGCCCCTGATGAAGTTGGTCGAAGTCGTGCGCACGATCGCGACCGCGCCCGAGGTATATGACGCTGCCTATGAGTTCGCGAAGAAGCTTGGCAAAACGCCGGTGCGCACCAGCGACAAGACCGGATTCATCGTGAACCGGTTGCTGGTGCCTTATCTGCTTGACGCTATCCGCGCCTATGAGGAAGGTGTCGGTTCGATCGACGACATTGATAACGCCATGAAGCTGGGTTGTGGTTATCCCATGGGCCCATTCACGCTGCTCGATTTCGTTGGTTTGGATACGACCTACTACATCACCCACGTGATGTACGACGAATTCAAGGAGCGGAGGTTCGCGTCGCCGCCGCTGTTGAAGCGCTTAGTGATGGCAGGGTGGTATGGGCGGAAGACGGGCAAAGGATTTTACGATTATTCAGACCTGAACAATCCGAAGCCGAATAAACTGTAAACTTTCATCGATTATCAACGGTGAAGCCTGTCATCCTGAGCGTAGCGAAGGATCTGTGCATTCTGGCGACCAGCAAAATTGCATAGGTTCTTCGCTTCGCTCGGAATGACAAAATCGGTCTGAATCTGTAGCAGGATTGAACTTATGAACTTTGAAAACATTCTTTTCGAAAAAAAGGGCGCTATTACCTACGTTACCGTCAATCGTCCCAAGGTGCTGAATGCGCTCAACATGGCCACCATGGAAGAGTTGCGCGCGGCATTTCATGACATCAAGAACGATTCCGGCATCCGCGTCGTCATCATGACCGGTGCGGGCGAGAAGGCTTTTATTGCGGGCGCCGATATTTCCGAACTGGCCAAGCATGACGCGGTCTCGGGCAAAGAGTACACGCATCGCGGGCAGAGCGTGCTAAATCTGATCGAAAACCTGGGCAAGCCAGTGATTGCTTGCATCAACGGGTTCGCCCTCGGCGGCGGATGCGAGATTGCGATGGCTTGCACCATGCGTCTGGCCGGCGAAAACGCGAAGCTTGGGCAGCCCGAGGTGAAACTAGGGATTATTCCGGGCTACGGCGGGACGCAGCGTTTACCGAGGCTGGTGGGCAAGGGAATCGCAATGCAGCTTGTCCTGGCCGGCGAAATGATCAGCGCGCAGGAAGCTTATCGCATTGGATTAGTGAATGAAGTCGTTCCCACCGCAGAACTCATTCCGCACGCCGAGGCGATAGCGCAGAAGATCATTGCCAATGCTCCGCTCGCGGTTCAATACGCCATGGAGGCGGTGAACAAAGGGATGGAGATGACGCTGGCTGAGGGTCTGTACCTCGAAGCCTTGTTGTTTGCCGTTGCATGCGCTTCGGAAGACAAGAAAGAAGGGACGACGGCGTTTCTGGAGAAGCGTCCGGCAACGTTCAAGGGTAAGTAAAACGGCCGCGGATTTGCGCGTATCGAGAACGAAATTCACCGCGGAGGCACGGAGTCACGGAGAAAAACATCAATCAAGATTCGCCCTCGCCCCCGTCCGGGGTCAAGGCGCGTGAAGGTAACCTCAGCGCCGCCGGAAAACGATTCGGCATCGTCGTCTCGCGGTTTAACGAGTTCATCACCGAAAGACTGTTTCGAAGTGCATTCGACGGACTGTTGCGCTGTGGCGCAAAACGCAAGGATATCGAGGTCGTCCGTGTGCCCGGGGCTTTCGAGATTCCACTGGCCGCGCGCAAGCTGGCCGAGACTAGGAAATATGACGCCATTCTCTGCTTAGGTTGTCTGCTCCGTGGCGACACCGCTCACTACGACGTTATCGTGAATGAAGTCACCCGCGGCATCGGGCAATCCGCGCAGGAGACTGGGGTGCCTCATGCTTTCGGCGTGCTTACCTGCGAGACGCTGGAACAGGCCATCGACCGTGCCGGTTTGAAGATGGGAAACAAGGGCCTCGAAGCTGCGCTGGCAGCAGTGGAGATGGCGAATCTGACGGGAGCGGTCGTTGGCAAAAGAGCTGTCAGCTCTCAGCTTTCAGCGTTCAGCAAGAGCCGAAAACCCAAGCGTCGTGCTCGTCCGAAAAAACGCGCCCACGGAGGCACTTCTCATCTCCTGTAGACTGAAAGCTGAAGCCTGATTGCTTGACAGCTCCCATGGGCACCCGCCGAAAATCTCGCGAATTTGTTCTGCAAATGTTGTTTCAAGCAGACATGGGCCGGCAAACACCCGAGGAGGTCCGGCGCACTTTCTGGAGCGAGCATCATTCCATCGAGAAAGATGTGCGTGGTTTCGCTGAAGACCTCTTCCGAACAGCCACCGACCGTACCGCGGAGATCGACGGTTTGATCGAGCGTCATGCAGAACACTGGCGCATGGACCGGATGGCCACCGTAGATCGCAATGTTCTACGCTCGGCCGTGGCGGAGTTGATGAGCTTTCCCTCTACACCACGCGCTGTGGTCATCAACGAAGCGCTCGAGATTGCGCGCAAGTTTTCCAGTCCTGAATCGGTGAATTTCATCAACGGAGTGCTGGACAGCGTAGGCCGGGAACTAGAGAAGCCAAAGGCGTAAGAAAGCCGTGGGTCATTGGTCGTTCGTCGTTGGCCCCGATCTCGCCCGAGCCAGATAGCTGAGCCCAACGACCAAGGACTAACGACCGAACGACTGCCTTTCTACGGCTTCACCGCAATCAGGTCTGGATTGCAGGTGATCGGAAACGGCTGACCCACCGAATTCTGGCAGAGGCCTTGCGGGAACGGTATCTGCTGCGTGTCACCGCCTGCCACGGTACTCACAATGTGTAACATCCCGTCGCTGGCGCCGACGAAGAGCAAGGTGCCGTCCGGCGTGAGCGAGGCGCTGAGAGGCGTCGGATTTCCCACCAGAGGAATCGCAAACGAGTTCTGCCCAGGAATATTGAACGCCAGCACGCTGTTTAGATTCGAAGTGAGCACGTAAGCAGTCGAGCCATCTTGCGAGATGATCAACTGCTTGGGAACAAAGTTCCCCTGGCCGAGATTGAAAGATGCGACCGGCCCATCGGCCACGGCCGGCGTGCAGCCGGAAGGTGTCGTGTTCACGCTGATGATGTCTAGGCCAGGAGGATCAACTGCCAGAAAGTGATACGCGTCGGGAGTATCTGCCGGCAATAGCTTGGCCGGGCCAGGGAGAGTCTTTATAAAAATTGGTAGTGCCGGAACGGTGACCGTATCGGCGCGGCCGTTGTCGCAGGTCCTCCAGGCGCTAACCGCCGAAGGAGCGCCTCCGGCTACGTAGGCAAAAGCGCCCTCCGAGAGGAAAGACACATCGTTGGCCGGAGCGGCGAGAGAAATGGTTTGCAGCCCATCGGCGGTCGAGTAGACATAGAGTGTGCTTCCGGCCACGATGTAGGCCTTCAGGCTATCCGGCGAAAAATCGGCCGCGGTGGCTCCCGTGATCTGAAATGTCGAAACGGCATTGGTGGTTGTGTTGAAAACAAACACGTGATTTGGCTCATCTTCCGACGATGTGTCGGAGATAATGGCCTGATTTCCGTCGGGGGATATTGCCAATACCTTACCCGGCAGAGATGCAAACTGAGTTGCAGTATTCGCCCCGGCATCAACCACTGCGAGCCCCACGGTGCCAAACTGTCCGGAGTTCGTCCCCAGATAAGCCTTGCTTCCTTGCCGGTCGAAGAGCAGCGAGTTTGGCGTCGCCGGCAAGGCGATGAAATTGCCCAAAGTATTTGGAGTGGTCACGGGAACGACCGTGCTGATGCAGCCGTCGGTTGTGCCACAGCTGGTAGTGCTTACGTAAACAGTAGAGGCCTGGGTCGTTCCGGTAGGAGTTATGGTCATGGTCACTACGTTTGCCGGATAAATTGGCAAGGAGGGGTAGAAACCCGTATTGCAAGTGGGCGGGGTGCAAGACGCGATAATGGTGGCGGTACCGCCCATCGCAGTGCCGCTTGCTCCCCCGGCGCTACTCACGCTGACGGACGCAGCCTCGGAAGAACTCCAGGTCAGGGGGATTCCGGTGATGGTCGTGCCCAGAGTATCAACCACCGTCGGCGTGATGGTTTTCGAAGTGCCCGTGGAAGTCGTAACGTCGAGAGTGATCGATTGTACCGGGCAAGTTGTGAAACTTAGCGGAATGCTAGTGACATTGCCAATGGTGGCGAAGAGGGGCGTGAGGCCGGGAATTTTGGCGGTGACCTGGATCTGTCCCTGGAGCAAGGCGTTGTCGGAAATATTCAGCGTTGCCACACTCGGGTCTAGAAGTTGCCAGTTGAAGACTCCGACCGTGGAGGTGACGTCTACACCACGGCTGTAAGCGTTCGCCTGATAGTTGGCGCTTTGACCAACAGAAAGACAGGGATTGACAGGCGGCGGCTGGTTCGGCGGCAAAAGCAGGCTCACCGCGACTTTATCGATATGCTGATGCACATAAACCGTAGTCGAAGGGCTGCTTACTCCTTGCGCGGTCGCCGTGACAACGGCTACGCCCACCCCTTCCGGCGTGCATATCTGCGGGTTGCTTAACGAATCCCAACTGCCAGCGCACGCCAGTCCATTGCTGGCTATGGTCAGCACTGCGGTGTTGCTCGACTGGTAGGATATTGGCTCGGCGATTGTGGTATTGGTGGAACTCATGGCGGTTGCTAGGAACGTCTGGAAAGTACCAATCTCCATCGAGGCGTTCGACTTGGGCGTCAGGGTAATGCTGGCTGGGACTGCGAAGCTAGTGGTGCTGACGGGGCTGCCGCTGCTGCATCCCACCAGGCCGCCCAACGCGAAAATGAGAAAAGCAATAAAGAACGCAAACCCGAAAAGACCGCACCTACCCATGCACCCTCCCCGCCCTCATGGTCTCCCACGCGGCGAGCAACGCCTTCTGGGAATGTATTCGCTCCGGAAGATTTCCAGTGTAGAGGCTGCGAATCTTTTCGGCAAGCTGAGCCGTCTTACGGAGTCCCCCGAATTGAAAGCGAAGTGAAGGATCTCTTTCCTCTTGAATGCCCGTTCCGAACCTCACTTGCAATGATCGCTTGCTCTCCTGTTTGGGATGCAGCAAACCAGGGTTGACGATGTGTCAAGAGTGTTGCTATATTTGAAGGGTTCCGCGAGTTCATTCTGGCTTGCCTGTAGACTGTGGATTCATTCGCTGCGCGTTTTCGGTGCGCGAGAGACCCAAAGAAAGCGGCTGAGCTCTAAAGATATACGTCTTCGGAAACAGTTCCGGAGATGCCCTCGCTGAAATGCCCTGCGCGTCCCTTCCGCCCGTTGGGAGGCTATGCGGGGCAAAGCGGACGAAACGGAGCACCTCCCGAGTTCTTGGATTCGGGCCTGGCGCCACCGTCGTCGCTGATCAGTCTGAACGGGAAACCGAAAATCTCTTATCGCATTTGTGCGCGGTGAGAAGCATGGTTGGCGGATCGCCAGCCAGACCCTAAGCCAGGGAATAGTCAAAGCGGCGTCTGTGTATCGACGCGCCTATAGGCGTGCGAACCGATGTTGCCGAGGGAGCAGCAGAGAGTGCCTACCTTCAATCAACTAGTACGTGATGGCCGCAAGCGGCCGCGATACAAAACGGCGAGCCCGGCGTTGCAGGGATGTCCGCAAAAACGCGGGGTTTGCACCCGTGTGTACACGCAAACGCCGAAGAAGCCGAACTCGGCGCTGCGCAAGGTTGCCCGCGTCCGCTTGACCAACGGGATTGAGGTCACGACTTACATCCCAGGCGTCGGCCATAACTTGCAAGAGCACTCGATCGTGCTGATTCGAGGTGGTCGCGTGAAAGACCTGCCCGGCGTACGCTACCACGTGGTTCGCGGAACGCTGGACGCGGTAGGGGTGGCAGGCCGCAAGCAGAGCCGTTCGAAGTACGGCGCCAAGCGCCCGAAAGCGTAAAAATTTCTGTAGAGACGTAGCTCGGCTACGTCTGCAAGGCTCGAGCCAAAAGCTGAGAGCCAGGAGCCAAAAGCTGAATGCCAAGAAAAGGACATATCGCGAAACGGAGAGTGGAAGCCGATCCGGTGTACGGTTCGGATCTGGTGACGAAGTTTGTTAACTCGATGATGTGGCAAGGCAAGAAGAGCACGGCGGAAGGCATCTTTTATGAGGCTTTGACCCGCTTGCAGGATAAAGGTGGCGACCAGGCTTTAAAGCTGTTCACGAAAGCCGTCGAAAATGCCAAACCGCTGCTCGAGGTCAAAACCCGCCGCGTAGGCGGCGCGAACTATCAGGTGCCAGTGGAAGTCAACGCCGACCGACGCACTTCGCTGGCGATTCGCTGGCTGATCAGCTACTCCCGCGGACGCGGCGAGAAGGGCATGATCGACAAGTTGACCAATGAATTGCTGGATGCGGCCAACGGCAAAGGCGCAGCCATCAAGAAGAAGGAAGACGTTCACCGTATGGCCGAGGCTAATAAGGCCTTCGCACATTACCGGTGGTAAGAAACAGAGACATTGCAAGCAATGTCTCTACAGCAACTGTAGAAATGTAGCTTGCCACCTTTCAGCGAGCCCCAGAAAGAAGAAATAAAGTCGTGCCCAGAACAGTCCCATTAGAACGGTGCAGGAACATCGGCATTATGGCTCACATCGATGCTGGTAAGACCACTACGACGGAGCGCATCCTTTTCTACACCGGAAAGACGCACCGCATCGGAGAGGTCCATGAAGGCACGGCCACAATGGATTGGATGGAGCAGGAGCAGGAGCGCGGCATCACCATCACATCCGCCGCGACCACATGTTCCTGGCGCGATGTCCGCATCAACATTATCGACACCCCCGGCCACGTGGATTTCACCGCCGAGGTGGAGCGTTCGCTGCGCGTGCTTGACGGCGCGGTTGCTGTGTTTGACGCGGTCCACGGCGTGCAGCCGCAGTCAGAAAAAGTCTGGCGTCAGGCCGATAAGTACGGCGTGCCGCGCATTTGCTTCATTAATAAGATCGACAAGATGGGCGCGGATTTTGAGCATGCCGTCGATACCATCCGCAAGCGTCTTAACGCCAAGCCGATCGCGATACAGATTCCCATTGGCCAGGAAGACAAGTTCAAAGGCGTGGTCGACCTCATCGAAATGAAGTCGATCATCTGGCAGGACGACACGATTGGCGCTGAATATATTACGGGCCCGATTCCGGCCGAACTGCAGAAGAAAGCCGAAGCTTTCCATACGCAGTTGGTCGAAACCGTCGCTGAAAACGACGATGAAATCCTGCACAAGTTCCTGGAGGGCGAGGCGATTTCCGCCGAGGAGCTGCGGGCATCGCTGCGTAAGTCCACTATGGATCTGAAATTGTTTCCGGTAGTGGTCGGCACCGCATTCAAGAACAAAGGCATACAGCCGCTGCTCGATGCGGTCGTCGACTACTTGCCTTCGCCGCTCGATGCGGGCGAGGTAAAAGGCACGAATCCGGACAACGGGGCGGAGATTACACGTCAGCCAGACGATAAAGAGCCATTTTCAGCGCTGGCTTTCAAAATCATGGCTGATCCGTTCGTCGGTCAATTGACTTTCATTCGTGTTTACTCTGGTCAGGTTAAATCCGGAGACTCAGTGCTTTGCGCCGGAAAGCGGCGAACCGAGCGCATTGGCCGCCTGCTCAAGATGCACGCCAATAAACGCGAAGACATTAACGAGATTCTGGCGGGCGATATTTGCGCCGCGGTGGGTTTGAAGAATGTCAGCACGGGCGACACGATTTGTGACGAGGCCCATCCCATCGCGCTGGAATCGATTGAGTTTGCGGTTCCAGTGATTTCAGTTGCAGTCGAACCCAAGACCAAAGCCGATCAGGAAAAGATGGGTATGGCACTCGGCCGTCTTGCCCAGGAAGATCCAACCTTTAAAGTTCACACCGATCCTGACAGTGGGCAGACCATCATCAGCGGCATGGGCGAACTGCATCTTGAGATCATCGTCGATCGCATGATGCGCGAGTACAAGGTCGAGGCGAACGTTGGCAAGCCTCAAGTGGCCTACCGCGAAACCATTCGCAAGAAGGCGGAAGCTGAAGGCAAATACATCCGCCAGACCGGCGGTCGCGGTCAATATGGCCACGCGAAGATTAGGCTTGAACCGCAAGCGCCTGGCGCGGGCTATGAATTCGTAAACGATATCATCGGCGGCTCGGTGCCCAAGGAATTCATCAAGCCGATTGATCAGGGCATTCGAGAAGCCATGGAAGGCGGTGTCCTGGCCGGCTACGAGATGGTCGATGTAAAGGCCACACTCTACGACGGCAGCTATCACGACGTCGATTCGAACGAAATGGCGTTCAAAATTGCGGGCTCAATGGCGTTCAAAGAAGCCGCGCGTAAAGCTTCGCCAGTGTTGCTCGAACCGGTGATGTCCGTCGAAGTAGTAACGCCGGAAGATTACGCGGGCGTCATCATGGGCGACCTGAGTTCGCGTCGTGGACGCATCGAGGGCATGGAGCATCGTGCCGGTTCGCAGGTGATCAAAGCGATCGTGCCGCTGGCGGAGATGTTCGGGTACGCGACGCACATGCGCTCGAGCACCCAGGGCCGCGCTGAATACTCGATGCACTTCGTGCGGTATGAAGAGGCCCCGCGCTCGGTGTCGGAAGAAATTATTGCCCGGGTGCAGGGCACGGTTAAGAGATAGTCGAAGGAAAGACAACAGTACGGAGCTAGACGCAAATGGCGAAAGAGAAATTTGAACGGAATAAGCCACACTGCAACGTGGGGACGATTGGTCACATCGATCATGGCAAGACCACGTTGACGGCGGCCATCACCAAAGTTTTGCAGAAGCATAACCCGAAGATCGTGTTCCGGTCGTTTGATTCGATCGATAACGCACCGGAAGAAAAGGCGCGCGGCATCACGATTGCGACGGCGCACGTGGAGTACGAGACCGCGAACCGGCACTATGCGCACGTCGATTGTCCGGGCCACGCGGATTACATCAAGAACATGATCACGGGCGCGGCGCAGATGGATGGTGCGATCCTCGTTGTCGCGGCGACCGATGGTCCGATGCCGCAGACGCGCGAGCACGTGCTGTTGGCGCGGCAGGTAGGCGTGCCGTACATCGTCGTGGCGTTGAACAAGTGCGACGCGGTCGACGACCCCGAGTTGCTGGATCTGGTTGAACTGGAAGTGCGCGAGTTGCTGAAGAGCTACAAGTTCCCTGGCGATGACGTGCCGGTGATTCGGCTGTCGGCGTTGGGCGCGCTGAACGGTGAAGAGAAGTGGGAGAAGCAGATTGACGCGTTGATGGAGGCGGTGGACAAAAGTGTTCCGCAGCCGGCGCGCGAACTGGACAAGCCGTTCCTGATGCCGATTGAAGATATTTTTTCGATCTCGGGACGAGGCACGGTGGTGACGGGACGAATCGAGCGCGGCAAGGTGAAGGTGGGCGAGGAAGTGGAGATTGTGGGCTTCCGCGACACGCGCAAAACGGTCGTGACCGGCGTCGAAATGTTCAAGAAGCAACTGGACGAAGGCTTGGCGGGAGACAACGCCGGGCTGCTGCTGCGCGGCATCGCGAAGGAAGATGTGGAGCGCGGCATGGTGTTGGCGAAGGGCGGATCGATCACTCCTCACACTAAGTTCAAAGCCGAAGTTTACATTTTGACGAAGGAAGAAGGCGGACGGCATACGCCATTCTTCAAAGGATACCGTCCGCAGTTCTACTTGCGGACGACGGATGTGACGGGGGTGGCGGAGTTGCCGGCGGCGACAGAAATGGTGATGCCGGGAGACAACGTGAGCCTGGTGATCGAGTTGATCACACCGGTGGCGATGGAGAAGGGCTTGCGCTTCGCGATCCGCGAAGGCGGACACACCGTAGGCGCGGGAACCATCAGCGAGATTGTGACGTAGCAAAAATCTGCGGCCTGCAGCTTGCCGCCAGTTCTTTCTTCCCGGACAGCCGGGAGGGGCTAGCGAGAGTTCAACGTGATTGGAAAAGAAAGAATTCGTATTCGGTTGAAGGCTTACGATTACCGCATCCTGGATCAGTCCACGGGTGAGATCGTCGAGACCGCGAAGCGCACGGGCGCGCAGATCGCGGGGCCGATTCCTTTGCCCACGATGAAGAACAAGTACTGCGTGCTGCGTTCTCCGCACGTGGACAAAAAGTCGCGGGAGCAATTCGAGATTCGTACGCACAAGCGGCTGTTGGATATTCTTGAACCAACGCAGCAGACTGTCGACGCGCTGATGAAGCTCGACTTGCCCGCAGGTGTGGATGTCGAGATCAAGGCATTCGGCAAGGAACATAAGTAGTTTTCAGCCGTCAGCTCTCGGCCTTCAGTTTGGAGCGAGACGCCCCAGCCAATAGCCAAACGGCCATGCTGGGTTTAGCGGAGAGAAATATGGCAAAGATAACTGGAATCTTAGGCAAGAAGGTCGGCATGACGCAGCTCTTTGACGACAAGGGCGACGTTCATCCCGCGACCGTGCTGCAGGCTGGGCCTTGCGTGATCACGCAGCACAAGACGCAGACCAAAGACGGCTACGTTGCGGCCCAGATCGGTCTGGTTGAGTTCGTGAAAGAGTCGCGGTTGACCAAGCCGGCTCGGGGACACTTGGGCAAGAACAATCTGCCACCGGTCAAGTTCATGCGCGAGGTTCCAATCGAAGTCGAAGAGAAGTCAGAGGCCAATGGCGACGGACTAGTCAAAGCTGGCGATCGCGTGCTGGTGGACATTTTCGATGGCGAGAAATTCGTGGATGTCGTCGGTATTAGCAAGGGGCGTGGTTTTTCCGGCGTAGTCCGGCGGCATCATTTCGCCGGCGGTCCTAAATCGCATGGTTCGATGTTTCAGATCACGGGATCGATTGGCTCGTCCGCGTTTCCGTCGCGTGTGTTCAAGGGTATGCGGATGTCGGGGCACATGGGCGTGGACCGGGTGACTGTGCGCAACTTGCGCGTCCTCGGCATGGACAAGGAAGACAACTTGCTGGTCGTCGAAGGCAGTGTGCCCGGCCCCAGGGGCGGGTATCTGGTGATCACGAAGGCCAAGAAACCGCCCAGAGAGCGGCGTGGATTTGCCGGATCAGCCACGGTTGACCCGTTGAAGGCAGCCAAGCGGGCGGCCAAGAAGACTTAGCGGCGGTGCTTGGTCTTTGGCCTAGGCAACAAATGGAAGAACAGCAGTTCTCGGTTCTCAGTGGCTAGTTGGTTTCGGAGCAGGACTAAGAGTTATGGCAACCATTGACATTCACAATCTGAGCGGAGCTAAAGTCGGCAGCCTCGAACTGGCTGACGAGGTCTTCGGCGCAGTGAACGAGGACCTGCTGTGGGAGGCGGTAAAACATTACCGCGCTGCCCATCGGGCCGGAACTCACGCGACTAAGAACAAGAAACTGGTCTCCGGAGCTGGCAAGAAACTTTGGAAACAAAAGGGCACTGGAAGGGCTCGCGTCGGTTCGATTCGTTCGCCATTGTGGCGGCACGGCGGGACAGTGCACGGTCCGCAGCCGCGGTCTTACGACTACGCTTTTCCCCGCAAGAAATTGCTGGGAGCGTTGCGCTCCGCGCTGGCTTCCAAGTTTGCGGACGGCAAGCTGATCATCGTGAATGCATTTGACGTGAAGGAGCCCAAGTCCAAGCAGTTCCGCGAGGCTCTGGATGCGCTTAAAGTCGATAGCACGGCGCTGCTGGTCGAGGTTCCCAAGCATGAAAATCGCAATCTGGCCTTGAGTTCGCGAAATCTTCAGGGAGTCGAGTTGGTGAACGGCAACGAGGTGCATCCTTATCACCTGCTGCGCTACGACCGGGCGATCTTTTCGCAGCCGGCGATCGAGAAGCTGCAGATTTCGCTGAAGAGTTCCATTTCGAAACGGCAACATAAGCCGGCGGAAGGCGAAGGAGAGGCGCGGAAGAAAGCTTCGCGCTCTCCGCGGCGCCGGACGCGACATGAAAAAGCGGCGGAGGTGGCCTGATGAAATCCGCATACCAGATTCTTCGGCGTCCGGTGATTACCGAAAAGGGTCTCGCGATCAAGGAAAACCAGAACACGCTGGTTTTTCAGGTGGCTACGGCGGCGACTAAGACAGAAATCAAGGAAGCGGTGCAGGGGATTTTCAAGGTGAAGGTGCATTCTGTCCGCACCGCCACTTATCCGGGAAAAGAACGGCGGCGGGGAAAGTTTGCCGGCTACCGTCCGGATTGGAAAAAGGCGTATGTGCGGCTGAAGGCTGGCGAAAAAATGCCGGAGTACGCGCAGAACTTATAGTCGTGGGTCGTTCGTCGTTGGTCGTTAGCCGACCCGGGTGACCGCATTGGCAAACAAGAGCTAAGAGCTAGAAGCTAAGAGTTGATTTATGGCAATCAAGACTTACAGACCGACAACCCAGACGTTGCGTTATCGCACCACGCTGGTCAACGACGATATTACTAGCACGCAGCCCCACAAGCCGCTGCTCGAACCGAAGCCGCGGACCGGCGGCCGGCGCAATTCGGGCCAGACCACCATGCGGTTTATTGGTGGCGGCCACAAGCGCAAATTGCGCATTATTGACTTCAAGCGTGACAAGATCGGGATTCCCGCTACCGTGGCTACGATTGAGTATGACCCCAATCGCTCGGCGCGGATCGCTCTACTAAGTTATGCCGATGGCGAGAAGCGGTACATCTTGCAGCCGGACGGGTTGAAGGTTGGACAAAAAGTGTTGAGTGGTCCCGATGCCGATATTCTGGTGGGCAATGCGCTGCCGTTGCACAACATCCCTCCGGGCACCACCATTCACAATGTCGAGTTGAAGCCGGGCAAGGGCGCGCAGATGGTGCGTTCGGCGGGCGGCGCGGCTCAATTGGTTGCCAAGGAAGGCGAGTACGCGCTGGTCAAGCTGCCTTCCGGCGAGATTCGCAAAGTTGCGCAGGGATGCATGGCGACGATTGGCCAGGTTGGGAATCTCGATCACGAAAATGTCACCATCGGCAAAGCCGGACGTTCGCGTTGGCTGGGGAAGCGGCCGCACAATCGCGGTGTTTCCATGAACCCGGTGGATCACCCGCACGGCGGCGGTGAAGGCAAGACTTCCGGTGGCCGTCATCCAGTGACCCCGTGGGGCCAGCCGACCCGCGGATACAAGACGCGAAACAACAAGCGCACGGACGCATTTATCGTCAACCGGCGCGGTAAGAAGTAACAAAGGAATACAAAATTTGTAGCTGGCAGCCGAGAGCTGCAAGCTACTGGCTAAGAGCTAAAGGCTAAGAGCTGACTTTATGGCACGTTCAACAAAAAAAGGGCCGTTCGTGGATGGTTTCCTGCAAACGCGGGTGGAAGGCATGAACTCGCGCAACGAGAAGAAGGTGCTCCGCACCTGGTCGCGGCGCTCAACCATCGTTCCGGAGATGGTGGGCCACACTATCGCCGTACACAACGGCAAGAAGTTTATTCCGGTGTACATCACCGAGAACCTGGTGGGCCACAAGCTGGGCGAGTTTAGCTTCACCCGCCAGTTCAAAGGCCACTCGATGAGAGCGGCGACCGAGACGGCAGCCAGGCCGGCTGGTATCCCGGGTGGACCGGGCGCTCCGAGTCCAGCGGCGGGAGCGGCTCCGGCAGCCCCGGCGCCCAAGGCGTAAAGGAGACGCAAGATGGAATTTCGAGTTCAAGCACGTTTTATGCGCGTCTCGCCGCAAAAGGCTCGCCTGGTGCTGGATCTGATCAAGGGCCGCCGGGTAGAGGATGCGCTCAACACGCTGATCTTCACCAAGAAGCGGGTTGCGGCGACGGTTGAGAAGTTGCTCCGCTCGGCGCTGGAGAATGCCAACTATCTGAGTTCGGAAAAGGGTCTGGACGTTGATGTGGACCGCCTATATGTGAAACGCGCCGTGGCCAACGATGGGCCGCGGATGAAGCGGATTCGCCCGGCTCCGATGGGTCGCGCTTATCACTACGTCCGGCGCATCTCGCACATCGAAATCGAGCTGGCGGAACGGGGTAAGAGTGGAGAGACGGTGGCGAACGTCGTGGGCGCAGAGAGAGTGAGCGGCACGTCGACGGGTTCGTCGAAGTCCCGCACCAAAGCCAAAGGAAAAGCGCCGGTGGGGAAAAGCAAGGCTAAGGTTGCCAAGAAGTTTGCGGGAGCACGATAGGATTCGTCAGGGTCGTTGCTAGGTTGATCTAGGAGAGACGATGGGACAAAAAGTTCATCCTTATGGTTTTCGCCTCGGCTACACCAAGCCGTGGAAGTCGCGCTGGTTTGCCGAGCGGGATTATGACAAGCAGCTGCTCGAGGACGTCAAGCTGAAGAATGAGTTGAAGGACAAGCTCAAGTCGGCGGGCGTCAGCTCGATTGAGATTGAGCGTCCGGGCAACAAGCTGCGCGTCATCATTAAGACCGCGCGTCCGGGAATCATTATCGGACGCAAGGGCGCCGAGATCGACAAGCTCAAGGCGGACATGCAGAAACGCATGAATGGCCGCGAGATCTATATCGACATTCAGGAGGTTCACAAGCCGGAACTCGATGCGCAGCTGGTGTCGGAGTCGATCGCACTGCAACTCGAAAAGCGCGTGGGTTTTCGGCGCGCCATGCGCAAAGCAGTAGACTCCGCGCTGCGTTTCGGTTGCAAGGGAATCAAGGTTCGCGTCAGCGGACGTCTGAACGGAAATGAAATCGCCCGCTCCGAATGGTATCTGCAGGGCCGTTTGCCGCTGCACACGCTGCGAGCCGACATCGATTACGGTTTCACCGAAGCCCGGACTACGTACGGTGTCATCGGCGTGAAGTGCTGGGTCTACAAAGGCGAGATTCTGCCCGCGGCAAAGAAGCGCGAACCGCAACAGGTCGGGGGCGCATTTTAACGAGTTGTTGTGGAAGCGTAGCTTGGCTACGTCTCCCGGACGCTGCCGGCTGAGATGTGGCAAGCAACGTCTGTACTGAGAGAGCTGACTTATGTTGATGCCAAAGAAAGTAAAGTACCGCAAGCAGCAACGCGGGCGCATGACTGGCAAAGCCTGGCGCGGCAGCGAGCTGGCTTTTGGGGACTACGGATTGAAAGTACTCGAACCAGGTTGGATTACTGACCGGCAGATCGAGGCCAGCCGGGTTGCCATGACACGTTTCGTCAAGCGCGGCGGCAAAATCTGGATTCGCCTGTTCCCGGACAAACCCGTGACCAAGAAGCCGGCAGAAACTCGTATGGGAAAAGGCAAGGGAGCGCCGGATCACTGGGTCGCGGTAGTTCGTCCCGGCAAGATCCTGTTTGAAATGGAAGGGGTCACGCCGCAGGATGCTTCCGAGGCCATGCGTCTGGCTTCGCACAAACTGCCTTTGCGGACACGATTCGTGAAGCGCGAATCGGCGGCGCACTGAGAGTGAGAACTGACTTATGAAATCGGAAAAAATCCGCAACCTGACCGACGAAGAACTTCTCCACCAGGAGCGTGATCTGAATGATCAGCTCTTCAAGCTGAAGTTCCAGCTCAATATGGGACAGACCGAGAGCCTGAAGAAGATTCGCGGCATGCGGCGTGACATCGCGCGGGTGAAGACCATCGGCCGTGAGCGTGAACTCGCCGCCAGCCCCAAAACGGAGAGCAAGTAATGCCAGAAACAAACACGCAACACACTCAGGCAGCGGGCCGGCGCAAGGAAGTGGTTGGCGAGGTAGTTTCCAACCGGATGAAGAAGACCATTGTGGTTTCGGTGGTGCGCAAGAAGTCGCACGCTTTTTATGGCCGCGTGGTTTCGAAGGCGAAAAAGTTCTACGCTCACGATGAAAAGAACGAAGCTCGCATCGGCGATGTAGTGCGCCTGGAAGAGACCCGTCCGCTATCCAAGCTGAAGCGCTGGCGGCTGAAGCAGATTGTTCGCAAGACCGCGCTGGTGCCGGAGATTGCCACTGATGTTAAGTAGGCGACATTAAGTAAGCGCAGAGCCTTGAGGGGGACTGAATTATGGCCGTGATGATGAGAACTTGGCTCGAGGTCGCCGACAATTCCGGCGCCCGCAAACTGCAGGTCATTCTGCCGCTCGGTGGCTCGACCGGACTGCGGGCTGGCCTGGGCGATGTGGTCACCGCCAGCGTGAAAGAGGCTTCGCCAGACGGACAGGTGAAAAAGGGGACCGTCGTCAAAGCGGTAATTGTGCGTACTCACAAGGAGTATGGTCGCCGTGACGGCACGTATATCCGCTTCGATGAAAACGCGGCAGTGCTGATCAACGAAGCTGGCGAACCGGTGGGAACCCGTGTTTTCGGACCGGTGGCCCGCGAACTGCGCGAGAAAAAGTTTTTGAAGATTGTGTCCCTGGCACCCGAAGTTCTGTAGGGGCAGGCTGAGATTGAGAGATCGAAATGCATACTGTAAGCACCGAACATAAGCGAGTCGATATTCGGCGGAACGATACGGTGAAGGTGATCACCGGCCGGGACAAGGGCAAGGAAGGCCGCGTCCTGCGGGTGTTTCCGAACGACAACAAGATTCTTGTCGAACACGTCATGCTGGTGAAAAAGCACGTGCGTCCTAACCCCCAGCGCAATGTGAAGGGCGGGATTGCCGAGCAGGAGAGCCGCATCGCGCTGTCGAACGTGCAACTTGTCTGCTCGACCTGCGGACCGGTGCGCATCGGTCATGAAGTCCGCGGCGATCGGAAGGTGCGGGTGTGCAAGAAGTGCGGAACGACGCTGGATAAGTAGCTGTCAGCTCTCAGCGGTCAGTCGCAGACAATAGTTTGAAGGGGCTTACGAACCGGACAAAGGGTTTTCGCTGAAGGCTGAGAGCGGACAGCGAAAAACTCTTCCGAAACCGTGAGAGAAGGCAAGTTAAGCAATGGCAAAAGATAAAAAAGAAAAAAAGGGCGGGCAGCAGGAAGAGCAGAAGGCTCCGGCAGTCGCGCGTCATAGTGCCAAAGACACGCCGCGGCTGAAGGCGCGCTTTCAAAAGGAAGTTGCTCCCACGCTGATGAAGGAATTCGACCTCAAGAACCCCATGGCGGTGCCGCATCTGCACAAGATCGTGGTCAACATGGGTGTGGGCGAAGCCACGCAGAACGCGAAGATCCTCGATCCGGCGGTGAATGAACTGGGCCAGATTACCGGCCAGAAGCCGGTAGTGACCCGCGCCAAGAAGTCGATTGCGGCTTTCAAGGTGCGCGAGGGCCAGGCAATCGGTGCGATGGTGACTTTGCGGGGCGACCGTATGTACGAATTTTTCGATCGGTTAGTGAATGTTGTGCTGCCTCGGGTGCGCGACTTCAAGGGAGTTTCGACGAAGTCATTCGATGGCCGCGGGAATTACACACTGGGCTTGCACGACCAGTTGATTTTCCCGGAGATTGATTACGCCAAGGTGGACAAGCAGAAGGGCATGAACGTCACGATTGTCACCACCGCCCGCAGCGACGACCAATCGCGGGCTCTGCTGCGTCATCTCGGCATGCCGTTCCGGGCGTAACCCGTATTTTGGTCGGTAAGATGGCGGCGGTACAAAGTTAAGAGTTAGGAGCCAAGTTTGACCACTGCAAAACGAGTTAAAGACAAAAAGATACAAGAAGTGTTTAGTAAGGCGCGTGACAACAAGGCGCCGAAGCCGAAATTTTCCACGCGAAGGCACAACCGCTGCCAGATCTGCGGGCGTCCGCGCGCTTTTCTGCGCAAGTTCGGCATCTGTCGCCTGTGCTTCCGGGGCTTGGCGCTGCGTGGAGAGATTCCCGGGGTCTCGAAGTCGTCCTGGTAGTTGGGGAAGGACGCGGCTTCAGCCGCGCCGTAAGCAGTACGGTTACAGACGTCGTCGCGGGTTCTTCGGCGCACAGCAAGAATGGCCGAAGCAAACGGACGATTGAGGAGAAGGAACGCATGAGGTTGACCGATCCGGTCGCAGATATGCTGACGCGAATTCGCAATGCGATTAGCGCCCGGCACCAGAAGGTGGATATTCCTGCCTCCAAGCTGAAGCTGGAGATTGCCCGCATCCTGAAGGAAGAGGGTTATATCTCCAATTTCAAGGCGACGGAGGAGGAAGGGCACAAGATCCTGCGCGTCTACCTGAAATACGCCAACAACAACGAAGCGGTGATCTCGAATGTGAACCGCGTCTCCCGGCCTGGATGCAGGGTCTACGTGAGGCGGACCGAGATCCCCCGCGTACTGGGCGGGATGGGCATCAACATTCTCACCACGCCCCGCGGTGTGATGACCGGACGTCAGGCGCGCAAGCAAGGTCTGGGTGGCGAGTTGCTCTGCGAAGTTTGGTAAGAAGCTTAGGTAGAGACGCAGCTTGCTGCGTCTGAGACGTTGCAAGCAACGTCTCTACAGCGAGAGGCTGAGAGCTGAATTTATGTCACGAATTGGAAAAAAACCGATCCCGCTCCCCAAGGGAGTCACGGTCAAGATTGAAGGCGATACAGTTGCTGTCCAGGGTCCGAAGGGCAAATTGGACACGCACCTGCCTGCGGGGATTAAAGTCCAGCAGCAGGACGGACATCTCATCGCGGTACGCGAGAACGATTCCCAAGCTGCCGTGCATGGCCTGGCCCGCGCCCTGGTCAACAACGCGGTCGAAGGGGTCACCAAGGGATGGACTCGGGACCTCGAAATCGTCGGCATTGGCTATCGCGCCGAAATGAAGGGCAAGAATACGGTCGTGTTCAGCCTTGGTTATTCTCATCTGATCGAATATCCATTGCCTGTCGGCATTGAAGCGACGGTAGATCCCAAGCAGACCAAGCTGAGCGTCACCGGAATCGACCGCCAGAGAGTCGGGCAGGTCGCCGCCGAAATGCGCAGCCTGCGTCCGCCCGACCCGTACAAGAATAAGGGTGTGCGTTATGCAGGCGAGCGCCTGAAGAAGAAAGTGGGCAAGACCGGAGCGAAGTAATTCGTCGTTGGTCGTTGGCCGTTCGTCGTTGGCCAACAGCAACCATGACAGGCGACGGATTTGTGAGAACGCGTTCTTGGTTTTGCCAACGACCAAGGACCAAGGACATTTTTATGCTTACTCGGACATCGAAAAACACCAACCGCCGGCACGTGCACGAGCGCATTCGCAAGAAGATCCTCGGAACTTCGGAGCGGCCGCGGCTGAACGTATACCGTTCGCTGAACCACATCTATGTGCAACTGATCGACGATTTGCAGGGCAACACCGTAGTCTTCGCGCATTCCGCTGAGGGCAAAAAGGGCGAGCGGCGCACCGGCGGAAACGTGTCCTCGGCCAAGGAAGTCGGCAAGCTGATCGCAGAGCGGGCGAAAGCCAAAGGAATCAGCAAGGTCGTCTTTGATCGCGGAGGTTATATCTATCACGGCCGAGTGAAAGCGTTGGCAGACGCAGCCCGCGAAGCCGGTTTGCAATTTTAGCTGGGTTGCAGTTCTACGTGGATTGGGTAATTGAGTAATTTGGTAATTTTGTAATTTGAACGGCGGTCCGGATTTTCAAATTACTCAATTACCCGATTACAAAATTACAAGATGGGGAAATGAGAGTCAAAGAATGCCAACAGTCATTAAGAAGCTTGATGCGGGTTCCTACCAACTGAAAGATCAGGTAGTGGCAATTAACCGGGTCACCAAGGTGGTCAAAGGAGGCAAGAATCTTTCCTTTGCTGCTCTGGTGGTGGTCGGAGATCCCAGTTCCGCTGTGGTCGGATACGGCTCGGGGAAGGCCAAAGAAGTTCCCCAGGCTATTCGCAAGGGAATTGAGTCGGCGAAGAAGAATCTGATGAGGATCAACCTCACGCAAACCAGCATCCCGCACATTGTGCTGGGGCGCTTCGGATCGGGGATGGTGCTGCTGAAGCCCGCCCCCGAAGGCACGGGCGTGATCGCCGGCGGTGCAGTGCGTGCCGTCATGACGTCGGCTGGTATTCAGAATGTGCTCACCAAATCGATCGGGACAACCAACCCGCACAATGTCATTAAAGCGACGTTTGATGCCCTGAAGAAACTGAAGAACCGGGCTGATGTCGCCGCAATGCGTGGCAAGACTGCAGAAGAGTTGTAGGACGGAGTTTGGAATGACGGCAAAGAAATCGAATGCGGGCGGCGGAAAGATCCATCTGAAGTGGGTGCGTTCCGCGATTTGTGCCCCGGTAAAACAGAAGCTGGTAGTCAAAGGGCTGGGCTTCACGCGGTTGAACCAGGTGATCGAGCGGCCGGACAACCCCGCCATTCGCGGCATGGTGGCCAAGGTTCCGCACCTGGTCGAAATCGTGCAGTAGCTGAGGGCTGACTTATGAATCTGTCGAATATTCGAGCACCGAAGAAGGCGAACTCCGGCAAGAAGCGCGTCGGCCGCGGTATGGGTTCTGGCATGGGCAAGACGTCCACGCGCGGACACAAGGGCCAGCGTTCGCGCAGCGGTTCGCGAATGATGCGTGGCTTTGAAGGCGGCCAGATGCCGCTCCATCGCCGCATGCCCAAGCGCGGTTTTACCAACATTTTCCGCAAGGAATACAACATCGTAAACCTGGAGAAGCTGGCTGCTCTCGGTGAGACCACCATCACTCCCGAGATACTGCGCAAGGCCGGCGTCATCAGCACCAAACACCCGGTCAAGATCCTTGGCGACGGAGAGCTCTCGACCGCGCTCACCGTACACGCCCACAAATTTTCCAAGTCGGCGCAAGAGAAAATCACCAAAGCTGGCGGCAAGTTTGAGGTCTTGCAGTAATGCTCGAGAAATTAGCCAACGTATTTCGCATCCCCGACCTGCGCAAGCGAATTCTCTTTACGCTGGGGCTGCTGGCGGTTTACCGCCTGGGTGGGCACATTCCCACGCCGGGAGTGAATGCGGACAAGCTGCAGCAATTCTTCGAACAGAACAAGGGTACATTCTTAGGTTTTGTCGACTTGTTCTCTGGCGGTCAGCTCCGCCGCCTCACGATTTTTGCGCTCGGAATCATGCCGTATATCACGGCATCGATCATTCTGCAGCTTTTGACCGTGGTTTACGAGCCGCTCGCGAAGTTACAGAAAGAAGGCGAGCTGGGACGCAAGAAAATCACCCAGTGGACGCGATATTTAACCGTCATCTTGAGTTCGGTTCAATCCCTCGGCATCGCCATCAGTCTCGAAAAATCGGGCGATTTCGTGGTCAACCCCGGTGTTCCCTTCATCCTGATGACCATGCTCACTCTGACCACGGGAAGCGCGTTCATCATGTGGCTGGGCGAGCAGATTACCGAACGCGGCGTCGGCAACGGCATGTCACTCCTGATATTCGCCGGCATCGTCGTAGGTCTTCCGCGCGGCGTCGCTGACCTGATCGACAAAGTTCGCACCAACGCCTGGGGCGCCTTTACCGCACCCGCCATGATTCTGCTCGTGGGCATCATGATCCTGATCGTGGCGTTCATCGTGTATGTGGAGCGCAGCGAACGCCGCATTCCGGTGCAGTACGCCAAGCGCGTGGTCGGCCGCAAAGTCATGGGAGGCCAATCTACGCATCTGCCCCTGCGAGTCAACGCGGGCGGTGTGATGCCTGTGATTTTTGCCTCTTCCATTCTGACCATGCCTCAGACCATGGGATATGGCCTGCGCAACAATCGGTACTTTGGAGATCTGATTCACTGGCTGGGCTGGGGCGAGCCGCTCTACACGTTTCTTTATGCGGTGGGCATTATTTTCTTCGCGTACTTCTATGTGTCGATCGTCTTCAACCCCAACGAGGTTGCCGACAACATGCGGAAGTATGGCGGGTTTATTCCTGGCATTCGGCCGGGTAAGCGAACCGCCGACCACATCAATGAGATCCTGACCCGGATCACTCTGGTAGGCGCTCTGTATCTGATCATCATTTCCTTCATTCCAGAATGGATGATCACGGGAATCCATCTCAATCACCTGTACGGACCGATCGGAGCATTTTTCGAGCGCCTGCCCACCTGGATGACCAACGGTCTGGGCGTAACGTTCTATTTCGGCGGCACGTCGTTGCTGATCGTGGTCGGCGTAGCGATGGATACGGTGACGCAGATTGAAGCACAGCTCATCATGCGCCACTACGACGGATTTACTCCACGCAGCGGACGCATTCGCGGCCGCCGCAGTTGGACATAAGGAAGGTTTGAGGTTGCCGTACCGCCCGGTCGGCGGGTGGTTATGGAGCTGACCGAGTGCGCCTGGAAGCAGGGGACGTTTTAGGTCAGTTCGATGGAAACCTCGCAAAACATCGGGCCAGTCGTGTTGCTTGGACCACCGGGTGCGGGCAAGGGCACGCAGGCCAAGCGCATTGCCGACCACTACGGTATCCCGCAGATCTCCACCGGAGACATCCTGCGAGCCAACGTACAGCGCGGCACCGAGTTGGGCATACAGGCCCAGGCCGTTATGGCCCGTGGCGAACTGGTTCCCGATGATCTGGTTTGCGACATGGTGGCTTGGCGGCTCCGTGAAGCGGATTGCGAGCGCGGGTTCATCCTTGACGGGTTCCCACGTACCGCCAAACAAGCTGGCTGGCTTGACGCCTTTTTTGAGAGCGAGGTCTTTGACAATTTACACGGTGGCAAGTGCCTCCCAATTGTGATCCGCATCGACGTGGACTATAATCTATTAGTAAAGCGGATCACCGGGCGAAGGACTTGTCTCGCCAACGGACACATCTATAACGTCTATTTCCAGCCACCTCGCGTCGCCGACATTTGCGATGTTGACGGTTCCCCGCTGATAATCCGCAGCGATGATCGCGAGGAAGTGATCAGGGAACGTCTGCAAACGTACGATCGGCAGACCCGCCCTGTGGCGGAATACTATGAGCACAAGGGACGCCTGGTTTCGGTAAACGGCGATCTGCCTGTGGGCGAGGTTACCGGGCAGATGTTCTATGTGATTGAGCACCGGGATGGCAATTGTTTGTAAATCGACGGCCGAAATCGAGCGTATGCGGAGCAGTGGCCGCATCGTTCGGGAAGTGCTCGATCACGTTCGCGCACTGGTAACTCCGGGAGCCACGACCATGGATCTGGAGCGCGCCGCCGAGAAAAAGATCAAAGACCTGGGCGCGAAGCCCGCGTTCAAGGGATATTACGATTATCCTTGCGTGCTTTGCACATCAGTGAACGAAGAGATCGTGCACGGCATTCCGTCGGAGAAACGGGTGCTGAAAGCAGGCGACATTGTTTCCATCGATTGCGGTGTGGTTCTCGATGGATACTACGGCGACGCTGCGATCACAGTACCGGTCGACGATTCGGTCAAGCCGGAAGTTCGCAAGCTGCTCGAGGTGACGGAAGTCTCGTTGTACAAGGGCATCGAGCAGGCGCGGGTGGGCAATGCAGTTGGCGATGTAGGCGCGGCGGTGCAGGAATTTGTAGAGGCTAACGGTTTCAGTGTTGTGCGTGAGTTTGTCGGACACGGCATCGGAACCAAGCTCCACGAAGAGCCGCAAGTCCCCAACTTCGGAGCCCGTGGGCAGGGCGCCCGGCTGCGGGAAGGCATGGTTCTCGCCATTGAACCGATGGTAAATTTTGGAAAGCCCGGCACTCGCGTATTGGATGACAAGTGGACAGCGGTAACCGCCGACGGAAGCTGCAGCGCTCATTTTGAACATTGCGTGGCGGTGACAAAAGAAGGTCCGGTGATTTTGACGCAATAGAGCTATTAGCTTTGGCTCTTGGCTTTTAGCTAAAGGCCAAGAGCTAACAGCCAAAAGCATTCTTTAAGGAGTCGATGAGCAAAGAAGACGCGATTGAGGTGATGGCAACGGTTCTTGAGCCGCTGCCCAATGCCATGTTCAAAGTCGAACTCGAAAACAAGCACCAGGTGCTGGCGCACGTTTCCGGCAAGATGCGGAAGAATTTCATTCGCATCCTGCCGGGCGACAAAGTTGCCGTCGAGCTTTCGCCGTATGATCTGAATCGCGGACGAATCGTGTACCGCTATAAATGAAGGTTGTCATCCCGATTCTTCGCGGCTCGGAGAAAACCCGAGATTCCTCGTTGCCTTCGCTCCTCGGAATGACAGAAGAAGGAAGAATTTATGAAAGTGCGAGCATCAGTAAAGAAAATTTGCGATAAGTGCAAGGTCATTCACCGCAAAGGTGTGGTGCGAGTGATCTGCGAGACTTCCAAACACAAGCAACGCCAGGGATGATAAAGACAAGGGACAAAGGACAAACATGGCACGCATTGCAGGCATCGACCTTCCGCGCAATAAGCACATTAATATCGCGCTGACCTACATCTACGGAATCGGCAATCCGCGCGCCGCGCGCATTCTCGACCAGGCGAAGGTCGAGCCGATGAAGAAGGTTCAAGACCTGGGCGAAGACGAGGTCAACCGCATCCGCCAGGTCATCGAAGCCGAAGGTCTGGTCGAAGGAGACCTGCGCAAGGAAGTTTCGATGAACATCAAGCGGCTCATCGAAATCGGTTCCTATCGTGGATACCGTCATCGTAGGAATCTGCCAGTCCGCGGACAACGTACGCACACCAACGCCCGCACCCGAAAAGGTCCGCGCAAAGGCACAGTAGCGGCGAAGAAGAAGACAGCGACAAAGACTTAAAAGCCGTTGATGGTCGTTAGTCCTTGGTCATTCGCATGAAATGACCAACGACGAACGGCCGACGACCAAGGACTGAAAGACTATGGCAAAACCAGCAGCAGCAGGCGGCCCCGCGGCCCCAGAGAAAAAAGGCAAGAAGAAGACGTTCAAGAAGAAGGAGCGCAAGCACGTCTCCCACGGCATTGCGCACATCCAGGCTTCGTTCAACAACACGATCGTGACCATCGCCGATCAGGCCGGGAATGTGCTCTCGTGGAAAAGCAGCGGTTCCCTGGGATTCCGCGGATCCCGCAAGGGAACGCCATTTGCCGCCCAACAGGCCGCATCGAACGCCGCAGTAATGGCGCGCGATCATGGTGTGCGCAGCGTCGAGGTGCGAGTCAGCGGCCCCGGTTCAGGCCGCGAGTCCGCCATCCGCGCGCTGGCCGCGTCCGGCATTGAGGTGCGCAACATTAAAGACGCCACCCCGATCCCGCACAACGGCTGCCGTCCGCCGAAGCGCCGTAGAGTGTAAAAAACCGTCGTTAGTCGTCAGTCGTTGGCCAACGACGAACGACCAAAGACCAACAACTGAATTTCGTCCGGGACGAAGGGTGAAGCCAAACCTGTAAACCGGTCATCTAAAGGAGAAGCAACTTGGCACGTTATACCGATCCCGTCTGTCGTCTCTGCCGCCGCGAGGGCATGAAGCTGTTCCTCAAAGGCACCAAATGCTTCAGCGATAAGTGTCCCATCGAGAAGCGCAATTTTGCTCCTGGCCAGCACGGCAAGGACCGCAAGTCGAAAATCGTGGGCTACGGCCTGCAGCTTCGAGAGAAGCAGAAGACCAAGCGTATTTACTTCGCCCAGGAAGGCCAGTTTCGCAACTATTTCGAGAAGGCCGCGCGCACCAAGGGCGTGACCGGCGAACTGCTTCTGCAACAGCTTGAACGCCGTCTCGACAACGTCGTCTATCGCCTTGGCTTCGGCGTATCCCGCCGCCAGGCGCGTCAGTTGGTGCGACACGGCCACGTTCAGGTGGATGGCCGCAAGGTCAACATTCCCTCTTACCAGGTAAGTGTTGGCGAGGAGATTGCTATCCGCGAAGGCAGCCTCAAGTTGGCGATTCTCGAACCGGCGAAGGAATTCGCTAGCCACCAGAACGCACCGACTTGGCTGGAAATCGATCGCGACCACTACAAGGGAAAGGTTTTATCCTTGCCCAAGCGCGAAGATATCCATCTGCCGGTGAATGAGCAGTTGATCGTCGAACTGTATAGCAAGTAGAGCGCAGTCGTTGGTCGTTCGTTCTTGGTCGTTGGCTAAAAGGCTTAAGGCCGACGACCAACGACCAACGACAGTTTTTCTGGTCCACTATTCGAGCCAGATCAGCCTGTCCCGACGTCTGACCTGAACGCAACACGGACCCGTTCAGGGATGTCAGGACTGAGCCAAACGGCCGAAGGAGAATAACAAATGCTGTGGAGAGGTTTTCAAAAACCGAAACGTCTAGCGGTCGATACTTCGACCCTCACCGATAAATACGGCATCTTCTGGGCCCAACCGTTTGAACGCGGCTTCGGCACGACCATCGGCAACGCCCTGAGGCGCGTGCTGCTGTCTTCGATCGAAGGAGCCGCGGTCACCGCGGTCAAGATCGAGGGCGTGCTGCACGAATTCCAGTCGATCCCTGGCGTCGTCGAAGACGCAACCGACATCATCCTGAACCTGAAGCAGATTCCCTTCAAGCTCAGCGGCGACGCCCCTAAAGCCATCTACCTGCGCGCCGACCAGCCCGGCGTCGTCACCTCAGGGTTGATCGAGGCCGACGCCGACGTTGAAGTGCTCGACAAAGACGTCTACGTCGCAACGGTGAGCGAAGGCGGCAAGCTGGACATGGAAATGCGCCTCAAGCGCGGCCGCGGCTACGTCTCCGCTGACAAGAATTTCGACGAAGACCTCGGCATCGGGTTCATTCCAATCGATTCCGTTCACTCCCCGGTGCGCAAGTGCAACTACACCGTGGAAGCCGCACGTCTCGGGCAAATCACCGACTACGACAAGCTCACTCTCGAAGTCTGGACCAACGGCTCCATCACGCCGGCTGATTCCATCGGCCTGGCCGCGAAGCTGCTGAAGGACCACATGAACATCTTCATCAACTTCGAGGAGGACATCGAGACCTCGACGTCGTCCGAAGAACGCAAGCCCGAGATCAAGAACGAGAACCTCAATCGTTCGGTTGAGGAACTCGAGCTCTCGGTGCGCAGCTACAACTGCCTCAAGAACGCGAACATTCAGTCGATTGGCGAACTGGTACAGAAGACCGAAGCCGAAATGCTCAAGACCAAAAACTTCGGCCGCAAGTCGCTGAACGAAATCAAGGAAATTCTAGGCACGATGGGATTGAGCCTGGGAATGAAGATCGACGAGCAGGGCAACGCCGTACCCGGCCCGACGTCAAATCAGATTCTACCCGCGTCAGCCTACGGCAACGATAACGATCTGTAGAATGCTAGTGTGGGGACGGGCGACCGTCCCCAAAATTTTGTCATTCCGAGCGCAGTGAGGAATCTGCTCCTCCGCGCCGGAACAAAGGATTCAGCCATGCGTCACAAAGTAGCAGGATGGAAACTGGGACGTAACACCGCGCACCGCCGCTCCTTGCTGCGGAACCTGGTCACTTCGCTCATCCTGGAAGAGCGGGTTGAGACCACTGTCCCCAAGGCCAAAGCCATGCGCCCACAAGTCGAGAAAATGATCACCCTCGGCAAGCGCGGAGATGTCTCCGCTCGCCGTCAGGCCCTGGCGTACCTGATGACCGGTGCCGCCGTCGACAAATTGTTTGACACCATCGGACCACGCTTCGGCGATCGCAACGGCGGCTACCTTCGCATCGTCCGTACCGGCTGGCGAAAAGGCGACGGAGCCGACAACGCCTTCATCGAACTCCTGGGCAGCGAAAAGGTCCTCGACGAAAAGCGTCAGAAGCGCGGCGAAGCCCGCGCCAAGCGCGCCGAGGAAACCAAGCGAGCTATGGAAGAAGCCGAAGCTCAGCAGGGAGTCGAACACCCTGCTCCAGGCGCCGAAGGCGAAGACAAAATCAAGTAAGAGCAATCGCTAGACTTGATGCGATTGTGCCGTGTTAGCGACCTAGAGTTCACGGGATTGCTCGAACCATTGCGCCTGCGATTTTGCCGTCGGGAGCCAAACTGATTCGCCACTCCTCTGCTCCGTGTTCAAATTGTGCTTCGTAAATGTCCATGCCCGCGGGTCCCACGCCCTTAAATTTAAGTGACACCATCAAGTAAGAGCAATAGAGCAATCGCTAGACTTGATGCGATTGTGCCGTGTTAGCGACCTAGAGTTCACGGGATTGCTCGAACCATTGCGCCTGCGATTTTGCCGTCGGGAGCCAAACTGATTCGCCACTCCTCTGCTCCGTGTTCAAATTGTGCTTCGTAAATGTCCATGCCCGCGGGTCCCACGCCCTTAAATTTAAGTGACACCAACGACCCTAACGATGCGAGCTCGCCCTGCAACGCTGGCAATTGTTCTCGCGTGACTTTAGCCAGGTCAGGACTCATTTGATTGTAGTCAGGATTACCGCTGGCCAGTCCCAGAATGTTTCGACGCAAAGCTTGCTCGCTGCCGGGTGTGGCGATCTGTTGCTGAACCTTCGCATGCAGTGCATCTTCTATTTGTTTGGCTGCCGCATCATCCATGCGTGGCGCTGAGATGTTCATCCCGTTCTGATGCAATATGAGTCCAGACGTTCGGCCCGCTGCATCGACCTCAAATGAAATGTGTGCATCGACGACGTTGGCAAAAAAGCTCCGCTGCCCCTCTGGAAACACTTCGACTCGCGGCTGACCCGGTAGTTGTGTCCAAAAGTGATCGTTATCGCGAGAAACCGTCATGATCATATTTCCGGGGAACGCGTAGTGTCCGACATACGATTCGAAGAGCTTAGGATCCATAGGTACAGGCTTACGGGCCGCAACGATGTCTTTGGGGGCCTGCACGCGATCGACGATTAAGAGTTCGGCCGAAGTTTCCTGCAATCGCAGGTTCAATCCCAGCTGCGTTTGCAGGGCGCTAGCTAAAGGCTGTTGCGAAACCCCGAAGTTTTAAAATTGGTGGTTTGAGCCAGTATTTTCGCGCTGAAGTGTGCTCGAGGGGCGTTGGTTGGAGTTGCCGGCTTGACCGCTTGACCGGCAACTCGCCAAAGGCCCAATCGGTGCCGATTGCCCATGCGACTCCCAGCCGGGTGGACCACTATTTCCCGCAGTCAACGTGGAGTTGAGGACTAGAGATTGCCGAGGTCCAGCACGAGCCCGAAATTCCATGCTTCTGACAGCCGAAACGGTGATCGCGTCGGGTGCGGGTTCTCTCCCTCGATCGCACCATGATCCGCAGCCGACAATCTGTAACTGATTAAGGTCGGCGGGCTGAGTAAGGTGGAGTAACAGACACAGTAACGCCAAGCAGAGAGTTAGACGAAACCAAGACGTCATTGCGAATCAGCCTCCCGCGCATGCTGCAGATTGCGCTCCTTATTGAGTTCTGCCAGTTCGCGCAAGCATTGCTGCATTCGTTGCCAGGCGGCGACTCCTTCTCGCGTGGCCTCCTCGGCTGCTTTGGGAACATAGTAGCCGGTGGTCTTGCCTTTCTCCCCGCGGTAACTCACATTCAGATGCGGACCATGCTTGGGTCCATCGCCCTGACAATGGCAGCCCGCTCGTCCGCAGGTGCGGTAGGTTTCCGAGAGCGTTCCAAAGACAGCGATCTCGGCCAGACGTTCGATCTCTCCCAGCAGCTTGCGTCGTTGGGCTGTGCCCTCAACTGACTTGGTCATGCTCCCTCCGACGCTGTTGATAGCGAGCGATGGAAAATAGATTCTTGGTAATGACACACCAACCTACGTAGCGCTCGAAGCCACGCCCTCCTTTATAGGTAGCTCGCGCCATCGAGAAGGGGTGTTTCAAGGTGCTCATGGTGGCTTCAATCCCGGCCCGCCAGCGCAGCGCGCGGCGGAACCAGCGCTGCTTCTGCTGCTTGGCCCGCTTGGCCGAGAGCCGTCCGCGCGCCGGCAGCGCCACCTTCTTCACTCCCAGGGTTTCTGCCTCCCGCTCGTTTTTTGCGGAAAAAAATCCGCGGTCGCCGGTGGCCATCTCTGGAACTCGCCCGAAGCTAGCCTGATGTTGCTCGAGCGCCGGCATCCAAGAAGTGCTATCGGGCGGATTCCCGACCAGAACTTGGTAGCCGCTCACGATGCCGTTTTCCACCTCGTCAATCCGCACCAGCCTACCAAACTCGTTAGGCTTATGGGCTTTGCCTTTGCGGATGACTTCGGTGTGGGGCTCGAACAGGCTCAACACTTTGTCCTCCACGCGGCTGTTCCCCTTCACCACTCGTTCCTTGGTTTGCCGAATCACGTTCTCCACCAAAGGAAGAAAGTGCCGCAGCTGGCCAATCTGGGTGGCTACTCCCAGGACTGTGCCCACCACTTTCAGCCGTCCCTTCGCCCACCGTTGCACCACTTCGCTGGCCTGTCGCACGACGCCTCGAGTCAGAGCCAACAACTTCTGGTAACTGTGGCGCATCCGCTGCTGGTTGGCCTCGGTGAGGGACTTGGCGGCGCGGCTGATTTCCAGCAGACGATGTTTGACCGCGCGCCCGTGATCGACCACTTCCAGAGCTCCGGTCTTACACTCGTCGGCGATGCGTTGCAAGCTGCGGCTGAGCACCCGAATGCCATCGCCCAAAATCGAACTGTCGGTAGGATAGTGAACGTTGCTTTCCACAACCGTAGTGTCGGTGCGAATTTTTTCGCCCTGGGCTACGCCGTGCTCGCAGGCCAGGCGGACCACGCGCTGATGAATCTCGGCGGTGACGGCCGGACTAAGCAGGGCAAAGCTGCGGCTGAAGACAGTGAACTCAGGGGTGATGTCGGCATCGAAGTGGGTGAAGCGGCGATACACCAGGTTGCTGCGCAGTTCCCGTTCCAGATCGCGGAAGCTCCAGCCTTTCAGGTGCTTCATGACACAGCAGCGCAGCAGACGATCGGGGGCCAAGCCGCGGCGACCGGTACGAGTAGAGCGGGGGCTACGTTTGGCCAAACATTGGCGGACCAAGTCGACTAAGGCAGGATCGTCTAAGAGGAGATCGACGGGATCGAGCAAATCGTCTTTGAGCAGGGCGGCTTGCTGGGCCAGAGGGGAGTAGAAGAGCCAGGCTTGGTGAGAGCAGGGGGATATCATAACGTACTCGAGTATATCGAGTAAGATTTACATTGTCAAGAAAATAATGAGCGGATCAGTTTTCTTGGGAGGAGGTGGGACCAAAATCTGCAGATCTGCCACGCCGCTACATCAGCGACCCGCGTCAATCAAGGGGTTGAGCCCTGGGTTTCGCAACGGCCTTTAGCTAGCACTTCAGGACTGGGGTTGGGCAGCATACCTGGCGCTTTATCCGCCGGCTCCGCGGATGCGCTTTCATCCGTTTTCCAATCCAGTTTGAAGTCGTAAGTCTGTGTCAGGCCGGTCTGATCAAGCACCGGATGTCCCAATCTCTGGGCCAGGAGCTCGACGAAATCATCCATCCGTAGAGCCTTGCCGCTGATGGAAGTGGGGCCGATCATCTTTAGCGGCCCATGCTCGCCCGGCCGCGCCACTTGCAAATTCGTAGCCGCACCTCCCGCCGTGAGAACGTACGCCGACACTGACTGCGTGCTGTGATGAACCTCCAATTGAAACTGGTCCGCGAGCAGTGTGCGAACCATGGCGCGGGCCTTATCCACGCCGTCATAGCCAGCGGCAGGAAATGCGCCGGGCGCCTTCGCGCTGATGTTGTAATGAGCATCCAGCGTATCGGGGCCCGATATCAAAGCGCCTTGCACCTCGAACGCGAAGGCAATCACGTCCCGGAGCGAGAAGTTTTGCGTTCTGAAACCGTCAGGAAAAATATTGATGCTGTTGCCTAACCCTCCCGGCTGGCTTGCTTGGATCGTCACGCTCTGAAACTTCGGCCCTGCTGTCTGAGCCTGTGCGTGGGAGGTTGTCGCCAGCACAGAGCCGATCGCAATGGGCACGAGAACACACGCAGTTGCGGCTACGGTTAGCAGCGCCTTCGCAGCCACGCTCAATTTATGCGTGATCCGCGGGGTCATGATGAGCTCGATTCTTTTCTTGAGATCCGCGCCAGCTACGCCGGCAGCACAGCGCAGCGGCGACTCAAAATAGAACTTGCAAACGATCAAAAGTCCTTCGGCGTAGGCTTCCCGATCGCCGCCCGCCGAGATCACGGCCTCGTCGCAAGCGACCTCACGCTCCACCATTAGCCGTTGGCCCAACCACCACACCAGGGGATGAAACCAAAACAGCGCCTCCACCAGCATGTGAATGGCAGCAGTCAGATTGTCGCGTCGGCGAACATGGCTCAATTCATGGGTCAGGATGGTTTGCAGCTGCTGCGACGTCAGACGTTCGCAAATTCCATCCGGCAACAACAACACGGGCCGGAAAAGTCCGACAACGCCTGGTTCGATCAGAATCTGGGACGATTTGACTGGAATCGGTGCATCGAGCGACAGCGGTTTAGCATTGCTCAGCGCTCGTAGAATCCGGAGCCAACGCACCATCCAGTAAATGCCAACGACAATGGTGCCGCATGCCCAGACACTGATCCAGATTAGCAAGGGATTAATGCCCGCGCTCGGTGGCGGCTCCGCCGCCAGGATCGGTGATACCGCCGCCGTAGAGAAGGGTTGGACGAACTGCCCGAGCATTGAGGGTAAAGAGGCGGTCGGAACTGATCGCCAACTCAAATAGCCGCCCACAGCGCTCAGCATCGAAAACGGAATCAGAAATTTGCACGACGCGGCAAACCACAACCAATACCTTGTGTGAGCGCCGTTGTGGCGCAGCCCCAGCGTTACGAACCCGGCGGCGACTGCGAACAGCGTGGACTGCCAGAGATGATTCATCATGGCGTGGATCATGGTGCTTTCTCCTTCTTGGCAAGTTTGCGAAGTATTTTTTCTGCCTCATGAACATCTTCCAGCGTGAGCTTCCCGGACTCGATTAAGTGCGCCATAACGGGCTGGGCCTGGCCGCCAAACAGGCCCAACAAATCGTCAATCAGCCTGCGTTGCGCGGCGCTGCGAGAAATGACCGCCTCGAAGATATGGGCGTTACTTATCTTCTTGGCTCGACGTACGGCCTTCTTGGTTTCCAGGCGATAAACAATGGTTTGTACGGTCGTGTAGGCTGGGCGACGAGGCTCGGGAAATGACTCTTGAATCTCTCGGATGGATAGTGCGCCGCGGCTCCACAGCGCGTCCATGATTTGCAGATCCAGCTTGCTGAGCTTGGGGAGTGCCATACGCCTGGTTCTACTACAGATGTCGTAGATAGTACGACACTGTTGAGAGCACTGCAAGAAAAAAATGCGGGGATATTCTTCTCAGCGAAGTGGCGGTTGGTCAGCAAAGCTCCCGGCGTTTTCGGCGACAACGGGCAAGTTGTTCGGACCGACGAGTTGCTCCAGATGTGGTATGTCTGTTCCGTAAGCCAGGAGACGCCATTTACGCCGATAGCGTGGGTGCCGCAGGTTCAAAAGGCGCCTTGGATGTGCTGATTTACGGCCAGTGACTAACGCATACTCGCACCCCCATCGCGATCAAAACTATTCATTTGGAAGCGCACTTCCCCGGTTGGGGCGTGCGCTTTTTCCATTCGTACATGTACTTGTGAGGGTCACTGCCGTAACCTGTCCCCAAGTCCTCATCGCGTTACACTTGCAAGAGGTTATGGGGTTTTCCCGCATACAAATCGGCATCGCCGTGGGCGCTGGCATCCTGGTTCTGATGCTCTTTTTCGGCTATCTGATGTGGCTGAATGGACAGGGCCCCGTACTCTCCCGCTCAGAGGACCGCGATCCTCTCTCAGGAACTCCAAATTCCATTGCACTGAATCCGCTACGTGACCGTTCAACCGAGCGCCTGGCGGCGAAATACCTCGATGCCATGCGCGATGGACATTGCCCGGAGCAACTCGCCGCGTGGGAGAAAGATTATCGCAAGAAGTACGCCGCTTTCATTTGCGCCTCGGAGGCACAACACCCGCTGATTTCCTGGAAGGTAGTGGACTGGGAAGATAACCCGCCGCTGCGCATTCTACACTACCGCGGCAAGAGGCTCAACGCTCCCGGCCAATCGGGAACCTACAAAGAGCTGTTCTCAGTCACGCTCGAAGACAAAAGCGGGGAGTGGGTAGTGACGAAGTACGACGCGATGTATTGACACGCAGTCTAGATGATTTGGGAAGGGCACGGCTTCAGCCGTGCCACTATCAGTAAGAAAAATGGCTTTAGCCTGGGGATAGGCAGTGTGCTCCTTCACTTCACTACCACATGCCATCCGCGCCGCCAGCCCTCAATCGAATGCAGCACTCATTCGACGCGGCTTCCAGGTAAAATAGAGAAATATCAGAACTTGCGCCGCCAGCGCCGCAAAACTGTCCAACACGACATCGCTAAACAAGCCGGTACGCGAGGGAATGAAAGTCTGATGCCATTCGTCCAAGCTGGCTACCAGAATAGACATGAAGAAAGCAATCGTAGCCCAGCGCAGTGTCCATCGCGGAGCCCACGGCAAATGCAGCGTAGCACGCCAGGCGCGAAACAGAAAAAAACTTAAGGTAAAGTAGCCTACAAAATGGCCGGACTTTCTAATGTAGTGATGCACCACCTCGAAACGGGCCCGATCCAGACCCACGAGAAAGTGAAGCAAAGGATACAGAAATCGGCCGGTATGTTCGGCGGAAAACGTGTCGGTGGACTCGATCGCGATCAGCGTCATCCACAAAGCCGCAGCAATCCACGTCTTGAGTAACTGCTTTTGATCGGGGGTCAAGAACGAACTGCCCTCGCGCATCCGAAAAACATGGATCCTTTCAAAATGAAGACCTACTCGACCGCATAGTTGGGAGCTTCCCTAGTAATCATGACGTCGTGGACGTGGCTCTCGCGCAGGCCGGCCCCGCTGATGCGCACAAAGCGCGTCTTCTGCAACAACTCCGGAATGCTGCCACACCCGCAATAACCCATCCCCGACCGCAATCCCCCAACCATTTGATGAATGGTCACTGAAACGGAGCCTCGATAGGGGACTCGGCCTTCGATTCCTTCAGGGACCAGTTTTCCCAGGCGGTTTGAGTCTTCGCCCATAACCGGCATGGCGGTCGAAGCATCGTCGGTGTTTTGGAAGTAGCGTTCGCTTGAGCCTTGGGCCATCGCACCTAGCGAGCCCATGCCGCGATAGGATTTGAAGGTTCGTCCTTGATAGAGAATCAGCTCGCCCGGGCTTTCGTCTGTACCGGCAAAGAGGGATCCGATCATTACCGCGCCCGCGCCTGCGGCCAGGGCTTTCGTGATGTCGCCTGAATATTTGATTCCGCCGTCGGCGATTACTGGGATGTTGGCATCCTTGGTGGCGCGATAGGCTTCGGCGATCGCGGTGATCTGGGGCACGCCCGCGCCTGTTACGATCCTGGTTGTACAGATGGATCCGGGGCCGATGCCGACTTTTATCGCGTCCGCGCCGGCTCTAGCCAATTCGCAGGCGCCGTCGAAGGTCGCGACATTTCCTACGATCAGATCGACTTCCGGGAGCTTAGATTTTACTGCCTTGATTGCATCGAGCACGCGCGTGGAGTGGCCGTGGGCGCTGTCGATGGCGAGCAAATCGACTTTATATTTCGCCAGTTCCTGTGCGCGTTCGAGAAAGTCTCCGGTGGCACCGATAGCTGCTGCGGCGCGTAGCCTGCCGTGCGAGTCTTTGGCTGCGTGGGGGTATTTCAGTTTCTTCTGGATGTCTTTTACGGTGATCAGTCCCTTCAGGTTGTATTTGTCGTCGACCACCAGAAGTTTTTCCACGCGGTGTTCGTGGAGGATCTTTTCCGCATCTTCGAGCGTCGTGCCCACTGCTACCGTGATCAGGTTTTCCTTGGTCATGACCTTGCTGATGGGAATATCGAAGCGGGTTTCAAAGCGCAAATCGCGGTTGGTGAGAATGCCGACCAGCTTTCCGTTCTTGGTGATGGGCACGCCGGAAATCTTGTACTGGCGCATGACATCGAGCGCCTCGGAGACTTTCGCGTCCGGCGACATGGTGACCGGATCGACGATCATGCCACTCTCCGAACGCTTCACTTTGTCGACTTCGTTGGCTTGCTGCTCGATGGTCAGGTTGCGATGAATGATCCCGATGCCGCCCTGTTGGGCCACGGCAATGGCCATGTGCGATTCGGTGACCGTGTCCATGGCCGCGCTAATGATCGGAATATTCAGGCGGATATTGCGCGTGAGCTGCGTCTGCGTATTGGTCTGGGTCGGAATCACGTCAGAGCGGGCAGGCAGCAGCAACACGTCGTCGAAAGTAAGCGCCTCAGGAACGGGAAAATGAATCATATGGTGTCTCGGGGAAACAGGTAACTCTCATTCTAGAGAGGGTTGGTGGGCGCTGGCAAATGATTGAGGGGTAGGGGTAGAGGCGCACGACGCCAAAGTGCATGGTGGAGTTTGATAAGGTGTGGGTGCGGTTTTCTTATTGTATCTGACAGCGTATTATGTTGTCAGATAGGATGAGGCACCCGATGACCGTTTCCTTAAAAGCCCTTCACCAGAAACGCGAGCAACTCAAGGCCGGTCTGGCTCAGATCAGCGATCTCCGTCCCGGCTCTCTGACCGCCCGCTTCCGCAAGTGTGGCAAGCCGAACTGCCACTGTGCCCAGAAAGACTCCCCGGGACACGGCCCCTCCTACTCGCTGACCCATGCCAGCGCGGGAAAGACCATCACCCAAGTCATCCCCCAAGGACCGGCGGTAGATCGTACCCGAGCCCAGATCGCCGAATACCGTCGCTTCCGCAAGTTAGTGTAAGAACTCATTGCCGTGAGCGAACAGCTCTGCAATGCCCAACTACAGCAGCCGGAAGCGAGAGGGACAGAGGGGAGTAAAAGAAAACCTCTTCGCCGATCTACTGACCAGCAACGTAGTGCAGGAGATTGAGACGCTGCTCGGTCGTCAGGCAGTGGAAGAGCTGGATCTGGAAGCGCTCGAGCTGGCCGTGCGACAACAGGTCTTGCGACTGGCAGGAGCCGCGGTCGAGCAATGTCTCAACGCCGACACTAGCGATGAGCAAGGCGGGCGAACGGGTTGTGGTTGTGGGCAGCAAGCGCGCTTGGTCGGACGCCGAAGCAAGCTGGTGCATAGCGTTCTCGGTCCCCTCCAACTCGAGCGCGCCTACTATCATTGCTCTTCCTGCGGCCATGGCTTTCTTTCCTCGCGATGAGCATTTTGGGCATAGAAAATACCTCGCTCTCGCCTGCCCTCACCGGCATGGTGGGCAGCGTGGGTGCCATGGTCAGCTTCCAGGAAGGTAGCGAACTGCTGACCGAACTGGCCGGGGAACTGGCCGGGGTGGCCGTAGATGCCAAGCAGGTAGAGAGAACCGCAGAAGCCCTGGGAAAACAGATCGCCGAAGACGAACGCCATTGCATCGAACCTTGCGACGCCCTCGCTCTACCGCAGACCCTATATCTGGGCATGGATGGAACCGGAATTCCTCTACGGGCGGAGGAACTCGTGGGCCGAACCGGCAAACAAGCGGACGGATCGGCCAAGACCGGGGAGGTAAAACTTTGCACCATTGGGAGCGCGGAATCGTTGGATGACCAGGGCACTCCCATCCGTGATCCAGGATCGGTCACCTATTCAGCGGCCATGGAGAGTGCTTGTACACTGGATACCGCTGCGGCACGTTCTCCCTTCGCCCAGCGCGTCTGGAGAGAAGCTACCTGCCGCCGCTTCTGCCAAGCGCCTCGTAGGGTGGTGCTCGGGGATGGGGCCCTGTGGATTTGGAACATTGCCGACGATCAGTTCCCAGATGCCACCCAGATCGTTGACCGCTATCATGCCAAACAATACTTGAGTGATGTCGGCAAAGCTCTGTACGGTCCCTACGGTCCCTAGTCTAGCGACAGGTGGGTAAAACAAGAATAATCACGCGGCTATTATTCTTGCTAGTTCAGGAAGGTAATCAACGGTCGATCCTTCAGGTCTCCCGACTCGCTAAACGACGATCCGTTGTTCCGCTGGCGCACTCTCTGGCATCAATGTCGGCTAGTGGCCAGTTTGAGGATGATGGATTGTGTCATTGAAGGGGGTTGGGGTGCGTTTTGGGCAACCTCTAGGCTGTCTTGACCGCCATGGTGGTGCGCGCTTGTTTTTCATATTTTCGACCACTCATTAAAGAACCGAACAGGCAGCGATCGGCTAACTCCATGCAGACCTCCCAACCTTGCCAGTGCACCTGTCGCTAGCGACAGTTGACCCACGCTCTGGCTTGGATTCCACGGGCACTTGGCTCAGCTGGCAGCAGAGCGCCTGTTTTAAGAAAGGGTCAAACTGGACTTTCTTCTGAGAAGAACAGATTCAGCCTAGCAACGCCGTGAGGGGAGGAATCACACATGCGAAGTAACCGTGCTCGCATTATGATCGCCGACGACCACACCTTTGTAGCCGATGCGTGCAAGAAACTGCTCGAACCGGAATTCGATGTGGTCGCTACGGTGGGCGATGGGCGTGCACTGGTGCGCATCGCCGCGACCTTAAGACCAGAAGTTATCATCCTCGATGTCGGCATGCCCCTATTGAACGGGTTGGACGCTGGTCAGCAAATCAAACAAATGTTGTCGTCGGTGAAACTGATGTTCTTGACTATGGATACCGATCCCGCTTTGGCTGGCGAGGCATTCTGGCACGGAGCCTCAGGCTACGTGCTGAAGACTTGTGCCACCTCGGACCTGCTATTTGCCGTCCGGGAAGTTCTGCAGGGCAGGTCCTATCTCTGCTCAGCCATCGCCAAGGAAACTGTCGATTTCTTGCTGCAGCAGAACAAAGAGTCCATTGAGGAAGGGAACCGACTCAGCAGAAGGCAGCGCGAAGTCCTGCAGCTGCTAAAGGAAAGACGATGAAGGAAATGCGTATGTCTTGAATCTGAGCGCGCACACGGTTGCCTTTCATAAGACCCGGATCATGGAGACATTGAATGCCAAAAGCAATACCGAACTGGTGCAATACGCGATGAGAAACCACATTATTGCCGCACAGCTGACGTAGCTATCGCTGGCAAGACTCCTGCCGAGGAGAGCGTTATTAATTTGAACGTTGCAGTCGAGCTGGGTTACGCCTTAAAGGCGAACCACGCCCCGGATTAAGGAGGCGCTGTCTGGAAGGGCGGTTATCGGCCACGGACTTCAGCGCAGGTACCCTCTTCCCAACGGCAGGAGTGGCGACGTTGTCGACTTGCTGGTAAGTGTGGAAAATGACGGTGAGCAAGCGGCTGCGGACTTCAAACTACAACTCGATATTCCATCAGAATTCATGGACGGGGCACCGCCCCTTGGCCTGAGTCGACCCGACCCGCCTGGGTTGTCCAGATTCGAAATTACGAATGAGGTGGGCGGCCCGGATGAACTATCTCTATCCCAAGACTAGGAGCCAAGACCCCTATTACCCTTAACTACGCGGTGAGGAATGAGATCAAAGAGGCAACATCCTGATCCGAGCTGATCATTCGGGCTCCGACATTGTCTGTAACTTGCACTACATCTCTGAACCGGTGATTCAACTGGAAGGCTTGTAATTTTTCTCGGGTGCACGCTATGAGTTTTGCCAGTTCCTGACAGACAAAATGTACTCCAGTCTATGCGGGAGGTTAATTCAGGGACGCGACAATTGTCCGCCCTCGAATTCTAAAGTACGTCACCGGATCGGCGTGCATGGTCGGTCTCAGACTTTGGAGGGAAAAGTGGCACAAATCGATAGCAAACAAAACTCGGTCGTCGCGGTTTATCCGCAGCATACCGACGCTGAGAACGCAATCAACCTGCTCAAAAAAGCTGATTTCAACATCAAGAAGCTCGCGATTGTCGGCCAGGGATATCACACAGAGGAACAAGTTGTCGGTTACTACACAGCCGGCGACCGGATGAAACATTGGGGGAAGCAGGGTGCATTCTGGGGCGGACTGTGGGGCCTGCTCGTGGGATCCGCACTCTTCGTGATCCCCGGCGTCGGCCCGGTTATGGTGGCCGGTTCCGCGGTGGCCTGGATTGTGGCTGCTCTGGAAAGTGCTGTTGTGGTTGGTGGTTTGTCTGCGCTCGGAGCGGGGCTTTACAGCATTGGAATCCCCAAAGACAGCGCTCTCAAGTACGAGAGCTCGATCAAAGCCGGCAAATTCTTGCTCATTGCGCACGGAACGGCGGAAGAAGCGGAGACGGCACGCCGCATCCTGGCTAACACAGGCGCAGAAGAACTCGACGTTCATCAGGCGGATCAGCCTGCGGCGGCAGCTTAGGCGGTTTGGACCTCGGTGGTTTCGGCGGTGCGGATCTTGCTGCTCCGTTGCGGGATTAGCCGTCAGGGAAGCAATTAAATAGTAAGAAGGCGAGGACACTGTGAGGAATCTAAAATCCAAAATACTTATTTTGGCAGCCCTACTGCTCGTAGGGCTGAACTTCTCTTGTTCCTCGAATGCCCCGCCGCCGGCGGCAAGTCCGGCTGCTTCGACGGCACCTCCCGCTGCTGAAGCCAGTCCCCTCCCTTCTTGGAACGATGGACCAGCCATGCAGGCGATCATCAACTTTGTCAAAACCACCACAGACAAAAGCAATCCGAAATTCGTGCCTCCGGAAGATCGCATTGCCACCTTCGACCAGGACGGCACGATGTGGGTTGAGCAGCCCATCTATTCGCAGGTGCTATTTGCTTTCGACCGGGCCGTCGCCCTGGCGCCACAGCACCCGGAATGGAAGACCAAGGAGCCTTTCAAAGCGGTGATCACCGGTGACCGAGAGGCGATGTCGAAGTTCACTATGAAGGACATCGAAATTATCGCCCTCGCAACCCACACCGGCATGACCGCAGACGCGTTTCAGCCGATCGTAAAAGATTGGATGGCGACAGCCACGCATCCCCGTTTCGACCAACCTTATCCGCAGATGGTCTACCAGCCGATGTTGGAGGTCATGCGCTATCTCCGCGACAACGGCTACAAAACCTACATCGTAACCGGCGGCGGGCAGGACTTCGTTCGCGCCTACGCGCAGCAGGTGTACGGCATTCCGCCAGAGCAGATCATTGGTTCGGCTCTCGCTACCCAATACGCATACAACGAGGATGGGCAAGGCATCCTGATGCGTGACCCGAAACTCTTGCTGAACAACAACGGTGCGGGCAAAGCCGAAGATATCTATCTCTTCATCGGCAAGCGCCCGCACGCGGCGTTCGGCAATTCGACCGGCGATCAGCAGATGCTCGAGTACACGCAGGCGGGCGGCGGAGCTTCGCTGGAGATGCTGGTGCTGCATGACGACGCGCAGCGTGAGTATGCATATGGCCCGGCCCAGGGTCTGCCGGAGAGCAAGGTCGGCACGTTCACCCAGGCACTATACACGAAGCCAAGGCCAGGGGCTGGACGGTCATCAGTATGAAGAACGACTGGAAGCACATCTTTGCCTTCGAGAAATGAACCGACTTTATAAGAAAACCAGAACCGCCAGTGAAAGACATCGACTTGGAGCAAGTCAAATGATCTGCCAAGACAGCAGGAAGTTCCTATCGGTGATGCTCAGCTTTATTTTGGTCACCGCTTCATCACAGACGCTGTACGGATATCAGACTGCGGCTTCTCCTCCGCCTGACAGTGGGAATCCCACAGATCCTGCGCCGCGGAGCGAGGCCGAGTTGCAGGCATTAGTGGCGCCCATCGCGCTGTATCCAGATGCGTTGGTGGCCCAAATTCTTACCGCGTCGACCTTCCCGGATCAGGTCGCCATTGCTAATTACTGGATGCAGCAAAACAAGAGTTTGACAGGAAGTGCTTTGATGCAGGCGGTGAACAAACAATCGTGGGATGCGAGCGTCAAGGCACTCACGGAATTTCCATCAGTGCTCACCAACTTGTCGAACAATCTCACCTGGACGTCGTCACTCGGAGAGGCTTATCACGACCAGCAGGCTGAGGTAATGACCGCGATCCAGACGCTGCGCGCGCAAGCTAAATCAGCTGGTAATCTCAAGTCCAGCTCCCAGATCACGGTCGTGCAGCAGTCGCCGCAGACGATCGTCATTCAACCCGCCAACCCGCAAGTCGTCTACGTCCCCGAGTACAACCCCGCGGTAATTTACGGCACGCCTTATGTAACTCCCGGGTACAGCGCGGGAGATGTGGCCGCAGCCGGCATCATCGGGTTCGGCGCCGGGATCGCCGTCGGAGCACTGATGAGCGGCGGCTGTTGCGGTTGGGGATACAGCAGTTGGAACTGCGGCTGGCACGGCACGGCGGTGGTGTATCACGGCGGGGCATACTACGGGAATTCCGCCTGGCACGGTGGTTATTACAACGGTGGATACCACGGTGGCTACGGCTATAACAATGCCTATAACCACTCGAACAACTACAGCAATGCCTATAACCACAGCGGAGACAACTACAACAACTACCACGGCGGCGGCAACACCTACAACCGGAACGTGAACAACACAGCTAACGTCAACCGACAAAGTGCTCAGAACTTCCAGTCCAGCCACCCTTCATCCTCGAACTCCTGGGCACAACATAGCAATTCGAGCAGTGGAAGATCGAACGCCTTCAGCGGCATGAGTGGGCACTCCGGCGGCTTTGGCGGTGGCGGCGGGTGGTCCTCAAGGGCAGAGAGCAGCCGCGGTTGGGGAAGCATGCGCTCCAGCGGATTCAGCGGTGGCCGATTCGGAGGCGGCGGATTTGGTGGCGGAGGCTTCCGCGGCGGCGGTGGTGGGTTCCGGCGCTAGAAGAGACCCAGTAGAGCACCCATGAGAAATGCAGATTGGGAGGATCGGTATGTCGGGAATGATTGGGAAGCACACGATTTTCGTCGCACGTCTCTGGATTTTTGCGATGCTGCTCGCGTCTGTCAGTTCCCTGATCTCCTGCAGCAACCAGCAGAACGCGACAACGGAAAAGCCTGCAGCGCAGAAGACTTTCACATCTCCGGCAGATGCCGGCGCCGCTTTCTTCGAAGCCGCCAAGTCTGGCGACCAGAGTGCGTTGCTCGCGACCTTCGGTCCAGACGCCAGGGACGTACTGTTCTCGGGAGATCCGGTAAAGGATAGGGATGCACTGCAGGACTTCGTTGCCGCTTACAGCCAGATGAACCGTTGGCGTCCGATCAAGGCGGGTGGCGAAATTCTCTACACCGGCGCCGACAATTATCCTTTCCCAATTCCTCTGGGTCAGAATCCCTCAGGCCAGTGGTACTTCGATACGGCCGCTGGTAAGGACGAGATCCTCGCGCGCCGTATTGGCAAGGGCGAATTGACCGCGATCGAGGCTTGCGGTGCCATCGCCGATGCGCAGCAGCAATATTTCAACCAGACTCACGATGGCGACAAGGTGAAGCAGTACGCTCAGAAGTTCGTGAGCGATGAAGGCAAGCACAACGGCTTGTACTGGAATGCTCCAGAAGGTCAGACTCCAAGCCCCCTCGGCCAGCTTGGTGACTTCGCGAAGACCGCAGGCTACACCAACGCTGGCGATAAGCCCCAGCCGTTCAACGGCTACTACTTCCAGATCCTGACCAAACAAGGCGACAAGGCACAAGGCGGCGTGAAGGATTACGTCCTCGATGGAAAGATGACGGGCGGCTTTGCCATTCTCGCCTATCCCGCCGAATACAGGAATTCGGGAATCATGACCTTCATCATCGACAAAGACGGTATTGTCTACCAAAAAGACTTGGGCGAAAAGACAAACGATGTTGCGGTAGCCATGACGGAATACAACCCCGGCGACGGCTGGGAAAGCGTGTTGGGCGTGGAGGCACTAAATAGCGGGCAGTAACTGCCCCCTGAATCGCGGCCGAACCCGTTTGGTGTTCAGCCTCGGAGCGGCTAAGAATGCAGCCCAAGGCGCAAGTCGTGGGTAAAGGCTGCGATAGGAGAAAACTAATGGGAACGTTCAAAAGATCAGATTCAAATTCGTTGGCAATAATTGTAACCGTTCTGGATGCGTCCTAGTGTTGCTGCTCTCGCCGGTCGCACTCAGTCAAGCGCCATCCGACCAAGCTAAGAACGCGAAAGGCTGGGCCACCCGCCACCGTTATCCACAGGCAAAAAGGGCACAGCCGCTGGCCGTGCCCTCTCGATCCCCCTAAATTGCTGGAACCTCCGTTCAACGCGTGCCGTATAGATTCCCTTTGCTGTCCATGGCAAGGCCCCCATACGGGTTGTTGCCGTCTCCACCTCCACTGGCTCCGAACTCATGCAGAATACTTTCTGAACAGCTCTTCTTGCTTTTTGAGTAAACGAGTTCCCACACCGTGCCCGTACCGTTTGTGCCGCCAAACGACGTAGCACCGTAAATGTTACCCGTGCTGTCGCTGATCAGATCAATCGAGTACAACCCGGCCCCGTCACCGTTCTGGCCGGTGAAGCTGTAGAGCACGGTGTCCACCCAGCCTTTCTTGGTGGGGCTTAGGCGTTAGATCACGCCCTGTCCGCTAGGACCACCAGCCGGTGCTACTCCGTACAAGTTCCCCGCCGCGTCTCTCATCAATCCTTCGTACGGGAACCCGCCCTCTGAAGGAAAGTTGATGTTGTGAATGACTGTCTGCTTCCAGCCTTTGGACGTTTTCTTCAAGCTGAAAACGACACCGCCGCTGAAGGCACCTCCATCCGGGGTCGTACTGTACCAGGCACGTACGTATGTAGTGAACATTTCGGCCCTGTAAGACGAGCAAGCCTTACTGTCGAGGAGAACTCGATCTTGTGGCAGCCGATGTCATCCCGGAAGATGTCTGGTACATCATCCCAGCGAGGGTTGTGGTCCATGGGAAAAGGACTGGAATTCCTCGTACACGTGCAACCCGACGGATAAATACGAAACGTACAGAGAGGCGTGGGATCTGTTGCGTTGAGTGTCCGAGCGAGCGGTGCTGCGGGGCATTGGCGTTGGGTAGGGTCCCTCGCTGTTCTCGGAATGACAATCTCGGAGGGGGAGTCGAAGGCGGCGGACAAGAGTGTAGGCCCCACACTCGGCCAGAACGCACTTGCATCCTCGCTAAAGTTCCAGTGCGTTGACGGACGTCCTGAGCGCAGCCTAGCATGAGGAGCGGGAAAGGAGTGCCTGTGATCGGTCAGATGCTCGGTCATTGCCGTGTCGTGGCAAAGGTCGGGGAAGGAGGAATGGGGGTTGTCTATCGTGCGTACGACGAAGTGTTGCACCGCGATGTGGCGGTGAAAGTCGTCAGCAAGGATGCTCGTCTCGATTCATCAGGAGGCCAGCGTCTGCTCCACGAAGCCCGTGCCTCTTCTGCTCTCGCCCATCCCAACATCTGCACCATTCACGAAGTTGGCGAGACTGAGGGTGAGTTCTACATCGTGATGGAACTAGTCGAGGGCAAGTCTCTGCACGCCATGTGCGTAGATACGGGACTGCCACCAGAGTCAGTGCTGCGATACGGGGTTCAGATTGCCAGCGCACTTGCCCGCGCGCATGACCGCGGTATCGTTCATCGAGATCTCAAGACGGCGAATATCGTCGTCACCTCTGACGGTCTGGTGAAAGTCCTCGATTTCGGTTTGGCCAAGCAGGTGGGTGGGGGCGTATTCGAGGCCACCACTCGCTCGTTCGCCAGCATACAGGATGCATCCAGCGTAAGCGGCACTTTGCCATACATGGCGCCCGAGATCCTGCGTGGCGACGCGGCCGACTATCGCAGTGATCTATGGGCGCTGGGAGTTGTGCTCTATGAAGCGGCTTCCGGACGCTTGCCATTTGGAGGGCGCACTGGCTTCGAGATCAGCTCGGCGATCCTGCGCGAAATCCCGAGCCCGCTTGGCCCTCCCGTCCCTCCCGGGCTATGGGCCATTATTCAACGCTGCCTGACCAGGGAACCAATACAGCGTTATCAACGCGCCAGTGAAGTTCAGGCCGCTCTGGAAGCCGTCCAGTCTGCTGGAATCGCTTCTCCTGGTCCCAGCGCCGATCTAAATGCACCCAGGACTACCGTCTTGCACAGTGTGCAACACGCGCATGTCAGAAAGGGAGATTTTCTTTTGTTGCTGGGAACAACAAAGGGAGCGTTCATCCTTCGCTCGAATGCTGCGCGCAGCCGTTGGGAGGTCGGTGGTCCGTACTTTCACGGGCACAATGTTTACGCGATGGCTTACGACGGCCGCGGGGGCAAACATCGCATATGGGCTTCGACGCAGAGTTATTGGGGCACTCTCCTGCGATCGAGCGATGATTTTGGGAAAAGCTGGACCAATCCGCAGCAGGCCACCATTCGATTTCCGTCCGACACCGGTGTTTCCTTGAAGAACATTTGGCAGATCGCGCTCGGCAGGCCCGAAGAACCGAACGTCCTCTATTGCGGTGTCGAGCCAGCCGCGCTTTTCGAAACCCGCGACGCGGGCGAAAGCTGGTCGCTGGTACGTGGGCTGTTCGATCATCCGCATCGGCCCCGCTGGATGCCGGGCAATGGCGGACTTGCTTTGCACACCGTTGTGCTCGACCCCGCCGACAACCAACGGATGTACGTGGCCATCTCGTCCGGCGGTGTTTACCGGACCAACGATGGCGGAAGTACCTGGACCGCGCAAAACCAGGGCATCCGCGCTATGACTATGCCCGACAGGTATCCCGAGTTCGGGCAATGTGTGCATAAGATTGCTATGCATTCCGCTCGCTCGGAGCGCCTCTATCTGCAGAGTCATTGGGGTTTGTACCGGTCTGACAACTGCGCCGAAAACTGGCACGATATTGCCAACGGAGTGCCATCAGATTTTGGTTTTGCCATGCTCACGCATCCAAGAAATCCCGACTGCGTGTATATCGTTCCGGTTGAATCCGACGAGTTTCGCTGCGCCTGCGACGGCCGGCTGCGCGTCTATCGAACCCGTAACGGTGGCGCCTCGTGGGAACCTCTCTTCCGCGGCCTGCCACAAAAGCGTGCTTACGAAACTGTTCTGCGTGATGCCATCACCGCGGACGCATTCGATCCGGTCGGAATTTACTTCGGTACACGGAGTGGACAGCTGTTTGGTTCGCGCGATGAAGGCAGGACGTGGCAAAAGATACTCGAAGGGCTGCCGTCAGTGGTGTGCGTACGAAATGCAGTTGTCGAGGACGGCTCGGGCGGTTTAGTGCCGACGCTGCCTAAGCCTGCGTCGGCGCCTTTACGTCAAGCGAAATCTGGGTCGAAAAGCAAGACGCGTCGACCGAAGAGATGATTCATGCCGGTCACTTTTCACATTCCGGGTGCCTTGCTCGAGTTTACCGCTGGACGCAGCAGAGTCGAGATCGCGGACTCGCCCGCAACTTTGGCCGAAGCGTTGTCGGCTCTCTGGACACTCTATCCAGGCGTTCGAGATCGCGTCACAACGGAGCAAGGACAAGTCCGGCAACATATCAATATTTTCATTGGGGACGAAAATATTCGATACACCGGTGGACTGGCGAGTCCCATCTCCCCGGGAAGCGAGATTTCGATCGTTCCCGCCGTGAGTGGTGGCTGCTAGAATTCGAGTTGCTCAACAAGTTTAAGCGCTGGCTAGGAGCAGGCACAGTTATCTCATCACGGGGGCAAGAAGGTGGACGCGACCATTCGGGCCATCTGCCGAACGTCGTTGCCCGTTTTTCGTAATGGACGCGAAAAACGGGTACTCCTCCCAAACCCCCTGTCCGTCGCGGGTTTCACGAGGAGTGGAACCGATGTAGAATGGGCGGCATCGCGGAGGATTTTGCGTTTAAAGATCGAAGGGGTCAATCCAACATGCTCGATGAACGGAGGAGTAATGGTTAAGAAGGTGGTCCCAGGCGTATGCTTCTGTTTGGTGTTTATCACGTTTGCTTGCGCTAGTCTCGCAGCGCAAGGCCCACAGATCGCGATTGTCCAGCGGTCTCCAATCGTTGAAGCTGCCAATGGGCCCGCAAAAGGTCTGACAAAAATTCATAGCAATCTTGGATCGAAAACCGATGCCTTCGACGACGGCGTTAGTTGGTCGATCACCGGTCCCGACAATCCGAGGTGGGGCGAGGGCTACCTCGCTATGCCTTTTACCCCAAAGGCAAATTCCACGGCGAAGGAAGTCCTGATCGCGCTGGGCTCCGTTACGGGTGGATTCAACAAGGGCTCGATCAGCATTTTCACAGACCCGGGTGGCGTACCCGGCAAGCCGCTCAAAACTTGGGCCACGGGCGATTTCCCACGGGAAGGTCAATGCTGCAAAATGATAGAGCTTAAGAACTCGGCTGGCGTTCCACTTAAGGGCGGCACTCAATATTGGATCGTGGCCCATACCGGCCCGCAATCAAAAGAAGCGCAATACCAATAGAACTTTGTTTGGAACGACGCCCAGGGCAAGGTCGCGTTCCTGAATGGCAATACGAAAGATAAGTGGTTGCCTTACCACGATAATCTGGCTGCATTCGCCGTGTACGGGACCGTCCCCTAGCTCTCGCAGGATTTCTCTTAAGACCGCTTCGCTTCAGGCTTGTGAAAATCGAGGCGGTTTATTTTTGCTCGAAACGGTTGACCCTTGGACGGTGCTGGCGATGAAGGCATCGTTTTTCGAGTTCAGGTCCGAAAATTCCGAACAATTACTCGCGCAAGTCAAGTGAAAGTTACTGACGTACATGCCCTTATTTCATTTTGACGTGACAGTCGCGATCGGCGAGGATAGCGAGTGTTCGTACATGGCCTGAATAGTCCACAACTTTGGGAGGAAATCTATGACGAAAGCAATTGGAGTTGCCGCTCTTTCTGCCTGTCTGTCGTTTGCTGCCGGAATCGCGGTTGCCGACAAGGTTCACGACTGGCACGATTTGGAAGAAGTCCATAACCACGTACAGGAATCGATCCACGAGATGGAAAATGCCCGCGCAGCCAATCACTACGACATGGCTGGACACGGCGCCAAAGCGGAAGAGGATTTGCGGAAGGCAGAGCATGAACTGCACGACGCGATCGAGGCGGCCAAGGGGGGCCGGTAAGAGCCTTCCGCTGTTAGCCATCAGCCACTAGTCATCAGCCGTCGGGAGGAATTTCCACTGACGGCTGACTGCCTTTCTGACGGTAGAGGAGAACCGACGGCGACGCAGTTGGCAGCCCAACAGATTGATGGCTCTGACATCGCCATTACAGTGCGCCGGGATAAACCGGCATAAAGTAGAGGATGAAAGATCCTTACGAGAAAGGAATAGCGATCCGCTCGGCCTCGAGTCTTGCGCTGGGTATCGTGAGGTACAGAGCGAAGCGTAGACAGAGGATAGGCGGGGTGGGTATCCAGCTCCGAAAAGATGCAATCCGGACGCCGACGCCCTTGTAATGCGCGGAAGGCAACATGAACAGGCGCGATAACGCGAGCTCCTGTTTGGTCCGGCGTAGTCGAAGACCCCAGACACGCCTAGAAACTTTATGCACGAGAACCGGGAGATCTCGGAGACACCTGCGGCTCAACCAGGCCGCAGGTCGGCGGGCGAAGGCCTGAGCCACAAGGCCCGCGCGTACGTCTACGAGGAGTCACACAGCGGCATAGTGCCTATGAACCATTCGAACAAAGACGGAACATCGCCGGCGGAGAGTGGGGAGGGAAGGCCGCTGATCAAGGAGAACGCTGGTCAACCTAACACGTACTCGACTCAGAGCGGGAAGGGCGTGTCCCAAGGGTTGGCTGGCGTGCGGAAAGCAGCAAGGGAAAATAAGGAGATGAAGTTCACCGCCTTGCTCCACCATCTGACCGTTGATCTGCTGCGGGAAAGCTTTTACTCCCTGAAGAGGAAGGCCGCACCCGGAGTAGACGGTGTCACCTGGCAGGAGTATGAAGACGGGCTCGAGGATCGATTGATCGATCTTCATGACCGAGTACATCGCGGAGCTTACCGAGCGCAACCGTCGAGAAGGGTTTACATACCGAAAAGTGATGGACGACAACGCCCACTAGGAGTCGCGGCTCTGGAAGACAAGACTGTCCAACAGGCCGTGGTCACCATCCTCAATCAGATTTACGAGGAAGACTTTGTCGGGTTCTCGTATGGGTTTCGCCCGGGGCGCAGCCAGCATCAAGCGTTGGATGCGCTGTCGTACGCGCTCCTGAAGAAGAAGGTGAACTATGTTCTGGACGCCGATATTCGAGGATTTTATGACAACCTCGACCAGAGTTGGCTACTCCAGTTCATGGAGCATCGCGTCGCCGACCCCCGTATCCTACGGCTGATCCAGAAATGGCTCAACGCGGGAGTGATGGAGGAAGGCAAATGGTCGGAAACGAAGACAGGTACTCCGCAGGGCGCGGTAATCTCGCCGCTGCTTGCGAATATCTACCTACACTACGTTTTTGATCTTTGGGTGGACGTGTGGCGCAAGAAGTGGGCACACGGAGAAGTGATTGCCATCCGCTATGCGGATGACAGCATTTTGGGATTCCAGCACCAGACCGACGCTGATCGTTTCTTGGAGAACTTACGAGAGCGGTTGGGAAAGTTTGGACTAGAGTTACACCCCGATAAGACGCGCCGGATCGAGTTCGGGCGGTTTGCCGAACAAAACCGGAAACGACGAGGGGAAGGCAAGCCCGAGACGTTCGACTTCCTAGGCTTCAAGCACATCAGCGGGAAGAATAGGTTAGGGCGGTTTACGGTGAGGCGTAAGACGATCCGCAAACGCATGGGAGCGAAGCTGCGGGACATTAAGCAGCAGCTCCGTGAGCGGATGCACGATCCCGTGCGCCAAACCGGCCAATGGCTCAAGTCGATTGTACAGGGACACTTCAACTACTATGCGGTACCGGGGAACCTCGACAGTCTCGGCGTATTCCGGCATCGGGTCATCGGACGGTGGTGGCGCACACTTCGCCGCCGCACTCAGACACGCCCGATCTCCTGGACCCGTATGCTCGCTCTGGCTGTCCGATGGCTCCCTCAACCGCGCGTACTCCATCCTTATCCCGCGGATCGCTTTGCCGCCAGTCATCCGAGATAAGAACCGGATGCACTAATAAGTGCCCGTCCGGGTCCGCGCGGGGGGCAGCCAGCGATGGCTGTCCCTACCGCGATCTTCCGATAGCTTCTTCAACTCAGTCCACTAAGCCTTCCGACTTAGTGTCATATCTTTCATTCCGAAACTGGCAGACCCCCCTCGAAATATTAGGGGCTTATACATGCCGATATCAGGAACTGCCTGTATGGCGACGGAGTGACCTGGCGGCTGTAATACGCTCCATGAGTTCACGACAAAACGTGCTAGATGCTCAGCAGGTCTTCGCGGCGGCGATCACCGTCTTACAAGGAGATCAGTCTTCAAAACGCTGTACACGAGCCAAGACTCTCTTGGAACGCAGGATGCCATTGCGGGATCGAACCGAGACAACTGAATGCCGGGAAAGGCGAGTGTTGGAAGATGCAGCGGCGGCGTTGTCGAAGTTGTGGAAGCAGTCCTTGTAGCTGATTCTCTAAGATTCCCGTTTCCCTGCGATGCCTCGCCCCGCGTTAAGTACGTATGTAGTGAACATTCGGCCGGGGCGGCTGTTCCTAAAGTTCTTGACACAGGACTTGGCGCGTGGAGGTAGAATGGCTGACCTCCTCCTGCCGGAGTTCTGTGGCCATGAAATATACGATTTTCAATCCGCTGAGCGTTCGCTGCCTAGGTCTATTGAAACGATTGAATATGGGGTCGCGCTGCTGATGCTCGCTGCACGTGTTTTTTCCCAGCAAGTTCCAGTCGACATTACGCCGGGGCACTCAACCAATTCTTTCAACCCGCTGCATGCACTCGGGGCTGGCATCGATCGAGACCCGCTGAACTCGGTTCACATCCTTTATGATCCGGACCACGTTGCGACCATGCACATGGCCGGATGGGGGCCGATCAGCTACCGACTCAATACTGAGTTGAGCATTCAGGCTTGGCACTGGAATCCGACCGGCAGGTGGAGCGATCCCGGGCTCGCGGATATTTTGTGGGCGATGCCAACAGTTCTAGAGACATCAGACGATCGTTTGGATATAACCTTCCGCACCGCGGGACGACGAGCAACTACGGAACCAGCGGCGGCTATTCCATGCTGGATGACGCCAACACCGCGACTTATTGGAAGACCGATCCTTATCTTGACGAGACTTATACGGGCGAGAGCAATACCCTGCACCCGGGGTGGTTCATCGTGGATCTGGGCAGCAAGGTGGGTGTGAATGCGATCCAGATTGCCTGGGGCGATCCCTACGCCACCAGCTATCAAGTCCAATATTGGACGGGCGATGACGCAATCGGCGATCAGGGTCATGGCGACTGGAAGAATTTTCCCGATGGAACCGTTAGCAATGGAAAGGGTGGCCTAGCTAAGGTGAAGTTCGCACAGAAACTTTTCAAAGTTGAATTTGTGCGCGTGCTGATGACGGCGTCCTCGAACACTTGTGACTCTCATGGATCTTCCGATCGACGCAACTGCGTGGGCTTTGCGGTTCGCGAGGTCTATCTAGGATTCGATTCGGGCGGTGCGTTCACAGACCTGATCCATCACATTCCCAGCCCCAATCAGACGCTGACTTACGGATCGTCCGTGGATTCCTGGCACGATCCAAAAGGCATCGCCACCGACGATGGAGAACAACCCGGCTTCGATCTCGTCTACAAAAGCGGCCTGACGCAGGGTCTGCCGATGACGGTTCCGGTCGCGATGCTCTATGACAATCCGGATAACGCGGCGAATGAGATCGCTTATATCGAGGGCCGCGGTTACGCCATTAATTATGTGGAAATGGGCGAAGAACCTGACGGGCAGTTTGGGACTCCGGAGGACGACGCGGCGTTATATGTGCAGTGGGCGGACGCGATCCACAAAGTTGATCCGAAGATCAAGCTGGCTGGACCTGTGTTTGAAGGCGTGAACAGCGATATTCAGGTGTGGCGGGATTCGCATGGCAATGTGTCATGGTTCAATCGCTTCCTGAATTACCTGAGGAGCCACGGTCATCTCGGCGATTTGAATGTGATGACCTTCGAGCACTATCCGTTTGCCCCTTGCAACCTCAGTTGGAACGATCTGTATGACGAGCCAGCGCTGGTGCGGGGCATCGTGAAAGTTTGGCGGGACGATGGATTGCCCAAGGATGTTCCAATGCAGATTACGGAATCGAACCTGGCTTACGACACCGCCGTGCAGTATATGCAACCGTTCGGGGCGTTATGGCTGGCGGATTATGCGGGGTCCTTTTTGACGGTCGGCGGGAAGGCGCTTTTTTATTACCAGTGGGAGCCGCTGCTGATGTATCAGGGTTGCGGAGGGTGGGGCACGTTTGGCATGTTCAACGTCGATGCACAATACAACGTCACGCAGGATACGGCGCAGTTCTTCTCGGCGCAGATGTTGACTCAAGAGGGGGTCGATCCCGTGGATGAGTCGCATTTCGTGTATCCCGCATCGACTGAGATTAAGGATAGTCACGGTCATCTGCTGGTGACGGCATATTCGGTGCGGCGGCCGGACAAGCAATGGTCATTGCTGCTGGTGAATAAGGACCAAGCAAATCCGCATTCCGTGGTGGTTGAGTTTCATGACTCCGCGAAGCACAGCAATCACGATTTCCAGGGGATCGTGAGGCAAGTGAGCTTTGGCGCGGACAACTATGTTTGGCATGCGAAGGGGCAGAACGGGTATGCCCGTCCGGATGGTCCGGCAGTAATCTCTGATCAGAGTGGGGGCAAGGGAGTAGAGTATACGTTGCCGAAGGCGTCGGTGACTGTCTTGAGAGGGGCGGTTCGGTAGTGAAAGTTGGCGCTCCGGCGTTTGTCTTTTGGCTCTGAGCGGCGTATATTGGTGCTTGGAAACTGTTGTGTAGTACCAGATTTTGGCGGAGCACACCAGTGGGCGCAAGCCCACTTTTTAGTTTACGCTCCTTTCGAAACTTCCCAACAGCCCGATAACTTATTGGTTTCATGGGATTTGAGATCGATCAGGTGCGCGAGATTGTGGAGCGGGTGGCCACCGGCAGCGGGCTAGAGGTGGTTGAAGTGGAGTTGCGCGGGTCGGGTAAGGCGCGGATGCTCCGCATTGTGATTGATAAGGTTCCCGGGCCCGACGCAAGTGGTGCCGACAAGCTTGTCGGTGTGACGCACGAGGATTGCGCGAATTTGAGCCGGGATGTTGGGACCGTCCTTGATGTGGAGGACGTGATTCCTGGCAATTCGTATTTGCTGGAGGTTTCCTCTCCGGGGTTGGATCGTAAACTGGTGCGAGCGGCCGACTACGCGCGCTTCACCGGCAGCAAGGTGAAGCTAAAGACGCGAACTCCGGTGCACGGAAACCAGCACTTCGAGGGACGGTTGCAAAGTTTTCATGATGGCCGTTTGACTTTGGAAGTGGGCGCGACGCGGAAAAAAGCGCGTCCGCATGAGGCGGCAAAGCACGGATCGCCGCAAACTTTGGAAATTGAGTTGGCGAACGTGGAGAAGGCAAATCTGGTGCCGGAAATTTAGAGGCACTGATTTGCGGTAGCGAGGGCAAGGTACTCTCGCGACAGCCGGCAGGATGCCGGCGCTACAAGGACTTTATATCGGATTGATTTATGGCAAGCGAGCTTTACAACACGATCGACGCGCTCAGCAGGGAAAAGGGTATTGATCCGCAGATTGTGGTCACTGCGGTGGAAGATGCCATTGTTGTCGCCACGCGCAAGTATTACAAGACGCAGGAGAATTTGCGCGCGCAGCTCGACAAGGATACGGGCAAGATTCGTGCGTTTGCGGTTAAGACGGTGGTCGAAGCACCCGAGCAGGTGGAAGATCCGCTTCTGCAAGTCACGCTCGATGACGCCCGGAAAGTTGATCCCAACGTGGAAATCGGCGGCGAACTGCAGATTCCTAAAGTGACGGAAGGGATTCTCGGGCGCATCGCGGCACAACTGGCAAAGCAGGTGATTTTCCAGAAAGTGCGCGAGGCCGAGCGCGATACGGTCTACAACGAATACATCGGTCGCGTCGGCGAGATTGTCAATGCCACGGTAAAGCGCATTGAGGGTCCGGACGTGATCTTCGATCTGGGGAAAGCGGAATCGCGCATGCCGCGCAAGGAACAGTCGCGGCTCGAGTCTTTCGCCATCGGAGAGCGCGTGCGGGTGGTGATTGCGCGAGTCGAGAGAGCTTCAAAAGGCCCTGCCGTCGTGGTCTCGCGTGCCGCACCGGAACTGGTACAGCATCTCTTCCAGACAGAAGTGCCGGAAATTTACGACGGAACCGTGGTCATCCGGGCGATTGCTCGCGAAGCCGGCGAGCGCACAAAGATTGCCGTCATGTCGAAAGACAAAGATGTGGACGCAGTCGGTGCCTGCGTTGGCATGAAGGGCATGCGGGTGCAGTCGATCATTCGCGAACTGCGCGGCGAGAAGATCGACATTATCGAGTACCACGAGGACGCAGTGACTTTCGCCGAGAAGGCGTTGCAGCCTGCGAAAGTGAGCCGCGTGAGTGTGCTCGAAGGCAGCGAGAAACATCTTGAAGTTGTGGTGGACGACAGTCAGCTTTCCCTTGCCATTGGCAAGAAGGGGCAAAACGTCCGTCTGGCGGCGAAGCTGCTGGGTTGGAAGATTGACATCAAGAGTGAGGAAGAAAAACGCCAGGAAGTCGAACAGCAAATGTCGCAGTTGGTTGCGCCGGCGTCGACTCCGTTGGCAGAAGTGCCCGGGCTGGGCGAAGGCTTGATCGAGAAGTTGAGTGCGGCTGGCGTAACCACCGTGGAGGCCTTGGCTGACATGACGCCTGAGCAACTCGAGGCCATCGAGGGCATTGGTCCGAAGACGGTGGAAAAAATCAGCCTGGCGGTTAATAATTATTTTTCCAGTCTTGAAGGTGGGGATGCGGCAGCGCCTGAAGGCGAGGCGGCAGCTGAAGCCGCTGAGGGTCAGGAGGCTTCTCCGGAAGATGTAGGCGGGGAAGACTTGGCAGGGGACGAAACGGCTGAAATTGCCGTCGCGACCGAACCGGCAGAAACAGAAACCGTAGAGCAGTCGCAAGAACCGGCGGAAGAGCCTGCTTCTTCCGAAGGCAAAGAAAAAGCACAATGAGAACATTACGCAGTCTCCGTGAACACGGAAGCGAGCAACCGAAAACCGACACCGTGAGGTTGATATGAAGACTTAGCGGGACAGTCCGGAGGAAAGAAAGGGCGGATGAGCAAGATTCGAATTAACGATCTGGCCAGGGAGCTAGAAGTCAAAAGCAAAGCAATTCTCGACGCACTTCCTGAAGTAGGGGTCACTGAGAAGAAGACGCACTCCAGTTCCGTGGAAGAGCATGAGGCGGAAAAGGTGCGCGCCTACTTGCGCGCTGCCAGCGAGGCGCAGACGACTTCTAGGCCGTCGCGCCCCAGCCGCGCCGATAGCGATGAGATTAAGACCAAGATCGATCTCTCCAATATTTCCAGGCCGGGCGACGTTCTGAATGCCATTCGCAAGCAACAGGCTCCCGTGAGTGTGGCTCCTCCTGTCCGTCCGTCCGCTACAGCTTCACCAGCACCGTCCGTTTCGACGGTGAGAGCTCCGGTGCCACCGCCCACGTCTGCCGCGCCTCCGCCGCCGAGGGTCATCGTTCCGCAGCCTACCGTAAGGCCGACATTTTCCGCTCCGGCGCCGCCAGCTCTCCAGCCGCCTGTGTCTGCTGCAACGCCCCCAGCGATCCCAGTGCCTGGACCACCCGCGCAAGCGCCGACTGCGACGCCTCCTGTGGCGCAAGCTGCGGTTGTGATGGCGCCACCTGCTACCCCGCCGCCGGCAGCGGCAGCAACAAAACCGGCAGCTCCGATTGCGCAGCGTCCGCAAGCGCCGTCGCCGCGCATGATCGTCCCACATACGGGACCTCGTCCGGTATACCAGGCACCTGTCAGGCCTGCTGCGCCGAGTGCTCAGGGAGCGACTACGCGCCCTGTTCCTGGACGTCCGGTGCCAGGACAGCCAATTTTCCAGCGCCCGCGTCCGGGTAGTACTGCGGCTCCGGGTACGCGTCCTCCGTTGCGCCCTGGAGAACGTCGGCCGATGCATCCAACTCGTCAGTCGCCTACGGGTACGCGTCCGCTCGGGGTAGGACCAGGATTACCACCGCCGGGCTCGACTCGCCCCGGCGCCCGTCCGGGTTCGCCCGCTCGCCGGCCGGGTCAGCGCTACGTTCCGCGAGGCGTAAAAGAAGGCCCGATGAAGGGCTTCGTTCCGCCGCCGCGCTTGTCGCTTTCGAACGAACCGCAACCGATCTCGCGCAGCATCACGATCACGGAAGGAATCAGCGTCAAGGACCTGGCCGAGAAGCTTGGAATCCGCGCCAAGGATTTGATCGCTCGCTTACTGGCTCGCGGAGTGTTTGCCACCATCAACCAGACACTCGACGCCGAGCTGGCCAGCGAGATGGCACGGTTCTTCGGGGCAGATACGAATGTAATCACCTTCGAAGAGCAAGCCGCCAAGGAAGTTTCCGACGCGGCCGCGGGTGAGGAAGGCGTAGCCAGCGAAGGTGTGCCGCGTCCGCCCGTAGTCACAATTATGGGCCACGTGGATCACGGTAAGACCACGCTGCTCGACTCGATTCGCTCCACCGACGTGGCCGGAGGCGAAGCGGGAGGCATCACCCAGCATATCGGCGCATATAAAGTCACGGTTCAGGACAAGCAGTCTCCTGCCTATGGCCGCCAGATTGTGTTCCTGGACACTCCCGGTCACGAAGCGTTTACGCGAATGCGTTCGCGCGGGGCGAAGGCCACCGATATCGTCGTGCTGGTCGTGGCCGCTGATGATGGCGTCATGCCGCAGACCCTTGAGGCGATTGACCACGCGCACGCGGCGGAAGTGCCGATCATTGTTGCAGTAAACAAGATTGACAAGCCGGGGGCGTTGCCCGATCGAGTAAAGAAGCAATTGGGGGATCGCGGATTGATGCCTGAAGAATGGGGCGGAACGACCGTATTCGTCGACGTCTCGGCAAAACAGAAAACGAATTTGAACCTGTTGATGGAAATGATTTGCCTGGTGGCGGATCTGCAGGAACTCAAAGCCACGCCGGAGCGTCCGGCGCAAGGTGTTGTGCTCGAAGCCAAACTGGATCGGGGCCGTGGACCGGTAGCCACGGTGCTCGTGCAAAATGGCACGCTGCGCGACAGTGACAACTTCGTCGTCGGTAATGTGTACGGAAAGGTTCGCGCCATGTTCGACGATCGTGGGAATGCGCTTGAAGAAGCGCCGCCTTCGACGCCGGTCGAAATCCTCGGCATGGAAGGATTGCCCCAGGCAGGCGATCAATTCGTAGTAGTAGCCGATCGCGACAAGGCGCGCGGCATTTCCGAGTACCGCGAACAGAAGACTCGCGAAGCGACGCTGGCCAAGAGCTCGCGAGTATCGCTTGAAGGTTTGGCGGAACAGCTCAAGACGGCAGGCACCAAAGAGCTCAATATCATTCTGAAGGCTGACGTGGGCGGCTCGGTGGAAGTGCTCACCGATCTGCTTTCAAAACTTTCGAACGAAAAGGTTCGCTTGAAGGTGCTGCATTCTGGAGTGGGCGCCATCACCGAAACCGACGTGCTGCTGGCCTCGGCTTCGAACGCCATCATCATTGGATTCAATGTACGCCCAGAACGCAAGGCGCAGGAACTGGCGGAGCAGGAGAAGGTTGACATTCGACTGCACTCGATCATTTACGAACTGCAGGATGAGATCAAGCGCGCTATGACTGGTCTGCTGGAGCCAACCATTAAGGAAACCTATCAAGGCCGGGCTGAAGTTCGAGAGACGTTCCGCATCCCGAAGGTTGGCACCGTGGCTGGTTGCACGGTAATCGATGGCTTGGTCAAGCGCGATTCCGAAGTCCGTCTGCTACGCGACAACGTGGTTGTCTTCAAGGGCAAGGTCGGATCGCTTCGCCGATTCAAGGACGACGCCAGCCAGGTTACTAATGGCATGGAGTGCGGCATCTCGATCGCCAATTACGGAGACATCAAGGTCGGCGACGTGATCGAAGCCTTCGCGACCGAAAAAGTTGCGGCGGAAGCGATAGCATAGAACGTCGTTGGTCGTTAGCCGTTGGTCGTTGGCCGACCGAAGATTTGTCTCTGCCAGCGGACCAAAGACCAACGGCCAACGACCACATGATCGCCTTTCTCACCCTCGAACTGCGTATCGAAGCAGCGCAGTCGCTCAAAGATAAGCGGCAAGTCGTGCGTAGCCTGAAAGACAGGCTGCGCGCCCATTTCAATGTGGCGGTGGCCGAGTTGGACGCGAGCGGATTGTGGAACCGCGCGACGTTGGGAGTGGTCAGCATTTCCGATTCGCGTGATTACCTGGACGGCCTTATGAAGAACGTGGAACGTCAGGCGACGCGCATCGCGAATAACGGCGGCGCTGATGTCGCCGATTCCTTTTTAGAATACCTGTAACCCGCAGCGGTCGTAATCCATTCCATTCATGGCGCTTTCAGCTTGACACGAAAGTACCCGAAGAGGCTTGCCAATATTGCAGCCACGAGCATGATTTTCTGATATTCTCATTCGTTTTACTCTGAGGCAAAAGCGGTGGAAAAGCGTGGGGTCAAATATCATCGGGAAAGACTGGGCGAGGCCCTGCGTGAGGAGATTGAGACCATCGTGGAGGGCGAACTCGGCGACCCTCGCATCGGACTGGCCAGCGTGAGCAGCGTGATGCTCGGAAGCGATTCGCGCTCTGCCCGGATTTTCGTGGTCGTCCAAGGTGACGATGAGGAAGCGGAACGCACGTTGGAGGGACTGACGGCGGCGGTGGGTTTCATTCGCCGTGAAGTGGCTGAGCGTTTGCACCTGCGCCGTCCACCCGAATTGTATTTTCAGTTGGACCGCTCGCAGACCTACGCAGCCAGAATCGATGAGCTTTTGAAACGCAACCAGAAAAGGAGTCGCTAGTTCGACGATAGAAGACGGACGTCCCCGCCCGTCACGCCGGGCGAGGACGCCCGGCCTCCACTATCGAATCGTGGGAGTGAACGGCAGATATGTTGAACGAGGTTCTTAAACACATCGAGCAGCGCAACCGTTTCCTGCTGACTTCGCACGCCCGTCCAGATGGAGACGCGGTTGGTTCAGCGCTCGCGTGCTGCCAGATCCTGCGCTCCATGGGCAAGCAAGCCGACGTAGTACTGCACGATGGGGTCCCTCGCATCTATCAGCCATTGCCTTTTGCCGACACGGTGGTGCGCGCCGAGCGCGTGAACGGGAATTACGATGCCGCCATTATTCTCGAATGCGACAGCATTCAACGCACCCGGCTGGAGGGCCTCGAAAACCGTTTTCTAATAAGCATCGATCATCACGTGAGCGGCCGACCTTTTGCGCATGTCAACTGGATCGATCCGAAAGCAGTGGCGACGGCGGAGATGGTGTATTGTCTGGCACGAGAAGCTGGCGTGACGATTTCCCCCGAGATCGCCACCTGCCTCTACACCGCTGTGCTCACTGACACTGGTTCGTTCATGTTTGAAGGTACAAACGAGCGTACTTTCGCTCTGGCACGGGAACTGGTGCTGGCCGGCGCCGATCCTGCGCATTGCGCCCGCAATGTGTATTTTGGGCATTCCACTGCGAAAATGCGTCTGTTGGGCGCGGCGCTTTCGAACCTGCACCGCGAAGGACCGCTGGCCTGGATCTGGGTCACCAGTGACCAAATGGAGCGGCTGGGAGCCAAGGAAGAAGACTGCGAAGGGCTGGTGAACTACGCGCTGTCGATCCAGGACGTTGAGGTGGCCGTCTTTTTCCGCGAGCTTCCCGACGGTCGATTCCGCGTAAGCCTGCGCAGCAAAGGACAACTGAACGTGGCTGCGGTAGCCGAGGAGTTCGGCGGCGGCGGCCACGCTTGTGCCAGTGGCTGTTCGCTCGACGGTCCCTTGTCAATCGCGGTGGCAAGGATCATGGCGCAACTTCGAACCAATCCATCCGTACAATAGCTCTCTATGGATATTCCGCTGTCGCGGCAGACCGCTTCGTTTGTCGGCGCGCTCCTCATTCGGGTTGCTTATGTTGGCCACCAGATGGGTTGGATGGATTCCCGCAAGGCTGGGTACAACGTCCTGAATGCCGTCGGCTCCGTCATTCTTGCCTACATTGCCTTTCATCCTTTTCAGGTCGGCTTCGTTTTGCTGGAAGTGGTCTGGGCTTTGATCAGCGTGTATGCGCTGCCAAGGCCAAGGGGAAATGAGTGAGGATTTCCCGCGCCTCGGCCGATTGGCTCCTGCTCGCCGGATTCTGCGGTTTCTTTTTTTTCTTCGGACTTGCGTTTTTTGGACTGATCGGAGCGGATGAGCCTCGCTACGCGCAAGTCGCCCGCGAAATGCTGGCTCGTCATGATTGGATTACGCCCACGCTCGGAGGCAAACCGTGGCTGGAGAAACCGCCACTCTACTACTGGCAGGCCATGCTGGCTTACGGCCTCTTCGGTGTGAGCGATTGGGCTGCGCGCTTGCCTTCGGCAGTGGACGCGACCCTGATGGTGGTCGCGACCTATCTTTTTCTGCAACGCTTTCGTCCCGGCTTCCAGCTTGATGGCGCTCTTATGACTGCCTCTGCCGCTGGAATCATCGGCTTCGCCCGGGCCGCTTCGACCGATATGCCGCTGGCGGCCACGTTCACCATAGCGCTGCTCGCCTGGTTTGCGTGGTACGAGAGCGAGTCTCGTCGGTTCCTGGCATTCTTCTATTGTTTTCTAGCTCTGGGAATGCTCGCCAAGGGACCGGTCGCACCCTTGTTCGCGGCCGTAATCATCGTGATCTTTGCCGCCGCGACGAGTGATTACCGCTTGCTTGGGAGAACGCTCTGGGTTCCAGGAATTCTGTTGTTCTGTGTTTTGGCGTTTCCCTGGCACATCGCTGTCCAGATCAAAAATCCCGAGTTCCTTCGGATCTTTGTTCTTCAGCACAATCTCGCGCGCTTCGGGACGAATCTGTATCACCACCCCGAGCCATTCTGGTATTACGTTCCGGTTACGCTGCTTGGCCTGATTCCGTGGACCGTGTTTGTGGTGGCGTCCTTGGCAGAAAGGATTCGCGTTTGGTGGACGGCGCGACGGCAGATTCTTGATTCGGAACTTGCCCTCGAAGTGTTCCTTGTGATCTGGCTGGCCGTGCCGGTCGCGTTCTTTTCGCTCTCCCAATCGAAGCTGCCGGGCTACATTGTGCCCGCGTTACCCGCAGGAACACTGTTGCTTGCAGAGTATGTGCGGCGTCGTGTGGCGAACAGCGAAACTCCCAGCACCTTTTTGATCGTCCTGCACGCAATCACTGCAGCGGCGCCTATTGTTCCGGCGCTCATGATCCAGTACCTCGTTCTGCAGCACGGCCTTCCATGGGGCAGGGGAGCCGAGATCTCAATTACGTTTGCCGCTGTATTGGCGATCGGCATTGCTCTCACGCTACGCACAAAGCTCGGCTTCGGAGCATTGCGATTTATCACGCTGATTCCGGTGGTGCTGGCCGTCGCTGCGCTCCTGCGCCTGGGAGCTCCTGCGCTCGATAGCATGCTTTCTGTCCGACCGCTGGCGAATGAGATCAGCCACCTGGAGAGCAAACCGCTCCCGCTTGCCGTAGCTGGCGTTTCTCGAGAAACGGAGTTTGGCCTTGCCTTCTATCGAAACCAGATCATTGATCGATACGAGTCAGGAGAGATTCCCGCTGACGAACATCTGGTGGTTGCGCCGGAGGGATCGCAGACCGCGATTGCAAAACAGGTTGCTGGCCGCCGCGTCTCGTATCTGGGAAGCTTCGCGCCGCAAGGTCTGGATTACTACTGGGTGTCAGCGGAGGGGCTGGGGAACAATAGACGGTAGAAGCTCGTTATCACCATTTGGGCGATCGTAGCCATTGCTTTATCCCATTGCGAGTTGTCATCCCGAGCAGAGCGAGGGATCTTGGGTCTTTGCTTGCGGTGGCAATCCCCGTAAGGCAAGAACCCAGATCTCTCGCTCTGCTCGGGATGACAACTGGATTTAAGAAAGGCTTAGAACGACATTCGCTCAAGCTCCCATTCTTGCTTTGTTCAGAACTGGTGTTGCGTCCGTGAATCCTCCGAGATACTCCCGTTTGCCTCGCGGCGTGCGAAGCTAATACACTCAGCTTTCGCGGCCGCAATTTGAACGCACCGCTGAGGCGCAACCCTCCAGGAGCCGGCGTGGAGATTCTCGATCTCAGGCATTTTTCCTCCGTCGACCTGCGTCCTTTACTGGAGGACGAGATCGGCGTGTGGTCGCGCCTTCTATCCTGGGATTACGGCGGCTCGGCCGATATGATTCTGCGCTATGTGGACGCCAAGATCCTGCCAGGCTACGCGGCCATCGATCGTGGACGGATCTTCGGTTATGCGTTCTTTGTTTACGAAGGCAGCAAGGGTGTAATTGGGGATCTTTTTGTTGCCAACGGCGGCCGCTTGCCTGATCCTCACGAAGTAGAATCTCGACTGCTCACGCATGTGATTGAAACCCTACAGCAGTCTCCCGGCATCCATCGCGTCGAAGCGCAATTGCTGATGCATGAAACCGGAGTCGTGACCCGGCCCTTTGTCGAGCAGGGTTTCAGCCGGCATTCGCGACTCTTCATGGTTCTGCCATTGGAGAAGGCAACCAAGCCAGGGCCGACGTTGCATCCGGATATTGAAATCAGGCAGTGGTCGGAACAGGATTACCAACCCGCCGCGGCGGTGATCACGAGCGCGTATCGCGGACACGTGGATTCCGAGATCAACGATCAGTACCGTACTTTGAGCGGGTCTCTGCGCTTTCTGAACAACATCGTGCGTTTCCCCGGATGCGGGACTTTCGATCCCGAGTCCTCCTTCGCGGCGGTCCACAAACCGTCCCGTACCTTGATCGGGTTGATTTTGTGTTCTCGCGTGCGCCAGGACGTAGGACACGTGACCCAGGTTTGCGTGCTGCCAGAGTATCGCTCGCACGGGATCGGTGAATTGTTGCTGGCGTCCACTACGGCCAACCTGCGACAGCGAAAGTTCTCCCTGTTGTCTTTAACCGTTACGGAAGCGAATGCGCGAGCCGTGGAACTCTATCTTCGTCTAGGATTCGACACAAAGAGGGTGTTCGATGCTTTCGTGTGGGAAGGATAAAGCAGCGGTTAGCTGTTAGCTCTTCGTTCGTAGGCTTTGGTCTCTCGTGGACCTGGTCTGATACACGCAAAGGATTTTGGCAGAAAGCTCAACTGACCAGACAAAGGCAAAGAGCGAATGGCTAAGAGCCAAAAGCTATCTTCTCAACATCCACATCACCCAACCCGCAACGAAGACTCCGCCGACAAACATTGCAAAGCAATACAAGCCGTAGCGAATCTGCTCGCGGGAAGTGCTGCGCTGGGTGATCCCAAAAACCACTGAGGCAAACACGGCAAAGAGCACGGCGGAGCTGAAATGGGAGAGTTGCAGGTTCATGGCTTCTTACCAATCGCGATGTGATAAGCGTCGGCCGCGCAGATAAAGTTCAGCAAGCCCGCAACGATGATGTATTTGGTTCCGTAATCGGCCGTCGCGTGCGCGATGGCACCCTGTCCCAGATCCAAAGCCCGAGTCACGATATACAATCCTCCCGCTCCCACATCGCCCACGAATCCAAGGATATCGAGGATGTCGCCGCCATTCGGTCGATAGACGCGTCCCTGCATCGCCAATCCAAGCAGGAACATGACCACGATAGATCCCATGATCAGCAGGCCCCGGATCCACCGCTTCTGAATCAGGTGCCCCGCGCCGGGAATCAGCCAGCCAATTGCTGGAGCGATCACCGACATGGCGGTCACGGGTTGAGGTGGTGCTGTTTCTTTAATTGTCGAGGGATTTGCCATTCAGATGATTACAATCTCACGTTGAATTTTACCCGTGACTTCGGCCGCCTTGGGACGCACCAGCACGTTTACCTCGCTGCGTACGCCAAATTCTGGCAAGTAAATACCCGGCTCGATCGAAAAGCAGGAATTGGGCAGAATCCGGCGCTCGTCGTGAATTTCCAGATCGTCCATGTTGGCGCCGTTGGAATGGACCTCGGTCCCGATGGAATGCCCGGTGCGATGAATGAAGTAGTCACCAAAGCCAGCCTTCCTGATGTGCTCGCGCGTCGCCCGGTCCACTTCCCATCCACACATCGCGCGGCCGCTGGCGATGCCTTCCTGTACCACTTTTACTCCGGCGTCGCGCGCATCACGAACCACAGTGAAGATTTCCTGCATTCGAGTCGAAGGCGCCTTGCCCACGAAGCCAGTCCAGGTGATGTCGTAATAGACGGCTCTGGGCGTATTTTTCTTGGCCCAAACATCGAGCAAAACGAAATCGCCCTCGCGAATCGGCGCTGAGCTTTCAGCTCGAGGTTCGTAGTGCGGATCGCCGCTATGGGCATTGACTCCGACAATGGGGGGATCGTCCGTCACCAGATTCTCGCGCCGGAAAGCTTCCATGAACCACTGCTGAATCTGATGCTCGTTCGTTCCACCGTTCCGCACTCGCTGCCTGATTTCCTGGAAAGCCGCGGCGGTAATCGCATCCACCGCATCTCGCGCCTCGAAGTGTGTCTTGATCTGCTCATCGGTCCAAGTCGCTTCGAAAAGCGCTACCAGATCGCCCGAGCTGACCACATTTTTCCCCAATCCCCGGATCAACTCTAGCGTACCGCCATCGACTAAAGAAATCGTGAACACGATGTTATTCGGCGAGTACTGCATGGCGACGTCGCGATGCGATGAGAGCAGTACCTTCACCTGGTCGAACAGCTCTTGCCAGCCAGCATACTGGAGCTTCTTCCCGGGCAGGGTGTCGAGGTGTCGCGATTCAATCTTGTGCACCAGCTTTGTGGGCTCACCTTCCGCCGGGATCAGGTAGAACCACCGCCGGGTGACCATCAAATCGGGCGACAATCCTAGAACCCGGTAGGCGATGGGGTCGCGGTGATGGTGATCGTAGAAAAGCCAAGCGTCGATATTCCGGTCGCGTAGGGCAGCCTGAATTGCAGGAAGGTTCATGGGCAAACAACCATTCTAACAACGTCGGCGACTTTGGGCGAATCCTGCCCCGGTCCACCGGTCCACCAGACTCATGTGGGGACAGCCGTCCCCGGCTGTCTAGTCGAGTGATGCTCGGCAGTGGCGATCAGACCGGCTTTGCCAGAATCTTGTTCCGAACGCCTGGTGGCAAAGTCTCGCATGCCGTGCGCAACACCAGCCTTGGTGCCTGCTTGCGGATACTCATCAGATAAGGCACAGTCCGCTTCGCATCAGCTTTGGCAGTTTCGCGCAGCAGCCAGCCCAATCCCTTTTGCACCATGTCGTCTGCATCGGAAAGAAGCAAATCGGACAAGCGCTTGATCTCAGAAAAAAACATCTTCTGCCGTGTTCCCTGAATCAGCGCGACACAAGCGGCTCTCCGGTGCCAGCGGTCCGGCGACTTCGCCCAGCGGAAAACCCTTCTGATTCGATCTGCCTTGGCAGCGACCATCGGCGCGATCAGATAGTGCACCAGCCCATCGTGGTCAGCCCAACTCGAAATGCGGGGCAGCCAAGACTCAAACAATCGAAACTCGGCGTCGCCGAACTCTTCAGTCATTTTCTCCAGTAGGAATACGGCAAAAACTTTTTCTTCCAGAACCCGGCCGGCGAAAAGCTTGTCTGCAACTCGCAAAAGAAAGTCGAGACCAAACTCTTTTCGAATCCTACGGCGGAAACGGACGGCTACACTGCGCAGTTTGGCGGTATACCATCCGTGCGATTTGATCTCGTCCTTGAAGAACCATTGCACACCGTCCGCGTGCTCAGCGGAACCGCCGTTCCGGAGCAGAAGCTGGATCTCAGCGGCGATGGTTTCAGGGGAGGGTCGTCGTGTGGTCATAGCGTGAGCGATTGGGTGGGAGCGGGGCTTGGAGTTCGGAAAGCCTTGTCATAAATCCAAAGCAGCACCGTAGTAGCCACGCCCACTCCGGTTACACACCACCAGATCCGCGCCGGCTCGTGTAGAACCTCTCCGAAATGGTGGACCAGCATTCCACCGAACCATCCGCCGATCAGCGAACCGATTCCGATCGGCAGAAACGCGAATCCCATGTACGTGCCCTGTTGATCCGGAGGTGCGAGCCGGGAAATGTATTCATAGTAACGCGGCTGCTGAACGATCTCGCCCAGCGCAAGGACAAACAGCGAGAGCACCGCACCCCAGATCGTTGGGCGGAAGGCGAGAAGCAGCCACGCAACAGATGTGATCACCGTGCCGAGAATCACGGCCTGAAACGCGGGTATCTTGCGCGTCAGGTAATTCACCACGAGGGTGAGGCAGATCACAGTGAGGCCGTCTGTCACGAGAATGATTTCTACGTCCGCATGGGGGTTGATATATCCGTGAATGTAGCCAGGCAGGCTGATGTACTGTTGCCAGAATACGACCCAGTAGCCGGTGAAGAGCACAAGGAACCACATGAACCGGCTGATACCGGCGAGCACGAGCACGAGTAGTCCGCTCCAAATCCACCAGGGAACGCTGAAGCTGGGATAGACCCACAGGCCGATGCGCAGCAGCAGAGCGACGAGCAATACCGGCAAAACCAAACGGTAATTACCCACCACCACACAGAAATTACGAGCAACAATCGCGATCGAAGGTGGAGGCGCGTCACCCGGTTTGCGCGGTTCGCGAAAGAAGAACAGGACCACAAAGAACATGGCGAACACACTGAGCGCCGCAAGACGGTAAACATTCTCGACACCGAGATGTCGATGGGCCCAGGACGCCAAGTAGGGACCAGCAGCGCCGCCAATGTTAACCAGGGTGTAGTAAATCGAGTATCCGATCGACCGCACATTCTCTTTTGAGGCGCGGGCAGTCGTGCCCACCACGCACGGTTTTACCAGCGAAATGCCCAGCGCGGGAAGAATGAGAATAAAGCCTACGAACAGACTAATCGGTACTGCATTGCGCACCGGCGCAAGCCAGGGCGCTGCGATGGAGCCAATCAGGAAATACGCCACAGACAAGATCAGGTACGCGGCCGAAAGCGCGCGGCGGAAGCCCATGCGGTCAGCGGCGGCGCCACCGAAAATGGCGAGAAACCATACCATGCCACCGAAGATGCCAGTTAGCGTTCCAGTTTGCTCGGTGGAGAAATTCAGCCGCTCCTGCAGGTACAGGGCGAGTGAAGCAAAAGCTCCGTAGTAAGAAAGGCGCTCGAATATCTCGCTGATGTTGGCAACCCAGAAGGGACGCTCAAAGCCCGTGCGAATCTCATGTAGGCGTTCAGAAAAGGTCAAAGCAGCTCCTGGCCTATATTTGTAGCGCCGGCATCGCGCCGGCTGCCGCGAAGGCATCCTGCCCTCGGGCAGCGGGACGGCGGTGCTCCTCAGCCGTCGCCGGACTTCATCTGCAGACAATCCTGCAATTCGAATAACTTTGTTCCGGCTGGTTTCGCCGGACGCTATGGTAACGGAAGAACGCGGCACCTCCAAAAGATTTGCGAAGAATTCGATGCAGGCTTTATTGGCCCGTCCGTCGACTGCAGGTGCGGTCAAAGCCAGTTTCAGCGCGTCACCGACCGTCCCGGTAATGTCGTTCTTCCTGGCGCGTGGCTGCACTTTAACTGCGAAGCCTACACGTGGGGACCTGTCGCGAATAGGAGTCATCAATTCCCTTTCAACAGAGTCACAGAAAACCTCTACACAAGAATCGAAAGGGATCTCTTTGGTTTTTTCTGTGTCTCTCTGACGCTGTGTTGATCACTTGCTCGCCCTTTCTCCGAAAATCGCCGTTCCTACGCGCACGCAGGTTGCGCCCTCTTCAATTGCGACTTCAAAGTCGTGCGACATCCCCATCGAGAGTTCGCTCATATCGACCGCAGGCAATCTGCGTGCTGCAATCTGATCACGCAAGTCGCGTAGCTTTCCGAAATAAGGTCGCGCCTCCTGTGGATCGTCGCTAAATGGAGGGATCGTCATCAGTCCCCGAAACTCGAGATGTTCTAAGTCCAGCGCTGTGGATAGAAGTTCCTCAAGTTCGCGGGACTCCGGGGCCATGCCGCTTTTGGCTGCTTCGCCGCCGACGTTGATTTCGATCAAGACTTTGACCTTTTTTCCGAGTTGCTGCGCGGAAGCATCAAGTTTCTGTGCCAAACGCAATGAATCGACCGAATCCACCGCAGCGAACAGTTCAACCGCTTTTGCTGCTTTGTTGGTTTGCAGATGGCCGATCAGATGCCATTCGGCATTGCGCAGATCCCGAAGTGCGTCGGCCTTTCCAGAGAATTCCTGCACACGATTCTCTCCGAACAGCCGCAATCCGGCGTCGTAGGCCTCCCGAATGCGTTCTGCGGGAAACGTCTTGCTGACCGCCATCAATGCGATGTCTTCGGGTTGGCGTCCGGCACGACGCGCGGCAACGGCGATTCGTTCACGCACCTGGGCTAGATTCTGTGCAATCGACATGAAAGAGCTTGAACCACAAAGGACACGAAGGTACACAAAGGAAAGCCGGGCCATTGTGCTTTTACTTTGTGGGCCTTCGTGTCCTTCGTGGTTTAAAGAAATCTACATAATCGCCGTCGGCGGCGCCGGTTCATCCGGACTGCCTGCGTTAGCTAGCGGTATCTTCACCATGGCAAACCCGAGGATCACCAGTACAATGAATCCGGAAATCGTGGCCGGATGCTCAAAGATAATTGGCAACGGTTTCTTGAAGAAAAAGAACGACGCCACGACCAGTCCGAAGATGGCCTCCCCGGCGATCATGCCGGAGGCGGTCAGCACGCCCGCATTCTCCACCCGCGCCTTCTGCGCATCATTGAAGCCGCGCCGGTCCCGCATCTTGTCGGTGATCCAGCGAATGACGCCACCCAGGAAGATCGCGAAAGTAGTTTCCAGTGGTAGATACATGCCGACGGCGAACAGCATGACGCTCTTCACTTCGAGCAAAATCATGGCGAGGCCCATCAGCACACCCACGATCACGAGTGGCCAAGCCATGTCACCACCAACGATCCCTTGAGCCAGCATAGCCATGAGTCCCGCTTGAGGTGCTGGAAGTTTCGGATCGCCAAAGCCAATGCCGCCGGCGTTGATATTCCCCTGATGCAGGATCAGCAGTGGGAAGTACAAAGCCGCGCTGGCAACCACCACTCCCAGGAAGTCTCCCAACTGCATTTTGGCGGGCGTTCCGCCGAGGATGTGGCCAACCTTGAGGTCTTGCAACATCTCGCCCGCAACCGCCGACGAAACGCAGACTACTGCGGCGACACCTAAAACGGCGGCTACACCGCTGGGCCCGTTGACGCCGATCGCGACCATGAGAAGCGCGGCGATGATCAGGGTACAAAGTGTGAGCCCGGAAACAGGGTTGTTGGAAGATCCGATCATTCCCACCAAATTTCCGGAAACCGCAGCGAAGAAAAATCCGATCACAATCATCACTAATGCAGCCACAATGCCGCCGCCGAGTGTGCCGGAAAAATAAAAGTAGAGAGCAATCATGCATAGAAAGGCGGCGAAGAGCCCGCCGAAGACGACTTTCCCGTTAAGGTCGCGTTCGGTGCGGTTCGTAGCAGCGTGCGCTGCGGCCGATTTCTTCAGATCAGAAATCGCACGTTTCATCCCCAACCATAAACTCTTACGCATGCGGAACAGCGTCCAACTGGCCCCGACCATCATGCCGCCGACGGCGATGGGCCGAACCACGAAACGTCCTACAGCATTGGCGATGCCAGCTTCGCTCCCAGCCGGCAAGTGCGCCTGTATTTGCGGTCCCAGGAGATAAACGATCAGCGGCACCAACAGTCCCCAAGCGACGACGCCGCCGGCAAAATTGAGCGCGGCCAAGCGTGGTCCAATGATGTAGCCGACGCCCAAGTAAGCTGGGCTGATGGCCGGAGCCTGGAAAGTGGTGATGCCACCGACCCCAACCGATTGCGCGGTCTGCGATGTTCCGAGGCGCATGATGCTGCGCCCCATCTGTCCCACTTGAACCACGAAATTCTTGCTGGCGTTGAACAATTGAAACTGTCCCAGCAGGTAGATCAGCCCACCAAATCCCATGTTGTAGAAAAGTAACTTCGCCGCTTTGCTGCCCTGCTGTCCGGCCTTGTGAATTTCCGAAGCCGCCACCGACTCCGGGAACGGAAGCTCAGGATCTTCGACCATGACTCGGCGTAACAGAGTCACGAAAAGAATGCCCAGCGATCCGCCCACAATCATCAGCGCAACCGATTTCCAGTACGCGTCAGCAAAGCTGAAGGACTTCCATGCTCCGGAAACGATAAAGGCCGGAATGGTGAAGACCGCGCCCGCCGCAACCGATTCGCCGATCGAGCCCACGGTCCGAGCGATATTTTCTTCGAGCAGCGAGCCCTTCATCAGGCGCAATATAGCCATGCCGATGACCGCGGCGGGATAGGTTGCGGCGATCGTCATACCCGCTCGAAGTCCGAGGTAGGCGTTTGCCGCACCCAAAATCACTGTCATGACTAGCCCGAGCATCACGGCGCGAAAAGTAAATTCTCGCATTTGCATGTTCTCGGGAACGTAGGGTTTGAATTTCTTGGGGGCTTCGGTCGCGTTCACTGTACTTTGGGGGCTCATGGTCAGAAATCCTCACAAAAGATCGGGAATAATCAGCATAAAGTGGGACGGCGCACGTTAGCACGCGCACCGCCTGATTTACAAGTCCGTTTGACTAGTTTCTACGAACGACAGGTTCGCCGCATGTCCCAAATGCGAGCGTGTGCCAATGATTGAGATGCGCGATTTCAGCGCGGCCTGCGTTCGCGATGGTCGTGACGCACGTAACTCCCTGATACCTGCCCTCGTTGCTTCCGACCTCCCGCGCCGCTATACTGAAGGAGATTCGTCCGGTCGGAGCCCCCGCAGCCGCGATCGGATGAAGGAGGATCGTCTTCAGCAGTAACGGGACCCCAATTCGGGCCACCGGGACCAGGGTTGTTGCGCAAGACAATCGACTGGTCTCCTGGGCCAGCGGCATCGCCGCAGGTCTGTTCGCCACGTTGTTCCGCTCTGATTGTCGTCTTTGCGGTGCCCCCCTGATAAATATTTCACGGCTGCCAGTTTGTGAAGATTGCCTTGGAGCAATGCAGCCAATCACTAGCGGGCTTTGTTCCATCTGTGGCGAACGGCTGATAAGCCCCTTCGCATTCTCTGCCGAAGGTCACTCTTCTGAAGCTGGCGAAGACCGTTGTGGACTGTGCCGCCGTCTCGAACCTCCTTACGTCAAGGCCACAGCCTACGGGAGCTATGAGAGCGGCCTGCGCGAACTGATTCATTTGCTCAAATACAACCAGGTTCGACCGGCGGCGAATGTTCTGGGACGGATGCTAGCGGAAGCAGTCGAAGATTTGCAGGCTCTTTTTGCTGAAACCGAACTTCTGGTTGTGCCTGTCCCTTTGCACTCTACAAAACTGCGACAGCGAGGATTCGACCAGTCCGAACTGATCGCCCGGGCAGCCCTGAAAGTGAACTCTTCTGCCGGTCGCTTCCAGTTGAGCCTCGGTTTGTTGGAGCGCCGACGTGAAACGAAATCTCAGATCGGGCTCTCGCGGCATCAACGCCGGGAAAACATTCGTGGCGCCTTTGTGGTGACAAGGCCTCGCGAAATGGCGGGACGTGAGGTGCTGTTAGTAGACGATGTCTTTACCACCGGCACAACGGTTTCGGAATGCGCACGCATTCTACGGCGTGCGGGAGCGTCGAAGGTCTACGTAGCAACGGTAGCGCGAACATTGAAAACAGAGGCTCAGCATGCGATACGAGATGTAGACAGCGAAGGACGGCTAACCATGGCAGCCGCCGGATAAGAAGCACGTGGGGACGGCCGCCCTCGGCTGTCCGAACGAGTAAAGCTTGGTGGTTCGAGAAGAGAATGTCGGGGAAGTGGAACAATTCGATGAGTGGCATGGGACGGGCTCACATGTCATCCCCACTGGCAGCAGCCGTGCGTTCCGAGAGCGAAGGCCCGCACGTGCTGCATGCGCCGGTGCTGGTGTTGAACGCTTCGTACGAGCCTATCAACGTCTGCGCGGCGCGCCGCGCTATCGTCCTGGTGCTGAAGGGCATCGCAATGACCGAGGAAGAGAACGGACACTTCCTGCATGCCGCCCGCCTCGCCATTCGGTTGCCGTCCGTGATCCGATTGCTCGAATATCGCCGTATTCCGCACCAGACGCGCGCACTCTCTCGCAAGAATATCTTGCTGCGTGATCGCAACACCTGTCAGTTCTGCGGGGAAGTGTTGGCCTCGGGTGAGCTGACCCTGGACCACGTAGTACCCCGATCCCGGGGAGGCGCTTCCACGTGGGAGAATCTGGTGGCCTGCTGCCATCCCTGCAATCGCCGCAAGGGGAACCAACTGCCGCACGAGGCCGGCATGAAGCTCATGCGCGAGCCACGCGCCTTCAATCTGCACACCAGCCGTCACATCATGCGCCTGATGGGCCGTTCCGATGACAAGTGGCGGAAGTATCTCTTTTATTGAGCAACGCAGTTAGCCTGCAAACCACGCGGTGTGATCCTTAATCTGCTTTTGCCATCAGGTTCTTTCGATTACGAAAGGTCATGCCTGAATTTCACTGTCGTAACCTTGCGTTGCCAGACTTGACCCCGTATCAAAGTTGAGACATGTAGACCCCAGAGGTCGTCTCATGTCGAGACGGAGAACACTGATGCGCTCGACCTTCTATTTTGCCGCTTGGACGGACAGCGGCTCTCTCCTGGGATGCGACCACGAACACCAAACCGTAACTTCAGCAGAAGCCTGCATTTCGCATGCGGGCGGCTATGTGATCGCCGTTGAAAAAGGGGTACTGCGTGCCCTTACGGATGCTGAGGAAGCAGAATTTCAGAGTGTGAGGTACGGCATCAAGGCTGAAGCCAGAGCACCCTCTGCCGCCGACGGCATGTTTACGATTTTGCTTACGATCCAAATCAGGCTGGGAGATGAAGGAGCCTGCTAGAACCTCAAAGCCCTCGAGAGGTATCTCGGAGACGTGCCATTGCTGAATGCTGACGGCTGAGTGCTGACAGCTACTTCTGCGGCTGCTGTGGAGGCGCGCTCTTTCCCTCATCGCCCTTCTGCACTTCTTTTCCGTCATAGGTGATCTTCACGTTCGAGCCGAACTTCTTGTAATTCGTATATTTCACAATCTCGCGGATCTTCACGTCGCCGGTAGAGAAGTGCAGGGTGTCGTCCGCGCGTGTGTAGACAGGAAACCAGTAGGGACCATCCACTACCTGCTCTCGATAGGTGGTGAACTTGGGAAACAGATTCTCATTGCCCCTCTTTCTGGTAATGTCCGGGACGCTTTTTCCGTAGGTTTTCACGATCTGGAAATCCTTGTCGTCCACCCAGATCCGCCCTTGAAAATATCTCTTCTTGCCCTCTATCTTTTTGGGTGCAATGTCGAACACATAACAGTGCAGGTCGTCCTCCTGCTGCTGCCCGACGTAGAGAATGCTGTACTCGTTGATCTCGTCACTAGTGAGCACAAACGGCAGCCGGTTCTCGATGTCGTCGATGTCTTGCTCAGTCATCATGATGCGCTGGAGGGTCGATTGAGGCGCGAAAACGACGTTCTTGACCTTTTTCCCTTGATCATCGAAAGAGACATCAAAAACCTGCTGATACTCGCCATCCGGAGTGTCGCCATCCACGGTTTGCACCTTCACGGTTTGCCGGTATCCGTACTGGTCGAGGGCGGTTTTGAATTCTTTTTCTTTGGCCGCAAAATGTTGGATGATCTCGTCGGATGTAACGCCCTTGGGCTCGGCGGGATTAAGCGCTCCTTCGTCCCCGAACGCACCGAGCGAGACCGGGCCGCACACGGCCACGGCCACGACCACCACAAACACAATCCGCATGACTCTCATAACAGTAGTGTAACGAAATTGGACGGGGAAAACCTGCCTAATTAGATTGCTGGCCATGGGCAGAAAGTTGCCGTAGCGAGCAAGAATTGACCTTCTCTTGAATCCTTCTGCGATTTGCTCGCATCATCTCGTGTTCTTAACGGGATTGCTCTAGATTCACGTTAGAGCTTCACGTTGTAAGATGGCGTGGTCGAGTTATGCCCTCTAGTCCACGCGCGGAAGTGCCATTTGTTCCCCCCACGATCCAGCAAGAGATTGCCCGTCTTGCTGGGTCGCCAGAAATCTGCGCGGCTTTCGCCTGGCTTCGCTCCGAGGAAGCTCAGTTTGCGGCCTGGCAACTGGAAATGGCGCGCATTCCCGCTCCACCGTTCGGAGAGGCGGCTCGCGGAGAATGGCTCCGGGAACGCTTTCGCGCGCTCGAACTCGAAGACGTGTGCACCGACGAAGTGGGTAACGTGTTCGGCATTCATCATGATCATGCCAAACCAACCAGACCGTCTTCGGTAAAGCAATACACGGCACTCAGCGCTCACATCGACACGGTTTTTCCCGCTGGAACTCCGCTCAACCTGCGTCAGCAGAGCAACCGCCTCTACGGGCCTGGAGTTTCGGATAACGGAGCCGGAGCCGCGGCGTTGCTGGCAGTGGCAGCCGCGCTGCGCGCATCCAAAATAGCGCTCGCCACACCCATACTTTTTATCGGCAACGTAGGGGAAGAGGGAGAAGGCGACCTGCGCGGAATGCGTCACATTTTTTCCCAGTCCCGGTGGAAAGATTCGATCCGCTACAGTTTGATCCTGGACGGCGCCGGCTCCGATACGATCGTGGCTGAGGCTCTGGGAAGCCGCCGCTTTGAAATCATCGTTCGCGGCCCCGGCGGACACTCCTGGAGCGACTTTGGCATGCCCAACCCGATCTTAGTTCTGGCGCGCGGCATTCATTCGTTCTCCCAGACCTCGCTCCCATCCTCTCCGAAAACCACCTTCAATGTTGGAGTGATCCGCGGCGGCACTTCCGTCAACTCGATTCCGGAGTCGGCCAGCATGCGGGTCGACATTCGCTCTACTTCGATGGCCGAGATGGAGCGCCTGGAAGCGTCCTTGCGACGGGCACTTGAGCACGCCGTTGAAGAAGAATCGCGGGTCAGCGAGCGGCGTACTTCGTCGCAGAAGCGCTCGTCCGGCCTGAGTTACGAGGTCGTGCCCATTGGCAATCGTCCTGCTGGCGAACTGGATGGCAACGCTCGAATCCTGAAGGTAATTCGCGCCGTGGATGCTCATCTCGGCAACGCCGCCCAAATTCAGCGCGCTTCCACGGACGCCAACATCCCACTGTCATTGGGCCGGGAAGCCATCGCCATCGGCGGCGGGGGCGTAGGCGGCGGCGCTCACACCCTGCAAGAGTGGTTCGACTGCAGCGGACGCGAACTGGGACTCAAGCGGATATTGCTGACGCTCCTGGCACTGGCGGGAGTGGCAGAATAACCTCTCTAGGAGCCTGTCGGAAATAGATTCCGGAAAAGAGGTATCAAAGATAGCAAGTTTTCCAGAGGGTGTTTGGGCTTAGGATGCGGCCATGGGAAAGTGCTTTCGTTCCGACGATCTGGACCAGACTCTGTTGCTCCCCCCCCTCGCTGCATGATTGGCTACCGGAGAAGCATTTGGCGCGCTTCGTGGCGGAGGTGGTTGAGGTCTTGGATCTTGGGGCGATCTATGCTTCGTACGAGGAAAAAGACGGGCGGGGACAGGCGGCGTATGCGCCGGGGATGATGGTGCGGGTGCTGCTGTACGGCTACTGCAAGGGGATCTACAGCTCGCGCAAGATACAGGCGGCGACGTACGAAGATGTTGGGTTTCGCTACTTGGCGGCGGACGAACATCCGGACCACAGCACGCTGGCGGAGTTTCGGAAACGGCATTTGGGGGCGTTGGCGGGATTGTTTAGCCAAGCGCTGCAGTTGTGTCAGAAGGCGGGGCTGGTGAAGTTGGGGCATGTGGCGATCGATGGCAGCAAACTGCAGGGCAATGCCAGCAAGCACAAGGCGATGAGTTATGAGCGGATGGGGGAAACGGAGAAGAGGCTGCAGGCCGAAGTGGAAGAGATCTTGAAGCGAGCCGACGCGGAGGATGCGGCGGAGGACGCGAAGTACGGGAAGGGGCAGAGCGGGGAGGAGTTGCCGGCGGAGTTGGCGCGGCGAGAAAGTCGGTTGGCGAAGATTCGGGCGGCGAAGGCGGAGTTGGAAGCGGAAGCCCGAGAGAAAGCGGAGGAGAAGAAGGCGGCCGCGGAAGGCAAAATCGCGGAGCGGCGAGAGCAAGAGGCGCGCACGGGCAAGAAGACGGGAGGGCGGGAGCCGCAGGTGCCGGACCCAGAGAAGGCGATGCCGGAGGCGAAAGCGCAGCGTAATTTTACGGATCCGGACAGTCGGATCATGCCGGATGGGAGTCACAAGGGCAGTTTCGTGCAAGGGTACAACGCGCAAGTGGCGGTGGATGGAGAAGCGCAGGTGATTGTGGCGGCCGAACTCACCCAGGAGACCAATGACAAACATCAATTGGCGGCGATGTTGGAGCAGGTGCAGCAGAATGTAGGAGACAAGCCGCAGGCGGCCAGCGCGGATACGGGCTATTGGGACCCGAAGCAGGTGAGCGACCCGCGGGTGCAAGGAATCGATCTGCACGTGGCCGTGGGGAAGCAAAAGCATGGAGAGAGAAACGCGGCGGCTAAGGAAGATCCGGATGCGGTTGAGTTGGCGGAACCGGATTCGTTGCTGGAGCAAATGAAGCAGAAGCTGAAGACCGAGGCAGGACGGGATCTGTACCGCATGCGCAAGGCGATTGTGGAACCGGTATTCGGGCAGATCAAGGAGCAGCGTGGGATGCGGCGGTTTCTCTTACGCGGATTGCAGAACGTGCGAGCGGAATGGAAGCTGATCTGTCTTACCCACAACCTGCTGAAGTTGTTCCGCTCCGGGAGGGCATTCCAAGTGACGTAACCCAGACGGAGCCTTCCGGCGCGGGCGAAAAGGCGATTGCGTCGCCGGAAGAAGTATTCTCGGGCTGAATCTTGTGCCGCCTCCGATTCCGGCGAGACTCAATGCGCCCTCGGAGGCAGAGAAATCAAAAATCATTGTTTATTATCCCCGACAGACTCCTAGCGAACCTCAAGAACCTCGCCACGGATCTGCACAGATCACGCTGATCAGGAAAAGAAAGAGAAGGGAAGAAAAAAGCGTATCCGTGTTGATCCGTGAAATCCGTGGCGAAGTCCTAGAAACCGGGCTTTCGCATGGGCCGGAACGGAATCATGACCACCGTCTGCAGCGCGACCGGATCGCCATTCCGGCTAGCCGGGCGAAACCGCCAACGCGAGAGCGCCGCACTGGCATATTGATCCAGGCGATCGTCGACTCCGCGAAGAACCCGCACTTCGCCGACCGATCCGTCGCCCCGAATGACCGCCGACAACACGACCGTGCCCTGAACATTCTGCTTCATCAACTCCAGCGGATACCCTGGATCGACCTGCTGCGTGGCCGCCGGATATACCAACTCACCCGGTTTTTCGGCTTGCTTCAACTCGGCAAAATGCATTACCCAACTCCCGCCCGCGGAGTTCAAGTTGGGCACGTTCAGAATCATGGCATAAGACTTCCGGTCGCCGAAGACCTTCTGCTCGAGTTCACTGGTTGCATTGGCCGGTAACTCCGAAGGATGCGGCGGAACCGCGGTAACCCGTGGCGGCGTTGCGCTTGCGATGAGTGGAGAGTCGGATGACACCGCCTTCGTCACGCCCTGAGTGCTACCAGCAACCGCCGAACTGTTCCCCGGTTTGGGGCTGGCGCCCACAAAAAGTCCTGGGGGGACGCCGTTTGAGCTGTCGCCCGACCCCGAAGCGCTTCCACTGCCATGGCCACCGCCTATACCACTTGCAGCAGCGGAATGAGGATCAGCAGAAATATCCGGCGTACCTGCGGCGCCCGGTTTGCCCTCGGGAGTCGCTGCAAAAGTTCCCCGCCGGTTACCTGCGGGAACATCGACAGGTCCACTCGGAACCACGGGATGAAGGTTCAGTGCAACCAGGCGTCCATCGCCAGAGCCTCCGGATCCTTGAGCCGAAGGCGGGGGCGGCCCTACTGCGCCGCCGGAATTCCCCATCGGCGCCATGCTCGACACCGCGCGTTGCTCTCCCATCGGCAACTGCGGCGCCGGCGCCACCGGTTGCGCATGTCCTATATTGATATCGGTTAATCTGCGCGAAGCCGCGTCCGCAACTACGGGCGGAGGCTCGACAATCGCCGGTTGCGGAGCATGAACATCTGGTCTCGAATTCGCGGAGTGGACATCTGGCGCTGGCGCTACTACTGAATCCGATAAAGACGGAGTTTGTTTCAGAGCAGTCTTTAAATCAGGAGCCGGCGCCACGACGGATGAAGGCAGCACCGGAAGTTTCAAGTCCGAAGGCGAACCCGCCATCGCGGCAGTTGGAATCGTAGGGGTCGGACGCCCCAAGGCCACGATGTTTGGCAACGGCACATCGTGATCCAACCTCAGTTTGGGAGGCGCGACAATCGTCTGCGTGCGATTGTCCGCCTCGGGCGGCACCGAGATGATTGGCTGAGCCGCGTGCTCGGGCTCGCCCTTCTGCGGCAGTGCGGCGTGCGCTCCACCGGTGTTGAGCGGCGTCAGATATTCAGAAGCGTCGTAATAGACGACATCGGATCTGTGAAAGACCGGGAGCTCGACGATTTGCGGCCGTTGTGGCCAAAGCTCCGACCATCCCCACAACGCCGCAATCACCAGGATATGACCAAATGTCGACTGCAGAAACTGCCTCCAAGGCACCCGCCTCGGCACGAAAACGTCAGGCCAAAAGTCCGCTGGGCGTGATACCAACTGCAGCGGCGGTTTTCCCGGGCGCCACAACAGATCCCTGAGATTACGAAGAAATACCTGGTGCCACGGTTCAAGCTGGACCAGCAAGGTCGGCACAGCCACCGGGTTCGTCTTGCGCTTGCGCGAGGTGTCGATCAGCAGCGGGCCCTGTTTCATGCGCTCCTCGCGACCAGCGAGAATCCTCCTATTATAGATGCCGCGGCGGTCCCAAGCTCAGTGCAAAGAGTTCCTGGGCGTGAATTTCCGTGCTCTAATACCGATATGAAACTGGCAGAGGTACTTCCCTTGATGTTGCTCGCGTGTAGTTCGCTGCTGGCTGGGCAGAATCCCCCTCAAAACCCGGCCCCAGCACGGCCTGCCGAGGACTATTCGGGAATGTACAGCTTTCAGCGGGAGGGCGAATTCGTCCAGCTCACCGTCGAAGATGCGGGCCGGGTCACCGGCTTCGTTTCGCGCTTCGGCGATTCCGAGGGCGATCGCGGCGCCTTCCTCGATCAATTCTTCAAAACCGGCAAGCTTGATGGAACCAAGCTAACTTTCACAACCGACATCGTGCACGGCGTCTGGTATGAATTTAAAGGCACGGTCGAGCGCGGAGAAGGCAAAACTCCAGCCAACGAGGGCTACTACGTCATGAAGGGCACACTGACTGAAAACCGCACCGATGCCGACAAGAAAGTCACATCAAAGTCCCACGAAGTCATATTCAAGTCCTTCCCTCACGAAGTGTAGAGCGGCGGCTCCTATCCGCTGCTGTGGAAGCGGATCTTGTTTCTTGAAATGCCTAGAATCCCGAACAGACTGTGCCGTGTCGCGAGCCACGCGAAACTAAACTAGTATGGCTATGTGAAACGAATTGCTTTGCTTCTCCTGGTTACGACCGCACTTTCTTTGCTTCCAAGTTCAAAGAGTGCAGCCCAACAGTCACATGCAACAGAGACCCCGCCGTCATATCTGGGCTTTGATCGCAATAATTATCCCGGCGATCAGAACTTGAAGGTTCTTCGCGAGACGTTTTCCTACACGGGTTTCTGGCTTAACCATCCGCCCAGCGCGCGGACCAACACATGGAGTGGCAAACGAAAGACGCTACAATCGGCAGGTTTCGGATTCCTGGTGCTCTTCAATGGCCGGCTATTCAATGAACTGAAGTCGGTTTCGTACGCGAGCAAACTCGGCAAGTCCGACGCGCAGGCTGCCGTGGCGGCAGCACGCCGGGAAGGGTTTCCTGCGCGAACCGTGATTTTCCTCGATCAAGAGCAAGGCGGTCGGATGCTGCCCGAGCAGAAAGCCTACATCTATGCGTGGCTGGACGGAGTGACTGCAGGCGGCTATCGGGCCGGCATTTACTGTTCGGGCATTTCCGCCGCAAAAGAAGGTGGCGAAGATATCGTCACGGCGGACGATATCCGCCAGAATGCCGGCGCAAGGAAGATCGTGTATTGGGTCACGAACGATGCGTGTCCGCCCTCGCCCGGTTGCGCCTTCCCCAAACGCGCGCCAAGTCCTGCCGACAGTGGTGTTCACTTTGCCGACGTATGGCAATACGCCCAGTCGCCGAAGAGGCCCGAAGTTGCCGCGAGTTGTCCGGCAAATTACAACCCCGACGCGAGTTGCTATCCGCCGAACATCGATGTCGCACAACACCTGCACATCGACGTAAATACTGCGACGACGGAGGACCCCTCGCAAGGCAGGACTCGCTAGGTCCAGTTCAGAAATGCGGTAGTGGTGATAAGATTCCGCACCATGCGCCCGCTTCCCAAACAGATCCTCACCTATCTCGCGCTGGTCTTTACCTTCAGCAGTCTGCCCGAGTACGTGATGATCCACGCCGGGCACATTGGCGCCGGAAATGGTCTGGTCGTGGGGCTGGTGATGTGGTGTCCAGCGTTTGCTGCGCTGACGACGTGCTGGCTGTTTCGGGTTGATCTGGCAACCCTGGGCTGGAATTGGCGGCCGGCGAAGTATGAAGCGTGGGCTTACTTCATCCCTATTGTTTATGCGTTGCCGGTGTACATCGCGACGTGGGCGCTAATTCCCGGTTCGTTCGCATTCCCGGCATTCGCCGCTTCGCTAGCCAGCGCTTTCGGCTTCCCACAATTTCCCCGCGCTGTGACCCTCTTGTTAGCGATCCCTTGTTATGCCACCGTGGGTGTAATCAGCAGCATGGCACGCGCGCTCGGCGAAGAAATTGGCTGGCGAGGGTTCCTGCTTCCACGGCTGGTTCAACAAGCGGGTTTTACCTGGGGATGCCTGCTGAGCGGTTGCATCTGGGCGGTGTGGCATTATCCAGCGCTATTGTTCGCCGACTATAACTCCGGCACGCGGCCAGCTTTTGCTTTGACTTGCTTCACCCTCATGGTGATCGCGGACAGCTACATCCTGGGTTGGCTCAGGCTGAAGTCGGGCAGCTTGTGGACTGCGGCGGCTCTCCATGCCAGCCACAATCTTTTCATTCAGGCAATTTTCGACCGGATCACCGCGCCAGTGGGGCGGTCGCTCTACATCACCACAGAATTCGGCGCGGGAATGGTGTTGACTGTTGGCGTCTGTGCCTTTTATTTCTGGACGAGACGCAGAGAAGTGGCAACCACCGTTTCGCAATAAGTTCAGCGTCGGCTGGCCGATTAACCGGCTTTAAGTTGCGTTCTGCCCCTCCAAAAGTGCACAATAACCCCAGGTACTCAGTCACTTACGGTGGTTACTTGCGTCGTCCGAAAAAAGCGACGCTTTCTGCTGTCACTGAGCATCTTAACTATTGTGAAGAGTTAGTGGCTTCAACATCCCCGCCGGTTGGGCGCGGCGTAGTCTCAAACGACGCGCAGTGAATCGGCTGGAGCCGCTGGAAGCTTTCAACATCCCCGTTCCGGAACAAGCGTGAGCCCATTGGGGAATAGTCGCAATTGCATTCCGCATCCGGAGCTGAAGGCGAGACATGACAATGGCAACCGCAGCAGCAGTTTGCAGTCTGGAAAATTACCTCGTCCTCCCCGACCATACGATGGACGAACGCATCGCCGCCGCCCGTGAGGCTTTGGGCCGCGAATGCGTGATTCTTGGACACCACTATCAACGCGACGAAGTCATCCGCTTCGCTGATTTCCGCGGCGACTCCTACAAACTATCGCAAGAGGCCGCGCGTGCCGGGGGAAAATACATCGTCTTTTGCGGCGTCCATTTCATGGCGGAAAGCGCCGACGTCTTGAGCCGCCCCGGTCAGGTGACGATCTTACCCGATATGAATGCCGGGTGCTCAATGGCCGACATGGCGGAAATTACCCAGGTGGAAAATTGCTGGGAGCAACTCATCGCCGCCAGGTTGACCTCCGACGCTGGCGAGGGCATCATGCCCATCACCTACATGAATTCCACGGCCGCGATTAAGGCCTTCTGCGGAGAGCGCGGCGGCGTGGTTTGCACATCCTCCAATGCGTCGGGCGCGTTTCAGTGGGGCTTCGCCAAGACGCCCAAACTTCTATTCCTTCCCGATCAGCACTTGGGCCGCAACACCGGTTTCGACCTGGGCATTCCTTTGAACGAAATGGTCGTTTGGGATCCTTACCTGATCAACGGCGGCCTTACGCCCGACCGGTTGCGTGCGGCAAAAGTGATTTTGTGGAAGGGCCACTGCTCGGTCCACCAACGCTTCCTGCCGGAACACGTGGATAACGTTCGCGCCAAATATCCCGGCATTCGAGTGATTGCGCATCCCGAGTGCCGCTGGGAAGTCTGCCAGAAAGCCGATGGCATCGGCTCGACCGAAGGCTTGTTGAAGATGATTCGCGACTCGGAGCCCGGAACGATGTTCGCGGTTGGCACGGAAATCCACCTCGTCAACCGCATGGGCAGAGAATTTGCTGCAGAAGGGAAAAAGGTCATCACCCTCGACGACTCCGGCTGTCTGTGCACGACCATGTTCCGCATCTCGCCGCAACATCTGTGCTGGGTCTTGGAGAATCTCATTGAAGGCAACATCGTGAACCAGATCAAAGTGAAGAATGACATGAAGCACTGGGCGCGAGTCGCGTTGGACCGAATGCTTGAGATTCAGTAACGGTCGTTGGTCGCTAGTCCTTGGTCGTTGGCGAAAGCCACGTGACTCTTGCCGAACGAACAACGCCCCCGAATGCATTAGAATAGAACATACCACTATGGCCGACCGAACTTTTACCCTTGAAGAAGCCCAATCTCTCCTGCCTGTTTTGGAGTCGCTGCTGCGCACGGCGATTGACGGCAAGAAACTGATCGAGGCCGTCGACACCGAACTCCAGGAACTCGCTCACCGCGTTTTTCTGCAAGGCGGTCTGCTGGTCAACGTGGTCCACATGGCTCGCCGGAAGGCGGAGCGCGAAAAGGCTATCCCGCGCGTGAAGGACGCGCTGGCTGAGATTGACGCGACCGGCGTCCAAGTAAAAGATCTTGATATCGGACTGCTCGACTTTCCCTGCAAAGTGGACGGCCTTATCGTGCTGCTCTGCTGGAAGCTGGGAGAACATGGGATCAACTACTGGCACGACACAACCGAGGGCTTCGCCGGCCGCAAGCCCATTGACGAGAAAATCAACAAGGCGAAGAAGACAAACTGAGAAGAAGCACTCAGCATTTAGCCGATGGGGTTCTTGCTAGTGGTCTTTTCCGTCAGCTCAGTGCTGAACGCCAAGTGCTAACTAGCCAAGGGCTTCGCCCTTGATATCCCATCGAGCGCTATGGCTTTCCTGGAGTGATGCCGTAGAAGCGTTCATGGCAGTAGTCTTCTGGGTATTCCACTACACAGGAGATCGCCATGAACGCTTTCTACGAGCACCACAAGAGTAGCATCGAGTTCGGATATCGATGTTTCGATAGGATCCTACTGAACGGATTGATTCAACCCTTCCAACAACCGGAGCGGGTACTGGGGTTCTTCAACACCTATCGGGATGGGAAACGGGTAATCCGTCGGACCCTCACCGAGATTGCCGACCAGTTCCACCATTGGGTTATCAATCGTTCGGAGAGATGTGGAGCACCCATCGTCGAAGCCCCGCAGCAGGAGCGGCGCGACGATTTCGTGCTGCCGTACTTGCAAAAGACCGAAGCTGATCATGTGGCCGTCATTCTGAAAGCTCGCGAACCCGCTCGCATCCTAGTTGCCATTGGCGGAAAGCAGAACCAATGCCCTCATCTGGAACTGAAGCAGCGCTGGGTAAATCAGTACAATTTCTATCTCAACGACCAACACTGGGGGCCCATGTTTGTCCGCATGTGTCCTTACTTTCCTTTCTCCGCCCGAGTATGCCTGAATCAGCATCATTGGCTGGCTATGCGCATGCAACAGCAAGGCATCACCTTGCGGCAATGCAAGAACGCCTTCTTGCGATGCTCCAACCCCGAACGGTTGCAACAACTCGCCGACTCTCTGACCGCCCAAGATTTATTGCGCTGCGGGCAGAAGTGGCTGACCGCCTTTACTCCCTTCTTCACCTCCCAGGAACGGCGACAGGCCAGCTGTCAGCACCGGCTCTTCTTTTCCCAGGTCGAGCTTTGCGACAACCTGATCTTCTTCCGCCGCGCCGCCGTCGACCAGTTCGCCGAGCGCTTGCTCGACAGGAACCGAACCATCGGACAGCCAAAGAAAATTACTCTCATCTTTGGCCGGAAAGTGACCCGGCAATACCAAGGCAAGCTGCAAACTGAGCTTGAAGACCTCGATCTTCCCAATCCCGTCATTCGCAGTCACTACGCCCATGGATTCGCCAAGCAATACGTCCGCGATGACCGCTTGCTACGAACCGAGCCGGCCACCAATGACGTCACCGACTATGGAGTCAACAAGAATGTCGACAACCTGCCGCAGTTACGCCAGCGCATGTCCGAGATCATTGACCACTACCACGATGCCCAGCAAGACATCCTGGAAACGTTCATCGATCGCGGCCAACTCCAAAAACTGGCTGAGCCCACCACCCTGACTAACGGAAAGCGCATCCCGGGCCGTAAGCTCGATCACCCTCGGCAACTGGCGGTCATGCATGCTTTGGTCCGCTTTGCTAACATCGCCGCCGCTCCACTTTCACCACCGCTGATTTTTACCCGCCGGTATTGGACGCTCTCGGGCTTCCCCAGTCCCAATACTCTCTGGCATCGCTGCGCTACGATCTCTCCAAACTGCGCGCCAAGCGCCTGGTCGACAAACTGCCCCACTCTCGTCGCTACCGTCTCGCCCACCCGGGCTATTCCATCTGCGTCCTCTTCCTCAAGCTATTCGAGCGCATCTATGCTCCGCTCACCGCCGGTCTCCTCAAGCCTTTCGCCGGCGATCGCAACCTTGCCCCGGACAAACGTTGTCAACTTGACCGCCTCTATCAACGGCTCACCGACGATCTCGACGCTCTCTTATCCGCAGTCGGACTCAAGACCGCTGCTTAACCAATCCAACGAGAACAAAATTCTCGTTTCGAGGTGCATAATCGACTAATTGCCAAATGCTAACTGCTGGTCTACAGCTCCTGCCCTATGACGAAAAACGCCGTTGCGTAGCTAGCGGCCAGCTTTCAGAGTTGCATTCCCCAAGCTTTCCGGGCCACACGCTTCGAAAGTTCCTTTAACAGTTCCTCCGCATCGGACCGACTAAAACGCAGCCGCACAGGAAGGCCCGAAACCGCGTGCCGATTCAGAGCAGCGCGTGCTGCCTCATCGACGTTGGTGAACGGCTCCGTAAATTCAGCTTTGACAAATACGTCCATGCCGCTTTACCTCCTGCCAGAAATTATAACTCTCGCAAGCTCGATCTCCACGGACCTGCTTTCGCGGGCCACGGCGTAACGCGCCAGGCAAGGTTACCGTGGTTTTTGCTGTGCCTGCCACAGGTTTGGGCAACAAATCGGGTGACAAGGGGCTATGAGCTAGTAGCTCTTATCTTCGTTAGACTTGAGGTTCTTCTCGTACTCCTCGAAGCCTTCAAATTCAAACTCCAAAGAAACGACGCCTTTCTCAGGACTCAGCCCTTTTGCAGTCAGAACGGCGTACTGTGTCTTAAGTGTTTGTCTCACGCCAGGGGGAGGCTCAGTATGGTTTCATACAGCTACGGCAAGACCCTACTGAAGATCGAGAACGTTTCTCTCGAATACGATGGCGACCCATCCTGCGCTTGCACGTATTTCCAAATACTTATGCAGTCCCGGTCGTGGGCTTAAGTTGTTGTAAATATTTGATATTCGGAGCGTGTCAAGGTAGCGCTCTAAACAACTGAGCTACGCGCCTACGGTCTGGGTCAATTGTACCGGGCTCATGCGCTCCCGGCAGTGCGCTCGGTTGGGACCGGAGTTGCAAAGTGGCCATGTCCCGGCGACAATCGCTTTGGTGCAGAATGTCAATCAGAACGACGGGCTTGGGCTTGTGGGCGGTAATCCATTTCGTCCTGGCATCATGGTGCTGGTTACTCTGGGCAATCCCCGAGAGAAGTTTTGGGGGGCCATCCTTTCTCTCAGTACAGAGGGATTGAGCCTCTGCGGGGTCGAATTGGCTTCGTTCGACGATCTGGTATCTCTGGTCAAGGACGGCGAGCCGTTCTTGCCCGGCGTGGTTTTTGTCCCAATGCACCGGGTAGAACGCATGGAACTCGATCTGCCCGATGGCAGCATTCCATCGTTGTCACAACGCTTCGCCAGCAAAACCGGCCTTGATCCTGCAGCCGTGCTCATCCGTCATATTGCAGTGAATCCACAGACGCCTGGAGAGCAGAAGTGAAGCTCTCGCAACTTCTGACTGCTCCGAATCAGCTCACGCTTTTACGGATGATGTTCCTGCCCTTCATCGTGATCAAGCTGGTCGAAGGACATTATTCCCTGGCCCTGATCTTATTTGTCCTGGCGGGGATGAGTGACGGGCTCGACGGCCTGCTGGCACGCAGTCTCAAACAACAAACGATTTTGGGACAGTATCTTGATCCCATCGCTGACAAGCTGCTGCTCAGCACCATGTTTATGGTGCTGTCAATCTTGCACAAGATTCCGTGGAAATTTACGGTTGTGGTTTTCAGCCGTGATATTTCGATTCTGCTGGCGAGCGCCGTGCTCTATGCTATCGCCGGACTGCGCGATTTTCGTCCCAGCATTTTTGGCAAGGCGAACACATTCGCCCAGGTTGCGGCTGTCTTCTTTGTGCTGCTGTTCGAAATAAACAGATCGCGATGGATAGCCATCGCCAGCCTTTCGTTTTTGCGCGCGACCTTTACCTTCACTATCCTTTCTGGAATGCACTACGCCCTTGTGGTGGGACAGCGCTTGCGAGCCGCGCACCAGGTTTCAACCGCGCCCTCCGCCAGCGGCGGGGTTTGACGATGATTCGGTAGCCGCGTCACCGGGCAGTCATCGCTGCCACACCACAATAGGACGGAGTTTACTGTTTAGTATCGCCCCCCTCTATTCGGTGCAAAATCTAGAAAACAAGAGATTTAAATTCGGTAACTTAAATTCTGACTATGTGCTAAATCTTTGAGTTTTAAGGAGTTAAACGCAAAATCTAGAGAACATGGGAGTTATGGCTGGTGCTCGCCGCCTCCCGCTCCCGTTTTGGGAATGCTGAAGTGAGCAGGCCCAGGTTCGATGGAGCTAGATTTTCACGAACCACTTATTATCTTCGAGATAATAGAGTGTTGATTTATATTATCCGCCTTGAGGCGTCCGGTCAATAAGAAAAGGGATTGGGCGCCGGGTTGGGGGCCTCGGGCCCACCCTTTCCGCAAAGGACGCGGAAAAGGGTGGGGCAGCCAGGCTACCCACAAATAGGCGTGCTGTCGGAAGCCAACAACACCTACCGGGCGCTGACTTCCTAGGCTTCAGGCACATCAGCGGGAAGAATAGGCTAGGGCGATTTACGGTGAGGCGTAAGACGATCCGCAAACGCATGGGAGCGAAGCTGCGGGAGGCTAAGCAGCAGCTCCGCGAGCGCATGCACGATCCGGTGCGCCAAACCGGCCAATGGCTCAAGTCGATGGTGCAGGGCCACTTCAACTACTATGCGGTACCGGGAAACCTCGACAGTCTCAGCGTATTCCGGGAGCGGTAACTGGGCATTGGTGGCAGACCCTTCGCCGCCGAAGTCAGCAACGCCGGCTCTCCTGGACCCGTATGCTCGCTCTGGCTGGCCGCTGGCTCCCTCGACCGCGAGTACTCCATCCTTATCCCGCGGATCGCTTTGCCGCCAGTCATCCGAGATAAGAACCGGATGCGCTAATCAGCGCCCGTCCGGGTCCGGGCGGGGGTTGTGTCAGGAAGACGCGAAAGCGTCATGCTGTACGAAAGATGAAGGTAGGTCCTTCGGAGCCGCCTTGTAGGAGGCGGCTTCAAACTGCCCCAAGCTGCTTCGGTTCTAAAGGCCGCGGTGGTGAACGTTAGGGTTAAAAGGCGTGGCACAAGATCACGTCATGTATGGATAAGAGAGATGAGTGCAAACGATCCGCTGACGAAGCGTCGAAACGACCTTAGATGACTCCAAAACCAGGGTCTCCCCCGTGTCCTGGGAGCAGCATGGAAGGAACCTACTTACTGGCCATGCGGGGTCCGGCGTTCAGGCGGCATGACTCTTATCTGGGCTTTCGTACGGAACTTGAGAACCGGGTCGGTGATGTTAAAGGAAAAGGCGCAAGTGGAAGACCCACGAGGCCGAAAGTACGGATGCACCGATCAGGGGCGCACTGCCTCGTAAGAGCGATGAAGCGGGGTAATGCCCGCGGAGCAAAGGGGGCAGGTCATCCACGTCAAGATGGAGTCAACGGGCAACCGGAGGAACTCCTGTCTTGGCGGAAGCCCGGCAGGGCTTCCTTGGGGTGGCACGAGCCGGATGAGGCGAGAGTTTCATGTCCGGATCTGTGAGGGGCTCGGGGTGAAATTCCCCGGGTCTACTCGGCTTGTGTCAGGAAGACGCGAAAGCGTCATGCTGTACGAAAGATGAAGGTAGGTCCTTCGGAGCCGCCTTGTAGGAGGCGGCTTCAAACTGCCCTAAGCTGCTTCGGTTCTAAAGGCCGCGGTGGTGAATGTTAGGGTTAAAAGGCGTGGCACAAGATCACGTCATGTATGGATAAGAGAGATGAGTGCAAACGATCCGCTGACGAAGCGTCGAAACGACCTTAGATGACTCCAAAACCAGGGTCTCCCCCGTGTCCTGGGAGCAGCATGGAAGGAACCTACTTACTGGCCATGCGGGGTCCGGCGTTCAGGCGGCATGACTCTTATCTGGGCTTTCGTACGGAACTTGAGAACCGGGTCGGTGATGTTAAAGGAAAAGGCGCAAGTGGAAGACCCACGAGGCCGAAAGTACGGATGCACCGATCAGGGGCGCACTGCCTCGTAAGAGCGATGAAGCGGGGTAATGCCCGCGGAGCAAAGGGGGCAGGTCATCCACGTCAAGATGGAGTCAACGGGCAACCGGAGGAACTCTTGTCTTGGCGGAAGCCCGGCAGGGCTTCCTTGGGGTGGCACGAGCCGGATGAGGCGAGAGTTTCATGTCCGGATCTGTGAGGGGCTCGGGGTGAAATTCCCCGGGCCTACGCGGCGTACCACGTGAGTGGTATCCCTACCGCGATCTCAAAACCCCCTTGGGGTGAGGCTAAATGAGTGTAATGGAGATATTTGTGCGCCGGGATAAACCGGCATGAAGTAGAGGATGAAAGAGCCTTACGAGTAAAGACTAGCGATCTGCTCGGCCCCGAGTCTTGCGCTGATACCGCGAGGGACTCAGTGAAGCGTGGACAGGGGCTAGGCGGGGTGGGTATCCAGCTCCGAAAAGATACAATCCGGACGCCGCCGTCTTAAATATGCGCGGTAGGCAACATGAGCAGGAGCGCTAGCGCGAGTTCCCGCTCAGTCCGGCGTAGTCGAAGACCCCAGGCACGCCTAGAAACTTCATGCACGAGAACCGGGAGACCTCGGAGACACCTGCTGCCAAACCAGACAGCAGGGCGGTGGGCGAAGGCAATAGCCGCACGGCCCGCATGTACGTCCCCGAGGAGTCACACGACGGTACAGTACCGATGAATCATTCGAACAAAGACAAAAGATCGTTGGCGGAGAATGAGGAGGGAAGGCCGTCGATCAAGGAGAACGCAGGTCAACCTAACACGTACCCGACTCAGAGCGGGAAGGGCGTGCCCCAGGGGTTGGCAGGCGTGCGGAAAGCAGCACGGGAAAATAAGGAGATGAAGTTCACCGCTCTGCTCCACCATCTGACCGTCGACCTGCTGCGGGAAAGCTTTTACTCACTAAAGAGGAAAGCCGCACCCGGAGTGGACGGGGTCACCTGGCAGGAGTATGAGACCGGACTTGAAGATCGGTTGGTTGATCTCCATGGCCGGGTTCATCGCGGAGCGTATCGAGCACTGCCTTCGAGAAGAGTGTACATAAAGAAAGAAGATGGACGGCAACGCCCACTCGGAGTCGCGGCCCTGGAAGATAAGCTTGTCCAGTACGCCGTGACCACGATCCTCAATCAGATCTATGAAGAGGACTTTCTCGGATTCTCGTATGGCTTTCGCCCGGGGCGCAGCCAGCATGACGCGCTGGATGCGTTGTCGTACGCGCTCCTGAAGAAGAAGGTGAACTACATTTTGGACGCTGATGTCCGAAGCTTTTTCGACAATCTCGACAAAGGCTGGATGATCAGGTTCATAGAGCATCGCGTCGCCGATCCTCGCATACTGCGGCTGATCCAGAAATGGCTGAAGGCCGGAGTGATGGAGGAAGGCAAATGGTCGGAACCGAAGACAGGTACGCCGCAGGGTTCGGTGATTTCACCGCTGCTCGCTAACGTGTACTTACACTACGCTTTCGATCTTTGGGTGAACGTCTGGCGCAATAAGTGGGCGCAAGGCGAGGTGGTGGCCGTCCGCTATGCGGACGACGTCATCCTGGGATTTCAGCATCGGACAGACGCTGATCGTTTCCTGGAGAATCTACGGGAACGACTGGCCATGTTTGGACTGGAACTGCACCCAGATAAGACGCGCCGGATCGAGTTCGGCAGATTTGCCGAAGAGAACCGGAGACGTAGAGGGGAAGGGAAACCCGAGACGTTCGACTTTCTAGGCTTCACGCACATTAGCGGGAAGAATAGTTTGGGGCGATTCATGGTACGGCGCACGACGATTCGCAAACGCATGCGGGCCAAGCTGCGGCAAATAAAACCGGAGCTCCGCAAGCGCATGCATGATCCCGTGGGCCAAACCGGCCAATGGCTCCGGTCGGTCGTACAGGGGTACTTCAACTACTACGCGGTACCGGGAAACAACGCTAGCCTATCCCTGTTCCGGCATCGGGTGCTGGTCTGCTCATGGTCGTACGTATTCGCCGCCGGACCCAGAAACACCGAATCAACTGGACGCGGATGCTCACCCTGGCGAAGCGCTGGCTTCCCAACGGCTGTGCTCCATCCTTTCCCCGATGCTCGCTTTGCCGCCACTCATCCGAGATAAGAACCGGATGCGCTAACGAGCGCCCGTCCGGATCTGTGCGGGGGGTACCGGGCAACTGGTATCCCTACCGCGATCGCCAGCCGATGTCAGAAAAGCCGCCCCATCCCTTAAGGGCGGCCCAAGTGGTTCTTGCTGCATGAGAATCGGAGCTTGGTTATCTGGCAACCAACCATTTAGAGCAATCGCTGCTAAACGACTGTCTATTTCTTCAGACAGTTGGTTCCAAAGTGCTGGGCGATGACTGCGAGG
>CAWCKL010000043.1:0-309466 GCA_963796095.1 uncultured Acidobacteriota bacterium
TAGTGCGATTCCAGCTGCAAACAACAGTTTCGTTTTCATCTGTATCCCCTTGGCAGATGCCTGCCGTGTTACGTTGTCTCGATCTAGTTGTTGTGACGAAGTGTTCCTAAGGATCTCTTGCCAGTTCATCACCCTTTTCCGATACGGATGGCGGAAAGCGAATGAAATAGTCCAAATACATTCAGCAGCCACAACACCACGGCGATGACCACCACGCCATTCAAGATTGACTTGATGGATGACTGCATCGGAATGAAACGGTTGACCAGCCACAACAGAACCCCCACCACGATGAGAACTTCCAGGAGTTGAATTAACGGCATAATCTTTGACCTTTCTTATTTCGAGGGCTAATGCCTCGCATGTCGCCTGAATCGGTTCTGCGCAAGCTTTTAGGGGTCGAATCGTGTTCGCCGGAGATTCCACGGCATACACACGGATTACGAATGCCAATCCGCTGGTTGTGGCCGCTTCGATGTGATTGTTACCCACAGCGGCCTAAGAGTGAGAGCTAAGAATTGGCGATCGTCGCTCTCTCGACACACTCAGCAGAATAAAGAATGACAGGTGTAGGTTTCCGCGTCTGAGCTGGATTGCTCACATGTGAAGAATTAGGATTACGACGCCTGCGCCCAACGGGCTCAAATCGCGGGAACCTCGGCCCGTCCCCACCTGATCTAGTCGTGCACAACCGTTGGCGGCAGCACTCGACCGTACTGAATGCATCGAAGACCTAGGAATACTCGAATTCTTGGCCACACCGGTAGCAGACGCGGTAGGTCGGTTTCTTGATGGTGAACACGCGACTGATTTGTCTATGATGGCACCCAAACGCCGAATGCGAAATCCAGAGCAGTGGTTTCATAAGTCCTGAGCCCGTCGCCGCTCGCAACTTCCCGACACCGGCGAGGATCCAGAAAGCCACGTTGCCTTCATTGTTATGGAGCTCATGCGGGCCAATCGCTGGATCGACTCCTTTCAGAAAAGACCAAGAAGCTACCGATCGACACAGCTCTTCGGTTGTCGGAGGAACTGGCAGAGGCGCTGGATCACGCTCACGGCCAAGACGTAGTCCATCGTGACATGAAACCTGCCAACATCCTGGTTACGGCCGGAGGACATCCCAAGATCGCAGATTTCGGTATTGCGAAAGTGAACCTGGCGCACCTCACGATTCCCAGCCGGGTGCTGGGCACCCGGGCCTACATGTCGCCGGAACAGTTGGAGGGTGAGCCGGTCGACAAGCGCTCCGACCTATTTTCGTTAGGTGCGATTCTCTACCACATGGTTACGGACTACGGTTTTTTCCAAGGCAACAGTGCTACCACCGTTTAACCGTGCTGCCCTCCTCGAGTTTGACCGGAGCAGGTTGCCGCTGCGGATCGAGGAGGCAGAGGCCGCGATTGTGGGGCGATCGCGAAGTTTGTCAAAGCCGCTTGGCAACCATGGAAGAGAGCAGGACGCTATCGCTCGGGCACGGCACATCTTAAGCTTGCTGCGTGAGGCTGGGCAAAAGCAGTAGCCTCACGCGATTGCTGTTTGGAAAGAGATCGGCGCTCAATCCAAGAAAGGACTCGAAACTCGGAAGTAACACTTTCTACGTAAACGCGGCTCCTCGCAGATGCTACGAGCCGTGCCTTCACGCTACACGGCGGCCGCTCATCAGGTTAATGACTAAGACCACCAAGGCCACAACCAGTAGCAGGTGAATCACACCACCGGCCACGTGTAGGCTGAAACCCAAAAGCCACAGAATCAGAAGCACAATGAAAATCGTCCAAAGCATATTTATCTCCCTCGGTTCATTTGTCGAATTGCTTATCCTTACTCCTTATCCTTATCCTTGCCTTGCGTCTCTCTGCGCCAGTTGAACTCCCTTGAACGACTTCCCGCACTCCAAACAAAATGGCTTGGATCGTGGAGTGATTAACCCGCAGAACGGGCACATCTTTGAGGGTCCGACTTCACCACGGGATGTTTTCGTCGACAACAGCTTACCTAGTGAGTCGGCGAGGAAAGTGGGCAAGGTACGAAGCTGGACCAGAAAAGGATGCAAGACGGAGCCTACTCTTTCGTGTTCGACAGCCTCACGATGACACATTAACGGCAGCGATTCTGTGCAAGATTGCTCAACTTACACAAGAGCTCTCAGTCCGCAGGGTGACAGCCGAGCCGATCTCGGGATTGAGCTGCAAAACCAAAGTGAGCAATTCAGACCAGCTATTGTTTCAAACATGGGCGATCATCATGTAGAGACGAGCACTTCTTCTCTCTCTTTCAGGTTCTCTGAGCTAAGTCAGCCATCTGAAGTTCTCTTCATCTTAGGTTCGCAACTCCTAAAGGAATGAATTCATGAAAAAGACAATTTCACTGCTGATGATGAGCTTGATGGGCTTGGTTGGAACTTACGCATGGGCAGACTCGAATCGTGAAGACACGGTCGAGCGCATGCAAAAGTCGGTGGACGTTCTTAGCGAGATTATGTCAACCCCGGACAAGGGTATCCCCGAAGAAGTGTTAAGCAGCGCCAAGTGCATACTGGTGGTGCCGAACCTGATTAAAGGCGGTTTCATTTTTGGCGCCAAGCACGGCCGTGGAGTGGCCTCGTGCCGCACAACTAACGGCTGGAGCGCGCCCGCCTTTGTGTCTATTGGCGGTGGTAGCTGGGGATTGCAGATCGGAGTCGAAGGCGTGGATCTGATCATGCTGGTCATGAACGAGCAGGGCTTCCAGCACCTGTTGTCCAGCAAGTTCGAACTCACCGGGGAAGCATCGGGTGCGGCCGGCCCAGTGGGCCGTCATGCGTCCGCCGGAACGGACTGGAAGATGAACACGGAAGTGCTGACCTACTCGCGTTCGAAAGGTGTATTCGCTGGCTTGACGCTCGAAGGTGCAGTGGTGGAGCAGGACAACGACTCTACTCGCGCCATTTACGGCAAGCCCATTGAATTTCGAACCATCCTTTCGGGTAAAGGGCCAACTCCGAAGAGTGTGGAAGCATTCTTGAAGGCCGTCTCCGAGGCGGGCCAGCAGGCGCGCATCGCCGAGGCTAAGGAAGATAAGAAATAAACGGATTGGGACCTCGCGGAGAACGTTGATTTCAGCCGACCGGAACCCTGATGCGGTTTCGGTCGGCATTCCAAAGCTCCCGAAAGGTGAGACAGATGTTGAAAACATGGTGGCCAGGGACGGAGTTGAACCGCCGACGCCAGCCTTTTCAGGGCTGCGTACTACCAGCGTATCCCCCTTGTCCTTCAACAACTTAACTTTGCAGAGTGGGCCCCAGTTTTGTGACCATTCTGTGACCAGCGCCGATGTTCGCCTAGCGTCGGCAATGAACTGAGAAAGCGTGAGCATATTTTCAAGCAAGCCACGAGAAACGTCGGTTCGAATAAACCGAAACTATCCAGCATCCGGCTATTGCGTCAGATAGACGATTCGGTACTCCGACGCGCGGATCCAAAATGGCCTTTGGCCTGAATGGCTGAAATCACATAGGGCCAATAGGCTTACGCAGAACTGAGCTTTCTTGGGATGCTGGTGAACGCGGCAATGGTCGAAGAGATGCATCCATGTGTCGACGGGCGAGTATGTGCTCCGGGTGCGGGGAGGAAGGGAATTCACAGTCACTCGTACTTACAAGAAGAATCTGCAACTCCTGGCGCAGCTGTGGATCGGTATGGAGGATTTTCTTGCCGAGTAGGAATTCAGACGCCAAAACGGCAATGAGCCCTGGAACAGAGGAGTTTGTGGGAAGCAGCAACGCGCACGTTCAGGAAGTTGTGAAAGCTGCAGAAGAAGATCTGCGACAACTCATACGGCAGCGCGCTGACATTGTGAAGCGGATTGGCACAATAAAGCAAACGATTGTGGGACTGGCCAACCTATTTGGCGATGATTGGCTGGGCGAAGAGCTATGGGAATTGGTCGGTCGGAAAGACGGAGCACGACAACGGGGATTGACCAAGTCCTGCCGCGAGGTGTTGATGGAGGCTAACCGCCCACTAGCAGGCTGCTGAAAAACTTCCTCCTAATTAAGATGCTCCAATTTCGCAATTTTGGAAAAGCGGTGGCCTGCACTCCTTTGTAAACTGTCGCATGGTGAAAAAGGCACATCAGAGCCAGTTTCATCGCTCGCAAATCGGTCGCGCCCAGAGGTATATCCGCCTCCACCTCGCGGAGCGCATGAGTTTGTCTCGGATCGCCCGCGAGGCGCGGTAGTCGTCCTATCACTTTGTCCGGCTGTTCCAAGCTTATATCGGAGAGACACCGTTCGAATTCCTTCGGCGTATACGCTTGGTGGCGGCACTTCGCATGCTCCAGGAGGATGCCGACGTGCGTGTTACGGAAATCGCGTTGAGCGTCGGTTATGATTCCTCGGCGGCATTCAACAGATCCTTTCGTGAGACTCTGCAAATGACCCCCAGCGATTTTCGCAATGTCGGAAAAGAAGGGCAGGACAAGGTGATCTATGATCTCAGCCGTCCGAGATTACCAAAGGAGGTCGCCATGAATTTGTCAGCTGAATTCGAGCTGGTCAGTCGTCCGTTAACCCACTACGTCTTCCTTGAGAAGCACGGGCCTTTCGCAGAAGTTGCGCCGCCGCTCTGGAACGACCTAATGCCACTGCTCGGGAAGCTTGATCAGCAACAGGTACGAGAGTACCTGGGCTTGAGCGGAATTGATAAGAGCAGGACTGGCGAAGACACAATGATTTACCAAGCAGGAGTTGCCCTCGCCCAAGAGTCGAACAAGCTCCCCGACGGACTCCACCATCGGACCATCAAAGCCGGTAAATATGCTCGCTTTCTGTTGACCGGGCCTTACTCGCACATCTGGATGGCATTCGATCGCATCTTTAAGACGTTATCGGAGAAGCGCGTGACTCTGCGTCCCGAGTTCTGCATTGAAAATTATCTGAACGATCCTCGAGTGACTCCCGAAAATCAACTGCAAACTCAGTTGTTGGTTCCAATTGCCTAGCAGGCTGCTGAAAAACTCGGAAATTTCGCAACGAAACAGCGTGTGATGCGTCCAATGGCGCATGCGAGGAACCGATCAGCAGCAGAGTCACGTGTTCAGCTACATTTCCCCAGAGCAGCGGGTGCGCAAAGACCATCCGCTGCGACCGATCCGCACCATGGTTGACGAGATCCTGAAGCAGCTCTCGCCGACAATTCGACAAGATGTACGCGAAAGTGGGTCGGCCGTCGATTCCGCCAGAACAGCTCTTGCGCGCGCAGCTGTTGCAGATGTTGTATTCGGTGCGCAGCGAACGTCTGTTGATGGAAGAGATGGACTACAACATTCTCTTCCGCTGGTTTGTGGGGCTGAATTTAGATGATGCGGTGTGGGACGCGACGGTGTTTACCAAGAACCGCGACCGTTTGCTGGAGGCCGAGGTGGCCAAGGAATTTCTGGAGCGGGTGGTGGCGCACGCGCGAGAGCAGGGGTGGATGTCGGACGAGCACTTCACGGTGGACGGAACGCTACTCGAAGCCTGGGCCAGCCTGAAGAGTTTTCAGCGGAAGGACCAGATCGGATTCTTCTCCGCCAGACGATCCGGGGAATCCCACAGTGGATTTTCATGGAGAGAAACGCTCGAACCGAACGCACGAATCGAAAAGCGATCCCGAAGCCCAGTTGGCGCGCAAGAGCAAAGGCAAGGAGGCCAAGTTGAGCTACAGCGGCAATCTGCTGGTGGAGAATCGGAACGGGCTGATCGTGTCCAGCCGGGTGTGGGAAGCGACGGGCATCGCCGAGCGTTATGCGGCTCTGGAGATGTTGCAGGAGATTCCGGGAATTGGGCGGGTGACGGTGGGCGGTGACAAAGGTTTCGATACGTCCGATTTTGTGCGCGAGTGCCGGAACCTGCGCATGACGCCCCACGTGGCGCAAAATCTGGGACGCCGAGGTGGCAGTGCCATCGATAGCCGAACGACGCGAAACCCGGGCTATCGGATCAGCCAGAAGAAGAGGAAGCGTATCGAAGAATGTTTCGGCTGGCTGAAGACCATTGCTCTGTTGCGCAAGGTGCGTCATCGCGGAACCTTGAAGGTGGACTGGATGTTTACGTTCGCGTGCGCGGCCTACAACCTGGTGCGCATGCGAAACCTGACGGCCGCCGCGGTTCCCGCACGGTAAGTCCGGGCCGTAGTGTCTCTGCCTGGCGCTGGAACCCCACATGGGGCGCTCGGCAGCGCGAAAAACAACGCGAAGAACCGCCTAGCACTCGAAAATGGCGCAAACGAGGACAGAAATTGCTGCTCCACACAATTTTTTCAGCAGCCTGCTAGGTGCCCAGGAAGTATGCGAACAGCTTCAGGGACGCATTCCGCTCGTGTTACTCCACCACAAGGACCCCGCTGCTTCCGTTACCACGGTGCTGAACCGACTAGTGGCGTATGGAGAAGCCCTCAAAGTGCATGATGAAAATGGACGACGGGCTTGGCAATGGTACGATCAGGGGCGTGCTAACGTGAGTGCTAAGGCTATTCAAATCAAATGCAGATGAGGCCGCGATGAAACTCGCCCGTTTCGCTGTGCTTTCCCTCTTCGCCGCTCTTGCCGCGCTGCTTTTCGCAGGCCGTGTGCGCACCGCCGCCGCACCACCGGCTTCCAGTTTCGTGCTCGTCGCGCATTGCGGCGGGGGCGATTACAGCAAGGCACCTCCCGGGTATATCGAGACACGGCGCGACGCCATGATTGTCGCAATCAAGCGAGCGTTATGAGAGACCCTACAGCGGATACAAGAGAAGACGTAGTTCGTGCAAGGGGTGTTCAGGACCACGAAGCGGGACCGTTTACGAAGTTCATCTTCTGGCGCACGAGACGCCGGTATGGACACGTCCTGCTCTCCACCCGCATTCGCGCCAACGATCCGAAACTGCTTGCGCTGGCCGAGTTAATGAGCAGGTATACGTCTGCCCCCGGGGCCCTCGCCCCAAAGCTAAAAGAGTTGGTCCAACTCAAAGTCGCGGCGATGGTAGGCTGTCCATTTTGAATCGATATTCATTCTGCCGTGGGCAGAAAAATCGGAATCACAGAAGAACAATTGAGTGATCTGTCGCGATTTGAAGACAGTGCACATTTCAGCAATGAAGAAAAGCTAGTGTTGCATCTGGCTGTAAGCCTTACGCGAACACCATCGGATGTTTGCGATGAGCTTTATGGGGAGCTTAGAAATCGTTTTTCTGAGCGTGAACTCGTGGAATTAAATGCAGCTATCTGCTGGGAAAACTACCGAGCACGATTTAACCGCACATTTGCTGTCGAATCTGACGGGTTCTCGAAGGGCATGTTCTGTGCCCTGCCAGAGAGATGATTTAGGCGCCGCGAGTAGCCAATTAGCTCAGGCTAATTAATTCGGCGTTCCGAATGCCACGGAGCCATCGATCTCTGGCACGCTTAACCACAATCGATTCGATGGCAGTCCGGCTTTTGAAGGCAACGATATCGGATTCCGCGTGAAGGAAGACCGCATTTCCATTGACGACGTGTTCAAGAATTACGAGCGGGGCGAACTTTTGGAATGTTTCGGAACAGGAACGGCAGCCACCGTATCGCATGTGCGCCGCCTTCGCTATAAGAGTTGCCTCCAGTCGAACAGCGCAAAATAGAACTGGCAGCGCGGGACCGGCTCATCGCGATCATGACAGGGAAAGTACCAGATCCGTACACTTGGGTTGAGGCGCTCTAGGGAACTTCTGAAGAACTCTGCGATCCACAGGGGAAGCGGGTAAGGTGTAAGTCGAGGTGAAAAGGCGGATGCGACAGCAAACTTTGGCGGCGCAGACGGGTTTCGAGAAGTACGGGCGGAAGACGAAGCGGGAGCGATTTCTGGAGGAGATGGAGCAGGTGGTGCCGTGGACGGGGTTACGGGCGTTAGTGGAACCGCACTATCCGAACGGAGAGAACGGACGGCCACCGGTGGGCCTGAGCATTATGTTACGGGTGTACTTTCTGCAGCAGTGGTTCAATCTGAGCGATCCGGGCGCGGAGGATGCGCTGTATGAATCGAATGAGGCCGCGATGAAACTCGCCCGTTTCGCTGTGCTTTCCTTCTTCGCCGCTCTTGCCGCGCTGCTTTTCGCAGGCCGCGTGCGCACCGCCGCCGCGCCACCGGCTTCCTTCTCGAAACAATACCTCGGCAGTGTCAGGGCATTATTGAAGAGGATCCTTTCTTAAAACCAACAGAGCAATATGCTCCGGGCATCTCCGTTGAAGAGCAGAAGCGATTGACTCAACAAATCAGGGAAGTGGTCAGTGCCGATGTGATCCCCGCCTATAGGTCCTTCGCTGATTTTGTGCGGACCGAATACGCGCCTCACGGACGTATCCCTCTCTCGGTCACCTCCCTGCCCGATGGCGAGAAGCGCTCGGCGCAATGCGGACACTATGCAACACCGACTGGTTAAGAAGCTGAAAAACTTGGGGTATGAGGTCACGCTAACGCCGATTACCGCTCCCCCCACGGTTCAGGAACCGAGCGCGCAATGTTGCTAACACCAATAAGCGGTCTCGCCGATTTTTCAGGAGAGCATGAACCCTTGCAATCGCCGGTAGACGCGAGCGCACGTAAACATCGATTGCAATAAAGTTCCGCCACGCCGTAAAGTGACGCCATGCCGCGGGGAGTATCTCTTTGTCCTCCCACGACCGCTGACGGCTATTTCGAGGGAGGGAGCTAGGCGTGAACGCTGGTGCGATCTCCCTGCCGCAGCAATCAACTCCACTCCCAGCTCTTCGGGATGTTCACGTACGACTGGTCCAGGGCTGCGACGGATGGACAGCCGAGCAGTCGCAACGTTCGCTCCAGGTCCGTGCGCAATATCTCGATGGCGCGCGTCACTCCGGCCTCGCCGGCAGCGGCCAGACCGTAGGCGTAGGCGCGTCCGCAGAGCACGGCGTGCGCCCCCAGGCAGATCGCCTTGACAATGTCGGTGCCGCGACGAATTCCTCCGTCCATCCATACCTCGGCCTGACTGCGCACCGCTTTTGCCACCTCGGGCAAAGCTCGCAAAGAGGCCGGAACGCAATCTAGCTGGCGCCCGCCGTGATTCGAAACCACCACGGCGGCAGCGCCTTCATCGATAGCGCGACGCGCGTCATCACCGGTGAGCACTCCCTTAACCACGAGTCGTCCACGCCAGCGCTCGCGAATCCAACGCAAGTCCTCCCAAGTTACCGCCGCCCGCGCTAAGGCCGCGGCGACATCGATGAGTGGCATCGGCCCCTGCCCTGGCATGACAACGTTTGGAAGCCCACGCAGGCCACCGTCGAGCAGAAAGCTGATCAGCCAACCCGGATGCCTCAGAACTTGTGGAATAAATGGGACTTTCGCCAGCAGGCTACCGCTGACGAGTTCTTTCATGCCATTGCGAAAATCCCGTTCGCGCATTCCGGCGACCGCCGTATCAATCGTGACAACCAAGGCTGAGAATCCGGCCAACCACGCTCTTTCGATCGCAGCCTCGGACGCCCCGCGACCGCCCATCAAATAAAGCTGGTAGAAGGCTGGTCCGCCGGAACCCGCTCTCACAGCTTCCAACTTGTGCCCTGAAATCGTCGACAGAATATAGACAGTGCCCGCCGCACCGGCTGCGCGTGCGGCTGCGACTTCGCCACCAGGATGCATCAGACGGCTGTATCCCACGGGCGCGAGCAAGAACGGGAGGGAAAGATCAAAGCCCAGGACGCGCGTACCCAAATCGCAATTCGCGAGCGCGACTGCATGACGCGGACGAAACGTGACGTCCGTAAATGCCCGGCGGTTCTGGAGGAGCGTGACCTCGCCTTCCGCGCCACCGTCCAAATAGTCGAAGACCGCCTTCGGTAATCGGCGACGCGCCACTGGCCGAAGATCCTCGATGCTTACCACGCGGGGAGACGCGACTGTGCGGGCTGTTCCAGTCATGTGCAATTCCTGTACCGTAACCCCTTAAAACAGCTAGGAGGTAGCACCTGGGAACCTAAAGGCGAGAAAACCGGAGCTTGGAAGGGCCTATACATCGATCCGTTTCTCCGTATGTCGGTTCGCATGCCAGCACGGACTGTATCCAAAGTGAGGAAACGGGGAGCGAACACACACCTGCGTTCCCGGCCGCGGGTTTGGCGAATTTGTCATCCTCAATCGGAATGTTCTGTTGCATCTGTTCGATCTGAATCGTGAAGCGTCCGTTGGGACGGACCACGGTCCAGCGAAACGGCGTCTTTAGACCGCCTTCCTCGCGATAGTCTGCATAGTCGATTTGTGTGGGATTGCTACCGAGTGGAGTCACCACAAAACGCAGGACGCGCACTAGTCGTCCCGACTCCTGGTCAAAATAAAGTTGCGCGGGCGGCTGGTTGTCCCGCATTCCCAAGACGACGTAAGTCTCGTGGCCATTGACTTGTTCTTGCTGCTGCACGCGGAATTCTTTGAAAATCAGCTTTAGCCTGTTAGGGAAAAATAGTTCCGCGTCCGTTCTGGCCGCATCCACTTCCGAGGGACTCATATCGTGAACCTCGCGGCCAGGTGTGCTCAGCCAGCCCTCATCGCGATTAACGCCAGTGACGCTGTTACCGCCGGGAAAGCGTACCGTGGTCACTCGATTTGCCGGCGCTTTGGCGAGGACTTCGACAGGAAAAAGTTCCGAGCCGACAGCTAACGTCCCTTTCTGGATGCGAGTTGAAATTCTGGAAGCGGCCTCGGCGCCCCCAACCGCCTGCAGGTACTTTCCAATAACTTGATCCGCGCTCGGCAGGCCGGCAGTATTGGGCGCCGCGTGGGGCATTTTTTCTTCAACAACTGACTTGCCGTCTTCCTCGCTGATGATTGGCGTTATCACCGGTTTGTGCGCGCCCCGGTGACAAGCGTAACAGGTTACTTTCTGCTGACCATCAAAGTTGTCTTTATTGATCGCAAACATCATGCGCATCATCTTGCGCGCGGTCTGCTTGGTCTGCTTGTCATCCTTTTCAAACGCGTTTTCCAGATGACAGAAATCGCATTGCACTCCCAAGGATGCCGCGACAAATTGCATGGCGGGAATGAGTTGGTCGGATGGAAATCCTTTAAGCACCTGAATGTTTTTGTAAACCTGCTCTGTGGTCCTGGGAGTTGCAGTTCCAGTCGAAGATTGCGCGGACCGCGCCCGCAGGGTGCCCGCGCCAGACCCCAGAACTGCTCCAGCTACACATGTGCTCAGCAGTATTTTCACGCGCATATCTTGTCCTCGACCTTGATCTTTAGTTCGCGGCCGGAACGCTCCGCAGCTCCGGCGCTTTCGGCAAATCCAGAGCCGGACGGTAGCCTCGTACTGCGAAATAGAGTACATAGAGATGGCTGAAGAATGGAACTAGAAACGCATAACGGATGTTGCTTATATCGGAGATGTAACCCATCGCGGCTGGGAAGACGGCGCCGCCAATGATGGACATTACAAGCAAAGAAGAACCCAGCTTGGTGTGTGGGCCGAGATGCTTGAGGCTGAGGGCGAAGATGGTCGGGAACATGATGGAATGAAAGAACCCGAGCAGGACCAGCGCCCACATAGGCGCCACTCCAGTTCCGAGCAGCACGATCGTGAGGCAAATCAAGGACGACATTCCAAACAACGAGAGCAGACGGGAAGCCGCGATATGCTTCATGATCGCGGAGCCGGCAAATCTGCCTATCATGAATCCCAGCAGGTGCAGCTTGAGATAGTTTGCGGCATGTTTCTCGGGCAATCCAGGCATGCAGTATTGAGCAAAACGGATTACAAAACTGGCGACGCCCACTTGTGCCCCCACGTAGAAGAACTGCGCAAGAACCCCTTTCAGCAAATGTTTATACGGCCACAATCCCCGAAGACCTGTGGCTGCGACCGATATGTCTTCATCGCCATCCTCTTCGCGGACTTCTGGCAATTGGGAAAAGAAAATGAGCGCCGCTACCCCCAAGAACAGTCCCGCGATCACCAGATAAGGCCCTTTGACAGTGGCGGCTTCGGCTGCCTCGTAAGCTTGCAGTCGGAAGGGAGTCATTGCGGATAACTGCGCTCGCGAATACTCCACTCCGGAGAGGATGAAAGCAGCGCCAAAAATTGGAGTGACAACGGCACCGACGGAATTGAAGGACTGGGCCAGGTTCAATCGACGCTCTGAGCTCGCTGGAGGGCCGAGGATGGTCACATACGGATTGGCCGCAACTTCCAGAACTCCCTGACCGCATGCCATCACGAACAGGGCGAACAAGAAAAAAAGATACACTCTCGCCGACGCCGCCGGAATGAACAAGAGAGCTCCTGCGGCACAGGTCATCAAGCCGACCAGGATTCCTCGCTTGTAGCCGATCTTCTCCATCAGCCAGCCCGCCGGCAGAGCCGCGAGAAAATATCCTCCGAAAAACGCCGTCTGTATCAACGACGACCGGAAGTCGGAAAGACGAAATGCCTTCTTCAGGTGGGGAATCAGGATATCGTTCAAATTGACGCCGAATGCCCAGAGAAAAAACAGAGTGGTAACCAGGATCAGTGGCACCACATAGCGACGCTCCGTAATCGGTACGGACGGTTTCGTCATATCTCTCCTATCAGGTCAAGGTGCGGTCCAAGTGCACGTAACCTCCGTCGACGAACAAGTGCTGTCCTGTGATGTGTCCAGCTTTCTCTGAAATGAGAAAGGCGACCATTGCCGCAACCTCATCTGGGGTTGTCATCCGTCTGTCGAGAGGAATTTTGGCAACCACACTCTTCAGTTTTTCCTGTGGATCGGGGAAGCTGTCAAGCCATTGCTGATAGAGAGGGGTCATCACTTCGGCAGGGATGACCGCGTTCACCCGGATACTGTACGGCAGCAACTCGGCCGCCCATTCGCGGGTCAGACCTAAGATCGCGCCCTTGGAGGCCACGTATCCGCATGTGCCGCCCTGACCAGTGACCGCCGTTTTCGAACTGATGTTGACAATCGAGCCGCGAGTCCGCTTCAGATGTGGAAGGGCGTAGTGTGCCATGTTGTAGTAATGCAGAAGATTGCGCTCCAAGGAAAAGAGAAACTCCTGAGGACTACCGTGTTCGAGACCGACTCTGTCGTTTATACCTGCGTTGTTCACCAGCGCGTTGATGTGGTCGACGGTAGCAATCACTTGCCGAACAATTGCTTCACAGTTTTCGGGGGATGAAAGGTCCGTGGCAATGAAACTGGTCTGCACACCTTGGGCAGTGAGTTCAGTATGCAACTGCTGACAGGCCGGCACGTCGCGATCAACGACAACTACGATGGCGCCTTCCTGGGCGCAGATTTTGGTAATAGCCGCGCCGATGCCTTTCGCGCCGCCCGTCACTAGCACGACTTTATCTTTGAGCTGCAGATCCATGGGTTGCAAATTTGGGACAGATCCGAGAGTTGCGGTCCTGATGAAGCGCAGTCCAGCCCTGAGTTCAGCCGTTCTTCTTGCAGCCGTAATTGAAACCTTAGCCGCGAAGATTCAGGAAACCCCCGTCGATCGGGTAGTCCGAGCCCGTGATGAACGATGCCTCATCCGAGCAAAGAAACAGAGCAAGGGCGGCGATCTCCTCTGGCTGAGCCATTCTCCCAATGGGTTGCGATTTTTCCAACCTCTCAAACATCTCCTGTTCTTTGCCGGGATAGTTACGGTGCAGAAAATTATCGACAAAAGGTGTATGCACTCTCGCCGGTGAAATGCAATTGCAGCGAATGTTGTGGGCCAGGTAGTCCTTGGCCACCGAGTATGTCATGGCGACAACAGCGCCCTTACTCATGGAGTAAGCAAAACGGTCCACGAGGCCCGACGTGCCGGCGATGGATGCCATGTTCAAAATGATGCCGCCTCCGTTGGCCTTCATATGCGCTACCGAAGCATACATGCAGTTGTACATGCCCTTCACATTGACACAGAAAACTTTGTCGAACTCTTGTTCCGAGGTGCCTTCCAGGTTGCCAACATGAGAAATTCCGGCGTTGTTTACCAGGATGTAGATGTGCCCTTCCTCAGATATTTTGTTGAACACAGTTTCCACGTTGTCCCGTTGGGACACGTCGCAGCTATAGGCTTTCGCGTTGCCCCCGGCAGCCGTGATTTCGTCGACTACCACTTGGGCGGCATCCTCGTCGATGTCCAGCACGCGCACGCAGGCACCACTACTCGCGAATCTTTGCGCAACCGCGCGCCCGATGCCGCTAGCCCCTCCCGTGACTACGGCAAGTTTGCCGTCGAGGCGAAAAGTGTTTGAGTTACCTTTCAGAAAAGACCTCCCCAATTCGATTCAAGCCTCAAATCTACTTGACCTGCTCCTCACGCGCCCGCTCAAGCATTGCCAACGCGCGTTGTGCATCAGCATCGTTGGGCGACAACTGCAGCGCAGTGCGCAATTCCTTCTTCGCCTCGCCGATGTTTCCCGTTCGCCCGTAGAACAAACCCAGATTCTTGTGCAGGTGAGCGCTTTGCGAACAGTTGCCGCAAAGCTGAATGGCCTCATTCATCTGCTCCACAGCCTGAGGCCAATTCTGCGCGTTAGCTGCTTCCAGCGCGAAGTTGCCGAGCTCCGAAACCCTGTCGACAATCTGCTGATTCTTCTGCAACGCATCGAAGCGATCCTGATACTGCTTGGCGTCGGGATCATGGATTAGGTTTAAAGCCTTGGCCAGGTTGTACAGGGCTTGGGAATGATTGGGGTCGGCCTGAACCGCCGCTTTCCAATGCTGAATCGCCGCAGAGTTGTCACCCGAATGCTCCAGATTCTGACCGAGGAGATACTGCGCATCCGCGTTATCCGGCTGCAGTGCGACGACTCTCCGCAAAAGTTCGGTTGACCGCTCTGGTTGGTTTTCCTGCTTTGCCGTAAGCGCGAGGAAATAGAGCGCATTCGCATAGTCCGGCTGTAAACCAATAGCGCTTTTCAGTTCCGCGTCCGCGTCTTCATATTTGCCTGTCTCGAAGAAGAAGCGGCCCAGATTGTAATGAGCAGCGGCGAGCTTGGGATCCAGTCGGGCGGCTTCGGAAAACTCTTTAAACCCGGCGGGTCGGTCGAACTGATCTACGAGCGCAATCCCCAAGTTAAGGTGGGCCTTCGCGGAGCCGGGTTCGAGCATCACTGCCTTCTGGAAATTCTTGACGGCCTCGGCTCCGCGCCCACTTTTGGCCTGGAGCATTCCCAATGCAGCGTAAGCGTCCGCATAATTTGAATCGATTCCTATGGCCACGCGAAATTGCTGCTCGGCTTCTGCGAACGCTCCTTGTTGCGCCATGAGCAAGCCATAGTTGACGTAAGCCTTGGCGTAGTTGGCATTATTCTTTATCGCCTGCTGAAACAGCAACGCAGCTTCTGCATTCTTGCCTTGCTGGCTGTAAAGCACTCCGAGGTTGCTCTGCGCTTCGGAGAACGTGGGATCAATCGCCAACGCCTTCTTGAATCGTCGCTCCGCTTCTTCCTGTTGCCCAGTCCGCAAAGCAAGCAAGCCCAGCTGATTTTGCGCAACCGCAAGATTGGGACCCAGTTCGACGGTTTTCTCCAGTTCTTTCTGCTCGGAACCGAAGTCACCCATCTTGTCGAAAGCGAGCGACAGATTGTATCGGAGTTTGGCGTCACGAGGATTGAGCTCGAGGGCCTTCCGATAACTCTCCGCAGCCGCCTTCGCGTTTCCTGCCGCGAGATAGTGGTTCGCCTCTTCATTGAATCTGGCGATTGCATTCTCTTTGTCACTATCAGATTTCAGGGCAGCCAGCTTAGCCCTTTCGGCACGAGCGCGTTCTTGTTCGCCCTTTTTCCCCAACAACAACGCAAGTTGCTGGTGAATCTGGGGATCAGAAGGATTGATGCGCTCCGCAGCTTCAAACTGCTTGATGGCTGCATCTGTTTTTCCGGTGTTCGTCAATAACATTCCGAGTTGGAAACGGATTGCCGGGTCTTTTGGATCAAGGACGGAAGCGCGCTGCAGAGCATTGACGGCCGCGTCGGTTTGGTTCAGCCCCTGGTATGCTAACGCCAGGGCATAGAGGCCTTGAGCATCCTTCGGTTGGCGATGGGTGTACTCCAAAAGAACGGGAGCAGCGTCGGAATACTTGTGTGCGGACATCAGCACTCGCCCCAGCGCAAGTCTCGCGGCATCCATACCTGCGTCAAGTCGAAGCGCTTCGCGAAATTCTGGCACCGCAGCTTCTTCGTCTTTTGACTGGCCGTCCCTGGCATAGAGCGACCCTAGATTGAAATGGGCATCGGCGGAATCGGGGTGAGAGGCGACGAGATTTTTGAGCGTCGTTATCGCTCGTTCTATCTCGCCGTTTTCGGCGTACGCCATTCCCAGTGCCGCCTGCACCGACTCAAGCTGGTCGGGCGCCGCCTGCCTGACCGCATCTTCCAGGCACCCGACTGCCGCTTGTGGCTTGCCTTCTTTCAGCAAGACTTGACTAAGCTTGATTGCGCCGGACGTGAAATGCGGATCAATCTTCACAGCCAGATGAAATTCTTCTTCCGCCTGTCCTAATTTCCTTTCGCTTTCAAGCAGAGTTCCGAGCGCGAAATGGGAACTGACTGCATCCGGTTTCTGCTGAATGGTAGTCCGCAGCTCCCTCTCGGCTCCGGCTCGATCCCCCCGGCTTAGAAGCGCAAGCGCCAGGTTGTAGTGAGCTTCCCAGTTCTGATTTTCCAACTTCAGCGAAGCTTCGAAAGCCGGGACGGCGCACGAGAGACGCTCGGCTTGGGCGTACAGAACTCCCAGCGTGTTATAGGCGCCTGCTGTGGGACGATCCTGAACGCTCTCCAGAAGAGCCGATATCTTTTCGGAAGCGCCGGCTCGAACCAGGCACGACTTCGGTAACGTCGCTGCGGCTCCGGCAGTTGGACCGCGGGCCGGCGGCGAGTTCTGTGCAGCTAGGCAAATTGCGCCCGTCAAGGTCATCAGGACACTCAACTTCGACAGCGAAAGTCTGGCGGTTTGTATCACCACTCCGTACATCCTAAAGATTTCAGGTTTGGTCGTCGCGCTGCCGTCAACATCTGCGTCTAATCGTCCTCGGCGAAGCAAGCTTACTCAAAGTGTAGCGCTGGAAGAGTTCCTCCTGCCGGTCAGATTAACGAACTTGCGCACGCACGCAATTCGCATAATAAAAGACGGGCGGGCGCACTCGCCGTCTCGGTTGGGCACGCCCGCCGCTATACAACATCGTTATAACGCTGTTCTTCCGCAGCGCTCAAAAGTAAAGCTTGAGTCCGAACTGCAGCTGCCGAGGTACGTTCGCGGTCTGTGTCACGGCCCCGAAATTTGGAGCCTCCAGGCTGGTCACGGGAATCGCCCAAACCGGAGTATTCGTCAAATTAAACGTCTCGAAGCGGAATTCCAGTCGAAATCGTTCTGTAATCGGGAATTGGCGGAAGATCGAAAGATCCAGATTCTTGTTCCAATCGGAGCGAAGGGAATTTCGGCCTAAGTCCCCAAACGTATCCAAAGCGGGTGTCTGAAAAGCGGCCACGTTAATCCACTCGGCGGGGCCCTTATTGGCAGGATATGGGTTGCCAACTATATTAGCTCGCTCGTAGCCATATCCGTTGCCGTAGTTGTAATTGCCCGTCTGTGCAATGTCTTTACCGCTTCCTAGATCGAAAGCTGTTCCAGAATTGAATGACAGAACGCCATTCAGGTTCCAGCCTCCGATCAGCGCGTTTACAACCCGGCTGCTCGACGACATTTTGCCCTTGCCGAACGGCAAAGCATAGACCCAGGCAGCGGAGAAGATTTGCGGAAGGTCGGTCGCAGAAGGACCATAGTCAGCTGCCAGGTTGTACGGATTTTGAATGGAGCAACCTTCTACTCCGTACCACCCGGAACAACCGAGATCCAGGCTCTTCGACCAAGTGTACGACACCAGATACGTCAGGCCGTGTTGCTGCCTGCCATTCAACGAAACCTGCAAGGCGTTATAGTTGCTCCTTCCCTGGCTTCGGTCATAGGCGGTCGCGCCGATATAAGGGAAAGGCGCCCCGCAGTTGAAGTTGTTCGGATTTGTGGCGTAGGTCGGACAGTTCGCGTTTCCGCCGGCGGCCATGGCCACGTTGTACGCTCCTCCAATGTCGAGACGCCGACCAACCGAACCCACGTAGTTGACGGTTAGCAAGGAGCTGGAAGTTACCTGTTGTTGCACCCCGACGTTCCACTGATCGGCATAAGGCCTCTTCAAGTAGGGATCAGCAAACCATGTCGATTGGGTGAACGGAGTACCCGTCGTGACCGGAGGTCCGCTGCTCTGGCTCAGAGGATTTTGTGCGGTCACAGTCGGGGCGCCGGCGGTGACCGGGTTAATGTTGCTGGCTCCGAGTTGGTCCAGGCTCGGCCAGGTGCCTTCGTAGTTTTGCGCGGTTTGAGTGATCGCTGCCCAGTTATCGAAGAATCTACCGTAACCGGCACGCAGTACGGTCTTCGGCCACATTTGATAGGCAATTCCGATTCGCGGTTGTATGTCGTTGTAGTCGGTGTGGAAAATCGCCGTGCCGCTGAGAGGGGTAACCACTACGTGTGCGGGTAGGGTGCCACCGGGTATGCAGGGAGCGGCATTTGTTTGGATGCATGAGGGAGCGTTACGGGCCAAGATGTAAGTTCCATTGCGGAAATCCATGTCGCCCACATAATTGTTTGCGTTCGAGTTATCCCCATAAATAGGCATAAACGTGATGTCATACCGCAAACCGAAATTGATGTTGAGCTTGTTGGTCACTTTCCACTGATCCATGGCATAGAATCCATCAACCCAGCCACCGTGTTCAGTTTCAATCACATTGCGGCGTCCAGCGCTGTTCGGAGTGCCCAGAAGAAACGATGCTATGGCGTTTCCACCAGACAGGTCCACAGGGTTGGCCGTATTCGCCGCGGCAAACTGAACATTTGAGTTCAGATACAAAGCGTTGGCGTTATTGCTGGCGAAATTTACTCCCGCTTTGATAGTGTGGCGCCCAATCGTCTTTGTCAGGTCGCCACCATATTCCCAGATGTCCGATACGTGGGTGTCATCAACCTGCGCGGCATTGTGTGCACTCTGATTGGGATTCCCGATGTAACCTTGGATCACAACATTCGGGATCATTGATACGCCACCCCGAAAACCTCCAGCGAAGTTCGGAGAAAATCCCACTTGCGTACCGAAGCTCGGACTGGCATTCGCAAAGTTTGCGTTTTGATCGATATTCATGCTAGTGCGTCCGAAGTGGAAGTCGGCCAGCATGGTCCCGGAAAACAAGTGGGTGTAGTCAACGGCTATGTTGTAGCCATCGGTTACCTGGTCGTGCAACAGTCCTGCAAAACCACCCGATCCGCTGACCGGTTGCCGGAAGCTGGTGTAGCGAGCCCATACGGTGTCACGCGTGCTGAACTGGTGGTCAATACGTCCACTGCCTTCGTCCTGGCGGGTAATTGTCTTGGTCGTATCCAGGCCATTGAACAGCGGGTTACCCACGAGGTTTGGCGCAGGGAACAATGTTTTCGCGTAATTGACCATGTCCTGGTCGATCATGCTGGAAGGAATCTTGTTGCATGGTGTGCCCTGGCCCTGAATATTGTTGGGAGCCGGGAGCGGGCTGCCGTTGGCTGCGCACATGAACGGTTGACCACTGTACGGGTTGTAAATTTGCCCGGCAATGCCCGTGAGATCGCCGGCCAATTGCGCGCTTGTTGGCGTGTTGTATAGATTCGACGCTCCCGTGTGATTTCGAAAGCCTTCATAGCTCAGGAAGAAAAATGTTTTCCGTGGATGTTCGCCGGGAATGGGAAGCGGACCGCCAAAAGTTCCCCCAAACTGATTCTGCTGGAACTGGGGCTGCAGGTTGGGCTGGATCAGCGGATTGAGGGCATCAAGGTCTTTGTTTCGCAAGAACTCCCAGGCAGCGCCGTGGAACTGCGCTGTTCCGGATTTCGTAACTACATTGACGACTCCCCCCATCACGCCGCCAAACGATGCGTCGTCATTGTGCGATTGAACTTTGAACTCCTGAATGTCGTCGACAATGGGGGGAATGGCGTAGGTGCTGCCGAATGAGCCTTGGTCGTTTACACCGTCCAGCAGGAATAAGTTGCTGCGGTTGGACTGACCGTTCACCGACGGGTAGGAAAACGTACCGATTGGATTCGACCAGATACCGCCGCTAGTTGTGGCGTTCTGTGACACGTTGACTGTGCTGACGCCCGGGGTGAGATTGAGCAATTGAGTGAAATTCCGCCCGTTCAAGGGCAGATCGTTGACCTGCTCCTTTACCACGGCGACGCCCAACTCGGCAGTCGAGGTCTCGAGAGCGACCGGGTTGGCTTGCACATTGATGACTTCATTCACCGCGCCGGCCTTGAGCGTGAAATCATAAGTTGCGGTTTGGTTTACGACCAGAGTAACGCCCGAATCAAGTGCGGGACCGAACCCGCTCTTAGTCACCTTCAAGTCGTAGTTCCCCGGCTGTACATTCGGCATGACATACGCACCCACGCCATTTGTGACCGCCGTGCGATTTAGGTTCGTGTCGCGGTTGTGCAGCACGACCGTGGCTTCGGTTACGACCGCGCCACCCGAATCGCGAACCGTTCCGTTGACGGTTGCGGTAGCTTGCGCCCAGGAGGGCGAGGCAGAGAGCGCGAACACAAATACCGCGGCGAAAATCAATGTCAACATCACAATCCACCGCTCATGCATGTTCGAGAAAACCTGGCGTGTCATCGTAGATCCTCCTCGCGTGGTCGTTTTGACCTCTGCGACACGGTTCCGTAACTTCCAGCGGCGCTTTTCTTCTCGACGGATTGCTGGGCCTCCATCAGCGGCCCATACACAAACCCCACACCGTACAAGCTTCTAGCACTGCTTTTCGAATGTTGTCAATCAAAAAATTTCATTGTGATGAATACAGTTTCATTCAATGAAACAAATCACTCGCTTTTTGTTAATAAGTCATGTTAATGTTCTGCATGTTGAGACAGAATCTCTCATACGAAGGGGCATCAAGCCGGTCCTTTAAGTCGTGCATTGAGACCTGTCACGAGGGTTAGCTATGCCGCGAGTCGCAAAATCCAGTCCAGGTGCAGCGCCAGTCGGCGTGATTTCGAAAGTTTTGCGGATTCTCGAGGCCCTCCAGGGCTCTTCTGCCGGGTTAGGACTGAAGGCTATCTGCGATCTGACAGGCATTCACAAAAGCACAGCTCACCGTTTTCTCAAACATTTGGAGCGCGAAGGCTATCTGGTTCGCACCGAGGCGGGAGCTTATCTGATCGGTCCGCGACTGTCGCAGATGTCGACGCGCGGCAGCCAGGGAGCGACGCTGCAAGCAGTTGCCCGGCCGATACTCTGGGAGTTGTGGAAGTCAACCCAGGAAACCGTCAACCTGGCGGTTCTCGACCAGGGCACTGTGCTTTACGTCGATGTGATCGAGAGCCCGCACGAGTTCCGGTTGTCATCACGCGTAGGCACGCGCCGTTCGTTGCACGTCACTGCACTGGGCAAGGCGTTAGCGGCGTTTCTGCCCGCGGAACTACGAGCAAGTGTCTTGAGCACGATCAAGTTCCAGCCGGCGACGCCGAAAACGATTATGAACCTGGTGCAGTTCCGACAGGAACTCGAGAAGATCCGGCGGCAAGGGTACGCGGTGGACGACGAAGAAGCCGTGCAGGGTGCGCGTTGCGTGAGCGCTCCAATTCTTAGCTCTGACCGTGAACCTATCGCCGCTGTAAGTGTGTCTGGACCCGTAACCAGGGTCAGCCCCAACCAGGTTGCTGCGCTGGCCGGAGCAGTTAGCTCTGCGGCGCGCGCCATTTCCGCGGCGATGGGATTCTCACAGCAAGAACCCGAAATGGTAACTCCCCGCCGCGCTGAGAGGATCCCTTCGGCTCGAACCTGACCTGCTGGCGATCCAGGCCAGAGTTCAATCGCTCGCTCCCGCAGGAGAACTGTCGCACCGTTTTGAAAGATCCCGGATGGCGTCGTCTTGCGGAAATTTCTGCCTTCCCTGGGCAGCAACTTGGCAAGCTTCCTGCGTTTTGCTAAGCGTGAAGTAAATCTTGACGCTAAGACGATAGAGTTCTGCGTCATAGGGAGCTACTTGCATCCCTTTTCGCAAGACGTTGGCAGCCTCAGATGTTCGATCGGCCGCAACTAGCAACTTTCCCAGTTCTTCGAAGTCGGCTGGGTTCGTCGCGCCCCGCTCGATCGCATTCTCAAGATATCGAATCGCACCCGAAGCGCCCTCGCCATTTTTCTCCTGCAGAGCTTCGTCAGCTTGCGCCTCCAGGACGTAGACGTTGTCTGGCTGAGTGGCCTCGAGTCGCTTTGCCACGGCCCAGTATCGCGCTCGATATTCCGGATGAGCCAGCATCACTTGGCTGTAAGCCTGCAGCAGGGTCAATGGCGGCGGAGCTTCATGCTTTGCAGGATTGGCGCTGAGATGAACCAAGTCAGGAAGCTGCGGAGTTATCATGTGGAACGCGGTGTCGGGGAATGGTTCTTCGGATTCTGCCACAATGCGATGGTTAGTGAGTACGGAATGCGAGATCACCGCCACGTCCCGCTTGGGCATATGGCAGCCAGCACAATCATCGGGAGGCGTCGTGTGCTGCCTCAGAGACAAAGGCACTGCGCAACTTTTCTCAGTGTGACAGGCGAGGCACTTGGTGCGAAAGTACGCCGGAGCTTCCTGCTGCGAAGGTTGCACGTGAGGATCGTGACAGCTGATGCAACCCAGCCGTCCGCCGCTCTTCAGATAACACTTGCTGAGGCGCATGGAGAGGTAGTGCTCCAACAGATCATCTTTGGGCACAGACTCGCGAGTGAATGGAACCAGGAAAATGCTGAGCGTGTCGTCCAGTTCAGTGCCTGGGCGAAAATCGCGGTATATCTTTCCGGTCTGCAGGACACGTGCGTCCCCAGTTTGATGGCAAGACATACAGATGTTGTCCGCCAGCCAAGGCGAAAGTTTGGCCGGGTTTGTAATCGAGCCGAGCGGAGAGCCCATCTGCGCAGCGGCCACGTGCGACTGACCCGGACCGTGGCAGTTCTCACAACCGATGGCCAGTTCCATGAAAGGCGGGTCTCGAAAGCGCCCGTTTTCAGCGAGAAGGGGTTCAGGCTGGCCGCTGTGACACACAATGCAACCAGGCAGAATCGGACGGTTGAAACCGTAATCTCCAAATTCATATCCGGGAGAAAGATCCCAACTACGGGTCTTCGCGTAAAAGGAAAGCGGCGCCTCGAAGAGGTAATCGTCGTGCCGCACAACAGCTCCACTGCCGTTCGCACCCGAGCCAATGATCCAATCGACCTCGTGGGTCTCGCGGAAAATTTCCTTTCCATCGGTGGCCGTCTCGTACTCGCTCTGATAGAGCTTTCCGTCGCGTGCCGCGACCTCGAAATGGCGATTGAGCTTGGGATTAAAGATGCTGGCCGACATGGGCATCTTTTCTAAGAGAGACGGAGTTATCTCCGACATGGAGCGGCCCATGTCTGTGCGCAAGAAGGATTCGTAGATGATCGGATGGCACTTGGAGCAGGCTCGTGAGCCGACATAACCGGCGCCGTGCAGGGAGCTCTGATCTGCCGATGCAGTTGTTCCTGGCAACTTGCTTTGGAAGCTGGCGCCGGTCATCAGAAGCAGCAGGGCTGCGGCGATCGACGCCGCACTGGCTGCGATCGCTCGCATTGGCCTTTCTCTGGTGGCGCTCGAAGACTTCATTACCGAAACGCCGGCTTCCATGCCTGCAACTCCTGCTTGACCCAACCTGCGTTTTTTTCAGAATGGCAAAACAAACAGGCATTGGGACTTTGCTCCTGCCCGAATCGCTGCGTCATGTCGGCACTCGGAATATCGTCGATCTGGTGCGTGCGGGCGCGAAAAAGAACGGCATCCATGATGCGCGGCATGTGACAGGAGACGCAGCGGCTCGCTTCAGATTCGATGCGGTGATGAGTGTGTGCCGCCAAGGCTGCGCTGCTCTGGAACTGCGAGTGGCATCCTGTGCACATCAAGTCCGGCTGATCACGAAATTTTATGGAAGTCAGGTTGGACTCGGCATCGTGTCCATGCGGATCGTGACAGGTCCCGCAGTTTGCCTGACCCTTCTTGAAGCACTGCGATCGTTCGAGCGCCTCTACGATGAATGTTGTTTGCCGGAAGCGGCCGTCCTTGTAAAAACCGATTCGAGAGAACTCGCCGAACGGGATGCTTGGATTGCGGATGTAAAACCCATCCGAGCGCGAATAGTTTAATTCGCCAGACGGACCAGGCGAGCGGATGGCCGATTGCATATGGCATTGCCCACAGATCCGCACAAAGTCCCGATTTCCTAGATCGCGGAAATTTACCGGCGGATCAAGCGGCTCTTTCGGATAAGGTTCATTCGCAGTCAGCTCCGCGACATGCTGCGCAGAAGGACCATGGCACATTTCGCAGTCAATTCCGGGCTCTCTGAACTCCACGTTCCTAACGTCGAAGCTACCGCCCTTCACATTTCGTAACTGGCTGGTGTGGCACACGGCGCAAATGGCTTGATAACTTGTAGCGGCGCCAAGCTTCCCCCAAGCTCGCAGATCGGCTCGCTCGCTTCCCGGGGCGTCAATAATTTTCCAGTAATTGATCCACTGCTGCGTCAGCCTGCTGTACTGGATGGGAAAAACGTGAATTTCTCCGTTGGGCAGCTTGGTCGCGTAAGCCTGTTGAAATTTTGATCCGATCGTGTAGTCCACAGGGTACGCGTGCCACTTACCGTCAGACTGCTCGATGTCGAAATAATGCCGCCCATCGCGTATCACCATGCGAGCAAATCGAGTGCGATTCCGGCCCCGGGTAACATTTAACTTGCCGTTAAGATATTCGGCGTCATCGCCTAAGTGGAACTCATTGTTGTTCTGAAAATCGCCGATAACGTTCTGCGGAGAATAGGGACGCAGCATTTTCGCCATTCCGGTCTGCGCCCACTCCCGATAAATTGTGCCGTGGCAGCCGCGGCAGGACTCGGAACCAGCATATTCCGGCAACCCCCGACCTTCCCGGTTCTCGATCGGAAAAGTTTCTGCGCTGCGACTTTCCGGCGAAAGTTTTCCCTCACGTTCCATCTGTTGCAGAAAACCTTCAAAAGTCTCGCGGGGGTCCGGCTTGAGCCCTTCGTAAATGGCCTGCAGATTTTCCAGTGCCTTGGGCGCAAGGCTGTCCTTGGCTTCGTAAACTGCAGCAAAGTTGCCCGCCGCTGGACGCAATGCCCCAGCTGAGAGCTGGGCTAACGCTAGCAAATAAGTGGTTTCAGAGTCGGAGGAATTCAACTTTTGCGCCGCCTCTAGGGAAGATTCGCAATCCTTCAGCAGGGTGGTGCGTTTGTCGCCCATGGGCGCTTCGAGGGCCTGACCCAGAAGCCCCCGGCCTTTGGCGAAATTTGCAGTCGCTTTCAGCTTACGCTTGAGCTCCAGCCAACTCTCCGCGGCAATGCTACCGGGCGCGGCGAATCGATCGAGATTCTCGATTGCATCCTGAGCGTCTGAGATCGCCGCGTCGTTCAAATGTTTCTGTGCTTCCACATCGGCCACTGAAACAAGAAGCAACGGATTCTCGGGCAGTAGGGTCAGCGACGCTCTGGCATAGTTCAGCCCCGCGTCGTAATCCTCCAGTCCGAAACTGGCACGAGCCGCCAAGTCGTAAGCTTGGAAGAGAAAAGAGGATTGGGGAAATCGCCCCAAGAACGAATTGGCCTGCTGGAGCATCTGTGCGGGAGAGCCTTGGTTGAACAGCGCGAGAAAGGCTGCACGTTCCCCTGCATCCGAAATCTGATCTGCTACGGTAGAAGGACTGCGGTTCTGGGTCGTGATATTTGCATCGATGTCCTGGCCCGCGAGAGGCACAAGTGGACAAATCAAAATTCCGATCCGAAGCACCCACTTCAACATTCAGCGCACTCTAGCCCAAACATCTTCGGAACGCAACCAGACTTTTGCCGATACCCCCTTGACGACCAGGGACGGTGTGGTCCATTCTGCAGGCCTTTACCTCGGGAGGTTTAATGAACCCGGCGTTGCTGTTTGGAATCGAAGTAGTCACGCTGGCAGGTATTCTCCAAGGAAGCTTCGCCGCTCCCATGAAGCGGATGTCCGGGTGGCAATGGGAAAACAGCTGGTTGCTGTTCGCGCTGTCTGGACTGATCGTATTTCCCTGGATTATCAACTTTGCCACCGTGCCGAATGTCACTAGTGTTTACTTCGGAGCGACTCCGCCTACTCTCATCAAGGTGGTTGTATTTGGATTGTTATGGGGCGTAGGCGCGACTTTATTTGGTCTCGGGATCAGTCGCGTGGGAATGGCGCTCGGGTTCGCGCTGATCTTGGGCATTACAGCTTCCTTTGGCTCGTTGTTCCCGCTGGCGATGCTTCATCCTGAGCAACTAGTGGCAAAACGCGGGCTAGCTCTAATCGCCGGCACTACCGTCATGGTAGTGGGGCTCGTCTTTCTCGCACTTGCCGGGCGCGCTCGCGAGCAGGATCTTCGAACTGGCAATGGAGTGCGTTCTGGTTTCAAGGTCGGTCTGGTGATCTGTATCTTCTCTGGAATTTTCTCCTCGATGATGAACTTTAGTTTCGTTTTCGGTGATGAACTCAGGGTGCGTGCCCTCCAGTCCGGAGCGAGCAACGCGATGGCAGCCAATCCAATTTGGGCGCTCACGGTGACCGGCGGATTTGTTGCTAACTTCATTTATTGCGTGTATCTGCTGAACAGGAACCGGACATGGGCTGTGTTCCGTGAGGGAAATCCGGCCACATATTGGGCGCTTGGCATCTCGACGGGATTGCTGTGGTTCGGCGGAATTGCGTTTTATGGAATGGGCGCCGCTTCCCTGGGTTCCTTGGGCAACATCGTGGGGTGGCCCATCTTCATGACGATCGACATCATTGCGGCTCTGTTCTGGGGAGCTGTGTCGGGCGAATGGAAGGGTGCGAGTCGTCGGGCCTTAGCCTATAACTGGACCGGAGTCGGGGTCCTGCTACTGGCGATCGCGGTTATTTCTGCTGGGAATGCCAGCTGAGTAAGCTACTTGGCACTAGTGGCCGATCCTTGAATTCTCACCTGGCTAACCCCATGAGTCTTGCTCTTGTCGATGCCGTTACCTTCCCGCACAACGTAGTACTGGTTCGCGGGAAGATCGGAGAGCGTTTCGACCAAGCCGCTGGGCCAGCGAATCACCATCTTCTCTGCCTTAGACGCGCTACCTAAGCCGAAATGCAGCGGCAGATCGCTCTGCGAGATGTAACCGTCTCCGCTGCGCACTTCCTTCTCGTATTTATCTCCGCTCTGTTCCAGGGTCACCGCGGCGCCCAACGCTGCGCGATTCGATTTCACGCCAACCAGTTGCAAGCTGATCCAGTTCCCAACAGGCGCGGTGTTGTAGTAGAGCGACGGTCTCTCATTCATGTTGTTCACCAGAGTCTCCTGGTGTCCATCGTTGAACAGATCGCCGAGCGCCATGCCGCGACCAGAGTGTGGCTGGCTTAGAGTCGAGCCTGCACCTGCAGTGATGTTGGCGAATGTCCCGTCGTGGAGGTTGTAGTATGCAACCTTCGGTTCGCGATAGCTGGTTCCCAATGCTTTGCCTTCCACTTCTGGATACACATGACCGTTGGCGATCAGGATTCCCGGCCACCCGCTGTTGTCAAAGTCATAGAATTGCACTCCCCATCCCAGCCACGTCTTGATGTTGCCCAATCCGGCGCTGTAGGTGACGTCGTCAAAGTTGTTATCGCCCCGGTTGAGGTAGAGAGTGGGAGCGTCATCGCTGAAATTGGTTTTAACGATGTCCTGATACCCTGCGTGCGTGAAGTCGTCTGCAGAAAGGCCCATGCCCGCCTGTTCGGTTCCGTCCTCGTTGTATGCCACGCCGGCTTTCTTGCCGATTTCCGCGAACGTGCCGTCATGGTTATTGTGAAATAGAAGGCTGGGGGTCGAGTCGCAAGCCACGTAAATGTCCGGCCACCCATCGTGATCGAAATCTGCCGTCAACGATGTAAATCCATAACATCCAGATGTATTAAGAACTCCGGATTTTTGCGAGACATCGCTGAAAGTGCCATCGCCGTTATTGTGATAAAGCGCATTCACGCCCGGCTTCAATCCACGCGGCCCACACATTACGTTGATCCCTTTCCACTGGCAAAATCGTCCCTCGCCTGGCCGGGGCACAGAGTCGTAACTGAAGTTCACGTAGCGCACGACAAAGAGGTCCGCGTTGCCGTCGCGGTCGTAGTCCACGAAGCTGCAACCGGTGCTCCATTCGTCCCGAGAAGTCTTGAGGCCGGCCTTGGCCGTCACATCGCTAAATGTCCCATCACCGTTGTTGTGATAAAGAGCGTTCTGTCCCCAAGATGTGACGAACAAATCGAGGTAGCCATCGTTGTCGTAATCTCCTACGCAGCCTCCTTGTCCCCAACCGGACCGGGCCAGTCCCGCGCGGGAAGTTACATCGCTGAATGTGCCGTCATGATTGTTGTGGTACAGATGCCCGCTTGGAGCTTGATCTTCGGGGAATCCCTCGACTGTCGAACCGTTGGGAAGAAAGATGTCAGGCCAGCCATCGTTGTCGTAATCGAAGATGATGGCGCCGTTCCCCGTGGTCTCAATGATGAACTCTTTGTGCGTGTCACCCCCGTAGACGTTAGAAGCACTCAATCCCGCCTGCTGGGCAATATCCTCGAACTGGACAAGGCCGGGTTTGATCTTTTCAGATGGTCGCGTTGGTTTCGCTGCTTGTGCGACAAGCCAAGCCGTCAACGTTGACAAGCCGACAAGGAACAGGAGAGCGCGAGAGCTTTGCATCTGGTTCGCCGACGACCATCATAAAGCAGAATCGCGGACTACTGCGCCGGGTTGAAAGATGCGATTGCGTTAGCTCGTTGGTTTCCACGCAACCACGTTTTGCCTTGACACGCCGAGTCGGTCAATTCCCAGTTCAACGATATCTCCCACTTGCAAGTACTGCTGAGGTTTCATACCTAAGCCAACGCCGGCGGGCGTTCCTGTGCTGATGATATCGCCAGGCAGCAGAGTCATGAACTGGCTGACGTAGCTGATGAGGCTAGGCACGTCAAAAATCATCTCAGCAGTGGAGCTTCTTTGCCGAAACTCGCCGTTAACCTTCAGCCACATCCCTAGCTTGCTCGTGTCCGGAATCTCGTCACGAGTGGCGAGAAAAGGCCCGAGCGGCGCAAACGTGTCTGCACTCTTTCCTTTGACCCATTGTCCGCCACGCTCAAGCTGGAACACGCGCTCGGAATAATCGTTGTGCAGAACGTAGCCTGCCACATGTTCGAGCGCTTGTTCCGGTTCGATGTAGTTGCACTTCTTCCCCATCACCACAGCCAGCTCCACCTCCCAATCCACCTTTCTCGCATTCTTCGGCATTACCAGATCATCATTCGGACCGACAAGAGAGCTACTGGCCTTGAAAAATATGACAGGTTCCTCCGGAATCTCCATCTTGCTCTCTCGGGCGTGGTCACGGAAGTTCAGGCCGATGCAGACAATCTTGCTGGGACGGGAGATCGGTGATCCCAAGCGAACAGATTGCGCAATTCGCGGCGCGGAAGCGGCGTTTTCCCTCAACCAATGGTTCAGGCGGGAAAGGCCATTATTGGTAAACAATGCTTCGTCATAATCCCGCGTGAAGGCGGAAACATCTAGCCGCGACGCGTCCTCCATGATAAGTCCTGGGCTCTCGTTGCCCGGCTCGCCAAATCGGATCAGTTTCATCAGATAATTTCCACTTTCGATCTGCATGCGATGACGCCGCGTGCTCGATCGGGCCGCACCACGAAAAAAGGGGCAATGCTAAACCAACAGATTCAACTTCGCAAGTCCGGGATGTGAAGATTTTATAAAGCCAACAATCGTTTCAAAGGATAAAACGCATTGTTGCTGCAGAATGGCTCGAAATGTGTCTCGCAGAAGATTAATTTGGCCTGCGTCCATGGTTACTGCTAGAGTTTGCGATTGCGCAAGCGCATTTGCGCCTAAACAGTTATGAAAAGAGACTCAGAATTACCTGATGTTTTCCCGCAACTCGACTATAAACCAAAGTTGCCGCGGCGCATGGACCACGGCATCGGCATTGTCGGTGCCGGAGGGATCGTCAACTATGCTCATCTGCCCGCTTACAAGAAGGCAGGATTCAAGGTCGTAGGCATCACTGACAGAAATCGTGAACAGGCGGAGCGAACTCCTTAGAAACTTTATTCATGAGGCTGACGGAGTGAGAGTAAGAATGAGGCCGAGGTCCTTGGCCTTTTTCTGAATGCTGCGGATTTCGTGCTCTCGATATTTCTCTTCGTAGTATTTCAGCCCCTTGTCCACGTATTGTTCTCCGTACCGCAGCATGCGGTAAACGAGCCGGGCTAGCATGTGTGCCATGGCCGTAATGGCTTTCGGGGCACCCAGACGTGCTCGCAGACGGCGAAACTTTGCTCCCAGGTAAGTCTTACTGCGCCACAGACTGGTGGCGGCCAGACGTAGAGCAGTGGCGGCGCGGTTCTGCACATGTTTGGTGCCCCGGCGCCGCACCTTTCCCCCGGTAATCTGATTGTCCGGGCACAAGCCTAGGAAAGAAGCAAAGTGGGCCTCGCTGGGAAACCGGCTCATGTCAACCCCGACCTCGGCGATGATGGTTTGCGCGGTCATGACATTGATGCCATCGATTTGGGTTAGGTCCGTCCCGCTGATGCGGTATAACTCGCCCCGCAGATCAAAACTGCTGGGGGCATTGCTGCCAGCTTTCTTGTTTGCCTTGGCCGGAGGTACTGGGCTAGCAGGTTCGGCTTTGTCATCCAGGGTTTGCAAATGGGCCGCCAAGGCGGTGTCACATTCTGCGATCTGCTGCTGATAGATGTGATACAGATTCAGCTCTTGCTGCAGAATGAAGAGCAACTCCTTGCGCCAGTTGCCTTCCAGGCTGCGAGCGATTTCCTCCCGCGTGGCCTGAATCCGCGCATCTGCCAGATCGGCCAGCTGGTATCGGTCCCGCTCTCCCGCCAGAATCGCCTGAATGATGGCCAGGCCCGTCCATCCGCTAATATCGCTGATTACGTTGGCCAACTGCACGTTCATTTCCGTGAGCACCTTCTGCATCCGTTGAATGCAGGCGGTGGCCGAGGCCACGTGTTCCGCTCGCTGCCGCCAATACGCCCGCAGCACGCAGATCTCCTCCGGGGGACGGAAAGAGTTATTGAGCAGACCAAAGGTGTGCAATTGCAGCAGCCACTGGCATTCCTGCACGTCCGTCTTGCGGCCCGGCAGGTTTTTGGTGTGCCGTGCATTCACCAGAAATACCTCCAGCCCCTCCTCGATCAGGATCTCGTAGGCCGGGAGCCAATACACTCCCGTAGACTGCATCGCCACCGTATCGATTCCACGGCTTTTCAGCCAACCTGCCATGCGGCGCAAATCCTCAGTGAAGCAGGCAAACTGCCGCACCGGCTCCGCATCTCGATCCGGCGGCACCGCCACGTAATGGGACTCGTTGCCGATATCGATCCCCGCTGCATTGGGATGAACCACGTCGAGATTCAATGTCCAGTCCTGTGCCCCACGCTCTGCCTTCTTCTTGCCCTTTCCCTTCATCGCTCGTTCTCCTGGCTGATGTAGCGGCATTCGGCCCGGTTGCGATGGGTTTGTAATTCTCCTTAACGGGGTCGAGCCTGCTCTACTTCGCAAATCTCGCCACCATGCGAGCGATCGCCTAAACCGGAACCACGCTTCCAATCGGGCATTGAAGCACCATTTTTTCCACGGTTCTGTTTGCCGAATGCCGCCCGTTTGAGCATGCCAGAGTCTCCCTGCTCAACGCCAGTTTCTCCTTCGAGCGACGACCGGAACGGGCGTCAGGCCCTTCCAAGCAACACGGAATCGCTAAGGTCTATGGCGGCGTTGATGAGCTACTGCGCCAACCTGATGTCGAAATAGTTGACGTAGCCGTATACCCAGCAGAACAGTTTGCCGTCGTCGAACAGGCAACGGCCGCTGGCAAACATCTGCTGTGTCAGAAACCCTTATCTGACGAATACGCCAAAGCGCTTCGAAGCGTGGAGTTTGCGGAACGCTCCAACGTCAAGCTGGCCGTCAACCAGCAGATGCGCTGGGATGCAGGGATCCGTTGCTCTCGTTTGCTGATCGATGATGGCTGGCTTGGAATCCCTACTTACGCTACCATTCAGGTTCACTGCAAGACCGATTGGAGCCTGTGGCCATGGATTTATCAGGGAAAACACGTCGAGATTATGTTCCACAGCATTCATTACATCGACTCACTTCGTTATTTGCTGGGAGAGCCCGCCCAAGTTTTCACGAGCGGCAGTCGAGCGCCGGACGAAACTACAAGTGCTGAAACCAAAACGCTCACCGTTTGGGAGTATGCATCCGGTCTGCAGGTGCTCATCGACGTTTGCCACACTACCTGGCAGGACGACCCTTATGCGATCTTTCGTTTCGAGGGCACGGAAGGCGTAATCAAGGGCACAATCGGCCTCATGTACAACTATCCAACCGGCCGGCCTGACACACTGGAGTTCATGTCGAAACGCAACGCCAGCTACTGGTTCACTGCCCGCCTGGACAGCATGTGGATTCCCGATGCGTTCGTCGGCCCGATGGCCTCATTGATGCGTGGGATCGAAGATGGTTCCGAACCAGAGACCAGCGGACGAGACAACCTGCGCACGTTGCAAATTGTCTTCGCACAGTACCGTTCCATGGCAGAGAAGCGTGCGGTCCGCCCGCAGGAAATCATCGGATAAAAGCGATTACGCCCCCGGGCGTACGCCTTTCAGGTCGGAAGAAGAGCCCGGCTCTTGCGGCGTTACGTAAACTCCATTTTCAATGCGGGCAGGATTCACGAAATGAGGCTGCAAGTGTGGGATACACTCCAGGAATACCGCTTCATGTCCCATCGCGATGTGATTGAACAACACCAGGTGCTGATGGATTTGCCCCATATCGCCGACATGCGGAACTACCTTCAATCCGAACTTTCGCGCCAGCAAGCTCACCGCGAGAAACTCTGAAATTCCAGCAACCCGCGTGCAGTCGACCTGCACGATCTGCACTGCGTTCGCCTGCATGAAGTTCTTAAACATAACCCGGTTGGGCACGTGCTCGCCCAGCGCGATAGGAATTGGGTGCATCGCTTCAGCGAGAGTCCGGTGCGCTCGAATGTCGTCCGGGTGGGTTGGCTCTTCGATGAAATATGGCGACATATCACGCAGTGCCTGGCACATTTCGAGCGCCGCGGGCAGTGTCCATTGTTGGTTGGCATCCAGCATAATTAGCGCATCGGGTCCGGCGAGGTCGCGCAGCATTTGCGCCCGCCGCACGTCGCGTTGACCATCGCGTGATCCCACCTTGAGTTTGAACGCGCGGAAGCCTCGATCCATGGCGTGCCTCGCCAGCTCCTTCACCTGCGTGTCTTCGTATTGGAACCAGCCCACAGATGTGTCGTAGCCAGGATAGCCAGTACGTAGGATGCTTTCGCGCTTTGCCCGCACATCCGCATGCTCCCGCAGAATCCGTTCTGCTTCGTCCCGCGTGAGCACGTCTTCCAGATAGCTCAAATCCAGCAGATCGACGACTTTTTTCACGTCGAGGTCAAGAAGCAATCGCCACAGTGGAACGCTTCGGCTCTTGGCCCACAGATCGAAACATGCGTTTGTAAGCGAGGCAAGCGCCAGATGGACGACTCCCTTGTGCGGCCCGAGCCACCGGAGCTGCGGATGCTGGGCAAGCTGTTGCGCCATCACGCCAAACTCCGCCATGAGCTCTTCGATTTCCCGTCCGACTAATTCCTTGCCGAGCAATTCGATCGCTTGGCAGACCAGTTCGTTTCCCTGACCGAGAGTTAGCACGATGCCTGTGCTGTACAGTTCCCTGTCGCAATCGAGCAACGTCGTGGCAAATGCGTACTCGGCTCCGGAGTGCACTGCATCACTGCCTGCCCCATGCTCCAGTGGAAAACGCACGTCTCGGATTTCGAGAGAAGTGATGCGATGTCGTGTCATGTTCGATTCACCTGGATTGGGCACGTTTCCCGCAAACCATAGCCAGCAGTCAAAGCCATCGAATATAGTAGAGCGGCTTTAGAGAGTGCAAGCGATCAACCTTTTTCTTTGTGAAGAACGGACTCTGTGCCGAAGAGCCAGACTCACAAACAACGTCGAAAGGACTGCAGAAATGAAGCGTTATGGTTCTGTGATCAAAGTAAGACCGGAATTCATCGATGCGTACAAGAAGTATCACGCAGCCGTGTGGCCGGAGGTTCTCGCAATGATCCAACGTTGCAACATCCGCAACTACTCCATCTATTTGAAAGACGACTTTCTGTTCGGATATTTTGAATATCACGGGACAGATTATGACACTGATATGGCGACCATGGCGGCTGACCTGAAAACACAGGAATGGTGGGCCATCATGATGCCGATGCAAAAGCCGCTGGAAACGCGCGCCGAGAGTGAATGGTGGGCTAACATGGAAGAAGTCTTCCACTGCGATTGATTTGACAGTTTTTGCAGCTCCAGATAGATTTCCGCTCCGTATGCAGATCGTCGACACGCACCAGCATCTTTGGGATTTGGATCTCTTTCGTTATTCGTGGCTCGACTTGCTTCCAGCATTGAATCGCTCGTTCCGCATGGCAGAATACCTCAAAGCAACGGAGGAGCTAAGCGTTGTGAAGTCGGTCCACTTGGAGGCAGATGTCGATGAGCCCTACATGCTCGACGAGACGCTTCATCTGCTCGCACTTGCCGATCAAGCTGGCAATCCGCTCGAGGGAGTCGTCGCTTGTGGTCGGCCGGAGAACAGGGACTTCAGGTCTTATCTCGACAAGATCGCAGGTCATCGCAAACTCAAGGGAATTCGCCGAGTGCTGCATACCCAACTCGATGAATTGGGTCAGGGACAAACGTTCATTGAAAATGTAGCCGCGCTCTCCAACTATGGCCTGTCCTTCGACATCTGTGTGCTCGCTCGACAGCTTCCCATCGCCATCAACCTGGTTTCTTGCTGCCCCGCCGTGAGTTTCATTCTCGACCACTGCGGCGTCCCGCAGGTGAAAGAAAGAATTCTCGATCCCTGGCGCGCACGCATCGCGGAGATTGCCAAGTTTCCCAATGTCGTTTGCAAGCTCTCAGGCCTCGTCGCTTACGCCGATCCACAAAAGTGGACGGTGGAAGATCTCCGGCCTTATGTTGACCACGTGATTGCATCCTTCGAGTGGGACCGCGTGTTGTTCGGCAGCGACTGGCCGGTATGTACGCTCTCTGCTAGCTACAAGCAGTGGGTAGAAGCCCTGCAGTCAATCACACAGAGCGCAGGCAAAATGAATCAGAAGAAACTATTCCACGACAATGCGGTTCGTGTGTACCGCCTGAGCTAAAGTCCAAATTCCTTCTGAATCATCTCGGTATGTTCTCCCACTCTTGGCGCCAGCCGTTCGCTGGTGAGCAGCCTTCCGTCGAGGCGAATCGGCGATCGTGTGGTCAGAATTTCATTTCCGTGACCATCGGTCAAAGTCTGTAACATGGCAAGCTGCTCAAAGGCCTTGGAAGCACGGAGTTTCGGCCAATCCAGGACTTCAGCGCACCAGATGTCTGCTGCGTTCAAAATCCCCAGCCAGTGTTCGTTGGGATGTTCTTGCAAACGTTTGGCGATCAGGCGCTTGAGTTCATCGCGACGGTGGAAGCCTTCCGCTGAATCGGAAATCTTTTCGAGTTCGGGCAAGTCCAACAACTTACCTAATGTTGGCAAGTGCGTCATCGCCAGCGCCAGATATCCGTTTGCCGTGTCATATACGCCGTAAGGCGCGGCCAAATAGGCGTGCGCGTTGCGGAATGAGCTTCGCCGAGGAAGCCGGCCTCCGTCGTTCAAATGAGTGGTGAGCACTTCAAACTGGAAGTCGAGCAACGCTTCGATCAGGCTGGTCTCTACTAGCCCGCCGCGCCCGCTCACACCTCGCCGCACAAGGCAGGCCAGAATTCCTTCGCACAAATTGTGTCCCGCGAGCATATCGGCAATCGCCAGCGCCATCGGTGTCGGGGGATCGTCATCGTTGCCACTCAGCCACATGATTCCGGAGCGCGCCTGCGCCAGTAGATCTTGCCCCGGACGATCGCGCCAGGCTTCTGCATTTCCATATCCACTAACCACGCCATAGACCAAGCGACTATTGAACTTCGACACGCTCTCGTAACCCAGGCCAAGCCGTTCCATCACGCCAGGACGAAAATTCTGCACCATCACGTCGGCGTGCGTGATCATTTGCCGGAGTTTCTCCAAGTCGGAAAGACTTTTCAGGTCTGCCGCGTAGCTCTCTTTATTGCGATTGATAGCGTGAAAGAGAGTGTTTTCGCCGTGAACATCGGTATCACTCAAATAAAGCGAGCGGCCAAGGTCACCTAATCCCGGACGCTCGATCTTAATGACGCGGGCACCCATATCCGCCAGGCGAAGGGTCGCCAGAGAGCCGGAAAGAAACTGGCTGAAATCCAGCACCAGAAGCCCTTGCAGCGGCTTCTCATCTTTGCCAGGATCCGAAGTCGTCACAAAAACAGAGCCTCCATTACGATTCTATTCGTGAAATTATATTTTCATTAGAGAATTTATTGTAGTAGGCTAGCGAGGTTTGCCTATGAGCACCCGGCGTGCCCTCCCAACTCGGCAGCAAGCGAACTCCAGGAGGATCCGCTATGCAGCACCGGCCCTTGAAAAAGGCTTGGATGTCCTGGAGCTCCTTGCTTCCGTGTCAGAAGCTTTAAACCATAGCGAGATTGCCCGCCATCTCGGACGTACAATCAATGAGGTGTTCCGCATGCTCGTATGTCTCGAAGAGCGCGGCTACATCTCCCGCACGGGTTCCGACGAGCGGTATCAGCTGACCCTGAAGTTGTTTGAAATTGTTCATCAACACCATCCGTTACAACGACTGATCGTCCAGGCGCGCCCGCTGTTGCAGCAAGTCGCAAATAGCACCGGACAATCGTGCCATCTTGCCATGCTTAACAGCGCAGAGGTGGTGGTCGTTGCCCAAGTGGATGCGCCGCGCAATATGGGCTTCTCGGTCCGGCTAGGCGCCAACGTCGATCTTCTGAACACTGCCTCCGGGCACGTCATCCTTGCTTTTCAGGGCGATCAAATCCGCACCCGCGTGTTGGCCGCATGGCGACGCCGCTCCCGGAGACCAATTCCTGGCACGCTCGCACGCCATCTCGACGAAATTCGCCAACGTGGATACGAAAAGTTGGCGAGTTATCAGGTGCATGGGGTCGTAAACATCAGTTTTCCGATCTTGAACCAGCACGGAGAAGCTATTGCGGCGATGGCCGTTCCGTTCCTCCCGCGTATCGGAGACAGCGTTGGTCCGCCTCAGGTGAAAGAAGCCCTTGACGTGGCGAGCCGAACACTGTCCTCGGCCATCGGCGGAAACAAGTTGGCACTCAATTCCGGCGTGTTGCAATGATGACCCGAACCGAGTATTGGGAAGACTACGTCGTAGGCGAGCATCGAATAACATCGGGTCGCACGATTACAGAAACCGACATCGTGGTCCACGCCGGACATAGTGGAGATTACTTTCCCCATCACGTGGATGCGGAGTTTGCGCGTCGAACTACATTCGGCCAGCGGATCGCTCACGGTACGATGACCTTCGCCATCGGGATTGGTTTGACGGCGAGCCTAACTAACTCAGCTGCTTTCACCTACGGTTATGACAAGCTCCGCTTTCCAAAACCAGTCTTCATCGGGGACACCCTGCGTACCCGTGTCACCGTGAAAGAAAAACAGGAAGACTCCAAGCGGAAAGGTCATGGACGCATAATCGAGGCGTGTGAAGTGCTAAACCAGCGTGATGAGGTAGTGATGTATTGCGAGCACATCCTGCTCGCCGAGAAACGTCCGGCCGCTTCGACAAAATATTAGAACTTCGCTCCTCTGGAGGCAGGCGCTGAAAACAAAAACAGCCATCACGCTGAAGGGGCTTACGTGGGACCATCCACGTGGATACGCTCCCCTGATCGAAGGAGCTTCCGAATATGAAAAGCAGCACCTCAGAATCAGCATTCAGTGGGACCGGAGGAGCTTGCGCGAGTTTGGCGAAGCTCCGATAGAGCAATATGTCGATCGTTACGACCTGCTTATCGTGGATCATCCATTCGTCGGATTCGCCGCGGCGCACGGAGTTCTCGTCGATCTGGCTGCTTGCCTCAGCGAAGCGGAGAAGGAGGGTTTTGCGGGTGATTCTGTTGGACCATCGTGGCAATCCTATTGGTATGGAGGAGGACTCTGGGCTTTGCCTATCGATGCTGCAACGCAAGTTGCCTCCTATCGTTCCGATTTGTTATTGAAGTTCTTCGCCGTAGTTCCTCAGACCTTTGAAGAGGTCCTGGAACTCGGAAGGAAAGCTCGCGCTGCCGGAAACTTCATCGTAGTGCCTGCGTGCCCCACCGACGCGATCAGTCTTTTCTTCACGCTGACTGCCAATCTCGGCTATCCCATTGCGGAAGACTCCGAGGAATTTGTCAACGACTTCGTTGCGGATGAGGTGCTCAATTGCCTGCACGCGCTGATCTCACTTGCTCACTTCAAGTCCGTCGACTGGAACCCGATTCAAGTTTATGACTTTATGGTTTCGAGCTCTGACGCGGTCTACTGCCCTTACGGCTTCGGATATTCCAACTACTCCCGCATAGGAAATTCACCCCGCTTGAAGTTCACGAACGCGCCTGCGGCGGGCCAGCGCGGATGTGCCGGAACCATGCTTGGTGGCACCGGGGTTGCGGTCAGCAGACACAGCAGTCATCTACCGGAAGCAACTGCCTACGCCAAATGGCTCGCCAGCCCCGAGCACCAAAAAGGAACGTACTTCCGAAAGGGCGGCCAGCCCGCCAGTTTGACAGCCTGGACTGATCATTCGGTGGACGCCGTCGCTGACGGCTTCTTTTCCGGCACGCTTCGAACCCTACAGACTGCTTATGTGCGTCCGCGTTTCGACGGATTCGTGCGCTTTTTCGAAGCCGCCGGAGTCGAAATCAATCGCTGTTTGCGAGGAGACTTGCCGGATGCGGAGTTGGTCCAGTGGCTCAACGAGCGCTATGCTGCCCAGCGTATTTCCGCACAGCGGATCGCGTGAGGCCGAAGGGAATTCGTAATCAACCCCAATCCTGATGCCGCTAAGCACAAAGAAATTCGGGTGTGGAACGCCGAAGATTGGCTTTATGAAGACTTCCAGGTCGGCCAACGCGCGCGCTCGATTCGACGCACCATCTCTGAAGGCGAAAGCATGTTGTTCAACGCCATCGTGCTCGACATGCATCCTTACGTTGCTGATGACGTGTTCGCAAAAGAGGAAGGCATGTTTGGCAAGCGACTGGTAGCCGGCGCCATGGTATTTAGCCTCGGTCTTGGCTTGATGGCGCACAACAATATCCATACCTTCAGTTACGGATATGATAAGTTGCGATTTATTAAACCGGTGTTTGTGGGAGACACGATTTACACCATCCGCACTCATCTTGAAAAATGGCCAAAGTATCCGGAATTGGGCATGGTGAAGGTCTCGTACGAAGTTTTCAAGGTGCCGGGGGAACTGGTTCTCTATTGCGAACATTTGCAGACCGTGAAGTATCGCGATCCTGCAAAGTTCAAGGACCAACTGCACCGAAAGTAGACCATCGTCAGAACTCTTGTCTACAAGAAGGTGTTAGGCTATGTCGTGGATGATCCGGTTCCAGTTCACTTGCAGTAGGGAACATTTTGATGCAAACCGAAGGGAAGTCCCGAAAGATGTTGCGAATCCATCGCGACGATAACGTGCTCATTGTAGTCGCGCCAATAAGGCCTGGCGATCGTGACGTGATCGACGGCCATGAAGTTGTCTTTACACAAAACATTGCCATCGGGCACAAGGTCGCCGCTCGCGACATCAAGGCGGCGGAAAGGGTGTATAAGTGTGGGGTGCCGATTGGCTCCGCGAAAGAGATGATTCCGACCGGAGCCCACATTCATCTACATAACTTGAAGAGTAACTATATCGCCACCTATACTTTGGACAAAGATCATGTCTTCGTCAAGTAACTCTGAGTCAAACAACTCTCCCACGCTACAAGGTTTTCTTCGTTCCGACGGAAGAAAAGGGATTCGAAACTGTATCGTTGTCGCCTACCTGGTGGAATGCGCTCATCACGTAGCCCGCGAGATCGTGGATTCTTTCAAGGGTCAGCCGGTCCACCTGATCGGCTTCGGGGGTTGTTACCCTAATGCTTACGCTGACCGGATGATGAACAAGTTATGCACGCATCCCAATGTCGGTGGTGCGTTGCTGCTGTCTCTGGGATGCGAGAGCTTCAATCGCCATCGCCTCGAGGAAAACATTGCGAAGACCGGCCGTCCCGTGAGCACCGTTGTGATTCAGCAAACCGGGGGAACAAGAAAATCTGTCGACGCCGGCAAGATGTGGGCTGAGAACGCTCTAAACCAGATTGCGGAAGTGCCGCGAGCTCCGTTGCGGGTGGACGAACTCGTAGTGGGAACTGTGTGCGGCGGCTCCGATGCAACCAGCGGAATCTCAGCTAATCCCGCGGTCGGACGCGCCTTCGATATGCTTGTGAAGCAAGGTGCGGCTACCATCTTCGAGGAAACCGGCGAAATGATCGGATTGGAAGACGTCATGTCCGCCCGAGCGGTTACGCCGGAGCTTGGCCGCGAATTGAAAAAGTCGGTCGAAAAGGCGGCGTATTACTACAAGCAGATGGGCCATGCCAGTTTCGCGCCCGGGAATGCCGAGGGCGGGCTGACCACCATCGAAGAAAAGTCGATCGGAGCGTATTGCAAAAGCGGCGATTCGCCAATTTCTGGGCTGATCAAGCCGGGCGATGTTCCACGAAAAGGTGGGTTATATCTGCTGGATGTCGTGCCGGACGGTGAGCCACGCTTCGGGTTCCCCAATATAAACGATAATGCAGAAATTGCGGAACTGATCGCCTGCGGTTCCCATGCGATTCTGTTCACCACCGGCCGCGGGTCGGTTGTGGGCTCTGCGATTTCACCTGTAATCAAAATTTGCGCCAATCCCGAGACCTACGAGCGCATGAGCGACGACATGGATATCAATGCAGGGAAAATCCTGCGGCTCGAAGCCAGCGTGGATGAAGTTGGCGAGGAGATATACGAAAAAGTGCTGGAAGTAGCCGCGGGGACACAGAGTTGCTCCGAAAGCCTCGGACATCAGGAGTTCGTTCTCACCTATAAGTCTTTTGAACCGATAGGGCCTGCTTGCCTTCCTGTGTAAGAATCCGCTGCAAGATTTGGAGCTAGTGGCCTATCGCAGTGAGTTCGTTACTGCGGACGCGGCAGGGCGATGCTATTGATGCCCGGAGTTGCTGTTGAGTGAGCAAGAGTTCGCTTCGGTAATCGTAATAGCAGATGCGGAACCCGATATAATAATGGTTACTCTGCGACACTCCACTAGTCTATCGTGTTTCTCGCGTCGGTAAGGCGAACGTCCGGCGCCTGCCGAGCCTGTTCGGAGCTATGCGCCGCGGATACCATCGCGTCATTAGATGTCATAACCTATCTTATAGGTCGCGTCCGGGCCGATTGCCTCGGTCCTCTTATTCTATCCAGAGGGACTTCGATAGCGGTGACCGCCCCACTCCTCAGCGTTTCTTGGAGGTGCTCTTTTTTCGTCCTTTCGCGCTGTTGGGAGAAATTGCGCGATCTGAGGCCGCTAACGCGAGGGGAAGAATAAGCTTTGCAAGAGAAGGAACGATCTCCTCGGCTGGTTGCCGCTTCGCACTGTAGAACCATTCGCGGGCGGCGCCGTAGATTGCTCCCAACTGATTGTCGAGGCGAGGATCTAGCGGTAGTTTACTGGGAGCGCTCGAGTAAGAGTCCAAGCAGCGCCGCTAAGTCTTTCCCGGCAGAGTAGTTCTGCAAGTCCCCTTCGTCAACTTTTATGTATTACCCTGTATTAAGTAGATTCCTGTGCATATCTATGCATTTATTGCTTGACAACAGTGAGTTGTTGGAATATTGTATTACCCTGTATGGCAAGCCTCGTCGCCAAGAAGAAAGGCAACAAACTCTACTACTACGTCGTCGAAAGTGCCCGCGTCGACGGCAAGCCCCGCATCGTTCATCAGGCCTACCTCGGTACCGCCGAGAAACTCGCCGAGCTGGTCCGCGATCGCACCGCCCCCGTCCCCTTGGCCGCCACCACCCGCGAGTTTGGCTTGCCCGCCGCCCTCTGGGCCGCCGCTCAGCAAACCGGCGTCTGGGACTTGCTGCAATCGCTCTGGCCCACGCCACGCTCCGGACCCTCGCCCGCTCACTACCTCTTGCTGGCGGCCATCCACCGCATCTGCCAGCCTGGCCCCAAAACCGAAGTTCCCGATTGGTATCGCTCCTCCATCCTGTCGACGCTCTGGGAGTTCCCCCCGAACGCTTTACTTCGCAAGCGTTCTGGGACGCCTTTGAACAGATCCTGCCGGAAGGCTCAGAAGCGCTCTCCTCGGCCGACGATCCCTTGGAGCAAGCCCAGTTGCGTTTGCTGGGAGTATGGAAAGAGAAACAACTGGTGAGTCGTCGTCTGCTGGCCTACGACACCACCAACTTCTACACCTATATCGCCAGCAGCAACACGCGCAATCAATTGGCCCAGCGCGGACACAACAAGCAGGGCCGCCATAATCTGCGGCAAGTCGGTCTGAGCTACGTGCTCGATGGCGAGCATGGCTTGAGCTTATGTCATCACGTGTATCCCGGAAACGTAGCCGACGTGGAAGAGTTTTCCACGGCGTTGACGCGCATCACGCGCATGCTGGATCAAAACCAGATCGCGCGCGAGACGGTCACGCTGGTGTTGGATAAAGGTTCGGCGGCGCTGGCCAACACGGTGGCCTTGGAAGAAGCGGGTGTGGGCTGGATCTCGGCCTTGCCCTGGAATCAAGCGCCGCCGGAACTCCGCAGTCGAGCGACGGAAGAATTACCCGCCTGCAGCAGTGCCCAACCCGGAGTGCGCGCCACCGCCGAGAAAACTCTGGTCCATGGACGCGAGTATCTGTGCGTGGTGAAGTACTCGGCTTCCTTTGCCGGTGAACAACTGCACAGTCTGACGACCAGCCTCAGCCGGGTGTTGCAGTCGCTCCGCCGTCTGGCCATGGAACTGAATAAACCGAAAGCGCGCTGGAAGCAGGAGCAGATTGAGCGCAAGATTCACCGTTGGTTGTCCGCTCCGTTTCTGGCCGAGCTCATTCGCTATCAACTGCAAGAGCAGGACGGTGGCTGGCATTTGCAGTTTGACTTCGACTCCGCGGCTCTTCCGCAGCTACTCAATCAGCGCCTGGTGTAACGAGTCGCGTTTGTTTTCCTCTTCGAAAGTAATATTCCTCAGATTAATTCCGGGAAGTAGTGCGGTGATCGCGAGAGCGGACCGGGTGGCAGCGTGAATCGCGGAGCGGATGGGACCGGAATACATTTCGATTCGCAGTATCCCTATGCCCTGGGTTCGTGGAATGCGATGTAGGATGTCGACAGTGGAAGGCTCGGCTAGTTTCTGTCAGGAAGCACCGAGCCCTCCGCGAGACCAGACCAGGGAGTCTAGACACTCCCAGGAAGGCTTGCAATGCAAATCCTACATCCATTCGCCGGCTCCATCCAGCATTACTTGGACCAGATCGCCGATCCGGATCGCCACCGTCCAGACCATTGCCCGCAATGCGAAGCCAAACGAGCTCTGACCGGTCATGGCTTCTACCACCGCACACTGGTGGATGTCACTTTCAACGGAGTCGTTCGGGTTCGCCGTTACCTATGTTGCTCCTGTAAACGGACGGTTTCTTTGCTACCCGAGTTCGTCCTGCCCTGGCTACGATTCAGTATCTCCGTGATCGCACTGTTTCTCGCTGCCCGATTGCTCAACGGTCTCACGCTGGTAGCCGCCGCGCGGGCGGCCGCGCAAACCGCCATGCCGTACCAGCGCGGACAGTTCTGGATCCGCCGTTTTCAAAAAAAGGCTCCCGCTCTGAGTCTGGCTCTAGTGCCGCTGGAGACGCCGGGTCACCTTCGGGACCCGGCGGCAAACTTCGTTGCCAGAGCCCTGCGCATGCTCGAATCAGTGGGATGGATCGCGGCGCATCGGTTCCTGTTTGCGCGGCTTCGCGTCCATCTGCTGGGCTGGCCTGCGGATCTGGTTCCGACCGGGCGGCGAACCACGCTGTCCGCCGCGTGCCTCGCTCCCTGAGGTTCCCCACACAGCATTTGCCTAGCGGAAGATCGCTGCTCCTGATTATGGTCTGGGGCATGGAGACCTTCCGCATGGATACCAAATCCGAAAAACTGGCCCTGTTTCGCTACGGGCTGATCGCCTCGCTTGTCATTGAGCGTCTCCCCCGTGGTGAACTCACGCGCCGCGCCCAGGAGATCGCCGCCCGCACCTACGACATCCCCTATTCCAAACGGACGGGGGTTTGCGTCGATACCCTGCTCAATTGGGCGCTACGCTACCGCAACGGCGGTTTCGAAGCATTGGCTCCCAAACCGCGCCACGACCGGGGACAGTCCCGCGCGGTGACTCCGCAGCTGGCCAGCCTCATCGAACGCCTCAAGCGCGAGAACCCGCATCGCACCGGCGCGACTCTGTTGCGCGAACTGGCCTTATCTTCCGGTCAGGACAGGCCCGCGCTCTCTGCTTCCACACTCTACCGCTTCCTCAAACAACACGGTTTGTCAGAAAAACAACTGCTGGCACCGTCGGCGCACAAGAAGTTTGAGGCCGAACTCAGTAACCAGATCTGGCAGGCCGACATGCTGTTTGGCCCTTGGATCCGGCGGGGGAACGATGGCGGCCGCATGCAGGTCTTTCTTCACGCCACTCTCGATGACGCCAGCCGACTCATTCCCCATGCCCAGTTTTATGCCAGCCAGGGACTCGATGCCGCGCTCGACTGTCTGCGCCACGCCATCTCCGCCCGCGGAATACCCATTCGTCTCTACATGGACAATGGAAAGATTTATCGCTCGCCGCAACTGGCGCGGATTACCGCCTCCCTCGGCACCCTGATTGTGCACTCTCGTCCCTATCAGCCGGAAGGTCGCGGCAAGGTGGAAAGATTCTTCCGCACCGTAAGAGAGCAATTCCTCGCCAACCTCGACCCCAAGCACGTGCTCTCCCTCGAAGAGTTAAACGATCGCCTGTGGATCTGGATCGAAAGGGCTTATCATCGCTCCCAACATAGCGCGCTCGGAACTACTCCGCTGGCGCGTTGGCAACGTGATATCGAGCAGATCCGCCAACTCCCGCCCGCTACCGATCTGCGCCGTCTCTTCTTCCATCGCCTGGATCGTGTGGTGCGCCGGGATTCCACCTTCCTGCTGCACAACCGTCTCTACGAGGCTCCGCCTCATCTGGCCGGTCAGCGCGTCGAAGTGCGCTTCGATCCTCTCGATGCCGCCGAGGTCGAGATCTGGTTTCAGGGGCAACTGGAAACCTCAGCACGGCCCGTCGACCCGGTGATCAACGGTCAGTTGCCTTCCCTGAAACGGACCGCCTCGGCCGAGCCCGAACCCACCGGCATCAACTTCGTCGAACTGCTCAAACAGAAACAGGAGAAGGAGTAACCGTCATGGTGGAAACTTTCTTCGGCTTTAAGAAAACCCCTTTCTGCGATAGCCCTGATCCCAAACAGTTGTTTTCTTCGCAGGCCTGGAATCAGGCCAAGGCGCGGCTGCAGTTTCTGGCCGATCATCACGGCGTTGGCCTGCTCACCGGGGAAGTCGGCGCCGGTAAATCGACCGCCGCTCGCAGCTTCACTGCTGCGCTCAATCCCAACCTATATAAGGTCCTCTATCTGCATTGGACTTCTGGATCGACGCTCGATCTGCTCCGCCAACTGGCGTTGCTACTCGATCTGCAACCGGCGCACTACCGCGGCGACCTGGTGCGCCAGATCTCCCAGACCATCGTGCACCTCAATCAGAATAAGAAGCAGCACCCCATTCTCATCTGCGATGAAGCCCAGTTGCTGTGTCATCCCGCGCTCGAACAACTTCCCCTGCTGTTGAACTTCGACATGGATTCCAGCCGCTATCTGACCTTGCTGCTGGTGGGCCAGCCACTGCTGCGTCGCACCCTCTCGCTGCAACTCCACGAACCCCTGCGTCAGCGCATCGCCGTGCAGTATCATCTCGAAGGACTCGCGCGCGAGGAACTCGACGCCTATCTCGCGCAGCAACTCAAGGCTGCCGGGGTGGCCCAACCGCTGTTTGATGACGCCGCCCGGCAAGCCCTCTATCAGGCCACCAAAGGCATTCTCCGCAAGGTCAACAAACTGGCCCTGACGGCTCTGCGTCTGGCGGCTTCTCGAAAAGAGTCTACGGTTGGGGAATCGATCCTGCTGGATGCCACCACCGAGGCGCTGCTGTGAGCGATATCGTATCGACTCAGTCTGTGTCACCCACCGTGCTGTCTCTGGCGCAGTTGCTCGAGCAGCAGCCTTCGGCTGCGCCGCCCTGCCTGGTGGAACCGGGACTGCTGCCACCGCAGGGCATCTTGTTTGTTGGCGGAGAGCCCAAGGTGGGTAAGTCTCTCCTGGTTGCCAACCTCGCCTTGGCGCTGGCGGCTGGCGTCGACCGCCTGGGCTTTTCCATCCCGGCGCGGCGCCGTGTCCTCATCTGCCAGTTCGAACTTCCGGTCCCGCAGTTTGTCAGTCGTCTCTCCCTCATGCGCCGTGCGTTGGGAGCGGCCGCCGATCAGCATCTTCTGGTGGACACGCGCGCCTCAGGCCATCTCCTCAGCGCGGCCCAGGGTCTGAATCACTTTGTCTGCGCCGCACGCGCCGCCGCCGCCGAGGTCCTGGTTCTCGACCCGCTCTACTCCACCCACGACCAGGATGAAAACGATACCCGCGCCATGGCCGCCTTGTGCCAGTCACTGCTGCGCCTGCGGGATACCTCCCGCGCCGCTCTCGTCGTCGTGCACCATGTCCGCAAATCCATCGGCCGGCACGAGATCGGCAGCGCCTTTCGTGGCTCCAGCGCTCTGCATGCGGTGGGCGACAGTTATTTACTGCTCACCCGGCCGGCTCCGCAACTGGCCACCATCGAGCTTCGCTTCCAGTTTCGCTATGCGGCTGCGCAGCCTCCGCGGCTGCTCCAACTCGATCCCCGCACTCTGTGGTTCTGTTCCACCGAGAAGCCGCTCGCCGCTGCATCGACGCGACGCAAAGTCGAAAAGACAGACATCACACAAGCCCTGGCAGAGGTGGGCAACAAAGTTCGCTTCAACCAACTGCGCGATCAGATCATGAATGCCACCGAGTGTTCCAAGCGGACGGCTCAACTGGCCATCGCCGAAGCCTGCCAGCAGGGCTGGATCGCGCGGGCCAACGGCCAATACCACCTGCCGCTCTAGCTTTCGTTGCGCGAGTGTGCTCGCAGCTATCGATTGTCCGCACGGGGTCGCGCCCGAGCGGATGCCCAAGGCCGATGCGACGGGGCTGGCTCCGGAGGAATCGGCTGACTACACCCCTCCCGCACACGATTCGTTTTGTGCGGGAGGGGATGGATGGGCTTGTTCGCTTCCGTTCCTCGCTGCTTCTACTCTCCGCGCTACACCCCAGCCCACCCGCTAAGTCAAAATCAAGTCCATTTCTTTGGTGAAGTCTCGGAGCTGAGGCCTTGGGCCTAAAAAGCGAAGACCGCCCGGCCGTCTTTGCCGGGCGTTCTGAATCGCAGTTTTGTTTGGCTCTTCTACGGTTGGGATACCGCTCGTGCCTACACAAGGCGAGTATCCTATCCCATTCGCCTGCCCCGTCAACACGCCGGCCCGGTTAGAGGAAAGGAATCCGCGAAAGCCGCAGGGAAATAGGCTGACACCTTAGGCGGAAAACAATGTCACTCGTTACACGTACGAGCGCGTAGAAACGGGGAAAAGTCGGTGCGATTCCTTCGCTTTGTCGTGCAACGCCATCTGCAACTTCTGAACGCTTTCTGGGGTTGTTAGACTCACGTCAATCCCTCCGTCTTCGTTGCTTCTTGCGTTCCTTTCAACTGAGGTCCCTTTCCTCCGCCGGCATTACCCGGCTTCATCGGTCGTACGGACCTCTCCGCCACCCCATACGGCCCGGCCTGGCTCTCGCGAGTTGCCAGTTGATCCTGACTGCGATCACCGCTGGGGCTTCCCGTGTTGCTTCTGGTCCCTTTTGCCTGCATGCCGTCGCCAGTACCCCGGCAGGTTCGATGAAACTTGTTCGCTCGTACCGTTCCATCAACATCGGCCTTCCCTCGATTACTAGCGGGTCGGCTCCTGCATCGCTCGTTTCGGGGCTTGCACAGCGTTCACCGACGGTGGTTACGGCCTACATGCTCGCCAAGTCGCCATGGCGACCCTCTACACCGGAGGCTCCGACGGCTTTGTTGCCTCCACCGCCGCTCCGATTGCTACCGGGTGGAACGAACCAGTTCCCGGGCGGGACTTTCACCCGCAGTGGACCAGCGCTTTTCACGGCGCACGTGGAGTCGAGAAGAGGCGCAGTGGCAGTAGCCTCCCGGTGGCTTATGGCTGGGCTTTCGCTTCGCCGCCTCAATCCGGTTTGGCATAGCTCTGTTTCCTCTTCCCGCTCATCGAACCGGACAGGCGCATTTCGCGCATCCGGCTCTCGGAGAAAGGTTCACGGTGTCGCCCACGGAAAGCTACTCGTCCGCCGGGTAAGGCGGGCAAGGCCCAGCTTGTCATGTAGGGAGGCTGCCGAATGTTTCTTGGTCGCCGATCCCCGCAGGTTGTGCTTGGCACGTAGCCACTGGCGTAGCCTCCTGCGGGCATGACGTTCCACCGCCGAGTAGGCTTTACTGACTGGCCCCAGGCAAAAGTAGTTGGCCCACCCAAACATCATTCGATTGAGGGTCCCTACTACTGTCTTCCGGTCCAGTTGGGTTTTACTTCGCCGAGTTTCCTCGCTTATCGCCGCACAGATGCGTTGCACCCGTTTCTTCGAAGGAGTCGTGCCCAAATATGCCCGACCCGTTTTCGGCGAGTAACATCGACCGAAGGTGTATCCAAGAAAGTCGAACTTCTCTTCCGGCAGCTTACAGACCCGCGTCTTCTTTTCGTTCACCGTCAACTTCAGCTTCATCATCATGTTCCGCATCGTGTCTAAGGCCTCTTCGGCTTTGCCACGGCAGCAGATCACGAGGTCGTCGGCGTAGTTAACGATATACGCTTGCAGACGCTTTTCGTGTCCCAGCTTCTTCCAGCCGAGCACGAACCGGCGCATGTACAGATTGCTCAGCAACGGGCTGATCGGGGAGCCCTGTGGACTTCCTCGACCTTCGTCCCGATTGCGCGTACTTCGACGTTTGTTTCCACGCTCGTCCGTTTCCTCTACCGGGGCTTCGAGCCACATCTTGATCAGATGAAGCATGGCCCCGTCGACGACCCGGCGAGCTACCGACTTTAGAAGTTCGGCGTGTGGAAGGGTATCGAAGTAGCTGCTGAGATCTGCGTCGACAATTTCTCCATGACCAGTGTTAATCAGCTTGTGGACGTGTTTCACCGCGTCCAGTGCGCTGCGGCCTTGCCGATAGGCGTACTGTTCTGACTGCAGATCGATCTCGAAGATAGGTTCGAGCACCAAAACTGCCGCCATTTCCGCTGCCCGGTCGCGGATAGCGGGTACCCCTAACGGCCGCTGTTTCCCGTCCGGTTTGGGTATGTAAACCCGCCGCACGGGCAGTGGTTGATAGGTTCGGCTTTTCAGCTCTTGCGCCAGTTCGTCCAGCCATCGTTCCACGCCGTATGCCTCGATGCCCTCAAAGGTTTGGCCGTCGACTCCTGCTGCTCCGCCGTTGGCTTTGCAGCGTTCATAGGCGAATGCCAAGACATCTTTCCGGTACACCTTGTCGTACAGCGAGTAGAAACGAAAGTCGGGCGATTCCTTCGCTTTGTCGTGCAACGCCATCTGCAACTTCTGAACGCTTTCTGGGGTTGTTAGACTCACGTCAATCCCTCCGTCTTCGTTGCTTCTTGCGTTCCTTTCAACTGAGGTCCCTTTCCTCCGCCGGCATTACCCGGCTTCATCGGTCGTACGGACCTCTCCGCCACCCCATACGGCCCGGCCTGGCTCTCGCGAGTTGCCAGTTGATCCTGACTGCGATCACCGCTGGGGCTTCCCGTGTTGCTTCTGGTCCCTTTTGCCTGCATGCCGTCGCCAGTACCCCGGCAGGTTCGATGAAACTTGTTCGCTCGTACCGTTCCATCAACATCGGCCTTCCCTCGATTACTAGCGGGTCGGCTCCTGCATCGCTCGTTTCGGGGCTTGCACAGCGTTCACCGACGGTGGTTACGGCCTACATGCTCGCCAAGTCGCCATGGCGACCCTCTACACCGGAGGCTCCGACGGCTTTGTTGCCTCCACCGCCGCTCCGATTGCTACCGGGTGGAACGAACCAGTTCCCGGGCGGGACTTTCACCCGCAGTGGACCAGCGCTTTTCACGGCGCACAGTAAACTCCCGCTAGAGAACATGGGAGTTATGGCGAACGCCGAGAGTTTTGGCGTCCCACTTTGGGAGCCGATTCAGCATTTGTGGTGAATTCAAAAGGCCGTCTCCCATCGCGCCAGATTGTCAAAGATCGGCCGTTATCTTGTAGATAATGTATGCCGTAACAGGTTATCTAATTTCAAGCACGCAGTCGATGATAAAGGGCGGTGGAACTGAGTTTCTGGAAGCAGTCCCAGATCTCGAAAACCGAGTCCGTTACGAGACTTGTGCCGTCCGCTAAAGCGGACTCGGCTTGTTCCACTTTCGTTTTCCCAGCACTGCCGTGCCGGGCTTTCTGATGCCGCCGCTACGCGGCTGGAGCAGCGTATGTCCCACCGTCACGGTGCTCCTCCGAGTTTCGTAACAAGCTCAAACCGCGAGACCTGGGGCACCCAGTTGCCTACGTGGAAGCTTGGAAAATGGATCTAGTGATGCCGGGTCTTTTTTCTTGGTGCAGATGTGGCTTTTGCCTCTCCCGGCGCCAGGACGCGACGCACAATTGGCGAGTTCATTTTGTACTTGCGCTCGCTTATGTTGCCGTTGTCGTCTTTCACGCGGAGTATGAATACCGGCAGCATTCCTTCTTTATCGAAATTTTCCTGCGAAACCGTAACCGGCAAAACTCCGTTCAGATTGTGTTCGCGATAGGCGGTTTCATAGCGGTGGCGTTTGACATTCCAGGTAAAGACGCGGACCTGGTTGAAGTCGAAGGGTAGTCCATCTTTCGGTTCGCTGAGCGCCACCAGATATTGTGCAACTTTTTTATCTCCATCGGTGACCTGGTCCAGAACAAAAAAGGCCACGGTCCGTTGACCCTCGGCGTACTGCGCGATTTCGAGTGGTACATCCATATCCACCATGCGCGCCAGCACCCAGCCTACGCGGCCGTCGGGATCGCGGATAAGCCACCAGTCTTCCATCGCGACGGTTGGCTTGGGTGATTCGTTCTTGTTCGGATTTGCGGGCTTCGCGACCGCGCCAGGCACGGTTTTCTGAGCGGTGGCGCGCTTCAGGATGGCAACTTTGGATCCCTGGTTCAACTGGTAGAGATGTTCGGTTTCGCGTCCGGGTTCGAGGTGAATGTTAGTGTCGTTGCGGGTTATGCCGGCAGCCTGGACCGGGGCATTTTGCTGTTGCTGTGCCAGTTGCTGAAAGCCTTCGTAAACCGACTGCGGCACCAGAGAGCGCTGCTCCATCCAGCCTTCGGCGCCTGTCGCCGCGCGTACTCGGGCAAACCGCTTTTCGCGCTCGAGTATCTGGACTCTATCTCCGTTCTTTACCACACCGGTCTTGCTGAATACCGCAGATACGCGGTCGCGAAGTATCACCTGCGGTGCCGAGACGTAAGCGATCTCCTGCGCCCGGCTTCGTCCACGACAACCGGGGAGCAGTGAGAGCGCCACCAGCAATAGCAGAAACCACAGGCATCGCCAACTCGCTTTCACAGAGACCACGAAATCACTATAGCGCAGGGTGGATCAAAATCTTAAAACGCAGAGGACGCGGAGGAGTACGAGGCCCGGGTCTTGGGCCGGAGATACGTGATCTAAATCGGCGCGTCGTTCTATGCGTCGCGTAACACTTCGCGCTCCAAACACGGTACAGAGAGATCCTTCGCTTCGCTCAGGATGACAGAGTGCCGCTAGGATCTTTGCGGGCACACACTAGCTCTCAGTCGCCAAAGCTGATTCCGATCGCGCGGGCGGTGTTCACGATTTGTCCGTGAGGATCCACGGTTTTCAATTGGCCTATGGCGTCGGCAATGCTGACGGCGTCGATTTGGGTTTTGTGCAGACAAACCATTTTGCCGAATCCTCCTTCGGCGATCAGTTCGACCGCGGCCACGCCAAAGCGAGTGGCCAGGATGCGGTCGAACGGGGTCGGCGAGCCGCCGCGCTGGATGTGGCCTAACACACTGACCCGCACGTCTTTTTTCGCTCCCCTGGAAACGGCGTCGCCGATCCGATTCGCCACCGCGCCCGTCCGACGATGTTCTTGCCATTCCACTGGCATCTTGATGCCCTCGGCCACCACGATGATAGTAAAACGCTTGCCAAAGGACTCGCGCAAGGCTACGAGCTCACAGATTTTGTCGATGGTGAACGGGATCTCAGGAATCAGGATGACGTGGGCACCTCCGGCGATTCCGGCTTCGAGGGCGATCCAGCCTGCGTCCCGGCCCATGACCTCTACCACCATGATGCGATGGTGCGCCTCAGCTGTAGTGTGGATCTTGTCCACGGCGTCGGTCGCGGTCACGAGCGCGGTATCGAAACCGAATGTGACCTCGGTGGCGGAAAGATCGTTGTCGATGGTCTTGGGAACACCGACGATGTTCATGCCCTTCTTGAAAAGCTCCAGCGCGATCTTCTGCGAACCGTCCCCGCCAATGCTGATCACGGCATCGATTCCCAGCTGGCGCGAGTTGGCGATGACCTCGTCAGAAATGTCGCGCACGACTTCCGCGCCGTTCTCGACGGTGCAGTAGTGGAAGGGATTGCCGCGATTCGTAGTTCCGAGGATGGTGCCGCCGCGGGGCAGAATTCCGCTGACGTCGTCGAGGGTGAGAGGACGCGATTTCTCCGGCCAGATCAGGCCATCGAAGCCGTCGGGAATGCCGATCACCCGCCAGTTGTATTTGAGAATGGCGGCCTTCACGGCCGCGCGGATGACCGCATTTAGGCCAGGAGCATCTCCGCCTCCGGTACAGATGCCGATACAGCGGATGTCAGACATTGTCGCGGGTTATTGAGTCACAGTGAGCGTCGCGTTCGGCGCCGTGACAGTTGTGGTGCTCAGGTAGCTTGCCCCAACTGTAACCCTTTCCCCGACCGTAGCACCCGATCCCGCCGTGATCGTAGCTCCTACGCCCGTAGTCGTTGGGAGAGTTATCGTGAAATTGGTGGGATCACTTACCGTCCATGTTGCATTGGGCGAAACGTCAACCGGAGTGCTGTCTCCGGTCACCGTGGCATAAGCAAAGAAAGTCGCCGTTCCATTCACAACGATGCTGCCGCTCGTGGGGGAAATTTTGAGGGCGGTCACATTTCCGAGGGCGACGGTTACGCTTGAAGTGCCACTCGTCGCCTGAAAAGCAGCGGTGATCGTTGCAGTACCTGGGGAGTTGCCAGTCACCAATCCTGAATTGTTTACGTTAGCCGTGCTGGAATCACTGCTGCTCCATTGCACACCCGAACTGAGGATTTTTGTGGATCCATCGTTGTAGGTCCCGATGGCGCTCTCCTGTACGGTCCCACCCTGGTTAATGGTCGCCGTCGGACCGACCGTCATGGAGGTCAATACCGGGTCAACAAAAAACCCGCTGCAACCTACTCCTACGGCAAACAGCAAGAGGGTCGCGAAGGCAGCCACGAGTTGAAGTTTCTTCTTACTGCTCAGCATGTTAGGAAAGCCCTCAGGGAAACCGTCTTTCCGGACAGTTCACAAGCGGCGTCAATAAATTGTAGCAGAGAAGATTCCCGGCTAACGTATAGCTTCCTACACGGCGGTACCTGTCCTGTCACGTCACGCCACAGTAAAGAACGCCGGTGCCTGGCCGAAGTTGCGGACCAAATTTTTGATCGTCAGCACTTAGCATTCAGCACTCAGCATTCAGTCCGCAGTCCTCAATCTCAGTCCCCACAATAGGTTAACGTTATCGGCAAGACTCCCGATTGGCTAAGTGCGTAATCGATGTTCTTGTCAGCGATCCGCGTAGTACCCATCTCTGGTTTGCACCACCAGATCTTTCTGTTTGGCCACCAAGGTGATCTTGTGATAACCGGCTTCGGTATTGCCTTTGTCCGGGTTGTAGCCCAGATTGTATTGCGTGCGCAGTTCTTCGGCGATGCTGTCGTAGATTTGATCGATCGCCTGCTTTTTGGAGACTTCGTAGAGACGGCCACCGGTTTCCCTTGAAATCTGATCGAGAATCTTCTTTCCGTCCACGCGGCCTTCCTGCGGATTCCTTCCGCGACCACCGCCTCCGGACCCGCCACCTCCCGGCCAGCCTCCGCCACCCGGGAAGCCTCCGCCGTGCCGTCCCATTCCACCGCCCTGGTGGCCATAGCCGTTGCTGTCCTGATGGTTGTCGGCGAACAGAATGGAGTAAACCACGGTGTCGGCGCGTTGGGCCGCCTCGATGGCGCTTTGCAGCGACTCCTTGCTGCCTCGGTCATCCCCGTCGGAAAGAACAATAAGAGCTTTGCGGCCCTGTTGCTTCTTCATCAATTCGTTCGAGGCCAGGAAGATGGCATCGTAAAGCAGAGTGCCCGCTCCTCTGCTCATTCGAGGGTGGCCAGTGCCGGAAGATTGAGGGTCGGAAGGGCCAGATCCAGAAGATCCGGGATCGGATTGTCCGCCGCCGTTGCGCTGAAGTTGCGGAGCATTCAGCAATTGCAGCGCCGTCTCCAGCTTCTCGCGGGATGGCGTGAGGTCCTGAAGAAGTTCCACCTCGCGGTCGAAATGAATGAGGAAGGCCTTGTCTTTGGGGTCCGTAAGCATTTGGTCGAGAAAGACCTTGCTGGCATTGCGCTCCTGATCGAGCACATTTCGCTGACTCAGGCTGGTATCGACCAGCAGTCCGAGGGTAAGAGGCAGGTTGGTGTCCTGCGTAAAGTATTTGATCGTTTGCGGGCGGCCATCTTCCTGAAGAACGAAATCGTCCTTGGTCAGATTGCGGACAATCTGACCTTTCTTATCGCGAACGGTGACAGGAAGCGTGACCACCTTGACGTCGACCGACAAAGTGGTGACGGTCTGGCTATGGGCGTCGTGATCCTGCGCTGGCGACAGAGCCGATAGCAAGAGGATGAGCGCGAGGCCGAGGGCGAGATCTCGTCGCATGGTCTGAATTGGGGTCATGGAGAATGTTCCTCGGGCTGAATTCCCATTTCTTTTCCGAGGTCGACCAACTCCGTCCGAAAACCAGTTAGCGCCTTGTCCAGTTTCTCCGTGACGGTGACAAGTTTCTTGTAGTCGATCTGCGATCGTTCCAGCTCTTGTGCCAGAGCCTTGCTTTGTTTGGAGACATCCGAGTCCGCCTTGCCGAGCTTCTTGATCTGAGGCTTTAATCCTGACTGTTGCGCGGTAGAAAAGCTGCTTACAAAATGCTGGATGTTAGTCTGCGCCTCGTCGACCGTGTCGCTTAAATCTGTGTAGCGGGATGAATTCGGCCTGGTTGCATTTTCAGGGGGCTGGTTTTCAGGACGCGGGATAAGATTCTGGGCCTCTTTGCTGGCCGTTTCCGTGCTCTTGTTCAATTGCTGGAACTGGGCGACCTGGTCCGGGGTGGCCTGGAGCGCAATCGCGCGATTGAAATCGGTCATGTCGCTGGTGTTGGGCGTCGGGTTGGATGCGCCCGTTGAAGGGCGTCCAGCACCGTGCCCTCCACGCTGGGCCAACAGCGTGGAGGGGCAGATGAGGAGGACAATCTGACAGAGCAGCACTAGCGATCGATTCAAGATGGTCCCACTCCAAATATAGTAACGATGGGAAGGCCAATCCGAGGTAAAGAATCCGTCAAGGAAGGTAAAACCTTGTAAACTCGACAGGCTCTCATGAGAAAACGATGTCACCTCTCCCCACTGCTTTTCTTTCACTTCGCGTTCCTGCCGTCGATGGCCCTCGCGCAGGCTGCCGCAACGCCAGGACAGAAGCCACAACCAACCGGTAACCTGGGAGTCGCCGTCAGGGCTTGTGAACGCTGCATTCGTGCCCATGAAGAATTCCTGGCCTCGGACGCGCTGCAGGGACGGGGCAGCGGCACGCATGATGAACTGGTGGCCGCGATCTACGCGGCGGCGCAGCTGCGCCAGTACGGCATTGAACCGGCGGGTGACGATGGCGGCTACATTCAGCGTGTGCCAACCATTCAACGGAACATCGTATCTCCGCCACGACTAACGATCTCGCCGCTGGGAGGCAACCCTTCGGCTGAGCCGATCGCGTGGGAGTACGGCGAGGATTTCCTCGTCGTGGTTCTAACCCAAACAGAATTTTCCGGACCGTTGCGAAAATTCGATGCGGACAAGCTTAGTGACACCAGGAATCCAGCCATCGAGCCGGGCGCGGTCGTGCTCATTGCGGGTGGGGATGAAAGCAAAGTCAGACAGACAGCGTTCTCATTAGCTTCGGCTGGCGCCTCTGCGATACTCACACTCGCGCGCGATAGCGAGGTCAATCACTTCGAGGAGGTCGGCAAACAACTGCCCAAGGTGGCCAACCAGTTGAAGGATGGCTCCGCAGACGATAAGAAATTCAATGTGCTGGAGTTGAAGCAGGATGCTTTCCACGCGATCGAGCAGCTGCCGGAAAGAACCATGCTGCACTTCGACGCGCGGTCGTCCGAAGAAAAAGGGTACACCTGGAATGCAGTGGGCATACTGCGAGGCAGCGATCCGTCGCTGCAACACCAAGCAATCATGTTCTCAGCTCATTTGGATCATTTGGGAATTGGGGTTCCGGTTAACGGCGACAATATCTACAACGGCGCAGACGATGACGCTTCGGGCACCACGGCTGTACTCGAAATCGCACGTGTGCTCGGCCGAGGACAGCGTCTGCGACGTACCGTGCTCTTCGCCCTGTTTGGCAGCGAAGAGATGGGCGCGATCGGATCAACCTATTTCCGCGGCCATCCTCCCGTGCCGCTGAAAGAGATTGCCGCCAACCTGGAATTTGAAATGATCGGCAGACCGGATCCGGCGGTGAAAGACGATACCCTCTGGCTCACGGGATGGGAGCGGTCAAATCTTGGTCCGGCGCTGGCAGCGCATGGTGCTCATCTGGTCGCTGATCCCCATCCCAGTGAGAACTTCTTTGCGCGCTCCGATAATTTCGTTCTGGCAAGAAAAGGCGTCGTAGCGCAGACGATATCAAGCTATGGCTTACACCGAGACTATCACCAGCCCAGCGACGATCTGGCGCATTTGGACTTCAAGCACATGTATGCTGCGATAGGATCGCTGTTGGTGCCTGTGGAGTGGCTGGCGAATTCCGACTTCCAGCCGAAGTGGAATGCGGGGGGAAAACCGTAGAGCATCAATTAGCGTCGCGAAAGGGGAGTCCTAAAGCTTCTGCGCGAATTCGTGCAGGCGCGATTGAGCCTGCCACGAGCGCCGAGTGCAGACGTTTGTGGTTCTAGATCTTTTCCAGAAACTTGGCGATCGCCGCCCCCGCTTCGCGCAAGTCGCGATACTCGTTGCTGTAGACCTCCTCGTACTTCAATGTTTTCATGAACTCGCACGCCGCGTTGTCCCACGGATTGCCCTTGCGCGACATGCTGATGGCGGTCTGGTTGGCTGCGAGTAACTCGGTGCAATCGTGGCTGGCGTACTGCGTGCCGCGATCGGAGTGATGCACCAACCCAGGCGCCATGGATCGTCGAGCGAGGGCCATGCGGAGCGCAGCGATCGTCCGGTCGTTCTCCAGCGTTCGATTCAGTTCCCATCCCAGCACGCGGCGCGAATAGGCATCCAAGATCACCGCTAGGAACACGAACTCTTCCCGCCATCGGATATAGGTGATATCGACCACCCAGAGCTGGTCCACGCCGGTCAGAACCAGCGCGCGGGCCAAGTTCGGATAGATCTTGCGGTCGTGGTTGGAGTCGGTCGTGACCACAAACTTCCGGTACCGCACGCACAGCAGGTTGTCCTCGCGCATCAGCCGATAGACCCGCTTCCGGTTCACCGTCCATCCCCGTCGGCGCAACTCGGCGGTGATGCGCGGCCGGCCGTAGCTGGGCATTTCCAAGGCGATGCGCTGGAGGGCATCGCGCCAAACCATGTCTCCATCCCGACTCGGCTTGGGATCTGCGGGGAATCGATAGAAGCTGGACCGGCTCACCCGCCCAGCCCTACCCTTCGTTCGATACTCAATCCCCGCTTGACTTTCACTGCTTCCGCAACCTTCCGGTAGACTGCGGATTTCCCTGCATTGCCTGCAACATCCGCTGTTCTTCGATGCGCGGCCAGCACCCCTTCAAAAAATCGACCTCCAGAGCCGGCTGGCCGATCTTCCGTTCTAACTTGGCGATCCGGCCCTCGCTCCACCGCCCTTGCCCCTGGCCGGGAAATGCGTTGCCGGGCCCCTGCCAGAACTCACGCCGCCCGCGGTGGAACACGTTCGGGTTCACTTCCAACCCGCGTGCGACCTCCCCCAGCGACACCCCTTCTTCCTGCCGCCGTACCGCCGCCAGCTTAAACTCCTTCGTGAACTGCCCGCGAGACATTCCCATGACTCCATTCTCCATTCATTGGATTTTGAGTCTTAACCAGTTGTCTCATTTTTGGGGCCAAGTCCAGGGCAGGATCAGCGCGTTTTTCAGCATACTTGGTTAAGTCTCACACAATTAGGCCTAGGAGGGGCTACGCTAGGTTACGGTTTGGCTCGTAATTCTGTTGATTATTTTTCTCGTCCGCGGTCTATGACTTCCAGACTCTGGGCGCACCCAAAACGCGCCCAGAATCGCTCATAATTCACCTTGGCTGAAGTCGGAGCGTGAGGAAATCGTCACGGGGTGGTTCCTCGACCACGCGGTCCTCCCAATCCCAACATTACCGCGAATCCGCTACTCTGCGGGCGACGGTCCGCCCTTGACGGCTGCTCATGATCCGGTGATTGCTTCCGAAAAATTTCGTGGAGAACAGAGTGATTGTGCAATTTTGACCAGACAACGCCCGCAGGATCCCGAATACTCGGTGAGACGAAGACCCATAGTGACGGATACTCCTTGAGCCTTCGCGATTGAGAGGCTTGACTCCAATGGAAGGCGGCGCCACATGCCCCGCGCGAATCAATGTTTCCCTGCTTACATGCTCCTCTTTCTCTTTCTCCTCCCCTCTGGTTCTTGGGGCCAGGAAGTGCACGAAAGCCCCACCCGGCTGGTCATTCCGGATCGTACTCCTGTCAAACTTCAAATAGTCCGGACGATCTCCTCTGCGCACGCTCAAAAAGGAGATCACCTCGACCTTGTGGTCATAAAAGACGTGATGCTAGGGGGTTTCACGATAATCCGGGCGGGCACCATCGCCAGCGGTTCGGTCCTTGGAGTTAAGGGTAAGCGCCTCCTCGGAATTGGAGGCAAAGTAGTCATCAAGGTCGATTCAGTTAAGCTCACTACGGGTGATGAGGTTGCATTACAAGCCTGCAAAGAAGTCAGAGGAAGTTCCCGTACCAAGCTTATTGTGGCAGGGATAATCATTACGGGGCTGTTTTACTTGCCGGTCGCACCGGTATTCCTGCTTTCCCGCGGCCACGACAGTACTGTCCTGAAAGGCACAGAAGTGACGGCCTACACTAACGGTGATTCTGTCGTGGAGACCGTGAAGTTGTCGGGAGGAAATGCTGAGGTTTCAGAACTCGGTGAGATGATCGATTTTCTACCCTCCCGCACGGTCGATGGCGAAGGGCGCGAGGGCGACATGCTGAATCTGATCTTCATCGCCAAGAAAGACGACTTGGAAGGAGCGTTCGAGCACGCCGGCTGGCTGAAAACGGACAAATTAAAGCCTACGATTTTCTGGCACTTATTGCAGCAGCGGAAACATTATGCCAAGCTGCCCATGGCCAAGCTTTACGTGTTCGGGAGAGCACAGGATTACTCGTATGCCCTGCCTGACCCAACGTCGATAGTGGCCCGGCGCCATCACCTCCGAATCTGGAGAACTGATTACGAAATGGATGGCACTCCCATATGGGTAGGCGCCGCAACTCACGACGTTGCAATTCAAATACAGATGAAGAGACTCCGAATCGTTCACAGGATCGACCCTGAAGTGGACGCGGAGCGTGATTTCATTGCCGGCAATTTGGCGGACGTGCGTCTGGTGGCGCACGAAGAATACGTTCATCGCGTTGATCCAGTATTCGAGGGAGAAACGGCCACCGGCGGGACCTATTATTCAGACAGCAGGATGCTCTTACTGGAACTGCATCAAGTAAAGTCGGCCAATTCCGACCTGCAGCGGGCTACGTCTACTATAGAAAGGGGCTCCGGCGGTGGCATGGCCTTGATAAATGCGAATCGCTGAGTGGATTCAGATCGCCTTTTTCTCGATCCTTGTGTTGGCGGCTTGGAGATGCCCCCTGGCACGTCGGCGGCGACTAAGGGTCACTGCGTTCGCAACACTTGCGATCGCAGCGATTTTGGCAGCCCGTTTCATGTTCTACTTTGTGCCTCCTCGTTTTTCCTCTGTTGCGCGCGACTGGCTTCCTGCTGCCCTGCTACTTGTACCGTATTGGCAGATCGGTGAGTTCTTCACGGGACCAAATCAGAGCGTGCAAGCCAGGCTCGCTACATTCGATCTCTCCTTTCTTAGAGCCGTGCATATCCAACCTGCCAAGGCATCAATCGGCCCACTCCTGGCTGTCTACATGGAGCTTGCCTATCTGATGGTTTATCCCCTTATCCCGATGGGCCTTGCCACCCTCTATATTGCTGGCATGCGCCACAACTCGGACTATTATTGGGTGGTGGTCTTGCTTTCCACTTACGCTTGCTTCGCGGTGACCCCCTTCGTGCCGGCGTTGCCCCCGCGCGTGTTGACCGGTTACGACAGATTCGAGATCCCGCCCAACAGCGTTCGAGCCTTAAATCGGTGGGTACTCCGCCGCGCGAGCATTCAGGCAATTACGTTTCCAAGTGCTCACGTAGCAGCTTCGACCGCGGCAGCCCTCGTTCTGCTTCGATTGGAGTCCCGTGTGGGTCTGATCTTCCTTTGGGTGGCGCTCAGCATAGCTGTAGCGACGGTCGTGGGCGGCTACCATTACGCAGCCGACGTTTTGTCCGCGTTGCTCGTCGCAATCCTGATGTTTGTTGGTACTTTCTGGCTTTGGGTAGGAGCACAGTAATCGTCGGTCAGCTTCGGGTCGGTAGGCAACTACATGGATGAACTTAGATCATTGCTACCTCTGGACTTTGCCACATTTACGACTCGCATAAAGCGTAAAATTCGCGCAATCTCCCAGCACCTGCGGCAAGTCCGCGTCGTCGCAAAAGCCTTGCATTCTCCGCGCCACCCAATTGTCGCGCATATTGTGCCGATCCGGCGCTGCAATCTCTCCTGTACTTACTGCAACGAATATGACGATTTCTCGCAGCCAGTTCCAACCCTCATAATTCTGCGCCGCGTGGACCGACTGGTTGAATTGGGGACAACAGTCATCACAATCAGTGGGGGAGAACCACTGCTGCACCCGGAACTAGACCTGATCATTCGGCACATTCGCAGTCGAGGTAGCATTGCTACTCTGATCACCAACGGGTACCTGCTCACGCCAGACCGCATTAAGCTCCTGAACCGTGCTGGCCTCGACCATCTTCAGATCAGCATTGACAACGCCACGCCGGACGAGGTTTCGAAGAAAAGCTTAAAAGTACTGGACAAGAAGCTTCAGTGGCTGGCCGAATTTGCAGAATTTCAAGTTAACATCAATTCGGTGATCGGAACATCTGTTCAGCACCCAGAGGATGCTGCTGGTGTTGCCCGGCGGGCAGCGGAGCTGGGTCTCGTAACTACGGTTGGAATCGTTCACGATGGTGGTGGCCAGCTTCGACCGTTGAGCGAACAGGAGCAGCACGTCTACCAGCAGATTGTGAGCATAGTTACTAAGTCCTTTTCAACATTCGCGTACTACAACCAGTTCCAGAAGAATCTGGTTCACGGACTCTCCAACGACTGGCATTGTCGTGCCGGCAGTCGCTATCTCTATATCTGCGAGAATGGACTAGTACATTACTGTTCGCAGCGACGTGGTTTTCCCGGTATACCGCTCGAGCAGTACGGGCAGGAGGATCTGGAGCGCGAATATCACACCGTCAAGCCCTGTGCCCCCTATTGCACCGTATCCTGCGTTCACCAGGTGTCCATGATCGACCAGTTCCGAGAGCAGCCGTTGGAGGCACTCGGTCGATTCTTTCCGTCCAAGCCGGACCAGGGAATGCCCTACGATCTTCCGACTACGATTCGCCTACTTACGTGGATGTTCCTGCCGTCCGTCCCCGGCACTAGCGCAAGACGCCGCCTTCTGACGCACACTTTCACGCGCGCCGCATTGTGGTGTCTGAGAGTGAAATGAGAACCCGCGGAACACAGCCCGAGAGAAGTTGGCAGCCTTGAAGTGGTGCGCCCACTTGCGGTTGATGAACTGGAGCACCTTCGGCGATACTGCCTCAATCAGCCAATAGTTGAAGTGCGGCTGGGCGTGCAGGTTGATAAAGTGCGCAACGACTTCGAGTGACAGGCACGACTCGTTGAATCCCGAGCACGAGCCGATGCAATCCACAAAGAACGCATCACGCTGCTAAGGATCAAAATGGCTTCCCCTTCTGCCTGTCGCTGGTGGCTCGTGAACCCGGCCAACGTGACCGACTTGCAGGCGCCGCACCGTGAACATTGCCTTTGCCACAAGCCCTGGCCGTGAGCAGCCTCCGCACCGCCTGTTGTGCGTCTGGTCGGCAATAAACGCAACCGAAACGGAGCCACTGCATCAGAGAGAAGGATATAGCAAAGAGCACAAGCCGCTTTTGCAATCCCGCCTTATACAAACGAAGCGTTCCACTGCGAAGGCGGGTCGCGCTCGAGGCACACCACAACACTCTCTTGTGATCCGAAGTCAGGGCTTTTTGACCAGGAATTGCATCGAGTCCAGGAGGATCTAGTGAAGCGATCAGGGACGTTGGGACGTGGCTGCCGCCTTTAGCGCCGCTGATGCTGATCGTAAGCGAACATGCGAAAGGAGAGAGGCTCATGACGACCAATCTCATTGTCCGCCAGGCCGGATCTTCAAGAAATACCTGCCCGGTCCCAGGCAGATGCGGCTTTTGTCAGTAGAAAACCCGAGGGGCACCGGATTCTTGCCGCCGCGCTGCATTCTGCATGGCTCTCATTTCAGACAGCGGTTCTTTGGCGCAGTGCGCTCGTGATCTTTCTTTTTTCTGGGACAGCCAGCGCGGCTAACCAAGCCGGAGACGCTCAAAGCTTGGGAAGACTACGTCGTGGCGGCGAATGCCCAGATGCAGGAACGTTTGAGCCCTGATCATCCTTTTCTTTTGAGTGATGAAGACCCGGGTCGTGCTGTCGAACTCAGAAGCGGTAAAATCCTAGCTTCCCCCGCAGATCCGCATATTCCGAAACGAGTCTCGGGGGGACTAATTCACGATTGGAATGGCGAGGCCTTGTCGGGTAAGGCAATGGCGCCAATCGGGCTTCGAATGATGCCGACGTTTCCATCGCCTCCCCTAAAAGTAGGGTCGAGGAATGGCGCCATTCTCCGTAGGTGTGCCTAGCGGTAGTTTACTGACAGCGCTCGAGTGAGACGTTCAGCAGTACTGGAAACCTATTCCGTTATAAGCAGTTCTACGATCTTGGTCGCGACCGATTTTGTATTACCCTTTCCTAACCTGGTTCCGCTGCTTCTTCTGACCTATTTCCGTCGCCCAAGATGTGGCAAGCTTGGCCAGAAGTTCTTTCGCTTGCAACGATTAACCTCATTGCTGCGGGCGTGGGTAATACAAAATCGTACCCGTAACGCCACACAAAATAACGAACTTACGTTTCTTTTTGCTCCATTCCCAGTAAACTCCCGCTAGCTGTTTCTCTCCGTTTCCTCTGAGAGTGCCTCAATAGCCGCACCGTGAGCTGGTTTCCATTCCCCGCCTCGTCGAACGTAGCGTGCGGATTTCCCGCACTACGCTCTCCTGCTTGCTTCCTGTCAAGGGTTATGAGACCTATCGCGCTGGGGCAACTTTCGGCAGTGCTCCGTAATAGTAGCGCGTGCGATAGCCGTCGAACAGCCCGAGCACGCGGTGCAGCCACTGCCTACTCCATCGCTTCCAGCCGAAGCCCTTGCGTTTCCGTGCCCGCATCATGTGGCGCCGGATCTTCTTTTCTACCCAGTCTTTGATAAACGCGAAGCATCGTGCTGAGTGTCCCACGGCATAGTAGTTCACCCAGCCCCGGAGAATCGGGTTAATGATCTCGATCACCCGGCCTACCGGTTGACTCGTATACCGCCGGAAGATGTCTCTGAGTTTCGCCAGTAACGCCGTACGCTTCTTCAGCTTGGGCGTATAGTGGGGTCGCCACCGTCCCTTCAGACTTCGGACCCGTCGCAACTCAAATCCGAGAAAGCCAAAACTTTCTCCCTTCCTGAGGTCTACAGTCCGACTCTTCTCTTCGTTGATTTGGACTCGTAGTTTTCCTAACTCTTCCCGCAATCGCTTGGTGACCGCCTTTTCGAGCCAGTCATGCCGCGGGTGGGAATCCACCAGTATCACCAGATCATCCGCAAATCGTGCGTATTGGACGGCGGTGTACTGTTTGTAGCGCGTGGTCTCCTTTGCCTTTTCCAGCATCTTGTCTACCTCGTTCAGGTAGAGGTTGCTGAGCACGGGGGAGATCACACCCCCTTGTGGAACCCCTTTCTTCCCGGTCGCCTTGAGGATCATCTTGAGAAGCCTCATCACCTCGTCATCCCGCACCCGCTTCGCCACTTTCTCGAGCAGCAGGGAGTGCTGCACGTTGTCGAAGTAGGCGCGCAAATCAAGATCGATGATTTTGGTTTTCTCCTCGACGATCGCCTGCGCGACTCGATGGATCGCTTCATGGGCTGTTCGTTTCGGTCGGTATCCATACGATCCCGGTTGGAAGTCAGCTTCGAAGATCGGTTCCAGAATGAGCTTGAGTGCCCCCTGGACCACGCGATCACGGATGGAAGGGATCGACAGGACTCGGACCTTGGTGCCGCCGTCCTTCGGTATCTCTTTCTTCCGTACCGCCATGGGCCGATACGTTTGCTGGACCAGTTCGTCCTGTATCTGCTTGAGAAATCCCTCCGATCCGCCCTCCTCGATGGCATCAAAGGTGACCCCGTCGATTCCCGGGGCTCCGTTGTTCTTCTTCGCCATCTGGTAGGCTTCCTGTAAGGTTTCCATTTTGCAGACATGAACGTACAGTCCCCAGAAACGCCAGTTCGGTTCAGCCTTCGCCTTGTCGTATAGGCTCTTACTCAGGTCCTGCAAACTACCAGGTGTTTTTATCATTCACCTTTGCCTCCCGTTTTGTTCGAGCCATTGCAAACAGCAGGGCCCCTTTGCTCCACGGACGTTACTCCGCTTCGTCGCTCTTATGGACCCCTCCAACTCCCTCTCGTCTTCCACCACTTTCCCGGTGTCGCCGGTTATATGGCTTCCTTGCTCCGCCGCTTTCACGCCGGGACGAGGAGGGTCTCTCCAGTTGCTTAGAGTGCCCTTGTCATCGTGCTGTCGCTTTAACCCCGCCAGTGTGAACCGCCGCATCAGTCAGTTTGCGACGTTTCATGCTGCCTTCGCGTCTACGGAAGCGAGCTCGGCCAACTGGGGCTACCGCTTCTCGAGGCCATATCTGCTTTCACTTTCGTTACGGCCCGATGACTTGCTCACCATCCTGTAAGATGGCTTTGTCGATAGGTTTCGGAAATTCGGTTTCCCTCCTCTTCGCTATCCAAGCTACGAGGCTCCTGACTTTTGCCTCGGTGGGTCTGTCTCCCACTGAACACTCCAGCCTTTCCTGGACACGCTTCCGTACGGCGGGTTTTCCCCAGTACGGCTTCAAGGCCGGAATATCAGACAAGGCCTTCCCCAAAACCGGGTTTGCCTTCGTCCTTCGTGCCCACTGCTGTCACCGTGTGCTCCCTGCGCTGTGTCAGGGACGATGCGCGATTCGGCACCCCCGTGCGAGCGGACCCAGCCGCTCTACCCCAGGGGCCCTCGCTCCGGTCCGGGTTATGCTGTCCCGGTCCATCATCACTTAGTCGGCCCCATCCCCCCCACTCGCGGGCACATCCCGACTTCACCGACTCGCGGCTTATACGAGATGCCATCGCTGTGCCTATTCGCATAGGCCTAGGCAACCCACGACTGGTTCTGAGCTTTCATTGATGCTCTTTCACAACATGTCGTCCTCTGAGACCACGGGGAACTCTTCGGTTGCTCTTACCCAGTGCTTCACCGAAAACTCTGGCCTTCAACCTGGGATAAAAAAGTTTCGGCATTCCCTTGATCCTCACACTCCGATCCTGGTGAGGGTGCGTTTTCGAGGCTTGACTACGGTTCGCTTGCGCTACGACCTGTTGCTTTGCTAGCCCTCCTGTCGGAGCTGACCAGACTTGCGTCCAGCCATCGAGGACGTTTACATCCGGGCTTCCGACGGTTTGGTCACCCGCCCCCTCGCCGGATATCACTACAGTGCCAACTGGGCAACCTGCACTGGCAGGACTTTCACCTGCTAGACCATCAATTAGCTTCACTGCACTATCCCGAACGCGACAATGCCCGATGTCCTGCCAGTCGTGCGCGATTACGGGTGTTATAAAAAGGCCTACCAACCGGTTGTAGTCGATTCCAGAGCCATTGCCGCCAGCAAATCGGAAGACCATGTTGTTGATGAACAAGTCGCTCATCTCGAAGACTGCGCTCGATAGCGATTTCCGATCGTCTTATTTCCGGGCAAATGAGCAGCGCTCGTATAGCGTCTCCGAATCGACGCGAATCCAAGAAATCGCGGGCTACGGCACAGGTGGCCAGCACAAGCTGCCGGAGGACGAAGGCACGGGCCTGATCTGGAGAACCTACAGCATCACACGCTTTGAAGAGCGCGATGGTGGCGTCTACATCGAAGTAGAAACGATCGTTCTGAGCCGGGACATTCCGATTTCGCTTGGCTGGATTGCAACCCCGATCGTCCGCCGGGTATCGCGAGAATCGCTAATTACTTCTCTTCGTCAGACTCGAGATGCTGTATGCTCGGCGGCCAAGCTTGGGGAGACCGCTGCGCCGCATCTGGTCGGTGCATCCTCCAAGACCATTCTGAAATGATCGACAGCCTGTGGGTGCAACTCTGGATTTGCGAGGGTCGAGCTGCCGCTTGTGGGCTCCAAGGGGTCACGTTTTCAATGTGATAGCTGGGCACGCTGGACTATCAAACCCGCGCATAACGGCCCGTTTTTTTCGCAAGTCATTGCACTGTAAGAGCGTGATCGCATCGGCCTAAAGTGGGCAGGTTGCGCTAAGTGCCTCTCCGTGCCTCTCGATTTACCTCGGTGAGTTACATTCCGGTTACAGTCTGAGCGCTGAATTGTGCGCTGCTTGGCGGGAGTCAACCTTCCTCATCCGCACCGAGAATGGCCTGCTTCGCTTCCGTTGACATCGCGGGTAATTCTACTGCTTCAGGTTCCTCAGCATTTAAACTCTCAGGCTTGAAGTTTCTGTGTTTCAGATTCTTTCCCGGAAGGTCAGAAGTGGGGGGCATAGGTTCCCCGCGATCCCAGCGCAAAGAGTCGGGAGATTACTCAGGAAGGAATGTCCGGAGTCGGGTCAGGGCCTCTTGCGGCGGAAAACCAAGTCATAAAACTCATCTTCGCCGATGGCACGGCGGAGTTCCGAAAAGGCAAAAAACGGGATCAGCACTACGAAGATCATGACTCCGACTAGCAATTGGCCTTCGAGACCTCCACCCGCAATCTCCGGAACGCTTTCGGCGAGAGTCTTCCCGCGAAACAAGCCGACCAAGACGTCCTCGACAACGTTGAAGCAAACCAAGATGATCGCGAAGAGCCCGGATTTGAACAAGACTGCTGCAAACATCCTAGTGCCGGCTTCGCGCTTTCCCGCATGTAGCGCATCGGCGACCAAGATCACTTTGGCCAGGATCAGCGCGTTGATCAGAGAAAATCCAATCCTATATGAGTTGGGAAGATGCTGCCCTCGAAGAACGCGACACGGTGCACCTCAAACACGCTGAATAGGACCCAAAGGTAGGCGGTAATGACGAGCATTCGCTTGGCTTCTTCAAGCGCCTTCTGTTTCAGCGAGCGTGTCGTTCCCTGCAGCATCCCCGCAGTATCTTCGCACCTCAAGTCTACACCGAGGGGCGCAATGAAGTGCGCCAATCAGCCAAGCGATTCCGCTCACGAGCGCCTAGCCATTGGTAGATTGCCTTGCGTCGGGACCTGCGACGGGGTTGGGCCGTTTTTGCCAGCACTAGCCTGCTCTCACTTTTTAGGGCTGGGCACAAACTGTTCTCTGCACAGCGGACACTCGATACGCTCAAAGTCAATGCGCCGCAACTCTGCAGGCGAAATCACCTTTCCACATTTCGGGCATACCGCATCGAGCGACGCCCACACTTTTTCGAGATTGATCTTCTGCGAGCTTGGCATGACCCGACCATTTTAATTCGGGATCGCAACGGTGCAGAGCTACAATGCGGCTCACCCGTATGCACAAAAAGTTTGGGCCTCAACCCTCCCCCGAGTGCTGAGGCCCAACTTATCCTCCGCGCTCTGCTTATCGGCGCAGGGATGAAGGAAGCAACTCCGGAAAGCGGTCGAATATTCCAGCCATGAGCCAGGGAACTAGGTTCCCATTGACTACTTAAAAAGGAGCATTGCTTAGCTGGCGCGGCGGGTGTACAACTGCGCGAGGAAGCACCAATTCTGAATCAAATGCAAAGACTTGGCCCAACCTACCGTTGGGCCGTTTTTGCGCCTGCCGATTTTCCAGACTCGGATAATTGCAGCTACACACCAAAAAAAGGGGCGGTCGTGAGGGTCCGAATGTCGGCGAGAGCCGATGCTAACCCATGACCGCCCCGCAGAACGCAGTACAGGCTACAACGTTACCCCGCACACCATGGCGTGACTGTTCAAAATTGCACACCTTGTTAGGGAAACAGGGGTATAGTGGGCGGTACGTTTTGAGGGGGAGGCTGGCCCGGTTTTTCTCCTCCATCGTTCCGGGCCCGCCTTCTTATCGGGGAGTGGGGGCTTTATGGCGATGTGGAAGAAAGTCGCTATCGTCGTAGTGGCGTGGGCCGCGTCTGTCTTAGTCTACGTCGAATTTTTCAAAGCACGCTGAGAGGTTCAATGCGCTCTTGGCCCGCCATTATCGCGACCATCGCACGTCCCAAAAATGCGCGCAACAGTTTTTCCCCGCGCGGGTTTCTTATAGGTGTTAGCGTTGCTCGCTGCTTCGCGTCCAGAGGTCAGCCCCGTGGGAAAATTCCTGCAATTTATTCACAGACTCCGACTACCAAAATGCCGCATCTGCAATAAACCTGTAAAGCTTGAAACCGCCAAAACGGACGAGAATGGAAAAGCCGTTCACGAGGCATGCTATGCCGCCAGAGCGCGGCTGAAGGCAATCACGCCTCCGCCCAAAGCCTCGTAGCGCACTTGAACAAATCCTGGTGACAATCGAGAACGCCGGGAGTAGGATCATCTCGCCTTGAAGGAGGCCTTATGAAACGTTCCTCCGGGCCCCGTAAGACAACCGACCTTTCCAAGTCAGTCCATCAACAACTCAGCATGTATGCGCTTGCCGCCGGCGCCGCAGGAGTAAGCGCTTTAGCCCTGGCGCCTTCAGCTGACGCCAAGATCATTTACACCAAGACGAACACTCAAATTCTGGCTAACACGCCTTACAATCTCGACGTGAATAACGATGGCACGACCGATTTCGTGATTCAGTACTTTACCTTCGGGTCAACGGGGCGCAGGCGTAAGCGCCGCCCACCGGCCGCGATCAACGGGGTGGCATTGGTCAGCGTACAAGGATTGCAAACCAACGGGGAACTCTTCGGTTGCTCTTACCCAGTGCTTCACCGAAAACTCTGGCCTTCAACCTGGGATAAAAAAGTTTCGGCATTCCCTTGATCCTCACACTCCGATCCTGGTGAGGGTGCGTTTTCGAGGCTTGACTACGGTTCGCTTGCGCTACGACCTGTTGCTTTGCTAGCCCTCCTGTCGGAGCTGACCAGACTTGCGTCCAGCCATCGAGGACGTTTACATCCGGGCTTCCGACGGTTTGGTCACCCGCCCCCTCGCCGGATATCACTACAGTGCCAACTGGGCAACCTGCACTGGCAGGACTTTCACCGGCTAGACCATCAATTAGCTTCACTGCACTATCCCGGCGCACTGAAATCGCGATATCTCAACAGTTACCTATTCGTCAAGTTTTCCAAGGGGAAGAACAAAGCCGCAAGCTGACGGTATTACTTCCGAGTTGCCGAACCAGGAGTTGTTGCGTGGCGGACTGGAAGCGCTTCTGCGCTCACACTTTGGGGCTGACCATCCCACGACGTGGAGGGAGAATGTGCCGCAATGCGGTTTGGCAGCACGGTATCAGGTTGAACCCTGTTGGTTAACTACACTGTAGCTGGCTAGGGCCCTTCTTTTCTGTACTTTTGTCCACTCTTGACAGTGTTCCTGCCGCACGCGCAGAATCCTCGCATCCGTGGCACGAGGTCACTCTGTGCTCCCAAGAGGTGTCCCCTCTTCGAATCAACCACTCGTGTGGTTTGGTGTGCCTCTCAAACTGACCTCAGTGACTAAATGAATTCAACTTCCAAAAAGGAGCGATTTATGTTTATGCGACGCGATCCCCTGAATGTGTCCCTCCTCGCTTTTTTGCTTTTGCTTGTGGTTAACACGTTGACGCCACTTGCTTATAGCACCCACTCATCCCACCCCGCTAACCGAATCGTAACTACGCTGAGTGAATCGGATTTAGTTCAGCTCACCGGCAATACCCACCCGCTTGCTATCGCAAAATTTGATCAGGGAGCGGTAGCGGATACCTTGCAAATGGAGCACATGTTTGTCGTACTTCGGCGCGGTCCCGAGCAGGAGCAAGCGCTGCAACAACGGACGGCTGAGCTTCAGAACCCACATTCGGTGAACTATCACAGATGGCTCACTGCCGATGACTTGGGCAGAAATTTCGGGCCAGCGCAGGACGACATCGACACAGTCGTTCGCTGGCTGAGCTCGCATGGCTTGCGGGTCAACCTGGTTCACAAGAGTGGAATGACGATCGACGTATCCGGTACCGCTGGCCAAGTTAGGGAAGCCTTCCATACTGAAATCCACCGCTACGACGTGAAAGGGAAGCAACATATCGCGAACGCCACCGACCCGAGAATTCCGGCCGCACTCGCGCCGGTCGTAGTCGGCGTCGCCTCGCTGAATGACTTCCTGCCGAAACCGGTGTTCTCGTTTATCTGTACCGGATGCCCCGACGGGTTTGCAGGTACCAAGTGGAATGACGAAGCGCCGCCGGATTTTGCCACAATCTACAACACTACGCCACTATATAAGGCGAGTAAACCAATCACCGGGAAGGGACAAACCGTGGTTGTCCTGGAAATCAGCAATATACAACCAGCGGATGTGATGACGTTCCGTAAGGCTTTTGGTCTCTCCTCGTTTTCGGGCACTTTCAGCCAAATTCATCCTGGCCCTGGTTGCGCCAACCCAGGCAAGAATGGTGAAGAAGGGGAAGCTGCTCTTGACGCAGAGTGGGCGGGGGCGGTAGCTCCTGATGCCAATGTCGAACTAGCCTCTTGCGCCAATACGGCCACGAATTTCGGCGCCTTCATCGCCGCCCAGAATTTGCTAGACAGCAAAAGTCCGCCGCCGATTATGAGTCTCAGCTTTGGCGGATGCGAAACTGCGCAAGGGCCGAGTGGCAATGCGTTCATTAACAGCCTCTGGCAACAAGCCGCAACCGAGGGAGTTTCGGTATTTGTTTCTTCAGGCGACGGCGCCGCGGCGGGTTGCGACGACTTCGATACCGCCAGTTACGCGACCAGTGGCATCGCGGTGAATGGTCTTGCTTCGACTCCCTACAACTTTGCCGCCGGCGGCACCGATTTTGCCGATACTGCCAATGGCACGACTAGCACCTACTGGAATAAGAGCAACAGTGCGACCGGAAGGTCTGCCAAGTCGTACGTTCCGGAGATACCCTGGGACGATTCCTGCGCCGGCAACGTGCTGTTCAATTTCATGGGATACACCAATGGCGTTTCCTTTTGTAACAGCTCCGCTGGCTCAGGTTTTCTCAATATTGTTGGCGGCAGCGGAGGTCCAAGCTTCGTGTATGACAAGCCTTCCTGGCAAGCTCAGATCTTGGGTATTCCAGTCGATGGCAAGCGCGACTTACCTGATGTTTCCTTGTTGGCGTCTAACGGCTTCTGGACCCACGCGATCCTTTTCTGCATGTCAGATAAGAATGAAGGAGGGGTTCCTTGCGACTATTCGACACCCGTGAACGCGCTCTTCAACAGCGCTGGTGGAACGTCCTTCACTGCACCCCAATTCGCAAGTATCCAGGCGCTCATCAACCAGAAGGCGGGTGGTCCTCAGGGCAATCCGGCTCCGATTTATTATCAGCTAGCGGCCTCGGAATACGGCAGTCCAACCAATCCCAATACCTCCGCTTTGAAGCGGTGCAATGCCAATAAAGGCAATGAAGTGGGGAGTTCTTGTATTTTCCACGATGTAACCAGGGGGAACAATGACGTTCCGTGCTACGGTACGAGCAATTGTTTCCTTCCTGGAGGAGAACAGTTCGGCGTGCTCTCCACATCTGACACGTCGTTGCGAGTAGCGTACCCGGCACACCAAGGTTGGGACTTCGCGACCGGATTAGGCAGTCCGAACGTCACTAATCTAGTGAAGAATTGGCCATAAGGGTCGTCAAATCCACCTCACGGGACGCCAAATGAACCTCTGCTCTTCATGAGGCGTTCCGTATGGGCCTCCATGCTTTCTTCAAGCTGAGCGTAGCGCCGCAGCTCAGGCTATTTAGTTCTTAGGTGACGTTAACAGGCCATTACACTCTTTGAGAATTGGCGGGCTAGGTCAATGAGAGCTATCGCGATATTACAACAGTGACCCGTATGTTCAGTACCGTGAGGCTTCTCTGCGCAAACCGAAGGTGTTGCAGAGCAATGGGCGCATCTGCTATCCATGTCGATTGTATGGAACAAATCACAAAAAATGCCATCCGTGAGATTGAGCAGATTCATTCGAGTTGGATCAAGTTCGAGGTAGCTGGACAAGGTCAGAGTTTGATAGCGTTGTGCGGTGATGACATTGAGCTGTGGCCGCCTGACGCGAATCCTCTAATTGGACGTTCAGCGGTATCGGCAGAGATAGCGCGAGCGACTACGAGAATTCACTCCATTGAGATTAGCGATCGTCGTGTTCGAGGTTCAAACGAAATTGCTTACTTGACGGCCAGCTACAAAACCACGTTTTCCTCGGCGGAAGACTCCACTCCTAGACAAGTCCTCGGAAGCCATCTGTGGATCCTGCGAAAGCAGGCCGGTAAGTGGGTTATTTCCCTCGTGAGTTGGTCACTAATTGCCCCGTAAGATCGGCCATCCAAAGTCCTGCAACTCTGGTCAATGTGCGGCGGTTCGACACGCTTATCGGGACAACTCTCCGCTGAATGGCATTTAGATCACTGCTGAATAGCCGACATCTGAACAGAATGATCCACCCGGCTTGCTAGTCGCTGACCATTGCGGAGCCGGCGAGCCGACGCACTTTGATGTCCCGCATCGGCGGTTGGCCGAAGAAGCGCTTGTACTCGCGGTTGAACTGACTCGCACTCTCTTAGCCGACTTCGAACGCCGCGCTCGCAGCATCGATCCCTTCCACGAGCATTCGTTCTCGCGCGTCCACTAATCGAAGCTGCTTCTGGTATTGAAGTGGGCTCATCGCCGTCAACGCGCGGAAGTGATGATGAAGGGTTGACATCCCCATGCGTGCAATTTCCGCGATTTCCTCTACGCGCAAAGGTTTCGTGTAATTGGCCCTGAGCCAAGCGATCGCTTTCGCGGTTCTGTGACTCTGATCGCCCAGTGTGGCGATCGCGCGCAGCCTCTCTCCTTGAGGTCCTCGAAGTAAGCGATACACGATCTCACGTTGGATCAGTTTGCTAAGGAACGGTATGTCCTCTGGAGCGTCAAGAAGGTCCAAAAGCCGACAAAAGGGCTGCAGCAGATCGACAGTCGTTTGCCCAATCGTGATGCCACGAGCTGGGGATGAACCATCAGATGCATGGAACTCCTCCTGGCTGAGAATTTCCCGGGCCACTGCCATATCGAGTTTCAGCAGCAACGACAGCAAGGGCACATCCTCGCTTGCGGCGATGATTTGGCTGACGACGGGCACGTCAACGGAGCTCAGGAGGAATGTCGATTCGTCGCATAGGTAAGTCATTCCGGCAAGGGTTATGCGCTTTCGCCCTTGAACGAAGACGTTGAGGCTGGGCTCATACGTTGCGGCATAGCAAGGACTCGGTGCCGTTCGGCGGTACAGGGTGAGGCCTAGTACATCGTCCGGTTAGTTGCTTATAGTATTTCGAGTTGGGCGGCGCCGACGGCGCCTTCTCGGCTTGTGCGGGTGCGTCGCTTGATATTCCTTCGTGGCCTCGATAATGCGCTGAAGTTTTTCCGGTCCTTTGGTCCATACGAACGGCCTGGGGTTTTGGTTGTTACGGGCAATGTAGTCCAACAGAAATTCCTTCAGCTGGCGCTTCGAAGTATGAACACTTTGTGACAAACCCTGCTTGCCCAGGATACTGAAGAAACATTCCACCATGTTGACCCAGGAAGCGTGGGTCGGGGTGTAATGGAAGCGCACGCGGGGATGCAGCTTCAGCCAGCGCTGCGCCGCTTGGTTTTTGTGGATGTTGAGATTGTCGAGAACCATGTGCAAGTCGTGTTCGGGGAAGGCTTCGACGACATCGTTGAGGAAGCGCAGGAAGTTGACCGAGGTGCGGCGTTGCTTGACGTGGGCCACCACTTGACCGCTCGCAATCTCCAGAGCCGCCAGCAAGGTCTGCGTACCGTGGCGAACATACTCGTTGGTCCAGCTGCGCGGTTTCTTGGCGCTCAAAGGCAGCAGTGGCTGAGTACGGTCCAGTGCCTGAATCCCCGTCTTTTCGTCGACACACAATACCAACGCATTTTCCGGGGGATTCAGATACAAGGCGACAATATCCAGCAGCTTGGTTTCAAAATCGGGATCTGGACTGAACGTAAAGGTACGAATTCGATGGGGCTGTAGGTTGGAAGCCACCAGGATCTGGTGCACTGTGCTGCGCGGCAGCTTTAAGTCCTGGGCCAAGGTTCGTACACTCCAGCGGCTGTAGTGTTCCGGTTGTTGGCAGGCTCGGTTCTGCACCCGCTGTATGATCTCCGGCCCATGTTTTAGCGGACGACCGGAACGGGGTGCATCTCGAAGACCCTCCAGCCCTTGGAGGGCAAAACCGCGGCGCCACTTACCGACGGTCACTTCCGGCATCTGCAGTTCGCTAGCGATTTGCTGATTGGTCTTGCCGGCAGCGGCCGCCAAAATAATCCGGCTTCGCTGTACCAAACCTTGCGAAGCCGAGGGCGATCGCAACAGTCGGCCCAGCGCGGCTTTCGTCGTAGGATCGAGCGAGACCGGAGGAGCCACTCTCGGCATGTTCCCACTGTAGTCGAAAATCGCAATAATGTAAATAACTATGTGGACGATGTACTAGTATCGCGGTTGCATGGGCTTCTGCGTTCATAGCGTGGGCGGCAATCTTGCGCCGGAGTTCTTCCCTCAACTCAGCTACGGTGGGAGACTGCTCTTTGTTCGTAGTCTTCTGATTTCCCGCCGGTACCACGAAGTGCTCCTTTGTGGATCAAGAATAGCGCTGAATCGTGAATAGATCTGCACGAAACCGTGGGCAGCAACAGGAATAGGCAATGAATCGGAAGGATCAGGATACCGGTTCCACGACGTTCGACCTTAGCCTGGAGATGAGAGAAACACCCCGAAGGAGAAACAATGCAGAAACGCAAACTTGGAAACGGCAACCTGGAAGTATCGGCGATCGGACTCGGCTGCATGGGAATGAGTTTTAACTTAGGTCCCGCCATGGACAAGAAGGACGGGATCTCGCTGATTCGAGCGGCAGTCGAACGCGGCGTCACATTCTTCGATACCGCAGAAGTGTACGGTCCATTCACGAACGAAGAATTAGTGGGCGAAGCTCTCGCTCCCTTCCGCGACAAGGTGGTGATCGCAACGAAGTTCGGCTGGGAGGCCAATCCTGCAGATGGAGGCAAGTGGAACACCTTAAATAGTCGCCCTGAGCACATCAAGAAGGTCGCGGAGGCGTCGCTCAAGCGGCTCAAGGTGGATGCGATCGATCTGTTTTACCAACATCGTGTCGATTTGAACGTGCCGATCGAAGAAGTCGCGGCAGCGGTGAAGCAACTCATTCAGCAAGGTAAGGTTAGGCACTTCGGCCTTTCTGAAGCAGGAGCGCAGACGATCCGTCGCGCACACGCGGTTCAGCCGGTCACCGCACTTCAGAGCGAGTACTCGCTCTGGTGGAGGCAGCCGGAAGAATTGGTGTTGCCGACGCTTGAAGAACTCGGGATCGGATTCGTTCCATTTGCTCCGCTTGGTAAGGGTTTTCTGACAGGCAAGATCAACGAAGATACGAAGTTCGATAACACGGATTTCCGCAACACCATCCCACGCTTTAACCCGGAGAACCGTAAAGCTAACCAGGCGTTGGTTGATCTGCTCAGCAAATTCGCGGAAAAGAGGAAGGTGACACCTGCTCAGCTCGCGCTTGCTTGGCTGCTTGCCAAGAAGCCGTGGATCGTTCCGATTCCAGGCACAACCAAGCTGCATCGCGTTGAAGAAAACCTCGGAGCGGCGAACGTCGACCTTACCGTTGAAGATCTCCGTGCCATCGAAAGTGCGTCCTCGAACATCAAGGTCGAAGGGGCTCGCTATCCGCAATGGGTTGAGCAGACGACCGGACGGTGAGTGGCTCTCACACCCTTTTTTACCCTACTGGTGTCTTAGGCAGAATTCTTCAGAAGCTCATGCGCTAAAACGGCGGCATTTACACCGTCAACTTGCTTAATTAAGAGCTCGCGGTTGGGTCTCACTGCTCGCCCGCTCGCCTCTTGGCGACACTGCCGGCCAGTCTCCTCTCCATGCATCGGGGCCTGCAGCATTCAAGTACCTGATGCGAACTGGCATGGCCGCAAGCCGGTCGGAAAGCTGCGCCTCATTGCGAATCGGCCACCAGTCATATAAGAAGATCTCAAGTGGGCGCCACATGGAGACCCAGCCGCCGATCGTGAGGCTTTCGCGAACAATCTCGCCAATGCGGCTGCCCTTCATCAATGCAGCTAGAAAGTCGCCCAAGGCAATCGCCGATGCTACAGCAACGAGGCCAATCGCAAGGCTAGTCCGGCCCACGCGAAACAATTCACGCAGACGCCGCCGGTATGCTTGAGCGCGTTGACTGAAAAACTCGTGAATCGCGTCGCGTAAGACGGCAGCCTCATCCGGTAAACCGGCCTCGCGGTCGAGATCCACCACCAGAGCGAGTGTGGCGTCGCGGGGCAAGTCCTTGGCCCAACCCACGATGAACTCCTCAGCTTTAGGGTCTAGGTCCTTGTCGCGAAATGGAGACGGATCGATCGCGTTGAACAACTGCTTCAATTCGCCTACGTGCACCTCGATGACAGAGCACTTGGGAAGAATCGGGTCGCCCGCGGAGGCTTTGTCCTTGGTCCCCGAGACGTTTGTCATCGAGCCAGGATACGCCATTGTGAGTGGCTCATGCACAAGTTCCGCGGGCGAAGATGCCACAGTCTTTGTCCGTGACAACCAACCGGATGAATAGTTGACGTTGGGCACAAGAGCAAAGCAGATAGCGGTGCTGCCAATGCTTACTCTGTCCTCGCGCCACCGCAATCCGCACTGGTCCTCACCACCGTTCCTCTTCCGGGCGTGATATGAAGACGATTCGACTTCACATCGTCAGACACAGGAATGGTTGAGCTTTAATAGACATTTCGTGAAGTGAACTATGGATGCCGGCAAGAATCTGCAGAATATGTTTTGGCACTTCAACCAGATTTAGAGAGCTGGTCGTTTGGCAACGGTGAGGCGCAATACGCGAAATAGGTTCACAGCGCGGGAGACTGTCGGGGCAGGATGAAAGACACGCACTTGACTCAGAACAATTCATCCGCGGCCGGGCCGTAACAACACCTCCAGTCACACGCAAGCAGGAGATGAGTATGTCACCGAAAGCAGAGAGAGATCTGTTCATTCCTATGCTTGATACAACGACTCGGCTTCCACTGACCAGGTCTCGCGCGGAACAGATATTTCCGGTTCTGACGCCGGCACAGATTGGTCGGATCGCCGCCATCGGTCGGATGCGCGCGACCTCAAACGGAGAAGTTCTCGTCGAGCAGAGTGACGGTGCCATCCCATTCTTTGTTGTGGTTTCCGGCGAACTAGTATATCGTTTCAATTAAATATATACACATAGGAATACTTAATGCTACAGTGCTCCTGTGGCGGGCATCTCAAAACGGCCGCGCTTGAAACTCAGCGCGGAGGAGGTCGAGCACCTCCGTAGCTTGCGGGATTCGCGGACGGCACCTTGGCGAGAGACGCAGCGAGCGCGTATCGTGCTGCGGTACCATTCCGGCGAGAACGTTAGCCAGATTGCAAGGGCGGTGGGCATGACCCGTAAGAGCGTCGATAAATGGATCCGCAAGGCGCTTGCGATGGGTTCCGACGCGGCACTAAAGGACGCCTACCACCGACCCAAGGAACCCCTAATCACGGAGGAGGCCAAGGCTTGGGTGATTCATCTGGCCTGTTCCAAGCCTAAAGATCTCGGCTATGCGGCGGAGGTTTGGACGCGGAGCGCGCTCGCCCGGCATGTGCGGGAGCACGCCCGCAAGGCGGGATATGCATCGCTTGCCCGCGCCGCAAAAGCGACGGTACACCGAATTCTCGCCGAACAACGGCTGCATCCGGAGAGGGTGAAATACTACCTGGAACGGCGCGATCCCGAATTCGAAACCAAAATGCGAGAGGTTCTGCTGGTTTATCAGGAGGTTGCTCTGCAAAACCAGAATGGCGGCGGAATGATCCCCATGATCATAACGGTTTCTGTCGATGAGAAGCCCGGTTTACAGGCGGTTGCGAACACCGCCCCGGATTTGCCGCCGGTGCCAGGCAAGCATTCCGGCCTCGGCCGCGACCACGAGTACAAACGCCTCGGCACGTGTTCGATTCTGGCTGCACTGGACCTGCACAACGGGCACGTGACCGCCCGGGTCGAGCGTCGCCATCGTAGTCGGGAGTTCGTCGCCCTGCTCAAGGATCTCGACGCCCACTATCCCGCGGAGTCGGTCCTACGCCTGATCATGGACAATCACTCCGCGCACATCTCGAGAGAAACCCAGGCATTTCTAGCATCACGGCCCAATCGCTTCCAATACGTGCTAACTCCTAAGCACGGGTCATGGCTCAATCTCGTCGAGACCTTGTTTGGAAAGATGGCCAGGACCTTTCTCCGACATATCCGGGTGCAATCCTGGGAGGAACTCCAAACCCGCATCCTTCAGGGCATTGCGGAAATCAATGCCGCTCCCGTCGTTCATCGGTGGAAGAAGTTCGAGGCTCTGACCACCGGATAGTTTGTATATGTTTTAGTGAAACGATATACTAGAGGCTGTCCGTCCCTCAGCTACAACGGAAACACTTATTACCGTTTTTCGCGCTGGTCAGTTCACCGGTCAGGTCAACACGCTCTCTGGACGTCGCGCGCTCGCGCGAGTTCGCGCGCGTCAGCCGGGCGAGGTGATCGAACTCAGCCGCGAGAACGTCCTTGGGCTGGTGCAGATAGACGAGGAGTTGAGCGAGATTCTGATGCGCGCTTTCATTCTTCGCCGCGTGGAGTTGCTGACCCAAGGCATAGGCGACGTCACCCTCGTGGGCTCGAACCATTCCGCCGAGACGTTCCGGATTAAGGAATTCCTGACTGGCAACGGCCACCCTTACACTTACATAGATCTTGACCGCGATGCGGACGTGCAGACTCTGCCGGATCGGTTCCGAATTTCTACTACCGACACGCCTGTGGTGATCTGTCGCGGTGAGACGATTCTTCGCAATCCGAAGAATCAGCAAATCGCAGAATGCTTGGGCTTCAATCTGGCCGTCGATGAAACGCAGGTGCGCGACTTGATAGTTATAGGTGCCGGTCCCTCCGGTTTAGCGTCGGCGGTTTATGGTGCCTCAGAAGGTCTCGACGTCTTGTTTCTGGAGACGCATTCACCCGGCGGTCAGGCAGGTTCCAGTTCGAGAATTGAGAACTACCTCGGATTCCCCGCCGGCATTTCGGGTAGGCTTTTTTCGCGCCACCCAAAGCTCATGGGCGATCAGGGGTTGCTGAGCCGAAACACGATCAGCATTCACTTCCTTTGTGGCTTCCACATCGAGATCGGAAATGCGTTTCTTCCGCGCTCGCTGACCGCGATATTACGCCAGTTGACAAGATTGCCTTCTTGGTCACCACTGATAACTCCGGTTTGCTAAAATTAACCAGCCAAATCTGTTTGTTCTTTGCTTTACAGCGAAGCGCCCTAAAATCAAACAGTTTGGCCGGTTAATTTCGGCATAACTGGTCCAATCTGTGCACGCGCCCTTAAGTCTCTCTATCTGCTTGAGTTACGTCCGCGCGGGTATCATGATTGGCCAGTTATGCCGCCTAATCGGCAATCTTCAACGAACAACGCGATCAGTCTCTCCCACCGTTTTATCCGAGGTTCGACCGGTGAGACGGATCAAATCGCATCCGAGCAGGTCAGCGCCCGTTGACTCTCCCCACCCCCAAGTTTGTTACAGATGCTGGATCAGATCCGGACGACATTTGTGTTCGTCCTTGCCGTTCGTTCTTGGCCTCGCTCTTTGAGAAAATCTTCGCTGTGATTAACATCGCCGTAAATGTCATGCTCAGAAGTGTGAATTGTCGCCATCCGTTTAGCATCGACGCATTGCCCATCAGCGTGAGACCGGCGAAACAAAACAGAAGATGGACGCAAAAGACTTGCAGCGAAGATTGTCCCAACAGTACGAGAGGCCTTATCGCTGCCGTCTTCGTGATCGGTTGCGAGAGGATTAGCAACGCTGCCACTGCCGCGAAATCGAGCATCCTTATCGGTCCGAGGTGCCATTTGTCAAAGAGAAACTCAAGAGCGCCCAGTTCTAAACCGTGCGCGAGTTTTCGCCGAATGATGAAACAAAAGACAGCGATGACCACAGCTGGAATAGCCGCCCTCCTAGCCCATGTTTCAATCGCCAGGGTTTCCTGGGCCCATCGCACACCTAACCACACACCCGCAAACCAGAGAAATTGCCAAGCCCATAAGTCGAATGAACCCATCTCGTTCAACGGAATCCGCGTAGGAATGTATCGCATCATGAAGGTGTGTTCGGCGCTCCGAAAGCCGACCTGCGCGAGCACCCAGAAAGCGAAAGATGTCCACAAGATCGGTTTCCATCCGATATTCCGCGCCAGCGGAATTGCAACCGATGTGAACCACAGAAAAATGATGTACATGGGCAGAATATCGAGCAAAGGCGGCCGATAAATAAGCAGGGCGGCTTCCATAACCGCTTGCTTAGCCCCGGCCGTGAAATAAAAATCCAGGAGATTGTGAAGCCCCGGCCGATCGCCATGGGAGGCAATGGGCACTGCCACCAAGAACGCAAAAGCCAGCAAGAGAGCGTGGTAACCATACAAGCGCAGCGAGCGTGCCCATACCTTTCGCGTCATCGCTCGATAGCCATCGTGTTCCGCGATACGGAAGTAAATCCGTCCAGTGAACAGCGCCGAGAGAAAAATAAAACCCTCCGCGGCACCCACGAAACCAAAAGGCTGATTTACCCACGAACTTGCAGCCGTGGGCAGATGCGTCAAAGCGATCCAGACAAGCATCACTCCCCGCATCGCATCAAGTTCTAATCGGCGTCCCGCACTCACCTTACTTAGACGCCATCTGACAGCCAACCGTCGCCCGAATTCGACACTCGAATACGGAAACAGGCGGCTTTACGCCAAAATTACGTGCTAAAGTCTAGCCTCGGGGGAACTCGGTGGCTGTTTTTTCAAAAGCGTTGATAACATTTTTGTTTCTCTGCCTGCTGGTCCCGTTCCCGGCTTACGCAAGAAAACACGAGACGGGGTTCATCGACCGCACCATTACGATCCAAGCCGTTAATTTCAAATATCAGGTATTCGTTCCGGAGGATTGGACGCCTCATCAAAAATGGCCAGTGATTCTTGCCCTTCATGGCGCCGGCGAGCGCGGGGACGACGGTTTGCTGCAAACCGACGTGGGCATCGGCACGGCCATCCGTTCCAACCGTAGCGCCATCAAAGCAATTGTAGTCATGCCGCAATGTCCAAAACATCTTTGGTGGATGCTGCCCCCCATGGACGACTTAGCCATGACCGCGATGGAACAAGCGACTAAGGAATTCCATGGGGACTCTCAGCGGACCTATCTCACCGGGCTATCTATGGGAGGCTTTGGCGCCTGGCATCTTGCTCAGAAATATCCAGGAAAATTCGCGGCTCTGGTAGTGATTTGCGGCGGCATTCGCCCTCCGGGCGCAGCGCTGAATGCCTACCCTGGTCTTGCGAAAGTGACACCACCAGACTCACCCAAGAGCTACCTGGCCGCAGCCGAGCGAGTCGGCAAGACACCCGTCTGGATCTTTCATGGAGCCGACGACGACATCGTTTCGGTCACCGAATCTCGACGGATGACCCAAGCAATGAAACAGATCGGCGCCGAAGTTCACTACACCGAATATCCAGGTGTCGGACACCCCTGCTGGAACAAAGCCTATGACGAACCAAAGTTATTTCCATGGCTTTTCTCCAAGTCTCTCCCGGATTAGTGTTTGCCGGGAGACGACACTCCCGCAAACCTGAACCAACAACGGACAGCTGAAAATGATCGGATTAGACCATTACACTCCCTCGAAAATCCTCTCCTACATGGGCATTCCGTGTTTGGCAGTAGCAGGGTTTATGGGCGTGATTGCGACCTCATAGCCAAGCTTGCACAGCGCTCGCGCCAGCATCTGGGCGCGTTTCCTCTTCGTCTGAGGATCCGGTTGGCGGCCTTGCTCGATGAATCGCACCCCCTCATGCAAGATCTTCCAGACCACGCGGCAGAGCCGATGAGCGACGGCCCAAATAGTGGACTGATAGCCCAGCCGCCGCAGCAGACGCCGAAACACGGCCTGAAAATAACTACCGTTCTTGTTCACCGCAGCGTGCGCCGCCTGGTTCAGTGCCCGCCGCAGAGATTTATTCCCTTTCGCGGAGCGGCTACTGTGGTTCTCTTCGGCACTTTCGTTCTTTCCGGGACGGGTTCCCACCCAGGCCTGCTCCCGTAACCAGATCGATTAGTCGGCGCAATTCGCTCGGTAGGGTGGCAAATCGTCGCCGCTCCGGCTTCTCGTCTGGCGTACTCGCATCCATCACCACCACCATCAGCACTTTCTTGTGTACATCAATACCCGCTATCTTGTACGACATCGCTTCCTCCTGGCGTGGAAGCGGCAGAACGCGCGCGATAAAGGTTACACACCCTCACGTGCTACCACCCTTCCCGCCAAGAGGGGTGGCGCGACACTGATTGGTTCAAAACGCGCGCTCCAGATCAAGCTCAGAAACGACCTCACTACATCCAGAGTGCAAACGACCTTTGCCGTCCACGCTAGATTGATCGTACGCGCCGACTCGACCTAATTTTCATGTCTATGGGTGGGCCACAGGCACATGTGAAGCTCGCAATGTTACGTCAAGGTCGGCCTTAGGACGAGAACATCTGGGTCAGATGAGTGATGCGCAGCAATTCCAGCACGCCAGGTGTCATGTTGGCGAGTTCAAGGATGCACAGCCCTTGGTTGATTGCGAACGTCTTGAGGCCAACCAGCGCTCCGAGGCCCGCGCTACCCAGATGTTTTACATCGCCAAGGTCAATAATGATGCGACCGCCAAGAAGGATGAGGGGCCTCACCACTTCTTTTGTCTCACCCGCGGTGTTACTGACCAGTTCGCCATGACACTTGATTGTCGGCACTTGCTTCCCGTTTTCGTCTTTATCTTTCGACTCTCAAGTTCACAGTGGAAGGAACCATCTCGTGCCATAGCTCCGCTGTCTCCTGTAGCGAGAGTACTGACCGCCTCCTGGCGCAATTTTATTTTGCGAACTTCGCGGGGAGGAGTTTTTCAACAGCCACGCCTGTTTGCAACAGTCATTGAATCGGCTGAGAAAAGGATTGGAAATCGAACGCCTAGCTAACTAAGCTAGGAGCAGACCCGACGAGGAAGGCGAGTCGATTTTCTTAAGTGTCAACCACCCGACCTGGCGGGTTCCGATACGGTCGATGCTGTACGGTTGTCACTGCACATGACACCGTTAGTCATTGACAATGACAATAATTGTTTGTGACGTAGGCCACTTGTGGTATCGTGCCCGAGAGCGGTTCTCGGGGGAGGGCTGTTCGGGAGAGCGTCTGAGTCTGGGGCGCTCTCTCTTTATGTTCGCGATGTTTTGCGACCCAGAAGGACCAAGTCAGATCCCGCACAGCCGATTGCCAGTGCAACATACCACTAATTACTGGCAATGCCACGATCCAGATGCAGTAGTAACCTCTGATAATTGCCAATAACTGTCCGTTATTGGAGTTTGAACGTGTGTAAATTCAGCTCGACGGCCCTGCGAGGAACCTAAGACGAGGTTGGAGCAAGTGCAGAAACGGGGGGTTTGAGTTCACATGGGCCTGCGGCCCCACCCATAGGGATGAAAAGTGCCTTGCCAAGGTTCAATGATTCCAAACAACAGGTTATCCGCGACTTTCGAGGGAGTGTAATGGCCGGTAGTGTTGAAAAACTCTTTTCAAGCGTGTTCCAACAACCGAAATTCGTTCGCAAGTTATTGATTGTTCGTTCGCCGCAGGCGCTGAAATTCGCTGAATTGGCCGGTTTTGGGGTGACCACTGAGGAAATTACTGCTTTGGGTTCGTTTTTCAACGCCACGGCTGGTTTACGTCAGCTATCTCGGTAGCCACTTACTAATCCTCCGCACTGAGGCCGCGAATATCTGCACGTATTGAAAAACCGGCGGCGGGGCGAAAGACGGTCTGGTAAAATGTCAGTAGTCCGCAAGTAGGCGCGTAGCTCAAGTTGGTTAGAGCGCTACCTTGACACGCTTCTGTGGTTCCACACTTCCAATAACTTAGAAACCGTCGGGCACTGCCTCAGTACCTCAAGTACGGCGAAGACGGCCTTCTTACAGGTGATTTTACAGGTGTGATTTGCAAGCAGGGCTTTCGTTTGGGAGCTATACACCTTGCGTTTGCCTGGCGCCTCACCGATTTTTCCCTCGCACCACGTCAGAACCCACACGCTCTGCCGTTCGGATGCCGAGAGAGGCATTTTCCGTCATCGGCAGGACCTTATGCTCATTGACACGGTTCTTCGAGTTCAACTCTCTTCTGCTGTTCTGACCACCCCGCACCGGAGCAGTGGAATCACCACCAAAGTTTACTCGGGCATGGGAGCCGACATTGGTATGGTATGGAATCAATAACGCTCATCCTATGAAAGGGGATGTCAAGGAAAAAAGCTTCTCCCCGCCCCTCTGAGAGATGCGGGCGTAGTGACTTACATCCAGCCCCACCTCATTCCTCACCACATCCTTAGAGGGGTTATTGGTTTTTTCGCTTTGGCTCGCCGCACTTTCCCGCGGCGATGCCAACCCCACTTGCTTGTCCCAACTCGACGGTTTCATGAAGTCAATGGCGCACGACGCCGTTCGGTTCCGAAGCTACGCAAGCTAAGCGTTGGCTTAAGTGCCAACCATGATCCTATGTGAGGCTCGAGGCCTATAGCTTTTTTCGGTTATCCGAGGGGGCATAGGATTGAGTCGGAGACTCGGTGCTGGACTACCGCACACAGAGTGCCTGAATGAGCGTTTGGATACTCTCCCTCGAACCGGAGCATCGCACGAACCGATTGGCTACCACCGAGGCATGAAAAACCTTGGGAGATCACCTGGGTTCTATTCGATGCTCAAGCTGCTTGCGTCTTCAGTTGTTCGACGTCGAAACGTTCCTCCTTTTTCCAAAGTGTCAAGGTGATGGCCGCGATCTTGCGCGCCAGTGTCAGACGCGCCATCTCCGGCTTCATCCCTTTGGCCAGCAGACCCGTGTAGAAATCGTGGAACGGTCCCCTGCCACAGCTGGCCCGGGTGGCCGCACTCTTGAAGATCTCTTTCATCTCATGGTTGTGATTTCGATTCAGACCACGAACCTGCTGGGGTTTCTTGGAGCGTTGCACTTGTCCACGCACAAAGCAGTATTGCGCACTGTCGTGCGTCTCAATGCCCAGCCCACTGTAGGTCCATAGTTGCCGCTTGCTGCGAAACCGGTGCGGGGTTTGCATCAGCCCGATCAATCGCGCGGCTCGAATCGGACCGATGCAGGGAATCTGACGCAGCAGTTTCGCGGCCTTATGTTTCCGGCTCTCGGCCAACAACTCGGGTCGCACCTCTCGCCGCAAGGCCTGCAATCCGTCCAGCTGTTGATAGAGCAGCTCCGCCCGCCGGCGCACGCCGGCTTGCGGAATCTTGCTCAACCATTTCTCTCGAGCGCGTGCAGCATAAACCTGGGTGCCGGCACAAGGAATGCCCCAACCGCGATACAGCGCCTTCAGTCGATTCATCACCCGCGTCAAATCTTTGCTGATGGTCTGATAACTGCGCCCCAACTCGCGGAGCGTTCGTAGTCCGTTTTCTCCGTGGTAGACCGGTCGCAGCATCCCGGTGCGTAACAAGTCGGCCAGCTTGCCTGCATCCACCTTGTCGCTCTTGTTGCCCTCCTTTAAGAGGGCATTGCGCCGCGGATTGCACACCACAATGTGCTGCACATGCGGCTGCAGCAGATCATACAGCCAGGCGGCCCAGGTGCCTTCTTCCCAGGTCACATGCAGCTCGCCCCGTAGACCGTGGAGAAACTGCAGAATGCTGCTGGCTTTGGTTTCGATCACGGACTCCATCACCAGCTTCCCGCTCTCATTCTGGACGGCGATTACAATCGCTTCCTTGTGCACGTCCATTCCGATATATTTGACGTCGTGACTCATTCGAGTTGCCTCCTTGGGGGAAAGCTCATTTGTTTCGACGCTTGGCTTTCCCTCAAGGTAAAGTGCCATTCTCCAGCCGACTTGCCTATCCTCTCCTGTGGTTCTTTCCCACTGGGTACACTACTGCAGTTACTCCCAAGCGCCGCCGTAGCGGAGCGAAGCCCTGCACAGCGCAGCGCAGCGGAGGCGGCGCCACATCCGGCTTCGGCCTTCTAAAGCGGGGCGCTCTTTCATAATGCATTGAACGGGATCGGTAAGTGCCGGCGCGGATCGGCAACACGCACCCGCTGCAACCAGTCGAAGAAACCACGGACGAAAAGAAGTAAAGCTCGGCTTGATGCCGACCTGCAGTAGTAGCTCGCTGGTAAGCACTAATCCCCCAGCAGGCAGCAGCAAAAGGACCGAGCCGGGGAAAAACTAGCTCTTCGGCCCGGTCAAAGTTCGTTGCTCTTGGACAATGCTCCAGGGCAATGATGGTCCAATTCGTCGGACACCTCAGCAAGACTAATTTCCCGCGCATTCGTCATTCCCCGCAACGTGTAGAGTGTTCGCTGGTGGTAGAGCATTCGGAAATCGAAATCGCGTCCCCATATTGCGGCGCAGGGCAAAATTTTCCGGTTGCAGCAAGGTGATTGCGAGAGTACAAGAATAAACACCTTCGAGCAAATTTGCACGCATAGACACTCGATTGAGAGGAAAGCATGACAAAGACTACAGAAGAACTATTCCAGCGGTGGCTGGCCGAAGAACATGCCGAAGACGTTGCTGCTGGAGGCAGCCTGACTCTCTTGCGGGAAATCTTCACCCAGGAGTTGGAGATAAAGAAACTGGTGGAACTGGGGGAGCGTGCTCGAATTCACGAACAGCCACAAAAGAAGTGAACTGAGCATGCAAGACCACAACCTATGCAGCCGGCGAGCGACATCTTCCTTGGCTGGACCGAGGGTAGGCGAGGGCGTCACTTTTATGTTCGCCAGCTCCGGGACGTCAAGATCAAGTTCGCCGTCGAGACCTTCGACGCGGCCTGGATGATTCTCTTCGGCCAGCTTTGCGGTTACTCGCTGGCGCTCTCCCACGCGCGCTCCGGGGACGCCGCGATGATCAGCGGTTACCTGGGCAAGAGCGACTCTTTCGACAAAGCTCTCGCCGCTTTCTCGATCGCGTATGCCGATCAGAACGAAAAAGACCACGCCGTGCTCAAACGTGCGATTCGTGACGGAAAGGTCGAGGCCGTCATCGAAAAAGCGGAGTGATTCGTTCGCGCATGAACCCGACGATTGAAGAGTAAAGTGGAACTATGATCCGCCCCGAACCAGTTGTCGTTCGCAGGGACCGCCTTCCTGTGGTTCAATCGGCGTGCTGCGCGACCGGATTTTACTGGAAAAAAGCGTGCTGATTTCGCCCTTGCCGTTGCTGAACGTGTTCGTTGTCATCGTCATGTTCTCGATCGGGCTGGGTGTCAGCGGCGGAGAGCTGCTTGATATCGTGCGCAAGCGCGCCCTGTTTGTCCGTGCCCTGCTGGCGAATTGCGTCCTCATACCGGCCATAGGCTTCCTGCTGGTTCAGATCTTCCCGCTCACACCCGACGCCAGTGTCGGCATCCTGCTGCTGGCCGCGATACCGGGAACGCCGATTGCGTTGCAGTTCACGCGCCAGGCGAAGACGCGCCTGCCATTCGCTGCCGCCATGACTTTCGTGCTTTCGCTGGTAAGCATCGCGATGACCCCCTTGGCCGTCGAGTTGATGCCGCAGGCTGCGCAGCGCAATCAGCGGCCGATCCTCGTCCTGATCGCGAGCATCGTGCTGTACATCGCGCTGCCACTGTGCGCTGGTTTGTGGGCCGCTCGACACGCGCCAAGAATTGCCCCTCGACTGGTGTTGCCTCTTGGCGTTCTGGCCTCGATTGTCTTCATTTTTCTTATGTGGGAGACGCGCCTGGTGCGGCGCGAGGCCCTTAATATAATCCGCGGCCGCGGGACCATCCTGGCGATGCTCCTGTTGCTGCTTCTGTCCATGTTGATCGGTTGCCTGATTGGCGGACCCGACAGCGAGTCACGCCGGGTGTTGGCGACCTCCACCGGCATGCGCAGCGTGATTGTCGTGCTGTATGTGGCGCGTTACTGCTTTCCGGGCACCAACGTCTACATGATTCCGATTGTCTATGTATCGCTGATGGTACCCACGAACCTGCTTTTCCATCTCGCGTTCACCGGATGGCACAAACTGCGGCCAGCGCCTGAGGCGTAGGCTGATCGAGTCACTGACAGACCCAAGGACGGAGTTGCTGTTTGTAACATCGGCGTTGAACTCATCGACGCGGGTCGGCCAATGAGCGTATCGCGATTTGTCGACAATAACGCCTAATGCGCGTGCAAATCCAAGCTGCGGCACCCGTCGCGCGCCCGCAAGCTCATGCCATTTCTCAATCACGTGCACGAATGACGCTGGAATATTACGCGGCCGGGAGCGACTTGCGCATTTAGACCTACGCAGCCTCACTGCAGTGGGGTATACAGCAGTTAGTTTGGCTCGCCCCTTGCCATTCAAATCGCGCTACAATTCTCAGAGAGTCCCCACGCGAGGTGCCCCCATGCCCGTATACGACTACATCTGCAATGACTGCAAGAAGTCCTTTGAGACGGTCCTCACCCTGGCGGAGCACGACAAAGAACGGATCTCTTGCCCGCACTGCCGCAGCAAGAATGTGGAGCAGGAAGCGGCTGCGTTCTTTGCCGTGACCGGCAAGAAGAGCTGACGGTATTCGACCACCGTCTGTCTATGGAGACTGGATTGCGACCAGTACCTCTGCAATCCTGCGAGGAATGGTGGCTAATATGTAAGTGGCGACGTCTACTTCTGCCGGAGTGCCACCAGCGAGGAGGCTTCTATGAGAGCCTTGCTACATTTCAGAACACATAGTGGACGCTACTTCCACAGCCACCCGTTGCATGGCACGTTTTCGCTGATCACAACCTTGGTGATGGCCATGCTGATTGTGCTGTTGCTCGTGATGTCGGCCAAGTAAAGAAGACGTTCCGCCAGCTCCACAATCGAAAATATGGCGGGATGACCCGCCGGCACCTCAAGGCGTCAAAAGCTTTCCAGTCCGGGTGAGTGAAGACGATCTCGAAATCGATTACCGAGCGACATTTCATCACAGTGAAACCATGACGGCGAAAGTGCTTATACACTTCGGTCCCGGCAGGCTAACCCGCGTCATCATCTGGGTTATGATTCTGGTCATTGGCGCCTTTGCATGGTGGATTTATATGCAGCTTGCCCCGATGGACTAAACCATCTCAGACCAGATCGCGTCGGACGTTAAAAGTGGAGTACCGTGATGCTGAGAAAGCTGGCTTCGTCTTGCGTAGCGGTAAGGAAGAACATGGGGCGTTCCTTTGATGAGACTCCCTTTGAATCCGGGAAAGTCTTCCCTAGCGGTAGTTTACTGGGAGCGCTCGAGTAAGAGTCCAAAGCAGCGCCGCTAAGTCATTCCCAACAGAGTAGTTCTGCAAGTTCTCGCCGTCAACTTTTTGTATTACCCTGTATTAAGTAGATTCCTGTGCATATCTATGCATTTGTTGCTTGACGGAGGTGAGTAGTTGGAATATTGTATTACCCTGTATGGCAAGCCTCGTCGCCAAGAAGAAAGGCAACAAACTCTACTACTACGTCGTCGAAAGTGCCCGCGTCGACGGCAAGCCCCGCATCGTTCATCAGGCTTATCTCGGTACCGCCGAGAAACTCGCCGAGTTGGTCCGCGACCGCACCGCCCCCGTCCCCTTGGCCGCCACCACCCGCGAGTTTGGCTTGCCCGCCGCCCTCTGGGCCGCCGCTCAGCAAACCGGCGTCTGGGACTTGCTGCAATCGCTCTGGCCTACGCCACGCTCCGGACCCTCGCCCGCTCACTACCTTTTGCTGGCGGCCATCCACCGCATCTGCCAGCCTGGCCCCAAAACCGAAGTTCCCGATTGGTATCGCTCCTCCATCCTGTCGACGCTCTGGCAGTTCCCCCCGAACGCTTTACTTCGCAAGCGTTCTGGGACGCCTTTGAACAGATCTTGCCGGAAGGCCCAGAAGCGCTCTCCTCGGCCGACGATCCCTTGGAGCAAGCCCAGTTGCGTTTGCTGGGAGTATGGAAAGAGAAACAACTGGTGAGTCGTCGTCTGCTGGCCTATGACACCACCAACTTCTACACCTATATCGCCAGCACCAACCCGCGCAATCAATTGGCCCAGCGCGGACACAACAAGCAGGGCCGCCATAATCTGCGGCAAGTCGGTCTGAGTTACGTGCTCGATGGCGAGCATGGCTTGAGCTTATGTCATCACGTGTATCCCGGAAACGTAGCCGACGTGGAAGAGTTTTCCACGGCGTTGACGCGCATCACGCGCATGCTGGATCAAAACCAGATCGCGCGCGAGACGGTCACGCTGGTGTTGGATAAAGGTTCGGCGGCGCTGGCCAACACGGTGGCCTTGGAAGAAGCGGGTGTGGGCTGGATCTCGGCCTTGCCCTGGAATCAAGCGCCGCCGGAACTCCGCAGTCGAGCGACGGAAGAATTACCCGCCTGCAGCAGTGCCCAACCCGGGGTGCGCGCCACCGCCGAGAAAACTCTAGTCCATGGACGCGAGTATCTGTGCGTGGTGAAGTACTCGGCTTCCTTTGCCGGTGAACAACTGCACAGTCTGACGACCAGCCTCAGCCGGGTGTTGCAGTCGCTCCGCCGTCTGGCCATGGAACTGAATAAACCGAAAGCGCGCTGGAAGCAGGAGCAGATTGAGCGCAAGATTCACCGTTGGTTGTCCGCTCCGTTTCTGGCCGAGCTCATTCGCTATCAACTGCAAGAGCAGGACGGTGGCTGGCATTTGCAGTTTGACTTCGACTCCGCGGCTCTTCCGCAGCTACTCAATCAGCGCCTGGGGCGCACCGTGCTGCTGACCAACCGCATGGATTGTAACAGTTCAGGCTGTTCGGCTCGGTAACAGTGTAGCGGCTCGCAGATAACGGCGGTGCGCTGCAATGGCCACCGAGAGATAGGCCAGGATATTGAGTTTTTGTAGATCACAGGTTTCAGCAACGGTCAGCAGTCGAGCCGTGGCTAACTCGCCGGTAGTGCTACGATTTCCGAAGCAGATTTTTCTCCATTGCACACCGGTGCGCAGGGCCCGTTCCGCGCTATTGTTGGTGGGCTCGACGCCTTCCTGTTCGAGAAAAGTAAAGAGGCGCTCGTTATGCTCCCACAGAGCGAGAGAAAGGTTCCCCACCTCGCGATGGGAACTGTTTAAGTGTTGCTCGGCGAGAGTGAAGATTCGTTTTTGAATGGGGATGGAACGGACCATTAGTTGCTGGCGATCGATCTGGCCGCCGCGAAACTTGTGCCAGAGGCGAAAGAGTCGGGCATGTGCCGCCAGTGCGTCCCGGCAGAATCGCTCTACCGCGCTGTTCTTGGTGAGATCCATAATGCCCAGTAAATTTCGCTTGAGATGCGCCCAACAAAACTGCGCTTTGCCGGAGTGATACTTTAAGTACGCGCTAAAACGGTCGCTGCACAGCACCCCGCGGAATGTGGCTCCTAGCAAACGGACTAAGACTTCGCTACCACGGCTGGCCACGGTATAGACCACAAACCGCCAGGCCACAAACGCCCACAGATAACGTTTATCGCCATTGGTACGCCAGCCGGTCTCGTCCACGTTCAGCACCGGTTCATCCTTTAATTGCTCTTCCAGTTCCTGACAGGGAAGGGCGACGGCCTGACTAGCTTCCTCCCAGCATTTCTGAGTACTTCCCAAACTCATCTCCACCCCCAATACTTGCTCGAGAAGCGCTTCCACCACGCGCCGGGGCATGCGACAAACCACCGTCAAATAGGCCACCAGTGCCGTCAGTTGGGGTCCGAAGTTCCCTTGCAGCTCCCGGGGCAACACCGCACGTGTGCTCGCGCCACACTTCTCACAGGCTACGCAATGCAACTGATATTCAGTGACATGTGCGCCCATGGCCGGCAACTCGGTCACCTGATGTCGTTGGGGAGTACTCACCGTTTGCGCGTGTTCGAGCTCCGTGGGTAGAGCCTCTCCGCAACCCTGGCACTGCTCGGGTAGGATGGGGCAAACTTGGTTGACTCTCTCGGCCGGAACCAAGGACCGATGCGCTCCCTGGTGGCCCGGCTGTCCGCCTGGCTTACGTCGGCTCTTCTTGCGTCGGGCCCGCAGACGCTGCTCACCAGCTAATCCATCGGAAGACGGTGGCTTGGAGGAATTGGTGGAGTTCTGTTTGCGCAGCGCTAATTGCCGCTCCAAATCGGCAATCTGTTTTTCTTTCTCACCAATCTGTTTTTCTTTCTCACCAATCTGTTTTTCTTTCTCACCAATCTGTTTTTCTTTCTCACCAATCTGCTTTTCTTTCTCACCAATCTGCTTTTGCAGCTCGGCGATTCTTTCGTCTCGCTCTTTTACCTCTTCGCGTAAACGTTCCAACTCCCGTTGCTGCCGCTCAGGATTGGATTCCGGGTGGCGAGGCTTATGCGAGAATAGACCAGCGCTAGCACGGCCACCTATGCCTGCAATTCGTCGCCCAATTCTCGCACTCATCCACCATAGCTTTGCTAATCGGTCCTGATTTGTCCAGCACTAAGCAAGTAGGTACCTGAACTGTTACCATGGATTGGAGCGCGGAGCAAGTCGTGGCCGGCTATGGCGGTCAACAATCCATCGAGCGCGTGTTCCGCGGCTTGAAAGATGGCGAGTGGTTGGGCTGGGATCCCATGTATCACTGGACCGACCGCAAGATTCGCATCCACGCCTTCTACTGCATGTTGGGTATCTCCCTGTTGCAGTATGTGCACCAGCAGACCAAAGCTGGGTGGGCGGATCTGTCGGTCGAGCAACTGCTCGAGGAACTCGAGCAAATCAAACAGTTCGTTCTACTCTATCCGCCTCAAGGCGAAAAGGGACCGCCGCGCACCGCCTATGTGCTTTCGCAACAGACTCTGGCCCAACAAGCCTTGGTCAAGACTCTCGGGCTTGCAGCGATGGCATCGTAGTACCCCACGTGGGTAAGACAACACCACGTTCGTAACACCATCAAAAATACTTACTTACAAGCTCGTCGATTCAACTCACGTGGAGTCGAGAAGAGGCGCAGTGGCAGTAGCCTCCCGGTGGCTTATGGCTGGGCTTTCGCTTCGCCGCCTCAATCCGGTTTGGCATAGCTCTGTTTCCTCTTCCCGCTCATCGAACCGGACAGGCGCATTTCGCGCATCCGGCTCTCGGAGAAAGGTTCACGGTGTCGCCCACGGAAAGCTACTCGTCCGCCGGGTAAGGCGGGCAAGGCCCAGCTTGTCATGTAGGGAGGCTGCCGAATGTTTCTTGGTCGCCGATCCCCGCAGGTTGTGCTTGGCACGTAGCCACTGGCGTAGCCTCCTGCGGGCATGACGTTCCACCGCCGAGTAGGCTTTACTGACTGGCCCCAGGCAAAAGTAGTTGGCCCACCCAAACATCATTCGATTGAGGGTCCCTACTACTGTCTTCCGGTCCAGTTGGGTTTTACTTCGCCGAGTTTCCTCGCTTATCGCCGCACAGATGCGTTGCACCCGTTTCTTCGAAGGAGTCGTGCCCAAATATGCCCGACCCGTTTTCGGCGAGTAACATCGACCGAAGGTGTATCCAAGAAAGTCGAACTTCTCTTCCGGCAGCTTACAGACCCGCGTCTTCTTTTCGTTCACCGTCAACTTCAGCTTCATCATCATGTTCCGCATCGTGTCTAAGGCCTCTTCGGCTTTGCCACGGCAGCAGATCACGAGGTCGTCGGCGTAGTTAACGATATACGCTTGCAGACGCTTTTCGTGTCCCAGCTTCTTCCAGCCGAGCACGAACCGGCGCATGTACAGATTGCTCAGCAACGGGCTGATCGGGGAGCCCTGTGGACTTCCTCGACCTTCGTCCCGATTGCGCGTACTTCGACGTTTGTTTCCACGCTCGTCCGTTTCCTCTACCGGGGCTTCGAGCCACATCTTGATCAGATGAAGCATGGCCCCGTCGACGACCCGGCGAGCTACCGACTTTAGAAGTTCGGCGTGTGGAAGGGTATCGAAGTAGCTGCTGAGATCTGCGTCGACAATTTCTCCATGACCAGTGTTAATCAGCTTGTGGACGTGTTTCACCGCGTCCAGTGCGCTGCGGCCTTGCCGATAGGCGTACTGTTCTGACTGCAGATCGATCTCGAAGATAGGTTCGAGCACCAAAACTGCCGCCATTTCCGCTGCCCGGTCGCGGATAGCGGGTACCCCTAACGGCCGCTGTTTCCCGTCCGGTTTGGGTATGTAAACCCGCCGCACGGGCAGTGGTTGATAGGTTCGGCTTTTCAGCTCTTGCGCCAGTTCGTCCAGCCATCGTTCCACGCCGTATGCCTCGATGCCCTCAAAGGTTTGGCCGTCGACTCCTGCTGCTCCGCCGTTGGCTTTGCAGCGTTCATAGGCGAATGCCAAGACATCTTTCCGGTACACCTTGTCGTACAGCGAGTAGAAACGAAAGTCGGGCGATTCCTTCGCTTTGTCGTGCAACGCCATCTGCAACTTCTGAACGCTTTCTGGGGTTGTTAGACTCACGTCAATCCCTCCGTCTTCGTTGCTTCTTGCGTTCCTTTCAACTGAGGTCCCTTTCCTCCGCCGGCATTACCCGGCTTCATCGGTCGTACGGACCTCTCCGCCACCCCATACGGCCCGGCCTGGCTCTCGCGAGTTGCCAGTTGATCCTGACTGCGATCACCGCTGGGGCTTCCCGTGTTGCTTCTGGTCCCTTTTGCCTGCATGCCGTCGCCAGTACCCCGGCAGGTTCGATGAAACTTGTTCGCTCGTACCGTTCCATCAACATCGGCCTTCCCTCGATTACTAGCGGGTCGGCTCCTGCATCGCTCGTTTCGGGGCTTGCACAGCGTTCACCGACGGTGGTTACGGCCTACATGCTCGCCAAGTCGCCATGGCGACCCTCTACACCGGAGGCTCCGACGGCTTTGTTGCCTCCACCGCCGCTCCGATTGCTACCGGGTGGAACGAACCAGTTCCCGGGCGGGACTTTCACCCGCAGTGGACCAGCGCTTTTCACGGCGCACAGTAAACTACCGCTAGCGAGAACGAGGCACTTGAAGCTGGGATTCAGATGGGGAAGCAGCAGATTGATTCAGGCTTCCAGTCGAAGAACATCGTGTGTTTTCGGCAAGCATGCGTGACGACCGCTAACTCGCCCTGTTACTTTCGTTGAGCCGCCGAAGAGCGGCCGAGGGCGAATCGCATGAGCGCAGCAGTCATTCCTGAGCCAATCGCGCAGTTACAACTCCAACTGAATGAGATTCGTAGCACCCAACCACGGGGAAAGAGACTGCCGGATTCGGTGTGGCAAGCCGCAGTAGAACTGGCCCGGGAACACGGTGTGTATTCCGTCGCGCATCATCTACGGCTGGACTATGCGGGGCTGAAGAAACGGCTCGGCGGAGTTTCCCATCGCCGACGAAAAGCACGCAAGCCGGCATTCGTCGAACTATTCGCGCCACCTTCAGCGATGCAGGGAGAGTGTTTGATCGAGTTCGAGTCGTTGCGTGGAAGCAAGGTGCGCATTCAGTGGAAAGCTGCCACATCGCCCGATTGGATGAGCCTGCTGCGGGCTTGGCGGGAAACCGAGAGATGATTCAGATCTCGCCGCAGATGCGCGTGCTGGTCGCCATCGAGCGAGTCGATGGACGAAAAGGGATTGACTCTCTGGTGCGACTCTGTCAGGAGAAGCTAGCAGAAGATCCTTTTTCCGGCTGTGTATTTGTGTTTCGGAGCCGCAGCGGGACGACGATCCGACTACTCAGTTATGACGGCCAAGGATACTGGTTGGCGCAAAAACGTCTTTCGCGAGGAAAATTCGTGTGGTGGCCGGAAGGGTCGGGACCAGCCAGGGCACTGGAAGCCTATGAGGCCCAGTTGCTGATGGCGGCGGGCGATGTGTCGCGCGTACGAGCGGCACCGATGTGGCGGCGAGTGAGCGTGCTGAAGTAATCAACCCTCCCGGCGAAAAAAATACGGCGTTACCCCTTGCGTTCCAAGAAAAACCAGTTCATACTGCTGATCGATGATGGTTGAGTTCAGATATCGGGGCCGGAAGATCAGCCAGGAAGACATCCTTTATATACGCGCACTGATCGAGCAGCACCCGCAGGAAAGCCGCCGCACGCTATCGACCAAACTCTGTGAAGCCTGGCAGTGGCGCCAGGCCAATGGTGCATTGCGGGACATGGTGTGTCGCGGCTTGATGCTCATGCTGGACCGTGCCGGCCAGATCGAGTTGCCGCCAGTAAGTTATGTGCGGCATAACCCGCTGGTCAACCGAGCCAGACCGGAGCCGGTGCGGATTGATGCGACGCCCATTCAGGACGGGCTGCACCACCTCCAACCGCTAGCGTTCGAACTGGTTCGTCGCACCGGGAAAGAGCCGTTGTGGAACAGTTTGTTGCAGGAACATCATTATCTCGGCTACCAGCAGCCGGCGGGAGAACACCTGAAGTACCTGGTGTGGGCGCAAGGGCGGCCGGTTGCCTGCCTGGCATGGTGCTCGGCCCCGCGTCATCTGGGCAGTCGCGACCGCTACATTGGCTGGAGCGCCGAAGAGCGCCGTCGCAACCTCCGCTTCCTGGCTTACAACACGCGATTTTTAATCTTGCCGTGGGTAAAGGTGGAACACTTGGCTTCGCATATCCTGGGGCGCATGGCGTCGCGGATCTCCGCGGACTGGCAGCGGATCTACGGACATCCGATCTACTTCCTGGAGACGTTTGTGGATCCGGAACGATTCCGCGGAACCTGTTACCGTGCGGCCAACTGGGTGGTGCTGGGCAAGACGACGGGACGAGGTAAACAATGCAATAGCTACGTGCCGAACCGGTCGATCAAAGAGGTTCTGGGATATCCGTTGGCGAAGCAGTTTCGCGAACTGCTCATGGGGCGAGGATGAGAACTGCGAGACCACGACTTGATGTAAATCTGGACGAACTGGACCGGGTGTTGGACGGAGCGCGGCAAGCGCCGTTGAGCGAGGACGATTACGAGAAGCTCAAGGAGGCCTTGCATGCACTGGCGGCGTTGCTGGTGCGGCCGCGCAGCACGGAGAAGACCAGCGCGGTGCTGGGAAAATTGGAAGGTGCGGAAGCTGGCGCCGGGACTCAGCCGGAAACCGACGTTCACCCAGCGCCCGGACATGGACGCAATGGTGCAGGGGCGTTTGTCAGTTCGCGGAAGATTGCGATTGCGCACGCGAAGTTGAAGCACGGGGATCGCTGTCCGGAATGCGGAAAAGGCAACGTATACGGGCAGAAAGAGCCGAAAACGCTGGTGCGGATTGTGGGACAGGCGCCGCTGGCGGCCACCGTCTACTCGCTCGAACGGCTGCGTTGCGGTGCATGCGGACAGGTATATACCGCGCAAGAGCCGGAAGGAGTAGGTCCGGAAAAATACGACGAGACCGCGGCCGCGATGATCGCGCAACTTAAGTATGGCAGTGGGACGCCGTTCTATCGGTTGGAACAACTCCAAGATCAGCTGGGGATTCCGTTACCGGCGGCGACGCAATGGGAAGTGGTCGAAGAAGCAGCCGAGTTACTCAAACCGGCGCGCAACGAGTTAATCCGGCAGGCGGCGCAGGGTGAGGTGGTACACAACGACGACACCAGCATGCGAGTGTTACGTCTCACGCGCGAACCGTCGGACGAGCGCACGGGCGTATTCACCAGCGGCATCGTGTCCACCAGCCAGGGTTGGAAGATTGCGCTGTACTTCACCGGACGCCAGCATGCCGGCGAGAACCTTGCCGAGGTTTTGAAGCAGCGTGCCCAGCACTTGGGCCCGCCTATTCAGATGTGTGACGCACTCTCGCGCAATGCTCCGAAGTTGGCTGCGGGGGTGGAGATTCTGCTGGCAAATTGCTTGGCCCATGGAAGAAGACAAATCGTAGAAGTAGCGGAGAACTTTCCCGATCAATGTCGCTATGTACTGGAGATGCTGGGCGAGGTGTATGGTCACGATGCCGAGGCGCGGGAGCGTGGTCTGAAGCCGGAAGAGCGCCTGCAGTTTCATCAAGAACGCAGCGGCCCGGTGATGGCGAAACTCCATGGGTGGCTGGAAGCGCAGTTCGCCGAGCGCAAGACGGAGCCGAACTCGGGGCTGGGCGAGGCGATCACGTACTTATTGCGACACTGGCGGCCTTTGACATTGTTTCTCCGGCAAGCCGGAGCGCCGTTAGATAACAACATTTGCGAAAGGGCGCTGAAGCGGGCCATTCTTCACCGGAAGAATGCCTTGTTTTATCGGACGCTGAACGGAGCGGAGGTGGGTGATCTGTTCATGAGCTTGATTCACACCTGTCAGTTGTGCGACGCCAACTCCTTCGACTACCTGACCGAGTTGCAGCGCCATGCTCAGGAAGTGGAGTCTAAGCCCGCGGAGTGGATGCCGTGGAACTACCACGAAACCTTGGAACGCAGCGTTCCCCTCTCCGATTCCGCGTAGAGTCAGGATGAATTAATCGTGGCCGGAAACAAAATTTACCGATTACGCAGCCCTGCCGAAAGAACACAGAACATCGTCATTTCGGAGGACCTAGTCGGTCTCCAAGACACTGACCCTCCGCGATCAGCATCCTCTCGCTTACACTTGTGCTCGGTGAATTGAACCCAGAGACTTTCTTGCGCGTCTGCGACCCTTTTTGATGGCGGGTAGCGAAACCGTGAACGAGCGGTCGCAGACGGTGCATACTCCTATAACAGGAATCGTGCCGATCCATTTGACCACTCGTAGGTTTCGCTGCCGCGTCCTCCATAGTTTCCCACATCTCCGGTATCCCACCAAAACGCTAGGGGACGGTAGGGCAGAAGGATCCGTGCCTGTGTTGCAGCTCAGGCGCAGGTCACCAGAGGTGCGAAGCCGGTGGTCGTCAACGCTTCCTCGGATCCTTCGGGGCTGTACGATTCACGGAAAAAACGGTTTATGCGGTTCATGCGGTCTTGCATGGTGGAAAACTCACGGAACGGCTCCCAACGGGTTAATACGGTCATGGCTGAATTCCTCTTTCAGAGGGAAGCTAAGAGGAAACATTTCAGATGGGCTGACTTAGTTCAGGGGACCTGAAAGAGTAAGAAGAGGTAGCTCGCTCAATCACAGGGCTAGGCTTGTACGCTGCCGTTGTTAATCTGCCGCAGAGTCCGTAGCGGTGCAGTTTGAAATCCCCAGGGATAGCAATCGGTTCCGGCCCGTGGGAAACTGTATGCATGTCAGAGAAACGAACAAAAGCCGATAAAGGACAGCGAGAGGCTGATCAACTCGAAAAGAAGTCCTCCCACCGCCCGCCACAGAATCAAGGGGAAAAAGCACGCGAGGACTTCAGCCAAGCCGCTGTGCCGATCGAGGAAGAAGCTACTGACAATAAGTGAACATCGGTCGTCCGGATGCTGCCTTCCGGCTTGTTAACGGCGTCGGCATCGCAACAAGCCGAGTTTTCGACTCGCTCCCATCATTCACCCACTGAAATAAACACGGGCGGTTTCATTTCGAGTAGCCGTCGTCGGCTATGTCGTCATCATCCTCATCTTCTTCGCCGTTGCCCTCGTCTTGCTCTTCGTCTTCTTCCTCGTCTGGCTCTTGTCGAAGGAGGATATCGGGAAGGTACCGAGTAGTCAGAAGAGTCTGAGTCGGGGCATTCTGGATGTATTCTGCTCATGTACGCCTCGCAGTCTTTGGCAACGCAGCGACAAAGGGCAGCGCACTGAGAGACAGGCCGCCCCAACATCTCGTCTGCTCTGGTGCCAGTACCATCGGCGATTTCTCGCATGAATTGCCTTCCATTATCGTTCCACGGCGTAAGACTTCTGTAATCTTCGTACCGCGTAGCCCAGCAGGTATTCTGTTCCCATCCGATCTCAAGGTGCTACACACCCATGACGAATTCCTTCGTGGCTGGCTTTTCGTGGATAGCACTGCACTGGTGGATCGTATTGATCGTTTGTGCTACCGGAATAGCAGCTAGTTGCAGATGGGGTCTCGAAACCGAAAAAGCCAAAGTCCAACGTGCGGAGCGTAACCGGAAGAAAGAACTTCGCACACTCGCCAATAGGATTTCGACATACGGGCGCAAAGTCCATCAACGCTACCCAACTGGGGAGGTCGTCGTCAGCGAGAGCGATTTGGCCGAAGAGCTTCGTAAGCACCCAGATGCTGTTGCTACCGCACTGACTCTTCTCTTGGGCGAACGTAGAGTCCAACGGGCTCCCCTCAACGGGTATTGGAAGCTAAACGTTTGATCTCAAGTGGCCGTTCGCCCTTGTCGCCCTGGGGGAGCACGTAGCCGCCATCATACTTGCCATGATCTACCAACGTCGCAATACAAGAAATACTTGTGTCCACAGACGAAGCGCATTTGTACCAAGCGACGGGGCAAATTTACACGCAAGATCTCACCAGCGTCCGCTATTTCAAACACTTAGCATCTTGGCAAATGACATGCTGCCTAGACAACCGCGGGCACGATCGGAGGCGCAAAATGGCTGGACACGAGCAAAGGGATTGGCGGGAATTGTGTGCTGCTGTAACCAACGAGACCGACTCCAAGAAGCTTGATTCTATGGTTCAGGAATTGATTAGGGCGTTGGATGAAGGTGAGCGGGACTGGCGTCGTCGGATAAACTCGTTCAGCGACAATTGGCAAGCTGCATGATAGTCGGCAATCGGGCTAAGCGAATCTCTTTTTCGAAGTTCGACCTCGCCTCGGCTTCCGAACAAACACAAGACCGCGATTCAGTTCGGCGGAAAGATCAGCACGATCACTTAACGCCGGGCACTTGCCTCAACCAACGAGTGGCGTTCCGCTTTTCGTAACAGTTCCATCTCTCAAGAGTCGCAACGCTCGAAAGGTTTTACATTCACCAGGCCCTGGCCCGTTCCCCAAGGCTCGCCAATAACCGGTGTCAGTTCCAGCTAAGTGTCGAGTTGCACCCCGCCAGTACTTATCGGCCCGTCCCCAATGTAGTCGCAGACGAGCACGGTTAAATCTTCGTCTTGCTTCGCGGACCACTGACGGACTGAAGACATGATCGAGTCCGCTGCCTCCGACGATGAGAGCCCAACGGTCTTCCTCAGCAAACTCCACAGAGCATCCTGTCCGAGGGCATCTTCTGAGGCATTGGAAGCTTCCACGATGCCGTCAGTATAAAGCAGAAGCCGATCACCCGATTCCAACCGGTGGATGGCATTCGAGTACGCGGCAAAATCGAAGGCCGCGAGCATCAAGCGGCTCCAGGTTGGACCTGGGGATTGCACCGTCAGTACAGTGAGCATGAGGATAGGCGATAAAATGTTAATAGTGGAGTCCGGGAGGAGGCTACGCGACGATGAGAGAAATGTCATCTCGATAGCTCATCGCGATTTTGCGAAACGGTTCAGACGCGGTAAACTGAGTTTCACCCGCGTCACCAGTCGAATTCGAGAAGTCCGCCAGCACGATGGTGTCTTTGTCGGTGAGGCGAGCCGTTGTCGAACGCGAATGGAAGTAGAACAGCCCCGCAATTAGAGCGGCGACCAGAATCACGGCGACCGGAACAAGAACCTTCCAGAGTTTTCTATCCGCTACGTGAGCGTCTGCAGCCTTCGCTCGATAGCGAAGGCGCAATAATTGCAGGCGAAGAACCGGATGCTGGGGGCGGCGGTTGGGCCGCCGGAGAGCCTGCATCCTTCTGGAGTCGTTATTGCCCGATCGAACTAGCGGTGGCCGAAAACACGTTATTAGCACTGCCTCCAATCAATCGGAGGGTACCAACGACGATCACCAGAATGACTGCCAGCATCACAGCCTATTCAGCCATGTCTTGTGCTTCTTCTTGCGACCACAATTTGCGAAACAAGTCAGTCATCTTCGCACTCCATCTGGTTTCGTCAATTGACAGTTCCCGGCAATCGGGTCCGCTCCAAGGAGAGAGGGTGTTGCCGGTTCGTCACCAGCAGGCGATCAGTGCGTCGCATCCTCTTCCAGTCATATTCGTAGGCAGTTCCACAAAGGAGACAGATCTGGTAGTGCTGGCCATTGCCACTGAGTCGTGGCCAAGTAAACCGATGGGAGCAAAATTCCCCGAAGAGTCGCTGCAAGAATCTCATGTCTGTCGTTCGCTTCGCACGGGCCAGACTCGGAGGCGTGACCTATTCTGAAGAGTGGCGAGTGAATCAATTCGACCACCATGCGCGCACACTTTCAAATTACGGAAGGGCATTCCATGTACAGGTTACCACGTACTTCAACGAGTTCGGGGGGAAACGGCATTGCACTCGTCCTATTAAAGAGGATGTCAAGAAAAAAAATTTCTCCCCGCCAGCTTAGCTTAGCTAGATCGTGGATGCGGTGGGATACCCGTCGTAGCAGCTGGAGGAATCGCGGATGCCCGTGGCATCGCTGCAGCTTTCGCGCTCGGTGCCCAAGGTGTGCAGATGGGAACGGTCTTTCTTGCCTGCGAAGAGTCTGGAGCATGCTCGTTGCACCGGGAAGCGATCCTGAGCGGAAAGGCGAGCCGAACTTCGCTTACACGTGGGTTCACCGGACGCCTGGCACGCGGCATCCACAATCAACTTCTGGAGGAGATGAACCGGCCCGTCGTCGCCGTTCTCCCGTACCGCTGCAACGGGCCCTCATGCGGAACCTTCCCATGCCAGCGCAGCAGGCCCGACGGAGCGAATTCCTAAGCCTTATGGGCCGGCCAAAGTGCTGGACTTGCCCAATATCCAGACGTAGCAACGCTTCTGCAATCGCTCGTCAATGGAGTATCAGAAAAACTTGGCAACGCTCGGATGGTCAACACCCACCGGGCTATGGATAGTGAACTTTCTGCTAATGCGCGCGGACCGCCTGCACAATCGATAGGTATTGAGAGGTCAGCTTGTGGTTCGTAATGGATTCTCGCCCGGGACTGTTTCGGACCGCAATAAACGAAACTTGCTCCAAATCAGGGTAGCGCCCTTCTTTGTCAGAATTGCGTTCCGCAGACGCAATCTGCTGGATGGTTGTTCGCGCTGGCAGCCTACCGTGGAAATACTTCGCATAAACATCGTCAAATTCCCGCATGTCCGCCAAATTATCGAGGTAAACATTCGTGGACACGACTTGGTCGAAATTCATATCGGCTTCTTCAAGATTATCCAGGAGGTTGCGCATCGTCTGACGAAGTTGGAGGGCTGTAGTAGAAGTGTAGACTCCCCCGTTTGGCCCGGGGATAAAACCACTCTTCGCGGAACAATACAACGTATCGCCGGCAAAGACGCAGGGACTCGCCGTAGGGCTGGGTGGCATGTTCTTGGGACGTACGGCCCGCCGTTTCTCCAGGTCGCGGACCGCAACGCCTGTGAACTCGATTTGGGCGCCGCCGGGCAGGCTTGATACCTCGATGGTAGCCCGTGCCGGGGTATTACCGAACTCGAACCGACGCGCATAGTGCTCATTCATGATCCGCATTGGGATTTGCGCGGTCAAATAGGGATTGACGAAAACCATGTGGCCGAGGTCCAACCCAGCTGCTTCCATGACCGCCTTCATGCGGTCGAGCGCGAAGTCCACCTGGGTCGCTGGATCGTCCGAAACCTTGCCACCGCCAGGGACGTTAGCTGGCATGGCGGAAACGAACAGGCGATCGTGAGTGAGAATGCCCGGAGAAAAAGACTCGTCTGACTTGTAGTTCGACGGATAGACTGCCCGCCTGTCGGAGAGACTGCGCACCACGACTGCATTAATCTCAATAGGGGGATCCGGAAGCCCCGCAACTCCGAGCACAGCACGAGCGGGCGGAGTCTCCCCAAAGTACCCAGCGAAAACACCATTCATTTCTCCATATTGGCTGATGTCCGTGAGGTAGACGGTGGTGTAGACCACGTGATCGATTGTTAAGCCCGCGGTCTCGACGACCGACTTCAAGCTATTGAGGGCCTGCCGGACTTGGGCCGCGAAAGTTGCCGGCAATGCACCATCTGCGCCGCGAGGCCCCTGACCGGATATGTAGATGTAGTCTCCCACGTCGACGCTAGACGGGCCGGCACGATGGATCCCGGGAGATTCTTGGGAAGGAACAGTCGGCCCCACCTGTGCTTGTACGCCGACAGCAAACCAAAGCAACAATCCCAAGAGCGACAATTTCATTCGAAGCCTTCCGTCAGCATCTGAAACGGAGCGCTAGCCGGACCACGATTCTGACTTGCCGGTTTCCCTTTCTGTGCTGCGCCCAGAATGGTACGCAATCTTTGTCCCACGAGGACTTCCTCTCCTGGCTGGATGGTCATCGAAACTAGTTCGATATGGTCGGCTTCCGTCCGCTCCTTGCTGCTCGGATTCGGTTTGCCCTCACGAACCGCTTTTACCAGGCTAGGGTTGTCCGCACCGAGCACTTCGATAACTGGGTCACCGTCGCGCAGGGCCCGCACGCAGTCAGTGGCGGTGAATCTCCAGGCCTGCTGATCCCACGACAGTTTCAGCGTAGGGTAACGGTTCCCGTCGTCTGGAATGTAGATTTTTGTCTCTACACCCGGCACTGTCTCCACCAGCTTCTTGATATTGTCAACCCGTTCGTTCCACTCGCGGTACAGTTTCTCATCATCCAGCTTCAGCCAGGTCTCAAGGGCGGTAAGGCAACCGATCATTTCTTCCTTTCCAACCTTCATGGGACGGCACACGGCTCCCTCCCGCGGACTGGAGTTCATGACGGCTGCCTCGATCAGATCTCTTCGGCCCAAAAGCAACCCGCTGCATTGGGGTCCGCACAGGCCTTTACCGCCAGAAAAGGTGTAGAGATCAATCGCCATCCGAGCATAGAGCTTCGCATTGTCAACCGGGGGGATACCGGCCGCATCATCGAGGAGCAGCGGCACCTTGTGGTCCTTCGCGATCGCGAGTTCCCGCTGCAGCGCCTCACCCAAGTGGGTGGTGTAGATCAAGGCGGTGTTTTGGTTGATGGCGTTGGCCAGTTCTTCCGGTGAATAGACGAGCACCAGCTTCGCGCCGGTCAGCCGGATAGCACTGTCAAAAGCGCTGCGGCCACCGGACATGACCACTTCATTCTTGAGGCCGGTGGTATCGGGAAGTTGCCAGATGTACTTGTCATCGGTGCCCGCCATGCATCCTGCCGTTGCGACCGCCATGGCGCCGGCGGCACCCGAAGTGATCATTCCAGACTCGGCACCGGTGAGCTCCGCCAACCGCCGCCCAATGCCACGCTGCAAATCCAGCACATTCACGAAATACTGCGCCGCTTCGACCTGGGCTTCGCGAACCTCAGGAAACTCCAGAGACCCACTCAGGTAAGTCCACGTGCCTCGGCAATTGATGACGGTCTTTACCCCCAGGCGGCGGTAGACACTCTGTCGAGTGTCTTTTCCTACCGCGCTGGCAGCTTTCGCGTAAAGCTCAGTCACGGCGATCTGGCCCAGTAGCGGAGCCGCCGCTACCCATTTCATGAATGATCGGCGGCTGGATTTCAGGACGTGCATTCCGATACCTCCAAGATAAACTGCCTACTCCTCATCCTCATGCGGTGGGATCCGCGATCGAACCGCCAAAATATAAGCTTTCGCCCCTGGCTTGTCCTGGTTGTAGAAGCCTACCGTACAGTTGGGACGAAAGTAGTAGGCGTCTCCCATTTTGGCGTGATAGCGGCCTTCGACCCCGTCCATTCCACTGCCAGCAACCATTTCGCCCTGGCCCTCGAACACCAGGTAGATTTCTTCCGCGGCCTCGTGGTGATGGGGCCAGTTCGTGCCCCCCGGCGCGAAATCCATCCAGAAAAAACTGCTCACCACGTAGGCTTCATCAATTAAATCCCGCTTGCCGGTGCGTAGGCCGGCGAGAAGTTTGTACAAAACCGAGCTGGGGTGACCGCTGACGGTCTCCTCTTTGGCGTCTTCCAGGTTTGCGACCCTCGGATGTGGCATTGGGGCAGTTATCGGAATCGATGACTGGATTTTGAACCCCATGACAAGCACGCGCAGCGGCTGGCCCGAGTGGTTAGAAAGCGAATGTTTCACCCCTGGAGGCAAATATGTGAAGTCATGCTTGCCCAGTGCCTGAGTCTGATCTTGATAGTGTAGAACGCCTCCGCCTTCGACGACGAAATAGATCTCCTCCTGGCGGTCGTACAGTACTGTATGGCAATTACCGTTCGCATCAAGAGTGACTTCCCCGAAGCGGGCTACGCTTTGGAGGATTCGATTCTCTTTGTCACCCTCTCCGAAAATCGCCCGGTAGTGACAAGTTTCCGAAGTGAGATCGCCCTTCGTCTCTGTTAACTGAGGCACGTAGCGACGCAACCACGTGGGGTCTACTTCCCGATCTTGTGCCCCAAGCCCTTGGCTAACCAGCAAGGACAACAGCAGCAGCATTTTTTTCACTTCGGTGCTCCCGATTCAGCGATAGACTTCGTTCCTCGCCAGACTGCCGAACGTTTTTATGCCAGGCACACGGTCTCAATCTTTAGCGTGAGGCTCCTCGTCTTTTCCGGAAGGAAATGAGGAGACGTCCGGGGCGCGCAGGATGTAACCGACCAGATCATCCAGCTCAGCAGGGCTGAGTCTCTGCCCGTAATCGACAGGCATCGGATCCCCACTTTGCCGCTGGACAGACACTAGGCTGGACTTCATGAGGAGGTAAAATCGGCCATCTCCGTCCTGCAATTGCAGAGAGGAGTTGTCTTCGTTGCGAATCATGCCGGAAAACTTTCGCCCATCCCGTGCAACTGCGGTCGCGGCCTCCTGTTGTCCTCCGGACGGCCTGAGAATTGCGTCGCGAATCTCGCCCCACTCATGATCACGCGCAACTCCGGTGAGATCTGCCGCGACGGACTGCCCTCGGCCTCTCATCATGTGACAAGCTGAGCATCCGGCCTTTCCGAAGAAAAGGTCCCGGCCCCGGACGGGGTCACCTGGCACGGAACCCGTAGCGGACTTGCCCTGTAAGAAGCGCAAATAAACAACGACCGCGTCAGCATCTTCTTTGCCCATGCCGCTGAAGCCGGGCATTCCGCGCTGGGGAATCCCATCGTGAATTAATTTGATCAACGCTGGGTCCGAAAGCGCCCTCACCGCGGGCCGGCGAATGACGTCAGGCGCATGCTCACCGCCGAACCCGTCGAGTCCATGGCAAAGCGCACATCTCAGCTCGAAAATGCTTTTTCCCCTGAGGTCAGGCTTCAGGCTGGGAGTGGACTCCTGGCGGTTCGAGTTCTGGCAAAGAGCATCGCCGAATGTACCCAAAAACATCAGGATCAATCCGACCTTGCAGACAATTCGCCAGGTCACGTCGCGGTTCTCGCAATCACACTCACTGAAGACGGCTTCCCAACGCGAGTAGCAGCAACAACGAAATTGATATACCACAGAAACTGCTTGACGCAAATCAAATTATTTCGTTTCATTGGGTTTCGCTTCGTTTTAGCCCATGTAATTACTACCCAGGCAGCCGTTTAAGAAATGCGTGTGCGCATTACAAGGTCCGGTCGTCTTGTCAGAGGAATCATGGCATCGCGGTCGAGGATGGTCCTGATGCGGCGCTTTGCGGTGGCTTTGCTTGTGTGGTTCCTGATCCAGCCCGTTGCGCCTGCTCAAGTTGCGGGTGAGCCGAACCAGCCGAGTTCGTCTTGTCGAATCGAGGCCGTGAATTACAAGGGTTGGAGAGCTCAACAGCTTTCCAACCGCTGGGTCACGCTGGAGGTCGTACCGCAAAATGGCGGACGACTCATGCAGGTTATTTTTGCCGGGCACCCTTTCCTCTTCGTGAATCCCAAGTACGAAGGAAAGTACCTACCGCCCGACCCACCCAATGGTTTAACTATGGCGGCGACAAGCTCTGGCTCTTACCCGAGGGAAATGACGACGAACAACATTGGCTAGGAAATTCCGATTTGCTCGACGACGGCCCTTACACCTTTCGAAAGGTTTCGGAAGGACAGGAGTGTGAGATCGAGCTGGTTGGCCCCACTGATCCGCAGACTGGAACTCAGTTCCGGCGCACGATTCACCTGGACGCCGATTCCCCGCGAATCCGCTTTCACGCCACTATGCAGAACAAGACGGGGCACGTCGTCGAGTGGTCCGTGCAATCGGTTTCGCAGTACGATACCGCAGACCCGGCCGCTCCCTCCCGAAACAGCCACAATTTCTGGACCTTTGCCCCTGCGAATCCATCCAGCAGTTATCTCAACCACTATCACGTGCGCTTCGGTCCGGCAGAGAATCCGGCAGCCTCCGTTAGGGACGACGGTCTCTTCGCGTTGCACTATGCGCACCTCGCAGCTGAACTGTGGCTGGACTCGACGCAAGGCTGGTTGGCCGTCGTCGATGGCGACAGCCGGTATGCCATGGTCGAGCGCTTCCGCTACGAAAAGAGCGAAACCTATCCGGGCAACGCATCGATTATTTTTTGGACAAATGGTCCCGAACTGAAGATGAATTCCGACGGTACGCCGTCCCTGACTTCCGGGAACCAGGGTGAATCTCCTTATTATCTGGAGGCCGAGATCAATTCGCCTCTCGTCCAGCTGCGTCCTGGCGAGACCCGAAACCTCGACACGGAGTGGTTCCCGACCCGCGCCGGCGGCGAGTTCCGCGGCGTGGAGGATGCGGGTGTCGTGGTACATGCTCTTCAGGCTACCCGTTTGGAGACCGGCAACATCCGGCTCACGGGTACGTTTGGAGTTTTCTTCGCAGGACGTTTGGTGGCGCACTTTTATAACGAACACGGTGTCAGTCTGGGAACCGTGCCTGTGACCCAGGTGGACCCAGCGGTTCTTGTCCAGGTGGAGGAGGAGTCAACACCTCCTCCAAAGACCTCCCGTATCTCGCTTCACCTAGAAGACAGAAATGGACTGGACCGCGGTTCTCTTCAGGAAGTCCAAGTCGGCGCAGTCGAAAGCCACTGACATGAAATTATTCAGTAAGGAGTTCCCCGGCGTTACACTGGCTGTTTTCAGCCTGTTCTGTTTTTCTGCCGCAGGGCAACAGGGGCAGGCTCCCGTGGTTGCCGACGTGAACGTGAGCGCGGACGAACTCCGTGCGCAACCCTCCGGAGCAAGCTGGACTTCCTATAACGGGGACTACACCGGGAGTCGCTACAGTGGCTTGCACGAAATCACTGCCGCAAATGTCGCGCAGCTCCGCGCATCGTGGATCTTCCATCCTTCCAATTCCGAGAGGCTCGAAGTTACGCCCGTGGTCGTCGGTGGGGTAATGTACGTTACCTCAGCCAACGATGCATTTGCGCTCGATGCGCGGACCGGCCGGGTTATTTGGCATTATGAGCGGCCGGTGAGCGCAGCTTTGCTCGATGATGCTGCGGCTCATCACAACCGTGGAGTCGGAGTCTGGAGAAACTTTCTCTACATGGAAACCGATGACGCCCACTTGCTTTGCCTCGACGCTCGCTCAGGACGCCTGTTATGGGATGTGACCTACGCCGACAAGACAAAACACTACGGCGCAACCAGCGCTCCGCTAGTCGTAAAAGATGAAGTGATCGTCGGAACCTCAGGTGGTGACTCCGGCGTGCGAGGCTTCCTGGCCGCTTATGATGCCGTTACGGGCAACCTGAAATGGCGCTTGTGGACTATTCCCGGGCCGGGAGAATTCGGCTCTTCCAGTTGGCCGGGCGATTCCTACCTCCACGGTGGGGGCACGACGTGGATGCCCGGCACCTACGACCCTAAACTCGACACTCTGTACTGGACTACCAGCAACCCGGCACCCGATTTCACGGGAGATTCCCGTCCCGGTGACGACCTGTACACCGATTGTGTCCTGGCGCTGAACGCGGCTTCCGGTGCACTGAAATGGTACTTCCAGTTCACTCCTCACGACCTGTACGACTACGACGCCAATGAAACACCGGTGTTGGTGGATGTCGAAATGAACGGCGCGACGCGCAATTTGCTGGTGCAGGCCAACCGCAACGGGCTTCTCTATGTCCTCGACCGCACCAACGGAAAATTCCTCAAGGCAACCGCGTTCGTTGAGAAACTGAACTGGGCAAAGGGAGTGGACGCCTCCGGTCGACCCATACGGTCGGGACGAATACCGAGCGCGGAGGGCACGGAGATTTGTCCCGGTATCGACGGAGCCACAAATTGGTTTTCTCCTTCTTACAATCCCGACATCGGATTCTTCTATGTCATGGCGCTTGAGAGTTGCAGCGTCTACTTCGCGCACGCGCAACCATTTACCCCGGGCGCGACCTACTACGGGACGGGCACGAAGCTTGCGCCCGATGAGCACGCTCAAAAGATTCTGCTGGCGTACTCTGTGTCAGAGGGGAAAATCGTTTGGCGCTATCCCCAAGTCGGCCGCGGCAATTCCTGGGGCGGCACGCTGACCACGGCGGGTGAATTGGTATTCTTCGGGAATGATACCGGAGCACTGGAAGCAGTTGAAGCGCGCACCGGGCGTGCGCTCTGGCAATTCAACACAGGGCAGATGATCCACGCTTCGCCGATGAGTTATGCCGTCGATGGGGCCCAGTACGTCGCGATCGCTGCGGGAAGCGATGTTATCAGCTTCTCGCTACCTCATCAATAAACTGCTGCACCCGGATCGCCATTATGGTGAAATGCAGCCGATCCCCCAGACCACCAGTGTATCGGCAGAGCATTCTCGGTGCTACTTGACCTGTATCATTCGTTTGGTTACGAACAAAAAGATTAAGAGATTTTCCATTTCGGAAACAGGATGGCACCTTTGATCTGTAAAGGGTTGTAGATTTCGAGCGACCGTTATAAACATGTCCCTCCACAGCACCATCTATTCTTGAACGGATCAGCCTTATTCGAGCGCCACGAATTTCACACAGACGGGCTCGGCTACTTCCAGCACTTGGCCCGTCGGCGTGAGGCGGCCGGTTTGTGGGTCGATGCGAAAAACGACAATGTTGTCCGACTTCTCGTTGGCGGCCAATAGCGGCGAGCCAGCCGGGTCAATCTCGAAACTGCGGGGAGTCTTGCCCTTCGTGGGGACGTACTCGATGGTGGTTAGAGTTCCCTTGTTCGCGTCGATCGCGAATACCGCAATGCTGTCCTGCCCGCGGTTCGAGGCATAGAGGAATTTGCCGGAAGGATGCACCTGAATCTCAGCAGCTTCCTTGTGCCCGGCAAAGCCCTTGGGGAGAGTCGAAATCGTCTGCAGCGGACGCAATACGCCACCAGTACCGTCGTAGCCAAAGACAGAAACCGTGGACTGCATTTCGTTGATCACATACGCAAACTGGCCGTTGGGATGGAGCGCGAAGTGCCTGGGACCTGCTCCCGGATCAGACTTGGCAAACTTCCGGTCGTTGGGAGTAAGAGCGCCCTGAGCGCTATCAAATCTGTAGACGAGCGACACATCGAGGCCGAGATCATCAACGATAGCAAAGCGATTGTCGGGCGATAAGTCAATGGAGTGCGCGTGCGGCCCGTGCTGGCGTTCCGGATCCATGCCGTGGCCGGTGTGTTGTACAAAGGCCGAAGCCTCACCCAATCGGCCATCCTCAAGCACTCGGAATACCGCCACGCTGCCCCCGGTATAGTTTGCCACCAGAACGTACTTTCCACTTTTGTCTACGGTTATGTAACAGGGATCCGCGCCTTTGGACATCACTTCATTCAACAGCGTTAGTTTGCCGGTTGCCCGATCGATCGCGAAGGCGCTGATTGCTCCGCCTTTCTGGCCTTTGTAGTCGCCGACCTCGTTGACTGCGTAAAGAAAACGATGGTTCGGGTGGACGGCGAGAAAGGATGGATTGGTGCTCTCCGCTGCCAAGCCGACGGATGTGAGTTCAGCGGTATCTGCGTCGAAGCGATAAACGTAGACACCCTTACTCTTGCTGCCTTCCTCCGTGTAGGTACCTACGTACACCAAATACTTGTCCTTGTGCGTAGCGGGCGCCGCTGTTTCAACGCAAACAGCCAAGAGCAGGAACGCCAGCAGGGGCGCGATCGGCCCGGAAGCGTGCCGAGTTGCCCTCATCTCTCTATGGATTAAGACCATCCCCAGCACCAATCGGTCCGCCAAGGCCGCATGTTCCGCTATGCATGATTGAAGATATTGAACGCCTCGACACGGAACTTCAATTGCTCAGTTTCTCTTATCTGCGTATTTTTCAGCAAGGCCATGTCGGAGTTGTGTAGATGCTCCAAGATAATGTCACCCCCATGTCGGAGTTGAAGATACCCGGTCCACCAAAGAACCGACGCATAATCCGAGGAACTGAGACTGGCAAAAGCATGTAGAATTCACGCGGCAGTTAGGCCAGCGTCACCTGGATTCCCGTTTTCTTCAGTGCGGCGACGTCGGGCTTGGGAATCCCTCGGTCCGTGATTAAGTGGTGCACGGCGGAAAGCGGTGCAATCGAAGACAGGCTGCGGCGGCCGAACTTGCTGAAGTCGCAGACCGCGACCGCAACCCTGGCTACATCCACCATGGCCCGATTGACTTTGGCCTCGAGCAAGTTCGGCGTGCTCAGTCCGTAGTGCACATCGAAGCCATCCACTCCTAGAAAAAGAATGTCGGCGTTCAAGCGCCGCAGCGTTTCCTCCGCGATTGGTCCCACCAGCGAAAACGAATTCTTTCTCAAAGTGGCGCCCGTCAGAATGACCTCGAGTGCAGAACCAGAAAGCTCCGCCGCGATGTTCACCGCGTTCGTGATAATGGGCAGGTTCTGGAATTCGCGCAGAGCACGGGCGATGGCAGTGGTTGTGGTTCCGGAATCAAGAATGACCACTTGGCCTTCTCTCACCATGCGGGCAGCGGCGGCCGCGATTTGCAACTTTTCCTTGCGGTGCAGCTTTTCTTTTTCCCGTAAAGTGGGATCTTCCAGCGCACTTGCCCACGCCGGCAAGGCGCCCCCGTGTGTGCGGTGGATGCGGCCATGCGCCTGGAGAATGTCCAGATCTTTTCGAATGGTGACCTGGGAGGTTCGGAAATGCTTGGCAAGGCGCCGACCAGCACACGTCCTCACGATTTAAGGTCGCCCCGATCAGTCGATGTCGTTTTTCGTTCAGCACAGGCTCACTCGAGAGTCTTTGTATCTTACACTTGACAGGTCAGAGAAACGAAAGCAGACGTTACTAAACGCAAGCATACGAAAGCATGCGTTCCTTCATCTTCGCGGGAGGTCTCCATGCGAGTCCCTGGTGCGGAGTATTGGCCGGTTCGCATTCACTTGATTTCAACGATTTGCGTTCTCCTTCTTCTCCAGCCAATGCTACGAGGGCAGGCGAGCTATCAAGCGCAGGTGCTCGGCGTCGTGTCTGACGCGACCGGAGCCGTCGTGGCGAATGCCACGGTCACGATCACGCGTTTCGCAGATTGCGAAGACCGGCAGTTCGGGCGATTACATCCTGCGTGCGCTATGGCCCTCCACCTACCTCGTGAAGGTGACCGCCCCCGGCTTTCAAACTGTGGAGCAGAAGGGAGTAGTCCTGGCCGTCGACCAGTGACCCTGAACCTCACCCTGCGCCCCGCAGGCACATTCACAATGATCCAGGTGACAGAGGCAGCGCCGCTGCTGAACCGCAATTTCTTTGGCTTGGTTTTCTTGAATGCAGGAGTGAGTGAAGCTGCCGGCCAGGAACCGCCGACAACTATCCCGCGGGCACGGATACAACAGTCGAACAATTGCTCGCCAACTCGCATTTCCATATGCATCCAGTAGGGTTGTGTGCGAAAGCGTGCCTTCTTGGGTCAAACTCTAAGCTGCCCCCGGTTCCCGTTCGCCCCACCGATGGCCAATATGGAATGTCAGTCGCACCGTCGAGCAGGCCTGTGCCGTGACAGCGTGGGGAACAGGTCTTACAAACAACCTAGAAGAACGCGGGAATTACCAATTACCCCGCGTAGGTCACACAATACATCCTGAATGGCGGATGATATCGGACTTGCTAACTTTTTCGCTCAGCGCTTGCCAGGCTTTATTTCTCAGTTGTTCTTCCATCTCTCTGTATATAACGTGGCCTCATGATCGCACCGGTTCGCCCACGCAAGCCGGTAGGCGGTCCACCGTTGGCTCTTCGGGCCGGCCGGGCATCTGTGTGTCTTTCCAGAAGCACCAGAAGACGCATTTTTGCGCTTGACAGCTGAATACCGGCAAAGTAAAAGTTATCGAACGAAATGATACGAAAGGATACGCAACTCGCAGCGGCTCCAGGCATTATCCGGTCTGTGACGAGGTCGGCGGTCGTTGTCCTGTTGCTGCTGGCTGGCTCGCTGAAGGGTAGTCCCGATGAGACGGAACAGAATTGGACGAATTACGTGCGCATCGGGGCTTATGGGCTGCGGAGCGACAATGCCGAGCGCATTGTGCAGAGCGCGCAGGAAGACGGCGTGTTTGGGATTGAGGTCGACAACGACATACCCGGGCGGTACGAAAGCTTTGTCAATCCTGAGGAAAAGCTAAAGGCCATCCGCGACGTGGCCGAGCGGGCGCATGCGGTCGGTAACCGGGCTTTCGTTTACATCGCGGGGACTGAGTGCATCACGGCAAACGGCGATAGGACTCCCCATACGCTCGCCAAGGAGCATCCAGATTGGCTTCAGAGAAAGATTACCGGAGAGCCTGCGATCTTTGGAGGCGGTAGCGCTTTCTGGATAAAAAAAGGCGATGAAGATGTGTGGGTCAGCCCCTACGCGGCGGACTGGCGGAAGATCTACATGGAACGGGTGCGGCAAATTGCAGGGACGGGGATCGACGGAATTTACGTGGATATTCCTTACTGGATGACGCATTTCGAAGGCTGGGAAGACACTTGGGCGAGCTTCGACGATTATACCGTGGCAGCTTTCAAAAAAGAGACGGGTTTGGATGCCAAGAAAGACCTGAAGCTGGGAGACTTTTCGGACAACAATTTTCGAAAGTGGATCGAGTTCAGAATTCAAACGTTTACCGACTTCATGCAGGAAATTAACCGGAACGTAAAGAGCGTGAATCCAGAGATCAAGACGATTGCGGAGATTTATCCGGGCATTGAAAAAGAGTCGGTTCGGGTGGGAGCCGATGTTTACAGTTTGTACGGAGTGGTGGATGCTATTGCCCATGAATATGAATTTGGCGACGGCGACCACATGGCGTCGTCGAGAACACCGCTGGATTGGTTTAACTATCAGGTGGGAATGTACTCGTTTCGAGCCTTCGCACAGGGTAAGGCGACGTGGATACTCAATTACTCGTGGGATGGAGATAAGAAGGTGGACCGGCGCGAGGCCATGATGAATCTGGCGGTCTCAGAAATCATGACAGGATCGAATTTCTGGGATGCCCCTGGACATTCGATGGCGGGATCGAACGACATCGCAACTAGGAAGCGGATTTTTTCGTGGATCAAGGCGAATGAAGACACTTTTTACCGGCCGAGAACGGCGATCGCTCCCATCGGCATTTATTTTTCTCCGGACACACGGAATTATTACGCAGACGAATTCGTTTCCTCCTACCGCGGGATCCTCATTCTTCTCATGCAAAAACATCTGGAGTTTCAGGTGGTCACTCCGCGGGCGCTGGCGGAGTTTCGGGGACACACTTTGATTCTTCCTGACGTGCGGGTGATGAGCAACAACGAAAAAGCCTGGGTGCGGAAGTATGTGGATGGTGGTAAGACGCTGGTGGTCACGGGAGAAGATACTACGCAGGTGGGCGCTGCCGCAGGCGTGGTCCGGTTCGGCAAGTGCCCGGGAAAGGATTACTACGCGGCACTGCAAAAGAGCGTGGCCGAGTCGACTCCCGATCGAGAGCACGAATTTTTGGAGAGTCTGAAGGCGGACATGCCGGTTCGCGTGGTGGCTTCGCATATGATTGCGACCTCGATCGCACAGGTGAATGGAACGCCGCACGTATTTTTTGCAAACTTCGCAGGGCTGCAGGGCGGGGTGAATCCGATTCAGACCCCGCAGACTGGGGTTCAGATTACCGTGCCTGGTGCGGAGAAGGGCCGCGGATTCTTTCTCCCGTTTCTGGGAGAGGTGGAGCCGCTGACTGGAACTGTTGGAGGCGGAGGCATCCTTTACAAGATGCCCGCGATCGAAAAGGGCGCGGTGTTCTGGTACGAGCCGTGACGGCGGAATACCAGGCTAATAAAGAACGTGCGGCCGTACTTATGAATTTGAGTCGGGATGCATTGGCTTCGAGTTTCGGAGTTCGCAAGGATCGCGGGGAGCGTGCAAGGTCGCGTCTCTCGAAGCAAACGGAGGATTCTTATGACGCCGACTGGACGACTGCTGTCTTGCATTTTGCTGACGTGCTTCTGCGGAAGCTTTACGGCTTTGGTAGCCGCACAGGGCAGTTACCGGGCCCAACTTCGAGGCGTTGTCTCCGACGCCACGGGAGCGGTCATTAATAATGCTACCGTAACCATCACGGATACAAGCACGAATATCTCAAGGGTGGCACACACCAATGAAAAGGGCGAATACTATCTCACCGGTTTGCGGCCTTCGACGTATACGGTCAAAGTTCAGATTCCGGGTTTTCGGACGGAAGAGCGGACCGGTGTAGTGCTTGCTGTCGACCAGGAAGCTACCCTCAATTTCACCCTGAGGCCGGCTAGTGTGAGCGAGAAAGTCGAGGTCACGACGACCTCGCCGCTGCTGGAAACGGAGAATGCAACGCTAGGCACGGACATCACCAGCGAGTATGTGAAGGAAATGCCGTTGCTCAACCGCGATTTCTTCGGTCTAACCTTCTTGGCCGGAGGTGTGACCGAGGCGGCGGGTTCGGGTACGCAAGATAACTATCCTACCGGGACAAACTTCGTTTCCAACGGACAACGCAACGCGACGGCTGAAGTGCGGATCGATGGCGCGTTGATTAGCGCGCCGGAACAGGGCGAGGGCGGAAACTCCAACGTCTACTACGAGCCGTTGATCGAGAGTGTGCAGGAGTTCAAGGTTGAGAACAACAGCTTCTCCGCGGAGTTTGGTAACAACGGCGGGACAGTCGTGAACATGGTTCTAAAGAGTGGAACCAATGCGTTTCATGGCAGTGCCTGGTATTTCCTGCAGCGCTCACAGATCGACGCTCGCGATTTCTTTAACCCCGAACCCAACCCCAAACCAGATGGCAAGCGTGACCAGGGAGGGTTTTCACTCGGCGGGCCGATCCAGAAGAACCGGACATTCTTCTTCGTCGATTTTGAAAAAGTTCGCGCCGACAATGGGTTCAACGGTGTTGCAACTGTACCAACCACAGCTGAGCGAACCGGCGATTTCTCGGGGACGGCAACAACCATTTACGACCCGACCCCGCAAGCTTGTGGGAATCCATGTACGTTTCCGAGGCCAGCCGTCCAGTACAACGGACAAGCAAACGTGATTCCACCGAACGAAATAAGCCCCATCGGAAAAGCCATTATCAATCTTTATCCGAAGCCCAACCTGGCGGGAGAATTTAATAACTTTCTGTTTAGCGGCGTCGCGCAGGCGCCCGATTATCAGTTCGACATCAAATTGGATCATCAGATCAACGACAAGCAGCGCATTAGCGGCCGCTACAGCCGAGAAGCATCCAATTATTCCACTCCATATTTTCTGGGAGACGGTTTCGATAATAACGGAAGCGGAGACGGAATTGGAGGCACTCCCACGACTGCGCAAAACGGCTCGCTTGAATACGCCTGGACCGTCAATCCACGAATTGTCTGGACCAACCGTTTTGCAGTGGACCGGGTGCACGAAGTGGAGACGCCGAATATTCCCACGATTTCCAGTTTCAATGCTACGCAGGCGGCGAACGGACTGCCACTGTTGCCGGCAGTGTTCGAGCAGGCCAACGGGCTGGACCGAATGCCGGCGTTCTACATGTCGGGAGCTGCTCTCGCGTCGAACGCATCGACTAGTGCCGATCTGTTCGATCAGTGCTGTTTGAACACTACCTTCGCGCACACTCTGTATAGTTATTCGTCCCAGTTGGTGGTTTCCAAAGGCTCGCACCTGATCAAGTTCGGCGGCGAGCAGAGACTTTTCTACAACAACTTCTTCCAGCCGCCGAATCCCACCGGCGCCTTCAACTTTACGGATTACACTACGTCGCCGACTCCGAACAGCGAGACCGATTCTAACGGCAATCTCACAGGCAATCCATTTGCCAGCCTTCTTTTTGGTTATGCCGACAATATCAATCCGTATCCTTCGGAGCCGACTTCGCTTAACGTCTATCCCGCGGTGGCCAACAAATCGAAAGAGACGGGGTTCTACGTCCAGGATGACTGGAAAGTGAACTCGAAGCTTACCGTGAACCTCGGCCTGAGGTACGAGTGGAGTACGCCGTATACGGAGCGCTACAACCGGATCCAATTCAGCGATTTCACCGCGCCTACCGGCGTCAGCATAAACCTAGCCAGTGGGGGGGCAACCAGCGCGCAGGCGGCAATGCAGGGGATCGGGTTGAACTTGTCGTCCTCGGAAGCGTTGTACGGCACCACTCTGTTCCCCACCTCCAGCATGAGGAGCGTTCCAACTTATCGCAACGATATTGGACCGAGGCTGGGCTTTGCCTACGCGCTCAATTTGAAAACAGTGGTGCGCGGCGGGGCGGGAATTTATTTCGGAATGAGTCCAGCCACAAATTTCCAGTATCCGGGAACTGCGTTTCGCGAAACCGCCACGATGTTCTTTACTCAAGACAATTTTGCGAGCCAATACGCCACCCTAGAAAATCCGTTTCCCACCGGCTTTACCGGTCCGCAGGGCACGGAGTATGGTGCGCTGGCTAATTGGGGGTACTCCAACAACAACGACCTAGGCACGACCGCGGCGCGGGACGCCGACATTTACCAGTGGAATCTGGGAATCCAGCGGGAACTGCCCAGCCAGATCGTCGTCGGCGTGGATTACGTTGCCAACCGGGCCACCCATCTGCCCTGGTCCGGGACAAACAATCGGGATTTCGTCTCGTCATCTCTGCTGGCAAAGATTTCCGCCGCGGTGACCCCCACCGACCCGACTTGCTCGGCAGATAGTTGCGTGAGCAACTTTCTGCAGACGCTGGTGAATAATCCGTTCTACTCCATGTTCAAAACCCCTTGCACTCCAACTCCGTCCGCCCCATGCTTCAACCAACCCGATTCGCTCTACACCGCTCAGCAGATCCCATTGGGGTATCTTCTCAACCCCTACCCTCAATTCACCGGAGACTTCGAGGCACTGATGCTGGAGGAAGCCGATTCCTGGTACAACGCGATGCAGATCCGCTTCCAGAAGCGCACCACGCACCATATCAGCTTCGAAGGCAACTATACGGTTTCGAAGTCGACCGACGATTCCTCGGCAGGCAGGAACAACTGGGTAGGGTCCCTTGCCGCTGGCCTACCGCAGCAACTAGACCGTCTGAATTTGGAGCACAGCATCAGCGCTAACGACACGCCGCAGCGGCTCACGGTCGCCGTCGTCGTCGATGTGCCTGTCGGCCGCAACGAATGGATTGGCGGCAATATGAACCGCGCGCTGGATGCCGTCATTGGAGGCTGGTCGATTTCCACTTTGATGACACAACAATCGGGCCAGCCCATGGCGATCTCTGATTCCTTTGCGCGTCTGGCGAACGGCAGCCAGCGTCCCAACGTCGTCTGCCCCCAGCTGAAGAGTGGCCTGAGCATGAAGGACGTTGCTTTGAGCTGGGAAAACGCGACACCGCTCTCATTCTTCAATAGCAATTGCTTTGCGGATCCTGGCGATCAGAACCCAGGCAATGCTCCTCGCTACTTTTCCGGTTTGCGCGTCAACGGCATCCACAATTTCGATACGAATCTCTACAAGTCGTTTGTGCCCAAAGAAGGCATGAAGGTGGAAGTGCGAGCCGAGATCTTTAACATCATGAACCACCCGCGCTTTGCAGCGCCGAACACGGCCTTCGAAGAGACCGGTTTCGGAACGATTACCTCCGATGCGGCGGGGTATCTGCCCCGGTACTTCCAGTTCGGGTTGCGGTTCGAGTTCTGATGCGGAAGACTAGAAGCGCTTCTTTCACGTGCTGGTGGACCATCTACTCTACCGGAGGCTGTGTCGAGGTTCCCAACAACTTACAGAGTGGAGCAACCGCTCGAAGGTGAACAACGAGCAGCCGAGTGGATGAGAAAGGCAAAAGAGATTCCGCCTTCGTCAATCGAAGATCCCCCTGAACACCGACCCGCGATGGAGAAGGACGCATCGACCGCCTGATTTAGAGTAGGATCTCGGATTACAAAACCCCATCAAAGGTCGATGAGTGATATGCGATTTTGCAATAGTTTTAAAACTAGGATAATGGATCTTCTCTCCGTTGAGTTGAACAAGATTCGACGGACCGCGGCGATAACGTTCGCTGGGAAGGACGATTTTGGATTTTTGGGAGCCTGTGGCGCGGAAAGCTTGGCGACGATCAGAATCCGTACGGAAGGGACGCCGTCGATTTCGCCGAGCTTACGATACATCGCTTTGCTGCACACTCGGCGATTCGATCACGGCTTTTCCCATTCCATTGTCTGCATCATGGCTGCGCAGTCGTATTGGACCGGAAAGAGGTTGTACTGGGATCCTCGGAGCGAGGAGATTACCGATCAGCCAGTATGATCTTTCTATCGTCACGCCTTCGGCTGGAAAGACCGCCGCAACAATACTTTCAACTCAATGGAGGAATCGGTGATCAGCTACTGGATCAGGCTAATCAGGATGGTGTACGCAGTCAAACTGATTGCAATTCTACTGCTTGTCGGCGGCGATGTTACCGCACTCCGGGCGCAATCGTCTGTCGAAGAGCACGCTTTGCAAATCACGGTGAACCCGGCGGATGGCAAGTACACCATCGCCATGCCAAAATCTGACTCTTATGCCTTGCGAGCAGGAGTAGGGGCCGAGGTCGATGGGCGCTGGCTTCATGCTTCCGAGTATCCACAGCATTCGGTAGAGCGCTCGCATGCTCAGGGATATCTGGGGGACGCTACAGACTGGAAAATTACGTACTCGGGATTGACTGGGCAGCCTGATCTGATCTATCACCTGCGAGCTTATTCGAGCAAGCCTTTTGGCGATATCCAAGTAACGGTTCAGAATGCAACTGGAAAGACCATTCACGTCGGGAGCATCCGTTCCGTGGAAGCAACGGAAGAACCGATTGTTGATCTGGGAGGACCAGCCCTCGACAATCGAATTCTCTCCGACAGCTTCAGCGAGGACCGGCCAGCCATTACCATCCGTAATTTTGCGGATATCCAAAAGCAGATGCATCGCGCCGTCGGCAGTCAGCTCATCTACAATCGCCGAAGTCATGAGAGCTTGTTTCTCGGAGCGCTAACTTCGGACCGGTTTCTCACCATTCTGCGTCTTCACCTTGTCGGCGCTCCCGGGAACGCAGCCCGTTCTGCCGCCTACGAGGTCGATTCGACTGGGACCACCGAGATGGCGAAGGAAAATTCTCTGGAGCATTCTTCACTAGAGGATCAGGTGCAGTTGAGCCTGCCGGTCGCTCCCCGTGCAGAGCTATCCTCGGAGCCTCTGCTGTTCAGTTTGGCCACGGATTATCATGAGCAGTTGGAAACCTATGGTTCGTTGATTCGACAGATTCATCATGCCAGAACCTCTGCACCTCCGCTGATGGGCTGGTGGAGCTGGACGGCATACTACTTCGGATTGAACGAGGGAGCAGCCCTCACCAACGCCGAGTGGCAAGCGGAGCATCTGAAATCGCTCGGCTATAACATTTTCCACATCGATGAAGGCTATCAATATGCGCGCGGAGAATACATCACTCCAAACGCGACTTTGTTTCCCCTAGGCCTGGCGGCGCTCGAGTATCAGGTGCGCGGCCTCGGGTTGGTTCCGGCGATCTGGACTGCTCCCTTTGAAATATCGGAGCGCTCCTGGGTTTATCAGAATCATCCGGATTGGCTGGTCAAGAATGCGAAAGGGCAGGCCATCCATGCGGGCACGGTGGTGGACAACAAAGATCAGCTGTTCGTATTGGACACAACGAACCCGGGTGCGCAGGAGTATCTGCGAAAGACTTATTCCACCTTGGTGAATGCGTGGGGTATCCATTCCATCAAGATGGATTTTATGGACGACAGCTTGATCGAAGGTTACCACTACAGTCCAAATACTACCGCCCTGGAAGCCCAGAGGATTGGGCTGAAAATCATCCGCGACACGGTTGGAGACGACGTCTACTTAGACAAAGATGGAAGCGCCATGCTGAACCCGGTAGGTTATGTGGATTATGGCCGGATATCGCAGGATACAGGACACACATTTGGCGCCAGTAAAGAAGCCGCACCGGGAATTGCTGCGCGGTATTACATGAATCGCAATTTTTTTGTAGCTGATCCAGATGCGTTTACGGTATCAACGCAAACCATTGGCGATCAGTCATGGCACGAGAGCAATAAGCCAGCTACTTTGGATGATGCCAGGGTCTCCATCGCGCTCGCCGCTGTCTCTGGCGGCATGTTCGAAATCGGAGACGCCCTTCCGTCGTTGTCGAAGGCTCCTGAGCGCCTCGCGCTGATTCAAAATAGGGACCTGATCGATATGATCCGTCTGGGACGGGCATCGGTTCCACTAGATCTGATGAATTTCGAAGCCGAAGATCTGCAGCCGAGCATTTTCTTCCTGAAAGAGAACGACCGGCAAAGCATTCTGACCGTCTTCAACTGGACAGATCAGAAGAAGGATCGCTCCATCAACCTGACAACCGCGGGATTGCCTGCTGCCGGCAAGTATCTAGTTACGGATGTTCTGGACGATCGGGAGATCCCTGCTCTCGCCGCTGGTGTGCTGGCCCTTCATCAGCCCCCTCATTCCGTGAGGGTATTGAAAATAGTCGACGCCAACATCCCCGCAATTGCTCCCACGGTGACGACAGACCAACCCACCACCGGGCATGCGGGAACCACGCTTAGGTTCGCTGCCAACAGCCGCGGCGGCGACGCAGTGCTCTCGTATCACTGGGATTTCGGCGACGGCGTAACCTTGGAGGGTAGAGAAGTGAATCATACCTATACCGAGCCGGGTGAATACAAGGTGCATCTGATGGCCACAGGTCTCAGTGGTCTCGCTGCACAAGATGACTTCGAGGTGCGCATCTCTGGCCATATGCCGACGACCTTCGATCCTCAGAATATCAAGCGCTACCAACCAGCGCAGTGAGCGGTTCCTCCGCTCTCTAGAGAGAATTTTCGAGGGACTAAGTATGGCTGTCGCATTTGGTTTGAGACCGGTAAATTCTTACTTCTCTCGTTTGAGGGGCAAGCGCTTGCGAGTCTCCGGTAATAGATGCCGCTCGTCGGCATAAGCTTGAATGATTTCAATACCGGCCTTGCGCAATTGATCGATATCACTCTTGGGCGCCAAGCGGTCGGTAATAACCCGATGAACCGCCGATGGAGGTGCGATCAGAGAGAGACTGCGACGGCCAAATTTGCTCGAATCGCAAACGGCCACGACGATTCGGGCTATATCCATCATGGCGCGATTTACTTTTGCCTCCAAGAGATTCGGCGTGCTCAGGCCAAAATGGACATCAAAGCCGTCGACCCCCAAAAAAAGAATGTCGGCATTCAAGCGGTGCAATGTTTCTTCGGCAATCGGTCCAACCAGCGAAAAAGAGTTTTTTCGCAGAGTGCCTCCCGTCAGAATCACATCCAGCGACGAAGTAGCCAGTTCCGCCGCGATATTCAGCGCATTGGTGATGATCGTTAGATTTTGATAATGGCGAAGCACTCTCGCGATAGCGGTGGTCGTTGTCCCAGAGTCGAGAATTACCACCTGCCCTTCTTCCACCATACGCGCCGCCGCGGTTGCAATCTGAATCTTCTCCTTGCGATGTAACTTTTCCTTCTCTCGCAGCGTGGGATCTTCCAGGGCGCCTTCACGCGCAGGCAGCGCCCCGCCGTGGGTGCGATGAATCTTTCCACTGGAGTGGAGGAGCTCAAGATCCTTGCGAATGGTCACTTGCGACGTGTGAAAGCGTTTCGCAAGCTCCGTGACCAGTACGCGACCCTCGATATGCAATCTTTCTAGAATCGCTCTTCGGCGTTCTTCAATCAGCATAATTCGCTCGCAAGAGCCGAACGGTACGAAACGGCCATAAGTCGCGAGTGTTCCTTTCTAACGTTACGGGTTTCGTTTGTCCAGCCCAAAAAGCGCGGATGGAGCAGCACTTAATAGCTGGAAAAGCCTACGAATGGAAGGTATCTACAGGAAAACGAGGCAGTTGAGTGCTGCGATTTTTGTGCTTGACTTTACCGGTAATCGCAAGTAAATGTGCTATATACGTAACGAAATGAAAGTATGCGCGAAACTAGCGTCAGCACATCCCCTGACTTGACAAAATTTTGCGAGGTTTCTGTGGCGTGAATGCTCTTGCCAAACTTCTTGATCTTTCGAGAGAACAGAAGGTCGAACGCGGTCTTTTGCATACTCCTGCGGAAATTGCACAGCAACCAGCCACATGGGAATCAACATTTTCTCTGTTCGAAGAACGCCGTACGGCACTTGCGGAATTTTTAGAGAACAGCGGGTTGAATAACTCCGGCCAGCCGAAACCAACGGTTTTTCTCATTGGAGCAGGCAGTTCCGACTACGTGGGCATAAGTCTTGGCAATCTGCTTCGTCGGCTCTGGAAGTGTGAAGTCGTTGTCATTCCCAGCACCAGTCTGTTGACCCACGCGGAGCAGTGGCTGATTCCGGGTTGCAGCTACCTCTGGATTTCGTTCTCACGCTCCGGCGATAGCCTGGAGAGTGTGTCGGTTATAGAAAAGGCGCTGGTGCGTCACCCGGAGATACGTCACATTATCGTGTCGTGTAACGCAGAAGGTCGCATGATTCGTGGCGTCGCTGGCAAAAGACAAGCATTCACCGTCGTCTTGGACGATGCCGTTAACGATCGAGGTCTGGCCATGACCAGTTCATTCTCGAACATGGTCGTATTCGGCCAGTGTATGGCTCACATTCATAATCCCACCCTTTATGAGCCGATCCTTGGCCGACTTGTGGAAGCGGGAAAGACTCTCCTCCCGCTTGCCGCTGACGCTGCAGCGGCGCTCGCGACGGAGCCTTATGGCAAGGTTTGTTTTCTCGGATCCGGTGCGCTTGAAGGCGCAGCCGTGGAATCCAGATTAAAGGTCCTGGAACTGACTGCGGGCAGAATGCTGGCGATGTCGGAATCAGCCCTGGGATTGCGACACGGTCCTATGGCAGCTCTCGATAAGACCACGCTGCTGGTTGTTTTTCTCTCCAGCGACGAAACAGTTGCCCGCTATGAAAGAGATCTGTTGCACGAGGTCGCGAAGAAGCAACTCGTGAAAACTCGGATCGCCGTGGGTGGCCATTCCCAAATGCCGTTGGATGGCCTCGCAGAGCGCTATCTTTCGCCAGACATTCGCACAGCGGTGCCGGATGACTGTCGTCCGCCTATGGACGTCCTGTTTGGTCAGTTGCTTGGCTTGTTTTTCTCCTTGCGCTGGAACTTGAGGCCGGACCATCCCAGTCCTACTGGCGCCATCAGCCGGGTCGTCGAAAGCGTGAAGATTTATGCATAAACTCGCCTCGGGATACGAAGACGGATTTTCGGGATCTGAACGATTTGTATCGCAAACGTGCACTCTTTGGAGTAATGATCTATCACAAACAAACAAAACAATTGACAAAGCATCGTCCAGATAAATTCGCGCGATCACAAAACGTCCATTGTCGATAGCAAGGAACTTTTCTGGGCGCGAGTTCGATCCGGTTGTGAGGAGACGGTGACCATGCAAAGAGCTTATCGGCACCCATTGCTAGCGCATTGGCTGTTCTATATCCCTCTCGGGCTCGTTTTGATTTTCGCTTCCACGATACCGGTACGGGCCCAGTTCACGACGGCACGCCTCGGTGGAACTGTGAGTGATCTATCGGGAGCAGTCGTAGCGGGAGCAACCATTACCGTTCAAGATCTCGGGACGGGTTATAGCCAGACCACAAATAGCTCGCCTGCCGGGCAATATCTTTTTCCCAGCCTGCCGGTAGGCACTTATCAAATCACGGTTTCAATGGCTGGATACACCAAGTATGTCCAGAAGGGCCTCGTCTTATCCGTCGGTCAGGCGGCGACCCAGGATGTCCAACTGCAAGTGGGCTCGGTTTCGCAACAGATTGTCGTGACCGCAAATTCGTCTCTGGTTACCACGGACTCCGCCACGGTCGGCCAGTTGATCACTGAGAAAGAGATCCAAGGATTACCGTTGAATGGCCGTTACGTACAGGAACTGGTCTTTCTTGCGGCAGGAACCACCAACGTGACCTCCAACTATTGCGCTGCCAACTGCGAGGGAGGCGTCTTTCCCAGCGAGCAGTATGCCAAGGTAAACGGGGCCGGCGCGAACGGGGTCAATTATCTGCTGGATGGCGTGGATGCTAACGACACCTACATCAATACGAATGTACCCTTTCCCAATCCTGACGCGCTTCAGGAATTCAATCTGATCACAGGCAATATGAGCGCCGCGTACGGAAACGCAATCGGAGGCGTTGTCAACGTCGTCACCAAGTCGGGAACGAACCAGATTCACGGAGACATATTTGAATTTCTGCAGAACTCAGCTCTGGACGCAAGCGATTATTTCTCTGGTGGACTTGTCAATCCACTTAAGCAGAATCAATTCGGGGGAAGCGTCGGTGGGCCAATTCTTAAGAACCGTCTGTTTTACTTTGGAAGCTACCAGGGAACGCGCCTCCACACCGCCAACAATGGCCAGATTGCCGCCGTTCCGAATGCGAATGAACGTACCGGAGACTTTTCGGACCTGCTTCCGGGCACGCAGTTAGTGAATCCGAATACTGGAGCGCCGTACCCCAACAATCAGATTCCGGTTAGCCCTGTTGCTACTTACATTCTGAACCACATCCCCCTTCCGAATGGACCGAACGATCAGCTCACGTTTAACGGAGGCCCGGAGATCCAGGACACGGACGAATATCTGGCTAAGATAGACTTCAACCTCGGGAAGCATCATCTCAGCGGTCATTATTTCCAGATGAATTATACGGACCCGGTCTTTGTTCCGCCCCCCTCGAACCTTCTGCAGCTCCGAGGCGATGCCGAGCATCTGGTTCTGAAAAACATCAGCGTCGTCGATATTTACACGATTTCGCCCAGCCTTCTGTTGAGCACTTACTTTGGCTACAACAGTGTGAATGGCACAACACTTTCCTCGGCTCCTTTCAGCATGGCCGATGCAGGCGTGAATATGGCAGTGCCGCAAAACCTGGGAGGGGGCAAGGCCGCCGTCCTCAATGTGACGGTAGGCGGAGACTTTACTCTTCCGGGAACGCCTTACGGAAACTGGGATCGCAGTGATCAGTCCCTGCGTGAAGTTGTCACCTGGATGAAGGGGAGGCATGAGTTGCAATTCGGCGGCGAACTTATGCGAATTCGCCTGCCTATGGGAAATCAGTACCAGGAAAGCGGAGTTTTCGACTTTGAGGGTCTGACTGGCAGCCCTCTGGCCGATTTCGAACTGGGCTACCTGGGTGCGTTTACGCAGGGCGGAGGGCTATACCTGAATTTCACCGGATACAGGGAAAACCTCTTCGTGCAGGACAGTTGGAAAGCTACTCCCAGGCTGCTGTTGAGCGCGGGACTGCGTTGGGATCCTTTCTTCCCGTACACTGATAGCGAAGGGCGAGTCGCCTGCTTTGTTCCCGGAGCAAAATCAGTACGCTTCCCCAATGCCCCGGTCGACATGCTGTTTGGCGGCCAGAACCACGATCCCGGGTGCCCGGCCTCATCCATTTACAACAATCCGAAAAACTTCGCACCCCGGCTAGGCTTCGCCTACCGGGTTACAGAAAATGGCAACACAAGTCTTCGTGGCGGAGTCGGTTATTACTATGAAGCCCCGAACACAGTTGCCTTCGAAGATGTGGTTGGGGTTCCGCCTTTTGCTCCAATTATCAACCTGGCTAACGTGAGCCTGGCTGACCCGTATGGAAGCGCAGGGGTGGCGAACCCGTTTCCGGGGCAATTCGGTCCCGTTAATCCCGGCCCGAGCGCAACCTTCCCCGCATCAGGTATCTCTTTTAGTCAGATATTTGACCGCCACTTTCGTTTACCCATGGTGCTCTCTTGGAATCTGACGGCGGAACAGGGGTTCCAGAAGAACTGGATGTTACGCATGTCTTATGTGGGGAATACCGGGCGTCGCCTCAGCGGAACAGGCGACCAGGAAAACGGCTTGCTGCAATTGAATCCCGCCATTTATATTCCAGGGATCAATCCCACCACGGGCCAACCGAATTCCACGCTGGCGAACGAACCGGACCGACTTGTCTATCCTAATTATGGCTCCATTGGTTCCATAAATTCCGGAGTCAATAGCAATTACAACGCCGCCCAGATAACCGTCGAAAAGCGTATGACCCATGGTTTCTCGTTTCTCTCCAACTTTACCTGGTCCAAGGAACTGGATGACTTCGCCCCGATAGGCGGGTCCCCATACCTAACCAACACCTGCTACTGCGGCCGCTACTTCGATTACGGTCCGTCGGATGATGATGTTTCGAAGGTTTTCAAAATCAGCGGCGAGTATATGATCCCGCATGCGGCGTTGCCCAAAGTAGTTGGCGCAGTCTTGAATGGCTGGCAAGTTTCCGGGACAGTCCTGTGGGAGTCTGGATTTCCGTTCTCCCTCTTCAGCGATGTCGACAATTCTTTGAGCGGCATGTTAGGAGATCGCGCCGATCTTGCCGTACCTAGTGTTCAGCAAGCCGTACTGCCTGGTGGCCGTTCCCACGCTGCAGAAGTACAAGAATGGTTTAACACCGGCGCATTTCAGCCGAACGCAATCGGGACTTTCGGCGATACGGCAAAGAATATCCTGCGCGGACCGAGATATTTCGATACTGACATAGCTGTAGTCAAGAACGCCAAGCTGACCGAACGGCTCAATTTTGAATTCAGAGCCGAATTCTTCAATGCATTCAACAATGTCAATTTCGGCAAGCCAGATGGTAACCTCCTCGATTCCACGTTCGGAGAGATTACGGGACTGGCCGGCGGATCTTCGTCCAATACATACGGCACCGCCCAGCCCAGAATCATTCAATTCGGAGCGAAGCTATTATTCTGAGCATCGCATTGAAAGGCCATCTAGTTAGATCGCCCCCGTTTCAGGTATGCGGATGCGCGATGTAGTGCTGCCTCAATAGATCCTTCCCGTGGTCATTCCCGTTAGTTAGGCGTTCGCACTACACAGTGAATATGCTGTTGGGTTGGCATCTTGGGATCGGCCGCAAACTTTGCCAGATTGGCCGGCCGCTGGTGATCGAATTCAATCAGAATCACAGGACTCTGCACCCGGTAATAGAACGCGTTATCGTTCTGCATGCTGCCGATCCAGCTGAACCATGTGTCGTCGATATGCCGGTCGACTTCATCCATCTTCACGCGAGTGTGTCCGTCGTCCATATTACTGACGCAAAGCGGGATCAAGTCGCGCAGGCATCGCAGTGCCGCATTCGCCAGCTCGTTCGCGCGCAAGCCGGCATAGTCCAGCACCACGTTGTCCTTGAAGGCCTCGTTAAGGTCGTTATTGCCTGTCTTGGAGAAGCTGAGCACGGCTTGCCGGCGCTGAGGTCGGGCAGTGCGCAAAGCATCTCCAGGCCGTCGTTCTGCTCTTGTTGCAGGATGACTATCCGTTTATATTTACCCCACGTTGCCCGCACCGGCTCCGATCCTAAGAACAGCGGCGTCATGACCACCTGATCACCTAGGGCAATATAATTGATAATCGCGTGATGCCCTTGGAACTGCCAGACCCACGGTTCCGTCGCAGATGGCTTGCCCACGATCGTGATGAAATACAGCATTCGCCCAGGAAAATATGATCGTCTTCCAGCTCCGCAAGCGTCTCGTTCAAGCGCATGACATTGCGCGTTAACTCGAATCCTTTGGCGCTTAGCGATGCGTTCATCAATCCGAACGCCGCATCCCGCTGCGCATCGGTCATCTCCTGGAGGCTTATCCCCTGGCGCGGGTAAAAGTGCTGATTCATCCACTTTCGCCATTGCACGTCCTCGACCGGAAACATAGTTCTGGCTAGTTGCACATTCGTCAGAAAGCGATGAACTTCTCGGCGGCGTTTCGCACCGGTTCCGTAGAAACGCCGCTCGGGCTGATTTCAAACAGGCCGGGGATGACCTTCCCGTCGGTTGTGATTCCCCGGAACGGCTCCGCCAGCCCTTCTCGCTCATAATCCTCGGATCGGACATTTGGCGAAAGCGCTCCGCCACTTCCGCCGGAGTCCGAGCTGTGTCTAGCCGAAGGCCCAGGGAGCAAGAACGGCAACGGAGATGAGCGATGAAAGAAAATCGCGACGCATGGGAATCCCTGGCTCGGGGAGAGTATGGGTGTGACCGGGATGATGCGGCTTCTGTGCCACGTTCACCTCTGCGACAAGTCGCAGCAAGATAGCATGCGCAGCGCAACCATGCAATCGAGAAGGTCCGCTAGCCCCGCTCGGACAACTTCCCCCGGCAGTCGCAAGAATCACGGGCAACTCTGAAGTAATCACAAGGAAGGTTAGCCGACCACTCGTCCAGAATCGGATTCGCTCCAGACCGAAACCTCCTGGAAGCCCAACTTCAGAAATCTATTGCAGCGTCACCGTGATGGGCGGTGCCGTCGAGCCGCCGTAGACTGCGGCTGGTGGTCCTGATACAGGACAACACGGCGCGATCGCATTCCCCGAATACACTGCGGTTAACGTGTTAGCGCCTTGCTCGAGCTGCGACGCGCTCAGCGGCAGACTCGCCGCAGACTCCCTGGCGCTCACCGCCAGTAGCGTTTGCTTTCCCAGCAAGCCTGCCCCCCGCATGAATTTCACGGTACCGCTGGGCACACCGCCGCCACCGGGATCGGCGGACACCGTAACCATCAGAGTGGTCGCCTGACCTGGCCGGAGAATGTACCTCCTCGAGGTGAGATCCACTGTCAATGAGTTGGTAATTGCGACTCCAGTGTTTTCGTAGGCGCCAATGTCAATGTGCAGGCCGTGCGTCCGCGGATTACCGAGGAAGTCCGTCCGGCCATAGATGGAGTCGGGCGAACTGCCATTGGGATCACACCAGCCTACGCTGCACGAAAGACTGGTGCTGCCGGCATCCACGGTCGGCGAGGATGGAATCGTGTCAAAGTTTGGAGGCGTGTCTTCCAGATTGACAAAAAGTGGATCTGTGTTCAGGGAATTTGCATCTTCGCCGCTTGTGCTCTGCCAGTTTGCAAAACTCTTGTAGCTACTCACGTCAGCCCACAAGATTGACGTTCCTTCCACGTAACCCGCAACCGAGTTGTACAAGTTCCAATTGAGCGTTGCTGGGGGGCATGGATAGCTTGAGCTGCACGGGACGAAGCTGTTGATCCAAATATTCGGCGAGCCGGCGTAGAGAACGTTGTTTTCGTAGATGTTCCCTTGAGCGCTGCCCACCTGAAACTGTATCTGGAATTCGCCACTTGGTGTACCTTCGTTCGCATCACCAGGTTGAGTACCGTTATCGTACAGAGTGTTGTTGACGAAGACATCGTGGTAGCTGCTGCCTCCTCCATTGCTGTGACCGCCCCTGCTAGTCGCAGCCGCATAACCTCCGATGGAGTTACCGCAAGAGTCGGCTTTGTAGAATATGTTGTTGCGCACCGTAGCATACCTGCCGTAACACGGGAACTTGCCTTTAGCAGCGGTTCCAGATCCGGTATCTCCCCCAGACCACTGGGTGCCATTGCTCTGACAGACTTGATTTTCGCTGGTCGTCTCGATTCCATAGTCGACTTGGAAGATCACGTTCCGCTCGAACGTGACATAGGCGCACCCGTCGCAGTAAACGCCATCGGCGTCATATTCGAAGCCCTCACCCGGATTAGTTATTCCGCTGATGTTATAGATCGTGTTTCCGCTGATCTCTCCGTACATTGCCTCGTCGTAGCCGACCGGGCCGACGTCTTCGTATCCTATTGCAGCGATGCCGATGTTGTCGTCGTCGTGAACAAGATTGTTGGTAATCGCAAAATTTGTAACATTCCCATCAACGTTCACCGATTCACTGTTCCCGGTCCTCAGGTCGTAAACCTCGTTGCCATTGATGACCAACTGCGTGATGGGAGCCTTCGATGTGCCGTAGACCGAGATGCCGAAAGCGTTGCCATTCGTCTCCGATTTGGTTGTGATGTTGTGCACCCTATTGTTGAGAATCTGCACTCCCTTACCCGAGCCCGTGATCCAGACGCCAGTCGGAACTAATGCAGCGTTGCTGGTGGTGAAATTGCGAATTTCAAATCCGCTGATAATGATGTAGCTCTGGTTCACGATGGTGATGAGGCCTTGTGTCCCGTTCCCGCTCGACGCGGGGTTCGATGTGCAGCACTTCACGCCGGTCCCATCGATCACCGCAGTCTGCCCAGGATAGCTCCGGAATATAATCGGCGACCACGGCGTTCCGGATGACGGAAAGTTCACCGACTCGTTGTAAACTCCTCCGAATACGTATACCGTAGCGCCCGCCTTGACTATATTTGCTGCGTGCTGGACGGTTGCCCAAGGCAGGCTGAACGTGCCGGGATTGCGATCATTGCCGGTGGTCGACACATAGTACGTAGCCCCAACTTGTGCGGCAAGTGACTGCGCCAGCATCAGGAGAACCACCAAGAGCGAGGCATGTACAACGCCCACGTTCCGTATAGTCGCGACATCGCGTTGCATAAGTCTTACTCCTTGAAAATCAACCCTCTGCAATAGCAGCAGTAGCCTTCGATATATTACGAACGATTACTTTTAAAGTATAGGAAAAACAAAAATCCAATCTGTTGAGATTGAGCCTACTGCGGGCAGCATTGATCGGACCCATGCCGGTGGAATTTAGTGAGCTTCGGCGCGCATCGGGCACAGCGCGAGGCAGAATAGCACGGCGACATAAATCGGCAAACGTGATTTAGTCCCAGAGTTCATATGAAAACTTTCTACAAGAAGAAGAAACCGCCCATCGCGACACCCGCTCCAGCGAATCGCAGGAATCGTTGGCTCCGAGCCCAGCGATGCGCGACACCGAGCTTTCCCTTTAAATATTCTTTCCAGGCGTTCTCGGATTTAAAGGCATTAGGCGGTACTCGGGCCGTCTTCAAGCCTTCCAGCTGGCTAATACTGCGATCCTGGCCTCGCGAAAGATTCCAACATCTTTTTCCACCAGAAAGGCCCAATAGGCCGCCATTAATATTCCGTTCAGATCGAAACTGATGCGCTTTGCGTCAGCTGCTGGATCAATCTCTTTGCGATCTTGCGCTTTGAGGACAGCGCTCTTTAGGCCTTTCCACCATTCTCGCGCCATTCCGTTGATCTCTTCTTCGATTGCCCCGGATCTCTCAGCGAATTCGAAGAATGCTTACACCGGCAGCTCTTGATGCCGAATCGCGAGATTGAGTGGCTCGGCAACCCACTCTGCCGCTCAGATGCCAAGAGAGGCACGATCGTGGTCGGTGGGACCCGTAACCAATGCGTGTGGGGTTCCACGGAGAGGATGCCGAGAGAAGGCTGCCGACGACGGGAGAAATGTCATCTCGCATAGCTCAGCGCGATTTTGCGAAACGGTTCGAACGCGGTAAACTGAGTTTTACAGGTGACGTTTTACAGGTGATTTCCGTTTTCGGCCGCCCTCAGAAGTTTGGTAAACTATTGAAACGGCTCACTGTAGGCGCGTAGCTCAGTTGGTTAGAGCGCTACCTTGACACGGTAGAGGTCAGGAGTTCGAGTCTCCTCGTGCCTACCATTTCTTTTCAACGGTTTGGAACCGTTGGCCCATCTTTCCAATCCCGGTTTTATCCATTGTTCAATCCATATCTACTGCACGGTCCCTTCGGCATGGCTGAAGATTGCATTCAGCATCATCTCCTGAGCTGCGATCAGTTCATCCATATCGGTTTGCGCATAGTGGTCCAGCATAGTGCTGCTCTTCGCGTGCCGCATGCTGCGCTGAGCTGTCTTGACGTCGGTCTTCTTCTTAGTGACGAGGAACGACGCCAAACTGTGGCGCAGGTTGTGGAACCCGAACCGCTGGCCCTTCTCCAGTTCCACCCCCGCCTTGATAGCCGCCGGCCGAAGGTAGTCCACGCATAGCATATTGCCTACGCGAGGCGTGCGTCCGCGGGTCTTCGCGGAAGCGAAAACCCAATCCGTCGCTTTTGCGTAAGCGGTTTCCTTCTGCCACGCGCGAAGATACTTCGCCAGCAGCGGTGACATCGCAACCGGAGCCTTCGATTTCTTCGACTTCGGTTCGCTGAGATTGCCTCTGATCCAGCGGCTGCGCACGTGAATCTGGCTGTTCTCCCAATCCACGTCCAGCCACTTGAGCCCGGCGATCTCCGAATACCTGAGCCCCGTGGCCGCGTCCAGCACGACCATGGTCTGCTGGAGCAGCGGCAGCGAGTTCAGGATTGCGAAGGTTTGCTTAGGTGTCAGGATCACCGCCGAGTAGTCGGACTCGCATTTGCATCGAGCTCCGCCCAGCTCTGCAGGACGAACCGGATTGTACTTCACATCATCGGGAATAAGCCTCTTGCGTTGAGCGTCAGCGTAGATGAGAGACATGATGTTCCTCATCTTGCTCAGCGTGGACCAGGCCAGGCCATCTGGTTCCTTATCGATGCTGATCGCTTTCAACCAATCCTCCACATCGGCAGGGCCGATCCCGATAGCTGGTTCGCTGCCCCAACGTTCAATCAAGTAAGCGCGAATCACGTGTTTGTAGCAATCTTTCGTGGTCTCTGCCTTCGGTTTGATCACACCCTCGCTCAACAGATCGTTGTTGATGTAGTGTTCAGCGATCTGCCGAAACGTCAGCCTTCCTGTCCGAAGGGTTGGATTGTTGATTTTCTCGGTCAATCGTTGCCGGTCTACCTCTCGCCACGCATCGGATTCGCTCGGAAAGTCTCTGACGTAGCCCACGAACAGCGTGCGCTGCACTCGACTTCCATCCTCCGACCTGACGGTGTAGTACCGCAACTTCCAGACTTTGCCGTCTTTACGATTCTCTTGCCGTAAACAGCCCCTCTGAAAACGCGATGCCATTTAGTGTCCTTTCCCATTTGGCACCGCCAGGGAACCGCCCGCGTCGATGATACAGCTCTTACGTGTGGTAGTGGCGGGCTTTTTGGCGATAACTGCTTCCGCCAGTTCCGACAATCGGAAGCGCCAGATCTTTCGATTGCCTTCGCCGATCGCGTGGGCAGGGATTTCGCCGGCGCGCGCCATCTCCAGCACCCGGCGGCGAGTGATCACAAGGAATTCTGCTGCTTTGTCAGCGTCGACAAACGGCTCGATTTCCGAGTTCAGTACTGTAGTCATAAGTTCCTCAAACTACCCAAGAATAACGATCTGCGGAGACCCAAAACCCCCGATTCGGACATGTCCCGGACATTGGCGTTTCTTGAGTGCATAGAATCAATCAGTTCGTACGAATAGCTATTTCGGAAGTCGGCACATCCTTCAAAACAGGCTAAAGCCTCTACCAGCATCACAGGCGCCGTCCCATCCTTCGCGACCATTGTGGAAGCGGCTATCCTGTGGCTGGTGAATTGTTATTTGGCCCATAATTCGATGGGATTTCCCGGATCCCCGTCCTGCTAGGATTCTGTGATGCGCGATTTGGTCATCCTTTTCATCCATTTCCTCGCTACCCTGGCTCGCTTGCTCGGACCGGGTGGGGTCCGTTCCGTAGTGGCGGAGTCACTTCTGGTTAAGCACCAACTCCTGATCATGAATCGGTCCCGCCAACGAGCGCCGAATCTGTCGGCGTCGGACCGGGTCCTTGCCGGCTGGCTGGCGTTGTGGGTGCGTCCCAGTCGTCTGCTCCGCTCTGCCATTGTGCTGAAGGCCTCGAGCCTGCTCGGCTTTCATTGCAAGCCCTAGTGGGTGTGGAAGTCAAACAGACCTTGCTCCAGCTTTATCAGCACAAACGGGTGGAGCGACGCGGGGTAGGAGGTGTGTACGTCTACTTCGCTCGGGAGGCGGAGCGGAAACGGGAACAACGGTTGCAGCGGGAAGTTCGACCAGCAGCTCAGGAGATCGAGGAGCCGGCGGTCGGGGCCAAGCTGTCGCCGGAACTCAAAGCAGCGATCATTCTGTTTTACAGTTTGCTGGATGAGCGGCAGCGGCGTCTCTACGCAGGGTTGGAGGCTCACAAAGTAGGCTATGGCGGCGACCACAAGATCGCCGAGTTTCTGGGACTGGACGTGCACACGGTGGCCCGCGGACGGCGGGAGCTGCTGGGGGGAGAGGTGCCCCGGCAACGCGTGCGCCAAGCCGGAGGCGGGCGCAAGGCAGCCGAAAAAAAAAGCCCGCGGTGATCGAAGCCATTGCCCATTTGCTGCGCCACGAAAACGGCGGCGATCCCATGCGGGATCTGAAATGGTCCCGCGCGCCATCCGAAAAATCGCCGACCAACTACGTCGAGTGCAGATTCGGGTCAGCGCCAGTACCGTACGTCGCTTGTTGAAACAGATGGGATTCAGCTTGCGGGTGAATCACAAGCGGCTGGAATCGGGAAACAAGAACCCGCCGCCACGACGGGTACGCAACCGCCAATTTACCTATATCGATCGCCAGCGCAAGCGATTCACGGCGCGGGCCCACCCTATTATCAGCGTGGATGCCAAGAAGAAGGAGTGGATCGGCAAGTTCAAGAACTCTGGGATCAGCTGGGAACAGCAACCCCAACTGGTCAACGATCACGACTTCCCCAGCGATGCCGTGGGCCGGGCGATTCCCTATGGGGTTTACGATCCAAGGAGGAATCAGGGTTTTGTGGTGGTGGGCACCAGCCGCGAAACCCCGGCGTTTGCGGTCGATGCCATTACTCTCTGGTGGAAGAGTTGTGGACAGAAGAGGTACCCCAAGGCCAAGCCAAGCCATGTGCCGGCGAAAGTACCGTATGCTGTTCTCCCCCAATCGCCGTCGCAAGCCCGGCCCGAAAGGACCGAGTGCAGAACTCATCCATGCGGTTGTGGAAATAAAGCAACGGAATCCTCGCTGGGGCTGTCCGCGAATCGCTGAACAGATCGCCTTGGCCTTCAACGTCCCAATCGACAAAGACGTGGTGCGAAGGATTCTCGCCCATCACTATCTGCCGGAGCCGAGCTCCGGAGGGCCCTCCTGGCTGACGTTGCTGGGTCACATGAAAGACAGCCTCTGGAGTATGGATCTGTTCCGCTGCGAGTCGGTCACGTTGAGGACCCACTGGGTCCTGGTCGTCATGGATCAATACACGCGCCGGATCATTGGCTTCGGCGTCCATGCCGGTGCGGTCGATGGGGTCGCACTCTGTCGCATGTTCAACCGCGCCATTCGAGGGCAACGCGGGTTGCCACAGTACCTCAGCTCCGACCACGATCCTCTTTATAAGTTTCACCAATGGCAAGCCAATCTGCGGGTCCTGGAGGCGAGAGAAATCAAGAGCGTCCCCTACGTTCCCTTGTCCCATCCGTTCGTGGAAAGGCTCATCGGTACCATTCGACGCGAATATTTGGATCATACGTTGTTCTGGACGAGTGTAGATCTGGAAAATAAACTGCTGGATTTCAGGACCTACTACAACCACCATCGCACCCATCACTCACGGGAAGGGCGAACGCCGGATACGCCCGCGTCACAACCCGTCGCCAATCTCGGCTCGTTTCGCTGGCAAGCTCACTGTCGAGGCCTATACCAGACACCGGTGACTGCCTGAGTTTCAAAGACGCGCGCTTGCTGCGATATCCAAGTCAACGTGGGCAAAGACTCGGACTGAAATCATGCGCTCACTGGGCAGACCCCCCGTATGGCCAAATAATTGGAAAGTGTTGAGACGGCGTCGCTTCCAGCTCCCTTCTCGGCTGCCAGTTCATCCGGCATGGTAGTCTCTTGGTTCGCCCGCGACACGAGAAGATCGGTCTTTCGCGATCGGAGGAGAAGCCACAAGATGGTTTGGGCACGCATGCTCGCCTACATCACAGGAACGGTCGATCAAGAGCTCCTGCTGCGGAACGAGTATTTGGCCGCCGAGAACCGCATTTTCAAAGCGCAAATCAAGGGCCGTTTGCGGCTTTCCGACGGTGAAAAGGCCACCCTGGCCGAGATTGCCTACCGACTCGGGCGAAAGGCTCTGCGGGAAGTGGCGATGGTGGCGCAGCCCGAAACCATTCTGGCGTGGTATCGCAGGCTCATCGCCAACAAGTTCGACGGCTCCAAGTCTCGACGCTCTCCCGGGGCCCCACGCGTGCGTGCGGACATTGAGAGTCTGGTCGTGTGCATGGCGAAGGAGAACCTGAGTTGGGGCTACGACCGCATCGTGGGAGCCTTGGCGAATCTGGGTCACCCAGTGTCAGACCAAACCGTGGGCAACATTCTGCGGCGCCATGGCACTGCTCCCGCACCGCAGCGGAAGAACACCGTCCGTTGGAAAGATTTCATTCGCACCCACCTGGATGTTATGGCGGCGACGGACTTCTTCACGGCGGAAGTCCTGACCTGGAAGGGCCCGGTCACCTACTACGTGCTGTTCTTCATCCACTTGGAGAGCCGCAGGATCTGTGTATCGGGAATCACGCGGCATCCGGACCAGGAGTGGATGGAACAGCAGGCCCGGGCGGTCACCTTGCAGGGGTGGGGATTTCTGGCCAAACACAAGTATCTGTTGCAGGATCGCGATGCGAAATTCTGCACCTCGTTCCGGCAGCTGATCGAAACCGATGGGTGCAAGACGATTGTATTGCCGGCCAGGAGTCCAAACTTGAACGCTTACGGCGAGCGTTGGGTGCGATCCGTTAAAGAAGAATGCCTGTCACGGTTCATTCTCTTTTGGGGAGCGTTCTCTACGACGAGCCTTGCAGCAATACGGCTCATTATCATGAGGAGCGCAACCATCAAGGAAGACAGAACCTGCTTCTATTTCCGCGGCCGAGCGCTGGCGCGTGTAAGGCAGAGGGGACAATCCGCTGTCGGGAGCGTTTGGGTGGGCTGCTAAAGTACTACGATCGCCAGGCGGCATAGGACCTAGTCGGACCTGCGAATATCAAGCAGCGAATGGGTGGGGCACGTGAGTAACAGCGAGGAGTGTATCTCGGGCAAGGTTGCGCCTGAAAGTGACCAATTCCGTAATGTGTAATGTTTGAAAAGCGAGTTTCTGTCAGCCTCTGATTACAGCGGTTCCATTCTGGGAGAGCGCGTTCTTGGCGCACATCCGCCTCCCTCGCAATCGTCCGAATTGTTTGACCATTCGAGTGATGGGCGAGAATCCTTCGCACCACGTCTTTGTCGATTGGGACGTTGAAGGCCAAGGCGATCTGTTCAGCGATTCGCGGACAGCCCCAGCGAGGATTCCGTTGCTTTATTTCCACAACCGCATGGATGAGTTCTGCACTCGGTCCTTTCGGGCCGGGCTTGCGACGGCGATTGGGGGAGAACAGCATACGGTACTTTCGCCGGCACATGGCTTGGTGAAAGCCGAGCAGGCTCGAGGCCTTCAGCACAATGGCAGAGCGGAGCAGACGACTGGGACGCACCCACAACGCCAGCCAGCCGGCAAGGACCCGGTCCGACGCCGACAGATTCGGCGCTCGTTGGCGGGACCGATTCATGATCAGGAGTTGGTGCTTAACCAGAAGTGACTCCGCCACTACGGAACGGACCCCACCCGGTCCGAGCAAGCGAGCCAGGGTAGCGAGGAAATGGATGAAAAGGATGACCAAATCGCGCATCACAGAATCCTAGCAGGACGGGAATCCGGGAAATCCCATCGAATTATGGGCCAAATAAAAATTCACCAGCCACACCTTCTCCATTTAGATCTCGTTAGTTAGGGACAGGATCGAAGATTCGATTTTGCGGCCGAGCAGAAGTAACGCGTCAAAGCGCCCCTCTGAAGTTCCTTTCGGACGGTAAGCTTGAATTGTCCGCTCCAGTCGGGCGCGTGCCTTTTGCAATGTCTGTTGCACGCCTGTTGATCGTCCTTCGACCCGGTCGGCCATCGCGTCCAGCGATTCAGAGAGTCGGTCATCGAACTCACGCTGCTGCACAGCGATGACTTCAGGCACTTCAAAACCAGGCAGTTGTACCCGATATTTCCACTCGGCGATTTGCATGATGAAAAGGACTCGCATCTGAGGCTGCGCTCGACGGATCAGGTTTCGCAAAGCGAGATCCTGCTCGCGGGAACGTCCGAACTCCAGGAGAACACCATCTGCGAGAGCCCTTACCTTGTCGAGATTGGTATTGATGGTCTCGCCCAGAGCAAACCGTCGTGCCGTTGCGGCTTTCCGGTCCTTTGAGCCTGGTTCTCTCGCAAACTGTGCGAGCAGCCGGAGATTGGAAATGAAGATCTCTTTCAGCTCGCGTGCCGCAGGCATACCCCACAATTGGTCAAATATCAACCACATTGCGAACAGGCCGAGCAAGATGCCGACGACGCGGTCTCTCGCCACTTCGAGTGAGGTCTGCATTCTGAATTCGCTCAAATTGATCAGGTAAAAAGCCACTGCGAGCTGTATGCCGAAGTACGATAAGCGGGGGCTCGAGGTCATGAACCAGGCAGCCAAGACGGTGACGGCCACGAAAAGAAGCACAAAACCACCTATGGAATCGAGATGCGGGAGAATGAAAATCTGTGACCCCATCCCAAGAACAAATCCGCCAAACATGGCGCCGAGGATTCGAAGGATCTGCTTCTGGTGGGACGAACCGACCGTGGAAAGTGCCGTGAGTAGGCATGTTGTGACCGCTGTGCTGATGCCGGGCCAATCCATGGCGTTATAGATCACGTAGCAAATACTGGCCGCCAAGCAGCCTTTGAGGGCGAAACGAAGATGATCGGGATCAGCGAATGCGTCTGAGGCGAGAAGTGACGGTCGCTGGATGTCGTCTACCAGTGACAAATAGTCGGGAATGGATTGGGACGCCGCAAACGCCTGGGGAATGAGGCTGACAGTGTGCTCAATTTCACGCAGCAGTGGCACACCTGCAGGTTCTTCATCTGTGTTGAACTGGAGTGGGCCGGGAATCCTCCGGTTCAGCAATTCGTTTCGAATGTTCGCGAGGGCTGAAGCCAAGTTCCGGAGTCGCTCTTGATCGCTGGCGGAAGCTTCGAACCGGAGCTGTGTCAGAGTCGCTGCCAGATCAACCAGCCTTCCAACGAGGGCTGTAACACCGCCCATCTCGACGGAATATTGAATCGGATAGTCCGAGCGCCGCAAGATACGCCGTAATAATGATGTCCCGCGCATCGCAAACTGCATAATTTGCTCTTTGATCGCGGCATCGATGTAGGCCCCCTCCGCATAGCGGATCATTAACCTCTCGATCGCAGACAATCGGTCACTGATCGGGATGACAACATCGTCTCCGGGTCGTCGACGCTCGAACACCAGCTCTACTGCCGCAGTGATTACCACTCCTATGACTACCGACAAACAAAGCCAAAGCGTATCTTCGACATTCGTCTCAGCTGGTAGAAGGCGGTCCCACAAGGGAACTCCAACGGAGATCATGATCGCGAAGATAACCGCCGCCGTGTAGTTCGTCAGTGCGCTAATCGCGTAAAAGGCCAAGCACAAAGAGCCGATAACCCAGACAAAATGAAGCAGCGGAGAATTAATCACGAACGATACGGATATCAGAAGATAAGCCGCGCCGATGCCCGTTACCAGGAGTATTGTTCCCGCGGATTTCAGGGTGGCTTGACGGCTTTCGCGAGAGATCATGAGCGCATAAATCGCACTCTGGAACGTGTAGGGAATGCGAAACGTCATCCCGACAATCGTAATCAGGGTGGCGGCGACGACCATGCGGAAGACCAGAGCAACTCTGCCCGGATAAGGCGACAGTTCCTCCCGCAGGAAATCGGGCAGCCAGGCCAATAAGTTGTTCCGGCGGAGTATCGGGAGTGAAGCGGCTGCCCTGCAATCCCTGCTCCGGCGCGTTCCAACAACCGGACATCGTCCACGCCCACCTCGCCGCTGTCGATCTCGTGGAAAGTGAGCACAGCCGAGTAAGCCGGACGTAAGAGCGTGATGGTGTCCTCACCCCGCCCTTGGTACTCGTGCCAGCATTCGCGGAGCGTGCGAACGTCTGCCTCCGACCAGTGCTGCTTGTCGTAAGTTTCTCGCCCTAGGGATAGCCATTTGGGTCGCAGCCACCGCCGTTATGCCGCGGCTTGCGAAAGAAAAGCGGCAGCAGACTTTGCGACAGCGAGCCGAGAAAGGCAGGAGACGGACCCACTTGGTCCACCTCTGCCAATTAACCTTACAAACTCTAGTTCTCGTATAGCAGCACGCTCTCGGTTTCCTGCGAGTCCACCGGACGGTAGTACAGCTTGTTGTCCTCGAGGAAGACCTCGATGAACGCCGGCCGCGTGGTGATGGTGCCTTGGATCAGCGCCTCCGACAACGGATCTTCGACGTACCTCTGCAAGGCACGCCGCAGCGGACGCGCGCCGTAGCTGCGATCGCTGAGTGTCTGACTGAGGACCCACTTCTTGGCCTCGTCGGTTACGGTCATGGTGATTGATTTCTGCGCCAGATTCTGGTTCAGCTGGCTGACCATAAGCTCCAGGATCTGAATGAGGTCGTTCTCAGTCAGCGCGCTGAACAGGATGATTTCGTCCAACCGGTTCAGGAACTCGGGGTTGAAGGTGCGCTTGACCTCGTTCCTCACCAGATCCTCGACCTTGTCGGAGATCATGTCTTCCTTGGTTGACTGGAAGCCCAGGCCTTCGCGCTTCTGCAAGTGGCGAGCGCCGATGTTCGAAGTCATGATGATGATGGCGTTCTTGAAGTCCACCGTGTTGCCCAAACCGTCGGTGAGCTGGCCGTCTTCAAACACTTGCAACAGGATGTTGAAAACATCCGGGTGCGCTTTCTCGATTTCGTCAAGCAGAACCACAGAGTAGGGCGCCCGCTTCACGCGTGCTGTCAACTGGCCGCCCTCCTCGTAGCCCACATATCCCGGAGGCGAACCGATCAGCCTTGAGACCGAGTGCTTTTCCATGAACTCGGACAAGTCGAAGCGCACCAGCGACTTCTCGCTGCCAAACATGAACTGCGCCAGCGTGCGAACCACTTCCGTCTTGCCGACACCCGTGGGACCGAGGAAGAGGAATGAACCGATGGGCCGGTTCGGGTTCTTCAGGCCGGCACGCGAGCGGCGGATGGCGCGGGCCAAGGCAGTAATCGCCTTGTCCTGCGAGATCACGCGCTTGTGCAACTCTTCTTCGATGCGCAGAAGCTTCTGCGATTCTTCTTCCTTGATCGAGGTGATGGGGACGCCAGTCCAGCGCGATACCACATCCTCGATGTCCTCCCGACCGACAACGCCGGTGGAGGATTCATCGAGGTGATATTTTTCGCGAAGGGCGCGCAGGTTCTCGCGTTCTTTGCGTTCCTCGTCCGAGTAGATGCGCGCCTTCTCGAACTCGTGGTTCGCAATGGCGTTTTCCATGCGGTGGACGATGAACTTGATCCGCTTCTGGACATCCGTGAGCTCCTCAGGCAATGAGGTCTGGCGCAGCTTCACGCGCGCTCCTGCCTCATCGATGAGATCGATTGCCTTATCGGGCAGGAAGCGGTCCGGAATATAGCGAGTGGAATGCGCTACAGCGAGGTTGATGGCGTCGTCGGTGTAAGTGACCGCGTGGAACTTCTCGTAGCGGTCCTTAATGCCGAACAGAATCTTGGTGGCGTCGCCTTCATCCGGCGGCGGAACCTTGACGGCCTGGAAACGGCGCTCCAGCGACCGATCTTTTCCGATCGACTTGCGATACTCGCCCGGCGTAGTCGCGCCGATACACTGAATTTCACCGCGCGACAAAGCCGGTTTCAGGATGTTGGCCGCGTCTAACGAACCTTCGGCAGAACCCGCGCCTACCAGCGTGTGCAGCTCTTCGATAAAGCTGATGGCGTTCTGCGACTCCACCAGCTCCTTCATGATGGTCTTCAGGCGCTCTTCAAACTGGCCACGATATTTGGTGCCCGCCACGATTAATGACAGGTCAAGGGCCAGGATGCGCTTATCTGCCAGGAACGACGGAACTTCGCCATCGGCGATGCGCTGCGCCAGTCCTTCGACGATGGCAGTCTTACCTACGCCCGCCTCGCCGATCAGTACTGGGTTGTTCTTGGTGCGGCGGCAGAGAATATGAATCACGCGTTCCAGCTCGCTTTCACGTCCCACCAGCGGATCGAGCTGGGTATCCATCGCGGCCTGGGTCAGGTCGCGGGAAAACTCACTCAGCAAGGAAGATTCGCGCTGACGCTGCGGCTGAGCTTTTTCCTGGCTGGTACGGGTCAGTTCCTCGCGGATGGTCGGAAGGCGTAAGCCGCGTTCGTGCAGGATTTCGGCGGCGAAACACTTCTCTTCACGCAGCAGTCCCAACAAAAGGTGCTCGGTTCCAATGTGCTTGTGCGAAAGGCGCTCAGCCTCCTCGGCAGCGTATGCCAGAACCCGCTTGCACTCGATGCTCAACGGGAGGTCGACCGAGGTCGAGACCTTCTCCCGGATCGCGGTGTGCCCCTCAATCTGCTTGCGGATGAACTCGACCGAGGCATCAGAACGCAGGAACCGGTTGGTGAGAAGAGCTTTGTCTTCGCGCAGAAGTCCCAACAGCAGGTGCTCCGTCTCTATGTAAGGAGAACCGGACTGACTGGCCGCGTAGCGCGCAAAGGAGATGACGCGCCGTGCTTTCTCCGTGTAGCGTTCGAACATATAAGCCCTCTCCCCGCCAAGTTCACCGGGAAGGTGTCGGGTCGCGCAATAGTGGGCAGCGAGCAGATCGTTTGTGCAGTTCCTTCTTGCAACCGCAAAGCGCCGTCCGAAGCTCGTGTTCTAACTTGTAAAGTTCGTTGAGCATCCGCCGGACCTTAGGAAGCTCGACGGCTTTGGGGGAGCGCCCCCTCATTCAATTAGATTCCCCTGGTACGGTGATTGCAAGACCGACCCTGCCGAGCCGCCCGCGGCCGGACACCCGATAAGCCTTCTTTGGTTGCTTGTAGTTCGTTCGTAGGCTTCTGGGACTCCAATACCAAATTCCTTCTTTCTCTGAAGCCGCAGTTGCCGCGCCCAAGTTTCAGGGCTGGATTCAACGTTTCAAGAATCTCGCGGAGCGCCGCCGTCAGCAGGCTGATCAAGAATCACTCCTCCAATCACGATGCGAGGTACAATGATTTTGCCGGGTGAAACGGCAGCGGGCTCTGCAGGGATGCAACCATGCCGAGGGATAGCTTGGTTGGGCTCATCGAGACGATCACTGCATCTGCGCGAATATCCTTCTCGTGCTCCTGCCAACCCGCATCGGATCGGTAGAGCCGCATGCCTTGAAAACCGCCGCCCGCAGGACGGAATCTACACTACCGGAGTGCTTCCCACTTCACGCTGAGGCGGCACACTTGCAGTTGTCGCACAGACTGTTGTGCATAGCAGCGCTGGGCGCGAGGAATGAAGGACTGCCTCATGGAAGAAGGTTCCAAGATTCGCAAGATCGCTTTTGTCGGCGACCACTTGCCGCGCAAGTGCGGCATTGCGACGTTTACGTCTGACCTGCTTGCCGCCGTGTCAGCCGCGCATCCCCAAAGCCAGTGTTTCTCGGTGTCGGTGAATGACATTCAAGGTGGCTACGAATACCCGGAAGTAGTTCGCTTCGAGATTGAGGAGCAGGATTTATCGTCTTATCTGCGTGCTGCGGACTTCCTCAACATCAGCGACGTGGACATCGTCTGCTTGCAGCACGAATTCGGCATTTTCGGCGGGCTGGCCGGCGGCCATATCCTGGCACTCCTGCGCGAATTGAGAATGCCCGTTGTCACTACGCTTCATACCATTTTGCGTGAGCCGAAAGCCGACCAACGGCGCGTAATCCACGAGTTAGTCGCGCTCTCGACCCGGCTCGTGGTCATGGCTGACCGGGGGCGACAGATGTTGCAGAAGATTTACCAGGCACCGCCGGCCAAGATCGATCTCATCCCGCATGGCATTCCCGACGTAGGTTTTGTCGATCCGACCGATTTCAAGGACCAGTTCGGTGTGGAAGGCAAGGTGGTGCTGCTCACGTTCGGGCTGCTTTCGCCGAACAAGGGAATCGAATATGTGCTCAACGCCTTGCCTCACATTCTAGCGGAGTTTCCCGACGTTGTTTATATTGTCCTGGGTGCCACCCATCCCAACGAACTACGCGAGCATGGCGAAGCCTACCGGCTCAGCCTCGAAATTCTTGCCAAAAAGAACAAACTCGAGAAGAACGTCATCTTCTACAACCGATTCGTAGAACTTGAAAATCTGAAGGAGTTCATCGGCGCCGCAGACTTTTACATCACGCCTTATCTCAACGAAGCGCAGATCACGTCGGGCACGCTAGCCTATACGTTTGGTGCGGGCAAAGTGGTAATTTCGACACCGTACTGGCACGCTGCAGAATTGTTGGCGGAAGACCACGGCGTGCTGGTGCCGTTCGGCGACGCCCCGGCCATAGCCCGCGAGGTGATCGGTTTGCTGCGCGACGACACCCGCCGGCATGCCATTCGCAAGAATGCTTACAAGCTGGGCCGTGAGATGGTCTGGAGCAACGTGGCGCGGCTCTATATGCGCTCGTTCGAGTTGTCACAAATCGAGGGGGCGGCACGATCTCGAAAGTCTCTCGCCACTAAGACGCTCGACCAAAAGCCGCGGGAACTGCCGGAGTTGAAGTTGAGTCATCTCTCGCGGATGACCGATTCGACCGGAATCTTCCAGCATGCCATTTTGACCGTCCCGAATTTTTCGGAAGGCTACTGTACGGATGACAACGCTCGCGCATTCATCCTCGCGGTACTGCTCAGTGAATTGGGAGAAGAGCCAGAGCGCGTGCGGACGCTGGCCACAACTTACGCGGCGTTCTTGCACCACGCGTTCGATCTCAGAGTGAAACGCTTCCACAACCACATGAGTTTCGACCGCCGCTGGCTCGACGAACAAGGGTCAGAGGATTGTCAAGGGCGAGCGCTCTGGGCGCTGGGCGTGGGCGTGGGGCGTTCGCCTTATCGGAGCTTCCAGATCATGGCTGGACAACTCTTCGCGCTGGCGTTGCCAGCTCTAACGGAGTTCACTTCGCCGCGGGCGTGGGCGTTCGGCCTTATCGGCATTGATGAATACCTGCGCCGGTTGAGCGGTGACAGCCTGGTTAACCAAACCCGTGAGACACTCACTTCCCGGCTCATGGAACTTTTCGAAAGGACCGCCCAGCCGGACTGGCGCTGGTTTCAAGAGGATCTGACTTACGACAACGCGAAGCTCCCACACGCCTTGATTCTGAGCGGACGTGCAACCGGACAACAAGCGGTGCTTGAGCGAGGCCTGCAGGCCCTGCGCTGGCTGACGGAATTGCAAATCTCCGAGAAGGGTCACTTTCGATCCATTGGCACCAACGGATTTTATCGCCGCGGCGGCATGCGCGCCAACTTTGACCAGCAGCCCATCGAGGCGCAAGCAATGGTCTCAGCCTGTCTTGAAGCCTATCGCGCCACATCGGACCTCTGGTGGTACGAGCAGGCGCAACGCGCCTTCGACTGGTTCATCGGCTGGAACGATCTCGGATTGGAACTCTGCTCTCCCAAAACAGGCGGCTGCCGCGATGGGCTGCACGTGGATCGGGTCAACCGGAACCAGGGAGCGGAATCAACCCTGGCCTTCTTGCTTTCGTTGGCGGAGATGCGCTTGGCGCAAAATATGCTGACGAGTTTTAAGGAACCGATCGCCGCCTAAGAGTAAAATCGCCGCCTCCGGTCTCGTTTCTCTGGAATAACCAGTCCATGAACGACAACTCGATTCACGTCAAACGCACGGCCACGGTCCTCAGGCCCGACCAGTCACGCGTTCTTCTTGCGGCCGTTCAGTCAGGAGGATCCGCAGCGGACCGGCAGGATTATCGCCAGGATCATGTCGCTCCCGGAAGACCGGGTCGGCCCTCTCCTGGACGAAGTATCCGCCGAATTCTCCCAGCGACACCAGCAGATCCACAAATCCTTTCTGGAACGATTCGAACAGGTCCGAGACCTCCTGTTGACCGATGAGAAAATTTCCGAACAGAGAAAGCTGTTGATCGGCTCTTATTTCGTTTGCGAATACTCCTTAGAATCCGCAGCACTGTTCAACCCGTCCATCGTCCCGCACCCTGACCAGTCTGACCTGCCTCCCGGCGCTCTGCGTTTTATCCTCAGCTTGCGCGCCACAGGAGAGGGACACATTTCCTCCATCACTTTTCGGACGGGTATCATCCACGTCGACCATCGGATCGAGGTCCTACCCCCAACCGGCTTCCTCACCGAGCCGCGTCAAATCCCGAACCCCCGTTACGAGAAGGCGCTCTTCGAGCGGAAACTCTTTGAGCTGGGATTGACCAGCGGATTCACGCGCCGGGTTATGGACAAGTTTGGGAGTCGTTTGCATTGGAAGAACTGCGCGCCAATCTCGAAGCCGAAATGAATCAGTCCCGCCTGTCGGATCGGAACGCCATCCGTGGAATTTTGATGCTGGCCCGGTCCAACTACGAGGTTCAGTTTCAGCCCCAGCAGCGGCTGTCTGAACGCGTCATTTTCCCGGCCACGCCGTCGCAACGCAACGGCATCGAAGACGCCCGGTTCGTCTGTTTCCAGAACGATGACGGAACCCACGTCTACTACGCCACCTTCACGGCCTTCGATGGCAAGGTGATCTTGCCAGAGCTGGTGGAGACTTCTGACTTCCTCCTCTTTCGGTTCATCACGTTGAACGGTCCGGCCGCGGAAAACAAAGGCATGGCCATGTTCCCCCGGAAAATCAACGGCCTCTATGCCATGCTCTCCCGCCAGGACAACGAGAACATCTACCTCATGTTTTCCGACAACGTCCACTTCTGGTATGAACGCAAGGTGCTCCTTAAACCGATGTTCCCCTGGGAGCTAGTCCAGCTTGGGAACTGCGGGTCCCCCATTGAGACCGAAGCAGGCTGGCTGGTCCTCAGCCACGGTGTCGGCCCCCTGCGAACGTACTGCATCGGCGCGTTCCTCCTCGATCACGACAATCCCGGCAAAGTGATCGGCCGCCTCCGCGAACCCTTGCTCAAGCCGGACCAAACGGAGCGTAAAGGCTACGTGCCGAACGTCGTTTATACCTGCGGCGCTCTCCTCCACAACGGCGAACTGATCATTCCCTATGGCATGGCCGATCACGCCACCGGTTTCGCTACCGTTCCCCTCGATGAAGTGCTGGCTGCCATGCACTAGGAAATGATCGTCGAACAGCATGACAAAGCCCGACAAAAGAGTGGCTGTCCTGTCGCCGATAGCCTGGCGAACGCCTCCTCGGCAATACGGCGCCTGGGAAACGGTGGCTAGCAACATCACCGAAGGGCTCGTCGCCCGTGGCTGGGATGTGACGTTGTTCGCCAGCAGGGATTCTGTGACCCGCGCTCACCTGCATGCCGTGGTGGACAAGGGGTATGAAGAGGATTCCGCCGTCGATCCCAAAGTAGCCGAATACCTTCACATCTCCGAAGCGTTCGAGCGCGCTACTGAGTTTGACCTCATCCACAGCCACTACGACTTCATGGCTTTGACCTACACCCGGCTGGTCAAGACACCGGTCCTCACTACCATCCACGGATTCTCGTCAGCCAAAATCATGCCCGTCTATCAGAAGTATCGTGACGGATATTTCGTTTCCATCAGCGACTCCGATCGAGCCGCAGGGCTGAATTACCTGGCGACCGTCTACAACGGCATCGATCTCTCGTTGTACCCGCTTCAGGAACCCGGCGGTGATGACCTGATTTTCCTGGGTCGGATCCATCCGGATAAAGGTGTTCATCTGGCCATCGAGGTTGCTCGTCTGAGCGGAATGCGTTTGATCATCGCTGGTATTATCCAGGATGAGGCCTATTTCCGGGAGCAAGTCAAACCCCATCTCGACGATCAAAACATCCTTTATATCGGACCGGTGGGCATGCCGGGCAAGAACGAACTGTTTGCCCGAGCCCGAGCTCTACTGCACCTGAACACCATCCCGGAGCGATTCGGACTTGTCCTGGTCGAAGCCAATGCCGCTGGCGTGCCCGTCATCGCGATGGACCTCGGCTCTTGCCGTGAGGTGATCAAGGACGGGCAGACCGGTTTTCTGGTTGACAACGTCAGTGAAGCAGTTCGGGCCCTTGGACGAATTTCTGAAATCGATCGTCGTGCCTGCCGCAGCCGTGTCCGGCAATACTTTTCGATCGATACCATGGTGGAGGGATACGAACGGGTTTACTCGACGATTTTTGATCTGGAAGCGAAGAGACGACCATGAAGCTAGACATTGTCAGACGGTACCGCCACAACCCCATCCTCACCAAGGCCGAAATCCCCTATCCAGTGGAAACCGTTCACAACGCGGCGGTCGTGAAGCATGAGAACGAATACATCATGCTTTTCCGCTCCCATCTCCGCACCGGACGGTCCATAATTGGTTTGGCACGCAGTCCTGACGGATTCCGCTTCACCGCCGATCCACAGCCCTTTCTGATTCCTGCGCAGGAGAGCCCTTTTGCCGCCTATGAAGAGTTCGGCGTGGAGGACCCACGCGTGACCCGGCTGGAAGGAGAGTACATCATCACCTACAGCGCCTACTCGCGAAATGGAGTGCGGATCGCCCTGGCCAAGACGAAGGACTTCAGTCAGGTGGAAAGGGTCTCCCTCATCACGGAGGCGGATTATCGGAATGTGGTGATCTTTCCCGAGAAGTTTGATGGGCGTTATGCCCGACTTGACCGTCCTCATTCGGAAATCGCCCCCTGGTCAATCTGGATTTCCTATTCTCCGGATCTATGCTATTGGGGCCAATCTCAGCTCATCATGAAGCCTGAACCATATCACTGGGATGAAATGAAGATCGGCCCCGGCGCGCCGCCGATCAAAACGGACCAGGGATGGCTTTCCATCTATCACGGAGTTTTCCAAACGATGGATGGATCGGTCTATCGTTTGGGGGTTGCTCTTCATGACCTCGAGAACCCGGCAAAGGTCATCGGTGTGGGCGACTCGTGGATTTTGCAACCGGAGGATCCTTGGGAAATAACTGGCTATGTCCACAACGTGGTCTTCACCTGCGGTGCCGTTCCGGAGTCCGATGGAACCGTGAAGATCTACTGGGGGGGCGCAGACACCGTCATGTGCGTGGGCGAAGCGAATGTCTCGGATCTGGTCGCACTATGCCTCCATCACGGCAGACCGGCAAAGTAAGCATGGCGTTTCAAGAGTCCGCTTCGCCGGGCGGTTCCCTCAAAATCCAAGGAGGAAACGACCGCTGGTGATCGCTATCTCTGGCGTCGCCTGCATCCTCGCCGGGCTGGGTGGCCTCGTCTCACCGTCACTGCGTCAGTTGCAACGAGGAAGCCCCTAGTGTTCCGGCAGGGCATGAACACCGATTAAGAGATTTGGGCGACATGGATGGGGTTCTTTTCCGAGTATCCGTGTTCATCTGCGTTCATCTGTGGCTAAGAACGAATCTGTATGGTCTATATTCCTCTGAGTCTTCTCTTGACAAGAGACTGCATGGTCTACCTTCCGAATTCCCGCTGCTGAGGGAGTGGGCAGCTGTTTCTGGCGGCGTTGTGACGTTTGTCAGGCGCATTCGTCAAACATTCATGGGTGGCTCTTTATTTCGGGACACAGTTCAAATCAACCCTCCTTGTTACCCGCTGAAGGGCCTGAACTCGATCATTTCGTCTCCACGTTCTTCAGTTGCAGCGCATAAGCATTCTTTTCCGACCTCGCTCAAGTGTGTGATGTCGGGAGTTGTCGACGTTGAAACTGCGCAAGGCAAGTACCGGATTGATCGCGAGCGGTTCGTTCTCATCAATGCCTGGGAGCCCTACTTATTTTCGGTTCCGCCGGGCCGCACAGCTCAGACCTTTAGCCTTTTCTTCCGACCATGCTACCTGCCTGAAATATTGGAAATCGACAGATCAACAGAAGAGAAACTGCTGGATTGCGGACCACAAAGCCGAGAGCCGTACCTCGAGGTTCCTGAAGCGCTAATGTCCGCGGATTTGCACGCGATTGGCGCCAAAACGAGACGACTCTTCGAATTGTGGCAGGGGGGAGCATCCCAGTTGTGTTTGGCGGACCAGCTGCGCTCTATAGCTGAAGCAGTCGTGGACCTTCGCGAAACCACAAACCGGCAGCGTGGAAGCATACTCGCAAAGAAGCAGAGCACTCGGGACGAACTGTTTCGCAGGTCACATCGAGCTTACATGGTCATTCGAGAGAACTTTGGCCGTGATATTGACCTCGACACCATCGCGCACGAGATTGGTATGGCAGCGCATCACCTGCACCGCACATTCTCGGCCGTCTTCGGCTGCACACCCCATCAAGCGATTGCACACCTCCGGCTTCGGGAGGCGCGAAGGTTGATCGCCTCCACGAACCTCCCAGTCTCTATTATCTGCAGGCGGGTGGGTTACTCCAGCGTGCCCTCGTTCAGCAATCTGTTTCGCGCGACTTTCGGCGTGTCTCCATCGGTTTTCCGCGAAGGCTCCTCGTGACCGCCGGACCATTTTCGAATGACGCTCCCTCGTGTCGCGTAGCTCAGGAACGACACATCTTTCCTGCCACAGCCGGTTTCCTCTGACGATAGTGTCACTTTGGCGCGGTTCCCGCACTCGGCCAGCGTGGGTAACCTGACGAGGCATCCCAATTGGTCCGCGTGGTCGGAGAAATTTCGGAAGATTCGATAAATATGAACTGCTCTAATCTGAGCATTGACGGTTGATAATGACAGGAAATCGAAGGCACTCAGGACTCGTGCCAATCATGAAAAAATCATGAAAAACGCAAAAGCACTGAAATTGTCGGCGCTCGGCGGCATTGTAGTAATTGCCTCGGCGCTCCTGATCTTCGTAGTAGTCGATTTCTCCGCCTTGGCAGAGCCCTCTTGGGCGGAGCGGCAGATGGCAACCAATGTGCTATCGCTCAAGATCCACCTGTCACGTCCCGGGAGGACGGCCCCCGGCCAATTCGACGCAAGCAGTCTTCAGCACGGATTGGAGGTGTTTCAGCGCAGTTGTGCATTTTGCCATGGGAGTCCTGACGGCAAACCAGCTGCCTTTGCTAATACGTTGTCGCCGCGTCCACCGCAATTCTTTCGAGATGCTAGACCCATTCCCGTATGGCAAGCGGCTACATTATCCGACGCGGCGTGCGTTGGACGGGCATGCCGGCATTTCCAAGCCTCAGCGACCGGGATGCGTGGCTAATCGCATTGATGCTGGAATCGAAGACAGGAAATCTGGAGGGAAAATGAACTTTGTAAAGCGATTGCTCGTTCTCACTATAGCGCTGGCGGGTGTAGCGCAGGGCCAAAATCCGGGCGGCGGGGACCCACTCAGCGGATTCCGCCCATACCTGATCGGCATTTCTGTCCCCGACGTACAACAAGCTGCTACGTGGTACGAGCAAAAGCTTGGGTTCAAGCGGGGAGGCAGTGAGAAAACAGATACTGGCACGGCTCTGATTGTGGAAGAGTCTCCGGGTATCGCAGTTGAGCTTCTCCAATTCGATGGTTCGTTCTCGATTCGTCGTTCGAATCCGGACTACGATACGGCCTCGGGAAAGCTTCAGGGGATTGTGAAAATTGGTTTCGCCGTCGACAATCTGGAGGCTGCATTGGCCGACCTAAAACGCAAACAGGTGCGCGTGATCCGGGAAATAACAGAATTGAAATCGTTTAACGTGAAGTTCTTTCTGATTGAAGACAACAACGGCAACGTGATCCAACTTTTCCAGGCAAGGAAGAATCAGCCTCAGACCGAAGGAGCTGTGAATCGATGATCTTTCTTAAACGCAACGCCGCCGTTGTTCTTTGCGTCGCGTTTTTCAGCGCTCTCGCACTCTCCCAGCCGCAGGACAAGAAGCGTGCGATGACTATTGGAGCTGAAGGGGGAGATACGCCCACACCGATTCGCGATAGCGTAGTCACTGTGAGCGACGGTGCCAAGATCCATTTTCTGGCCGCGTGAAGCGGTGCTGCTGCAGCAGGTGACCGAGGCGGAGCTGCGCGCCCTGCGCGCTCAGGTCAACCCGCATTTCCTCTTCAATTCGCTCAACAGCATCGCAAACCTCGTGGTGACCAATCCCGAGCAAGCCGAGACCATGACGCTGCGGCTCGCCAGAGTCTTCCGCCATGTACTGGCCAACTCCGCGCGCCCCCTCATTCCGCTGCGCGAAGAGGTCGAGTTCCTAGCGACGTATCTGCAGATTGAAGAAGCTCGGTTCGGCAGCCGGCTTCAAGTCAAGATCGCCGTCGACCCGGCGGTCGCCATGGAGCAGATTCCCTCGCTGATGCTTCAGCCCATTGTGGAGAATGCGCTAAAGCACGGTCTGGGACCGAAGCCCGGTCCAGGCCAACTGTGGATCACTGCCGAGGCCGACGGAAATCAGGTGCGTCTGCGAGTGGAAGATGACGGCGTCGGACCCGCAATCGGTGTCTTGAAACTCAACGGCAGCAATGGACGATCGAACGGAGTCGGGCTCGAGAATGTTACGCAGCGCCTCAATGCGCTCTATCAGGACCAGGGCCGGATGACAATAGAAGTGCGGCAGGCGGGTGGAACGCGCGTCACAATTCTGTTGCCACGCGAGAGCGGAGCCACGGCGTGATGCGGAGTCTGGTCATTGACGATGAGGCGGATGCTCGCGCGCGGCTGATCCGGTTGCTCGGCGCTCATCCCGAAGTTGCTGTGATCGGCGAGGCTCAGGATGGCCTCGAGGCGATTGAGAAAATCGAAGAGCTCCGGCCTGACCTTTTGTTTCTCGACATAGAAATGCCCGGGCTCAAGGGCTTCGAGGTACTGCGGTCGATTCCGTCCGCCATCGAGATCCCGCTCGTCATCTTCACCACGGGGTACGACCAGCACGCCCTCGCGGCCTTCGAGGCCAACGCGCTTGCCTATCTCCTCAAGCCCATCGAACCGGAGCGGTTGTCGGTTGCGATAGCACGCTCGAGCAAGCTTTGCTCTCTTTCCGCGGAAAAAGAAAAGCAGCGCGAGAGCATTCTGCGCGCGACAGGCGAGGCACCGAAGACGCTCCGCAAAATCGTCTGCCGGAAAAACGGACGCGCCCTGCTTGTGCCTTCGGAACAAATCCTCTGGTTCCAGATGCAGGATGGCATTGTGCATGCGACGACAGCGAAAGAATCGTTCTGGGTGAACTACCAGCTGGCCGAACTTGAAGCCGCCTTGCCGCCGGAGGAGTTCTTCCGCGCGCGCCGCGAGGTGCTAGTCAATATGTCGCGGATCAAAGAGATCAAGCCTTACTTCAAGAGCAGCTTTCTGCTGGTTATGTCCGACGCGGCGTCCACTGAGATCGCCGTGAGCGAACGGCAGGCCCGGCCGCTGCGCCAGCGCCTGCCGGGTCTCTAGAGCGCTTTAGGAAATACTGTGAGGTCGCTGAGCTTGGTGGGGCTGGCGCTTCTCGGGGACGCGCCGGCTTGACTTAATGGACTCGCCCCTACACCATTTCCCAAAGCGCTGTGACGTTCGTCCGGCACAGAGCCGCTCTCCGTTGGCCGCTGAGAGTTCGCGCTTCTAGGCCGCCGAACCGACTGCGCTTGCAGCAGAAGCGCCCGCAACAACTTCTCCGGTGCAATCACGGACGATGCGCTGGGCGATGGTGGGTTCGGGGGTGAGGAAGGCGCGGGCGATCTCGTCGGTGGTGAGGCCGCCGAGGAGACGGAGGGTGAGGGCTGCGCGGGACTCGGTGGGGAGGATGGGATGGCAGGCGATGAAGACGAGGCGGAGGAGGTCGTCGCTGATGGTGTTGTCGAGAGTGGAGTCGAGGTCGGGCGAGGTTTGTTCGAGGGCTTCGAGTTCGCGGGCGAGCTCTTCGTGTTTGCGCTCGGCGACGGCGTTGCGGCGGAAGAGATCGATGGCGCGGCGTTTGGCGGTTGCGATGAGCCATGCCCCGGGATTATCGGGGACGCCAGATTGCGCCACTGTTCGAGTGCGGCGACGAGTGCTTCCTGCGCGAGATCTTCGGCTAAGTCTACCCAAACATATTTGAAATTTTGACCTCCATCGGTTCTTTGCCCGATGATCTTGTTCTCGACGCAAGAGTCACCGGGAGGAACCGATGGAGACCTTTGCAAAGCTGTTTGGCAGCCTGCTGGCCTTGGTATACCACTGTTTCGATCGTATCGTCATCCTCGGCCATCTGCCCTTGCTCACCCGCCCGGAGAACATCGTCCACTTCTTCCGCGACATCCACCAAGTGGAGACCATCAGCAAAGAAATCTTGCGGCAGCGAACTGATGATTACCATCGCTGGGTGGACGCCTTTGCCAAGAAACGTAAGATCCCCATGGAGTGGGCTGAGAAAGGCGTCCGCAAGGAAGACTACGTTCGTCCCCACCTGCGACGAATGGAGCGCCGGAATCAGTTCGGCGTCTACTTCATCCTCAAGAGCATGGAACTCGGACCCTCATTCCGCTCCGCCGTTCCCAGATTTCCCGTCGCCGATCCCCATTACCGCATCCTCGCCCGGCAGCGTTCCCGCTACACCCACTACTACTTCTATATTCGCGACGAAATGCTGGGCCCGATCGCCCTATGCATCGGATCGTTCTTGCCCTTCTCCATCACCTACTACCTCAACGGCCATTCTTTCATCGAACGCGAACTCCTGCGTGCCGGCGTACCCTTTCGTAAAGACGACAACGCCTTTCTCTGGGTCGCCGACCAAGCCGCCTTACAGGCAGCCGCCGACCATCTCAGCCCCCAGATCATTCGCAAGCAGCTCGATCACTGGACTTGGATCGTAGGACCCAAGTTCTTCCAAAAAGACCGCGCCGCCATGAATCTCAGCCGCCATTACTCACTGCAGCAGGTCGAATACTGTCGCAACTTTAACTTCCGCCGAAACTTTCCCATCCACAAACTCTTCGAGCGCTCCTGTGACCTCGGACTGTTCCGTCTCTCCGCCGACAAACTCTCTCAGATGTTCGGCTTTCGCTTGCAAGTCCAAATCTAGTCTCGAAGCCGCTCTCATGAATGGTCACTTTTGCACAAGTCAGTTCCTCCGGCGAAGCGTGCATCCGCCGACCTTCATGGACGAAGTGGCATCCCGAATCGGCTGACCCAAGAATTTTGCGATTTTCCGCCAGCCGCTCAATGGCTCAGGCCCCAAAAACGGAAGCGTCCCAGACTCCGGTTAGAGTCGTGGGGCGCATCGTTCGAACAGCCCTCTTCCGAAGCCTGCTCACAACATTAAATTTTGGGTCGATTGTGTTCAGTTTTGCACAGGAGTTGATCTCAGGACTTGGTATATCTAGCTTCATTGGGATTGACCTGACCTAGCCTAAGCTATACAGTCCTACGGTCAATCAATCCAGCGACAGATGGAGGAGGGCAAGCCTGCGCCTCCTGAAAGGAGCATAGATATTCAGAAAACCCGCATACCAAAAGGGTGCTATCGCTTCTTCACGGTTTTTGCGCGAAGTCCTGAGCGCCTAAGAAACTAATGTCAACCAGAGGACGGGAGGGCTCCCCTCCCGTCTTCCAATTTACGTGCAGCCCGACACGATTCGGGCGGCGACAAATTGCCGCTCGTGCTGGGATCGCTTATTTCCATTGCCTAACTGTCACACCCGAACGCAAGTGCGCAACAGCGACAACGCGGACTAATTGAGTCACGGGGCTGGCGCATCGGTTGAAAACCATCCCGGAGCAGTCGAAAACAACTGTCAACTTCCCGCAGGGGCATTCACATTGCAAATGGTCACTCCGAAACGCCGTGCAAAAACATCGTAGCTCGCTCAGGAGGGTATGGGCTGTTTCCGTTCGAGCGAAGGATTCTCGCAGGCCGTCCCCCGAATCTGGAGGGCTCCCCCGCCTTATTCTGCTCCTGTTCGGCGGCATCCCTAACAGCCCAAGAGTTCTGAAAATGTCGTTCAAGCGAATGCTAGCGGGGCGGTGCGAATGTTGAAAGTGACCAAGGTGGTAGCACAGGAGGTTGGGCTGGAGTCACTGGATCGGCTGCCTTCGGTTCTGGCGGATGATCGGAACTGTTGTAGCTGTCAGCCCAGTCATCCTCGCTTGAGGCGTTGGCGAAGTACTCCTCAATGAGTTGCTTCCTGCGTGAAAGTCTGTAGCGGCCGCATACGGGAGATTTTTGCAGAATGGATGAGTGGACTGCCGGAAGCTATGCCGCTGCCGCTGCCGCGTGCCTGACCTTTATCTCGTACTCGGCCTGAAACCAATCGTCCAAATCGTGACCGTCTATCCTTCCGCGCTGCTCGTAGAGTTCGTAGGCGCGTCGTTGAATCTGCAACTCAATCGGGATCAGGACGGTCGGCTCGTCCGACTTCGGTGCGAGTGTTAATGTTGTTTTCTCGTTCTCGTCTGGATGGCGTTCTACCTTTTTTTCCAGTTGTTCAGTCTGCCGTTCTAATCTGTCGGCTTTGGTGCGTTTCTCTGCCATACCCACAGCTTGACACAAACCTGATGCCAAAGCGAGGTCTCCCTCGCGGGCTGGGATTCGATGGACGTGTTTTCCATCACTGGAGACCCTAAGTTCTATTATAGATTCGCAGTTCACCATCAGATCGGCTCGGAATGTTTAGCTGAATCGAGCCCCAAGTTCAGTCATCGAAAGGACGCCCCAGTTCTTCCTGTTTAGTGTGCCGTCGGCCAACGCAAAGCTGTTCCAGCAGCAGGTTGACAACGGTTGCGCAGAAGCCTATCCCACCGGGGACGTGATCGTCAGCGAGCGAGACTTGGCTGAAAGTTTCGGAAGCGACCGGACGCAGTGATTACCGCTCTGAACCTGCTGTTAAGCGAGCAGAAAGTCCAAAGGGTTCCGTTGAGAGGATATCGGAAATGCAGGATCGATCCCGCAGTAGATCGATTTCAGGCCAACAGAAAATGCTTCAACACGCCAAATGTGCTAGAGCATTCTCTTGAGAACCGCGAGACTGTTGAGGGCATCTGTCAGTTTGCGATGCTCCTTAGAGTGTGCAATCGGCAATCCCCGTAAGCGTTGGTTGATAGCCTTCTCAGCCACGTCGATCCTCGCTGGCAACTTGTCCCGGTCAAATTCCATTGCTGCGGCTCTATAAACGTCGAGCCAGTCCCTGTCATTATGGTTCACCGACGGAGTCTCCGCGCACAGGCCCTTCCGCATCGAGGAATCTGCATCTGGAATACAGGCACACAAACATCCGGTTGCCAAGAATTGAGCAGTTCAACTGTCATCCGCGCACCGTCCTTTGTTCAGCGCCAGATGGCGATCAACACTGCAACGACCACGGCGGCTCTGGCGGCATGAGGAAGTCTAGTTATGATATGGATGATGCCGGAGATGCTTCCAATACCGAGATAGGGCATGTTGCATAATTTGGGGGAAGCGGGAATTTGGGGAAAGGACTCCCGCGGGGTACCAAACGGGCTATCGGTTAGAACAGCAGCAACTGCGATGCCAAACCAGACTTCCGTTGCCACGCGAGAGCCTCGACCATTGCCCTGTGCTAACGGGCCGCCGGGATTGCCCCTAACGAGAGGGACTTAGCCGACGGCGAGCGGAGAAGCGGTATTCTCTGCAAAGCTCTCGTTCGCGCTGGCATACAGGTAGTCAGCATTTGACGGGCGATGCAAAAACATACCACAGGGAAAACATGTTCCATCGCGACGGGCTCACAGCGACGACAGCCCCAAAAACGAAAGCGCCCCAGAGTCATTGAGTCACGGGACGCTCGTTCGAACAGCCCCGAAGTCTACTCACATCCACCCTCCGTTCTGACCTGCATTGGGGGAATGGCTCCTGCGTGCCACGTGGCGGCACTGCTAGGCTATACGGGCATCCGCTCGCATGCGGTAACGTGCAATAGCATGGGAGTGCCGAAGCACCTGTCAAAACCGGGGCAGCATCTCCGCACTCGTCGCCTGAGCCTCGGACTCACCCTCCGGGATGTTCACGTGGCCAGTCTAAGTTTGGCACGGGAGCTTCGAAAGCCAGCCTTCGTCATCCCGCCCAGTCGATTGCACGACATAGAAATGAAGAAGATGACCCCCAGCATTCATCGGCTGTACACGCTGGCCCGTGTTTACAGATGCAGACTGAACGAACTCCTCTGGTGGTACGGGATTCCGCCGCGATAAGACCCTGTCCAACTGGACGGCGAGAACGTTGCGATCTCCTGTGAGCCCCTGCAATCTGGTTCGGCTTCGGGTTTCGATCATGTCCACGAGCTTCTCCCCAAGAGTGGTAAGATGGAGACCCAACCGAACCAGACTGCATAGGGAAAACATCTATGCCTGAAGACGAGCTACGTTGGATCGAGAAGTATAGGGCGGCGCTGAACCGGAGCACAGCGAAACCAAGGGGTTTGCTTTCGGCAATCGCTCGCGCTCTTGGTTTGGCGGTGGGCAGGATCATTGCCAGAACCCAGCGCACCGCAAAGGTATCTGCGCAAGTGCCTCAACCAGAAAGCTCCAAACGTGCATCGATCACGTGGGGCGAAAGCAGGAGTACAGATAAGCGCCCTAGCCCCGATGAACACAATGTTGCTTGAAAGTTAACGTCGGGAGCACCCGCGAACGCCGTCCGTGTTTCTTTAAGAATCGCTAGTATGTTGACGCCGCTGCCAGCAGAGTCTCAATGGTTGGCAACAGTAGGCGAGGCGCTTCGGTTTTCGGCACCACGGCCCGAATCCCCACTTTCTTAGCTTCGAGTTCAACTTGGGGTGTTGCGTACATCGAATACAACACAATCGGCACCGAGGGCAGTAGTTGGGAAATCTCCCTAGCGGCGTGCAGACCATTCATCACTGGCATTGCGAGATCAAGGATGATGAGGTCGGGGATGAGGTGTTTGGTCTTTTGCACAGCCTCGCGACCGTCAATAGCCTCGTCACAGACTTGCCAATTGGGATTCGCTTCTAGGAACGACCGCAGAGTACGCCGGATCATCTTGCTGTCATCGGCTATCAGGATGCGGACAGGCATTTGCGAACCATCCTCGCTGCCAGAGGTCTGAACTTGTTCCTTTGGATGCCGTGCTCGACGTAAGCAGATGCTTGCAGAACTGGGCAGCGATAGCACCGGGGCGACGTTCTAGTGGGTCATTGCGGGAAGCTTTCTGGGTATGGCCGCGGCGGCGGCGACATTCCAGCCACGGGCGGCAAATAATTTGGCCGGGCCCGTCCGCTGCCGGACGAGGTACCCATTACGCGAACCGTTTTGCCCATGGCGTTGTGAACCGATGCCGAGTCTCAGCGGGGCAGCCGCCGTTGCCGAAGAGAACGGCAACATCACTGGTACGCGCCGCCCCTGCTACGGCAGCGTGCGGTGGAAATCAAAGTCTGGGGGGCAAGTCATCTGGACTCTCCTTGCGAGGCGAGCAACCGCAGAGGGGACATATCTCTTTCTCAAGCTCGCGATCCACGACAACGGATGAACTGGTATGCGTCATCGAGAGACACACTGTCTATGAGAAGAGCCGATCCTGAGCCTGCGTAAGCTCCACAGGTCTGGAGCACCCCTCGTCGTCGTTCGCCACGTGGTTGATCCGCGTGCTTACGCGATAGCACCGCATCAGGGGTTTCATGGAGTTCACCATCAAAGAAACCGAGTTGAGCGATGTTGTGGCAAGTGGATGAACCTCTGCAGCAGTCGATCATTGGCACGGTGTAATTGTTGTCGGAGATGAGGCGGGGCCTTCAATAAGAATCGCCGTAAAGTTTGTGGGTCGGGAGAGCTCGGCAAGCCAGTCAGGTACTGAAAGGTTCCGTTTGCACGTAAAAGTGACGCGCTCTCAATGCGATCTAATCCCAAGATGATGGGATAGACCAAAGCCAAAAGCATTTGCGAAACACTGTAGTCTCGGTTGCGCCGGAAATAACGAATCTGCTGCGCGAGGAAGTCTCTGAAATGCAGCACTCGCAGAAATTCATGAAACAAGTGGACTCCACCAAAGTGCGTGAGACCCGTATGGTTATAGGCGATTCTCACGCTCTTTGGCGATCGACGCACTTCAAGCCTCACATAACCAAAAGTGATGTGAGGCTTAAGCTATCACAATACCTTCTGACCCGCATCAGAACGGCCTCTCGACCGCCTTTGAAGGACCAGAATGCGCCGGTTTTAGGTAAGAAGCGTTAGGAACACGCAGGCTGTGCCAAATTGGCGAAAGAACTGAATGTAATCTCGATCACAGAAAACCACAGAGACGATAGCCTAGTTCTCCATTGCCAAAGCACATCGGAGGTCGTATAAGAATGCGGTTGAAAGACGGACATGCCGCATGACTGGGGAAGAACCGGACGATGAGTGGTGCGTTCTGGGTGCCAGTGGCAGGCGTTCGGTAGCGCATCGACTGGCAACGCACGAATCGGGGTTCGTGACCCAGTCGCTTTGGGGCGGCTATCGATACTCACCCTGTGGGCATCCTCTGCAATTGGTTTCCGTACTTTGAAACGGGGAATTACCGCACAGGTCAGAAACAATCCTTTGACAATTAAGTTACAAGCGCGTTGAAACGAATCCCCTATCACCGAATCAAATCTTGTATGCAACTCGATAATGGCTTTGCAAGACTACCTGACTTTGGTCTTTCACAGCGGTGACAGAGAAGCAACGCAGAGCACATGGGAGCGAACCTGCTCCCGTGGAATGCGGCAGCTCGGTTGCAAGCCCGGGCAGAGAATTGCCGATTTTTGGATGGAAGGCAGTAAACGCTTTCGAAGGCTATGCCGACTTCTTTACTAAACGTAACGACATAAGTAATTGCGCATAACGAGGGGTTGTGATTTCATGGAACCATGAAACCACTTACCATTGCGGACTCTCCCACGATCATTCTCGGACTGCAAGATGAGATTCGCCGTTCGGAGGAATCTCGTTACGATCATCGTCTCCATGGGGTGCTTTTGGTAGCCCAGGGTATGACCTGCCCGGAGGTAGCACGTCTTCTGGGCGATGCCCCACGATCGGTGGAATATTGGGTCGGTCGTTTTGAAAAAGACGGTCTGGCAGGATTGTCGGAGGGGGAGCGACCGGGGCGACCCCGACGCTTGACGGAAAAACAGTGGGCGGCGGTGGATCAAATTTTGCGCTATCCGCCGAGGAAGGTTGGTCTGAGCGGGAACCTCTGGGATGGAAAAACACTCCGTACCTGGATTGAGCAAAGATACGGCATTGCCATCGGGGTTCGCCAGTGCCAGCGGATGTTCCGTCAACTGGGCTTCCGGTTGCGCAAACCACGCCCCGCTCTGGCCCATGCTGATCCCGCGGTACAAAAAGCACATAAAAAAAACTCCAAGCCTTGATGCAGGACCCGAACGTCGATCTTTGGGCGACCGACGAAGTGCACTTTCAGCAGCATGGCTCGCGCTGCCGCATGTGGATCCCGCCAGAAATCAAGGACCCGGTCCTGCTGCACGCCCCCACCCGCAAGAGTGTGGGGTATTTCGGAGCCGTGCGCTTGCGGGATGGGCGCTTTGTGTTTCGTCTGGAAACCGGCAAATTCAATGGGCCCAGCTTCCTTCAGTTCCTCCAGCAACTCCGCTCCGCCAGCCGCGGAACCGGGAGACGGGTTGTGGTCATCACCGACAATGCCCGTTATCACCACTCCCGCCTGCACCGACCATGGCGGGACCAATACGCCCCTCACTTTGCCTTGGACTTCCTGCCCCCTTACAGTCCCGAACTCAACCCCATCGAGCGAGTGTGGAAGCTCACCCGCCGTCGTTGCCTACACAATCGCTACTTCGACCATCTCCAAGACGTCATCGGCGCGGTTGAATCCGAGTTCGCAACCTGGACCACTCGCAACGATGTCCTCCGCAGACTATGCGCAATTACTTAAGACGCTGTGTTTAGTGGACAGAACTCGATTACCTTCCCGCGCTTCTGCGGGGGAACCCACACCGCTTTTTTCTGAAAGCGATTCGGAATGTAAAACTCAATTACTTTTGCCATAGTGAGTGCGAGAGCTAAGCTGCTTTTTGCGCATCGCCAATAAACTGCTGAGCCATCGCTTTGCGGAACGCTTCGTCACGAAGCTGCAAGCGCATTGCATACATCGCTTTTGCATCTGCGCCAGCAATGTAGCGGAGTTGGTCTTTTCCGTCTGTGGCAGCTTCGTACACGACCTCGGCGACCTGTTCAGGAGAAGAGTAGGTCGCCATCTGCTTGGGATCGGTGATGATTCCCATGACCTTGCTCGCTAGTGCGTCATAAGCTGGATGCCGACCAGTATCGAAAGATCGGGCGAAGAAATCCGTTTTCATCCCACCCGGTTCTATGGTCTTGATCCCGATCCCGAATTGATTCAATTCAAAAGCCATGCTTTCGCTCCAGCCTTCCAGCGCCCATTTCGTCGCGTGATAGATGGAGTTGAAAGGAACAGTCAGGAGTCCGCCAATCGACGTCGTATTGATGAACAATCCTCTTTTGTTCCCTCTGAAATATGGAATAAAAGCCTTCGTTGTGCGGATCGCCCTTAGCATGTTGGTGTTGACCATGCGGAGAATTTGTTAGTCCGTAAGCCCTTCAATCGAACCCGCGAGACCGTAGCCAGCATTGTTGAACACTACATCGACGCCGCCTGACACCATAACTTGTTCCGCCACACTCTCGATTTCATGAGGATCGGTGACGTCCACCGCCATCAACGTCACGCCAGAAGTGTTGCCTAGTTCCTTTTCCTTTTTTGGGTCGCGCATGGAGGCGATGACTTTCCAGCCCTTCGATGCAAACAGTTTCGCCGTAGCCCGACCCAAGCCTGAGGAACTGCCAATGATGAAAATCGCTTTGTGGTCTTGATTGCTCATAGCGTCATACCTCCGTCAATTGATGTCGCTATTCTCATCTGTGTTCTTCCAGAAGAGATTTGGGCAGGCGGAGAAGATACCACCAGCAGCCCCTTCGCGGGAGCGCCGTCTAGTCTCACTGGATTTTGTCTTCCTCGCCCAGCGTGCCCCTATTCTTTCCTCGATAACACGCACTTCTTTCCCTCGGAGACCTGTACGTCCTAGCACGCTATGGCAGTCGCTTGGCTTCGAACTCACCGTCACCCAGAGTGTAGAGAATTCCGGTCACCTTGCCGGACTTATCTCGAACGAACCTCTGTACCGAGCCATCTTCTCGGCTGAAGAACATGTCGTACTTGCCGGGAAGAAGTTCGGTAGCCTCCTCGTCCGCCCAAGTGTCATAGAGCTTGTCACCGACTCGCGTGATCGACACCTCGCCCTTGTCGCCGCTCTCTCCGAAACGATAATGTCCGACGTAATCGTCGAAGTGATCGGCTGCGCCCACGAGAGGCTTTCGGTTCTTGTTCGGCATGTCGGTTTCTTGGAAAGCCACATCCCTCCATTCGCCATTCTTGCACGCGAAAACCATCGTGACCCTGACGGCAGCACCCCAAGCAATTCCCATCTTCTTTTCGTAGTCCGTCCAGTGTCTCGTGAAATTCAGAATTGCAACTCCGTCGGTAAACACCACACGAAAATCTTCGGGCTGCTCAGACGCCTCGGTATGGATGTTGCCTTCGGGTCGCTTGATCGCTGCCAGACGCTCGCGCTTTCCCTTGCTCGTCCCGCCGTCGTCGGTACTGATGGAATCATCGTCGATAAGCTTGTCGAGCGCAGCCAGATCGCGGTTGTGAAAAGCAACCCAAATCTGATGCTCAACCTCTCGCACCGCTTGCTCTGTAGCAGGACATGTAACCGGAGGTTGATTCTGTTGGGCGAGCGCGTCGAAAGTTGACAACAGCATGACGAATGCAATGGAGAGTGGTCGGACGGTCATGTCGCCTCCGACGCAGAAGTATAAACCCTATAAGAAGAGCCGATCCTGAAGCTGGGCAAGCTGCACAGGTGCAGAACATTCCTCGTCATCGTTCGCCACATGATTGATCCGCGTGCTGACCGGATAGCATTGCATCAGCCGAGCATCGTAGGGCTTCATCAGATCGGACGCCGCATCCCGGAAGAAGCCGGGGCGAGTATGTGGTTTAACGGTTCCTCGACTGAAGCCGAGATGTTTGCTGACGATATCGCAGAAGCCTTGAGGTTTGGCCACATAACCACTAGTGCGCCAAGAGGAATAATGGAAATGCGAGAAAGTGGTAAGTGGAACGGGGAAATAAAATCAGTCGAAACCGGCGTGGTAATCCAATCCACTAAAGCACCCGCCGCGATCGAATTCGCTAAGGCGCTTATCAGCGAGTTGACTAGCCGAGGATTTGACGCCAAGCGGCAAACAGACCCGCCGTTTGACGACAAACCTGAACCGATAATCTGGGTTATGGTGCAACCGCGCCCAAAGGGTCCACAGGGAGAATACAAACTCCAAGCAGAGCGGGAAGCTAAGGCCACAAAAGCGACTAGCACTAACACTAATCGCTGAGGTGTCGAAACGGCACCACTACCGAGAAGCAACACGTCTTGCACCGTGAATACGGCACTGCTAAGCTGCCGCTACCCATGTCGGGAGGGAACGATGAGTGCAAAACTGGTTGGAGCCGCTTTAGCAGCCTTCGTGATTCTTTTCGTCGCAGGGTTTCTGGTTCACGGCGTGTGGCTGGGAGACACGTATCGCCAAATGCGAGACGCAGGATTCTCGTTCAGGGCGGAAGAGGCTATGCGCCACAAGCTGTGGATCATTTTAGTGAGCGATTTCTTATATTCGATTCTCTTCACGTTGGTTTACGCGAAGGGGATGGAAGAGAAGCCTTGGGTGGGGCAAGGAATCCGCTATGGAATATTGGCGACCCTGTTCACCGTCGTGCCATCGGCGCTCAACGATTATGTCGTTATAAACTGTCGCACAGGATGGTGATCGATTGGATGGTGGCTGGATTGATTACGCTGATCTTGATGGGTCTCGCCGTCGCCGCAATCCTGAAGAGAGCTAGCGCCGTGTGAAGTGTCCGGCGTGTGAGGAACGGTTTGCGCCCGCCCCACGTGTTAACCAGCGATTCGAATAGGGAACTGTAGTCGAGGACGCTAACGCTTGGGCGTCGTATCCTTTTTGTCTGCTTCGACTGTGACTTCCACCTCGGCACCTTCTTTTAACGCAACCTCGTTGCCGTCTTCGTCTTGCAGTGCGTTCTCGATTCGGATTTCTTTATACAAATCGTCGCCATCTTCGATGGCAATCTGAGCCTTTTCTGGTTCACTCGGGTGCGGAGACGGAATGATCTTTTCCACGGTTCCCGGAAGAGTGACGTTAGGTTTTTCCGGCATAGGGCTCCTTTCCGGTCAGAAGGACTTTTTTGACAACAGAAAGTGTGTGTGAAAGTAGTTTAGCACTCGGCGGGTGATGCAGAACAGCGGCATTAAAGAAGCCCTGTGGGCGTCACGGCAATGGTATCGAAGTCCGAACCCGCAAGTCTGGTTGGCAAGATTCAAGCATTGTTCGAATCCGTCTCCTGAGAACGTCCTTCTAACTCTCTCCGCAGAACATTTAGTCCAGCAAGCGCATCGGTGATAGCTTGGCGTTCTTCCGGTGTGCCTCCATGATCCATCTGCATTTCCTGAAGTCGTGTATCGATTGCGCCCTTCGCTGCTCGGAGGCGATTTGGCAGCTTCGCATCATCAGTTTCCAGGATGGCAGCCTGGTACGATTCCTCCCAAACATAGTCGGCTTTCATAGTCGTTCCTTTCTCAGCAGATGCGCATAAGCTAGAAACGCAGCTTCGCTCTCGTGCCGAGCCGGATAGAGGTGTGTGACAGCCGTTCCGGCTCCCTGCTTGACACACGTCAGTTTTCGCAAGGAACCGTCGCCCAAGAGGGCACGGCGGAAGGATGTGAAAAGTAACAAGGCTATTTTACGAGACTTCGACGGGTGCAAATCCCTTTTATTACTGTTCGGTTATCGAACAAAAGGGTTTACTCCGGAGTCTGCGCCGTTTGGGGTGCTAAGGGGAAATTTGAGGACAAGTACAGGAAATGGGCTATCGAAAATGCTGGAGCGGCTGTGCTAGTGTTCGGTAAGCAGACGATGCCCGCGTCCGCTGAAGGTGTTCGAGTGGCAGAGGAGAATCCAATGTCCGAGTTGGCGCGTCTCCGCAAGCAACAACATAAGACTCGGCAAAACGAAGTCTATGGCGGCTTGTCGCAGGACGAACGAGCCGAATATGACAGTACAACAAAGCGCATCGACGAACTGACAAAACAGCTTGAGGCAATCGCGTCATCTGACAAGGCTCAGGCAGAGCAGAGACGCGAGTGGAACAAAGAATCGGAAACAGACGCCCCTCAGAGCGAAGCGCGCCAACCCCACCGCCCCCGAGAACAGGATTCGACGAACGCTTTCACCGATTCCTTGAAAACAGTCCGAACCAAGAAAAAGCCGAATCCGGAACGAAACCGCGAATAGCTAAGGTTGCTTCCAGCTTCCCTGTTTTTCATTTCCAATGCAATAATCAAGCTGTGAGCGACAAGTGTACTTGCCGCGCATCGTTCTGCCGACATCCCCTTGAGTGGATGTCCCAACCCGCCCGTTGTTGAACTGACCGTGTCAGCGATGCGAGGTTCGCAGCCAGAAGGGTCAACGAGGAAAAATAAGGTGTGTGAGTCGTGTTGGGCTACTCTGCAAGTCAACCTGCCCAATGTCTTCGGCGTCCAGTTAGGAAATGCGCATAAATAACTTGCACATTTAATCAGTGTCTTATAAGCTAGTTGAATGAAGCTAAGGGGACTAGTTGAGACGGTTTGTGAAAAGTACGAAACTTTGCGCGACGTGTTATCGGAGAGGCAACGACGGATATGGGCGGCTACGGAAGCGCGAGCATTGCCGCACGGTGGTATCTCTCTGGTAGCGCAGGCTACGGGTTTGTCGCGTGGCACGATTCACGCGGGGATACGGGAATTGGAGGTGGGAGGGGAGAAGGAGTTGGCCGGGGAGCGCAACCGGCGATCCGGAGGAGGTCGAAAGCGGCTCACGGATCAGCAACCCGAGATACTCACGGCACTGGAGAAGCTGATTGAGCCAACCACGCGTGGGGACCCTATGTCACCATTGCGCTGGACCTGTAAGAGCACTCGCAAATTGGCCGAGGAGTTACAAGGACAAGGATTCCAGATTGGGGAACGGAAAGTGGCCGCTCTTCTCCATGAGATGAAGTACAGCCTGCAGGCTAACGCCAAGACCATTGAAGGCAGCGATCACCCGGATCGCAATGCTCAGTTTGAGTTTATCAATGCCCAGACCAAGAAATTCTTAAAGCAGGGTTGCCCAGTCATTTCTGTGGACACCAAGAAAAAAGAATTGGTAGGAAACTACAGTAATGGCGGCCAGGAATGGCAACCGCAAGGAGAGCCGGAGAAAACCCTGCTGCATGATTTTCCCGATTCCGAAGTGCCCAAGGCGGTACCCTATGGGGTCTATGACGTGGGGCGCAACCAGGGTTGGGTAAATGTGGGTATGGATCACGATACCGCCGACTTTGCCACCGATAGCATCCTATCCTGGTGGAAACACATGGGCTGCAAGGCCTATCCGAAAGCGACCGAGTTGGTCATTATGGCCGACGCCGGAGGTAGCAATAGCAACCGTTCCCGGCTATGGAAAGTGGGAGTGCAACGCTTGGCGGACCTCACGGGATTGAACATTCACGTATCGCACTTCCCGCCTGGAACCAGCAAGTGGAACAAAATCGAACACCGGATGTTCTCATTTATCACTCAGAACTGGAGGGGAAGGCCCCTGGTCAGCTTTGAAACCATTGTCAGCCTTATCGGCAATACCACCACCCAAGCGGGTCTCAAAATCAAAGCCAAGGTGACGCGCAAGAGTTATCCCAAAGGAATCAAGGTCCCTAATTCCGAAATGGCCAAGCTTAACCTCAGGCCAGCCGCTTTTCATGGAGACTGGAACTATTTGTTATCGCCCCATGGTAACTAGACCCATAGCTAGAAATGTACATTTTCTTTGTGCGCGGCCCCTTAGTCCGTCGGGGTCGACGATCATGGCTTCCGGCATTGTGCCTTGGTCTTGCGAACCAAAGAGTTCGCGAGCCAAGGCCAGATCTCATCCCGGCTACGAACTCCTCTTTGCACTCGCCGCTTTGCGATTTAGAACACCTTGCTCGTTGCTTCAAAGTTCCCTCGATCAGCTATTCTGGCAGACGGTGATCGTATGCGGACGAGGTTTTCGGTAATGACAGGTACCTGCGGAAAGATGCCAAGGTTAACGAAGCCGAAGGCAACTACTATGGCGCCGCTGAAGATTACGCCATGCTCGGCGAGAAGGATGCTGCGTTCGCGGCTCTGGAGAAAGCCGCTGCTGATGGCAAGCATGTCGATCAAATCAAAACTGAGCCGGAGCTAGACAACATCCGCTCTGACCCCCGCTACGCCGATCTGCTGCACCGAATCGGACTGCCGCAACCTAATTAGTCCAACTGGTCAAAAGGTATACCGGGCTGACCAGTACGTTCGCAGATTTCTCGGGCATTAAATTCACTGACTTGCGGCTGCCGCGGAGGAACCCTTTTTGACCACCACTTCGCAAGCCTAAGAAAACAATGAAATGGTGGTTTTTGCACCTGCCCGCATGCTGTTTCTCGTCCTCATTGACCCGTCCACGATTGCGTCATAACATTCCCGCCAATGGGCACATCCTCCAAACTTGTTGGGCGGACGATCTCGCACTACCGCATCGTCGAGAAGCTGGGCGGCGGCGGTATGGGTGTCGTGTACAAAGCCGAGGATGTGAAACTCGGTCGCTTCGTCGCCCTCAAGTTCCTGCCCGAAGATGTGGCCCAAGACCGCCACGCTCTGGAGCGTTTCCGACGTGAGGCTAAAGCAGCTTCCGCCCTGAACCACCCCAATATCTGCACAATCCACGAGATTGATGACCAGCACGGACAAACCTTCATCGCCATGGAGTTTCTGGATGGACTGACGCTGAAGTATCGCATCGCTGGGCGGTCGATGGACATTGAAACAGTGGTGTCGCTGGCCATTGAGATCGCCGACGCCCTCGACGCTGCCCATTCCGCTGGCATCGTCCACCGAGACATCAAGCCTGCCAATATCTTTGTGACAAAGCGCGGTCATGCCAAGATTCTCGACTTTGGCTTGGCTAAAGTGACAGTCCTCGGCAACGCCGGAGTGGCTGGGGCGACAGAGTCGACGCTTACCTTGGAAGAGCACCTGACCATCCCCGGCGCTGCGGTAGGTACGATCGCGTACATGTCACCGGAACAAGTCCGCGCCAAGCCACTGGATGCCAGCACAGATTTGTTCTCGTTCGGTGCCGTGCTTTATGAGATGGCGACCGGGGCTTTACCATTCCATGGCGAAAGCACAGGAGTGATATTTGATTGCATTCTGAACCGAGCACCCGTTCCGCCAGTCCGACTGAATTCCGATCTCCCAGCCGAACTGGAACGGATCATCACCAAGTGTCTGGAGAAGGATCGCAACCTGCGCTACCAGCACGCTTCCGACATTCGCACCGACCTGCAACGGCTGAAGCGGGATACAGAGTCAACGCGAATGCCAGCAGCGCCAAGGCCTGAAGCCACTACTCACCTACGAATACACTGGAAGGCCGCGCTCCCAGTAGCGCTAGCAGCCGTAGTGCTTTCAGTGGGCGGCTATCTCTATCTTCATCGGACGCCCAAGCTCACCGACAGAGACACCATCGTTGTCGCCGATTTTGCCAACAGCACGGGTGATGCGATTTTTGACGACACGCTGAAGACTGCGCTCAGCGTTTCCCTGCGGCAATCGCCTTTCCTAAATATCCTTTCCGAAAGCCAAGCCGTAGCGACCTTGCAAATGATGACCCGTCCGGTCGGCACGAAACTCACGCCCGAGGTAGCCCGCGAGCTTTGCCAGCGGGCAGGCAGCAAGGCTTACCTTGCCGGATCAATTGGCAGTATGGGCAGCGAATATGTACTGGGGTTGAAGGCGCTGAATTGCCAGAGCGGAGACACGCTGGCCGAGGAGCAGGTCACGGCCGCCTCCAAGGAAAAGATGCTGGACGCGCTGGGCGAGGCGGCGTCCAAGCTGCGCGGCGAACTAGGCGAATCGCTGGCTACGGTGCAGAAGTTTGACTCTCCGCTTGAGGAGGCGACTACGTCTTCGTTGGAAGCACTGAAAGCCTACAGCATGGGTGTTAGGACACATCGGGAAAAGGGCGACGCTGCGGCTCTCCCTTTTTTTCAGCACGCAACTGAGCTCGACCCAAACTTTGCGATGGCTTACCGCTCCCTGTCTGCCGTGTACAGCGGTCTTGGCGAGTCCGAGCAGGCTGTTAAATGCGCAACGGAGGCTTATGCGCTGAGAAGTCGGTTAACTGAGCGCGAGCGACTGAGCATCGAGAGCAACTACTACTTGATTGGGAGCGGAGAATTAGTGAAGGCAGAGCAGGTGTACGAGTTGTACGTGAAAACCTATCCGCGAGATACGGGGGCGCACCTCGACTTGGGCTTCACCCGTTGGTCTCTCGGAAGCTATGAGAAAGCCCTGCCTGAGTATCGCGAAGCGCTTCGTTTAGATCCCGATGATGTCCGCAATTACACAAACGTTGCGGGCGATTTAATCAACTTGAGTCGGTTTGATGAGGCCCGGGATGTGTTGCGGCAGGTGCAGGCGCGCGGGCTCAATGAAGAATTGCTTTGGCTCAACCTTTACAGCTTGGCGTTTGCGCGCCGGGACGCGGAGGAGATGCGCCATTTAGTGAACGGCGCCGCGGCTAAGCCCGGAGTAGAAGACGTATTACTTGGCCTGCAGTCGGATTCCGAAGCCTACTTCGGCCGCCTAAAGAAATCCCGCGAGCTTACGGCGCGTGCGCAACAGGTTGCCCACCAGAATGGTGACGACGAAACCGCTGCGGGATATCTCGTGAGCGCGGCATTGCGGGAAGTTGAAACCGGCGACCATAACAAAGCGGGGTTCGGCGTAGCGCAAGCACTGGCGAAGTCGTCTGGGCGGAATGTGCAGACCCTCGCGGCTTTGGCTCTGGCGAGAGCGGGCGAAGTCAGTCGCGCCCAATCTATCGCCGACGACCTGAGTAAGCGATTCCCGTTGGATACGCTCATCAACAATTTCTGGGTGCCCACTATCCGCGCGGCGATAGAACTCAACCGCGGAGATACCGGACGTGCGTTGCAATCATTGGAAGCAACCTCCGACTACCAGCTTGCCCCGGATACCTATCTCTTCTCAATTTATCTGCGTGGCGAAGTCTTTCTCAAAACCGGCCGAGGGAAGGATGCTGCTACGGAGTTCCAGAACATTCTGAACAACCCCGGAATCATGGACAACTTTGTTCTCGGTGCGCTGGCCCATTTGGGTCTCGCCCGTGCCTACGCGATGACAGGCGACAGCGCCAAAGCAAAAGGATCGTACCAAGATTTCCTCACCCTCTGGAAAGACGCCGACCCCGACATCCCCATCCTGAAGCAAGCCAAGACGGAGTATGCGAAACTGCAATGACACGGTGTGAGCGGTTTTCGAATCGTCTTATACTGCCGGGATTTGTTGAGGATGGCGTCGTCTAGGCTGAGATCACTCGAAACATCTTCCGGCGTCTATGCGCTTCCCATTCCTCACGGGTCAGTTCAATCAGGTTGGAATTGCTACCGGAGCCTCGCAGTTGACGGTACCCTGCGAGTTCGCCCATCGCCCAGAATGGACTGTTCTTGGATAAGATACCAGCCGCTTTTCGAGCTTCCACTTCTCCCCAGAACTCCCGTAGACACTCCTCCCGGTGATTAAGGAAGAGCCACCACAGGTCGCCATCGCTCATGATTCTCAGCTTTAGACGACGACGGTCGGCTCCGAGCCCGGTAAAGTTCATGGCCGATTCCCCGAGAGGCAACAAGTTTACCATCCCCTGAGGGCAGAATCGAGGCTCGCAAGAACTGGTCGCAACCCGTGATCCGTCCATCGGTGTGCCGTCCTCGTTGACTCTGCCTCGTCACATCCCTAACATTGCACCCTGAGTCCTGCGCTCCCCCATGATCGGCCAAACCATCTCGCACTACCGCATCATCGAGAAACTTGGCGGTGGCGGGATGGGTGTGGTGTACAAGGCTGAGGATGTCAAACTCGGTCGCTTTGTGGCTCTCAAGTTCCTGCCTGACGATGTAGCCAAAGACCCGCAGGCTCTTAGCCGCTTCCAGCGGGAGGCCAAAGCTGCCTCTGCACTGAATCACGCCAACATCTGCACGATCTACGAAATAGACGACCAGCACGGCGAAGCGTTCATCGCCATGGAGTTTCTGGATGGGCTGACTCTGAAGCACCGCATCGCGGGGCGTCCGATGGAAACCGAGTTGATTCTGTCGCTGGCCATCGAGATCGTGGACGCGCTTGACGCAGCACACGCAGAAGGCATCGTCCACCGCGACATCAAGCCTGCGAACATTTTCGTCACCAAGCGTGGCCACGCCAAGATTCTGGACTTTGGATTGGCGAAGGTCAGTCTGGCGAGCAGTTCTTCGAGCAACATTGCTTCGCTCAACACAGCGACGGGTTCGGTGGACGCGGATCATCTCACCAGCCCCGGTTCCACGCTCGGCACGGTTGCTTACATGTCGCCGGAGCAGGCGCGGGCGAAAGAACTGGATGCCCGCACCGATCTGTTCTCGTTTGGGGCGGTGCTGTACGAGATGGCGACCGGGCAGTTGCCCTTCCGTGGGGACAGTACAGCAACCATCTTCGAGGCGATCCTGAACCGCGCACCTGTTCCTGCCGTGCGGCTGAATCCCGACGTACCAGCCGAACTGGAACACATCATCAACCGAGCGCTGGAGAAAGATCGAGAACTGCGTTATCAGCACGCCTCCGAAATGCGTTCCGAGTTGCAGCGCCTAAAGCGGGATACAGAGATAGCACGAGCCATAGCTGCGGGTTCCGGGACAGTGGCAGTCGCACAGGAAAGCGGCACTCAGGTTGCCCAACCGTCGCCCGCCTCTTCGTCATCGAGCGCCGTGAAGGTCGCTGAAGTTCCCGCCGCGGGCAGAAAACTCTGGAAGGTTCTGGTTCCCGCAGCTGTCGTACTGGTAGTAGCTTCAATCGCGGCAGCGTTCTATTTCCGCTCGCGCCAGACCGCGCACCGCCTGACCGAGAAGGACACTATCGTCCTCGCCGAATTCAGCAATGAAACTGGCGATGCGGTGTTCGACGACACGCTGAAGACGGCGCTCAGCGTCTCTCTACGGCAATCGCCTTTCCTGAGTGTGCTCTCCGACAGCGATGTTGCGAAGACCTTGCAACAGATGACCCGTCCGGCCAGCACGAAACTCACGCCCGACTTAGCCCGTGAGCTTTGCCAGCGGGCGGGCAGCAAGGCTTACCTTGCCGGATCGATTGGCAATCTAGGCAGCGAATATGTGCTAGGGCTGAAGGCGGTGAATTGCCAGAACGGAGCAACGCTGGCCGAGGAGCAAGTGGCGGCGGCAGCCAAGGAGAAGGTGCTGGATGCACTGGGCGAGGCGGCATCCAAGCTGCGCGGCGAACTGGGCGAGTCGATGACTACCGTGCAGAGGTTTGATGTTCCGCTCGAACAGGCCACCACGTCCTCGCTCGAAGCTCTGAAAGCGTACAGCCTTGGCAGAAAGGCAGTCAAAGAGAAAGACTTCGCTGAAGCCCTGCCTTACTTCCAACGTGCCATTCAGCTTGATCCGAATTTTGCCGAGGGCTACGGGGCGGTGGGAGCGGGCTACTCCAATCTTAGCGAGGAAGAGCGAGCCAGCGAGTACCTGACGAAAGCATTCCAGTTGCGGGAACATGCCAGCGAACGGGAAAAGCTGGCGATTAGCGCCACCTACTACGGCAGTGCAACTGGGGAACTGGATAAAGCGGCCCAGACGTCTCAGGAGTGGATTGAGAGCTACCCGCGGGACCACGTAGCATACGGCGCTTTGGGCGTAGGGTTCGCCATGCAAGGGCGATATGAGGAAGCCACGGAGATAACCACGCGAGGCGTGCGCCTTGGACCGGATGCTGTTGGTTTATACGACTATCTCGCCATCTTCACGGTCGCCTTGCAGCGCTTCGACGAAACAAGGCAGGTCATCCATGAGGCGCAGGCGCGAAAACTGGATTATTACTTACTCCACCATGCTCTCTACGCTCTTGCCTTTGTCGGCAAGGACACTGCAGCGATGGCGGAACAGCAACAGTGGTATGCGGGCAAACGTGAGTATGAGAACTTTGGACTGGCGCTCGCATCCGACACCGAGGCGTATGGGGGGCATCTCGGCAAGGCGCGAGAACTGACCAAGCGGGCTGTTGAGTCCGCCGCGCGGGCGGACAACAAGGAAGCTGGGGCAATATGGCGGGTAAATGCTGCCGTGCAACAGGCGGCTTACGGCAATGCTGCCGAAGCCCGGCAGTCAGGGGCAGAGGCTTTGAAGCTTGCTCCCAAAAGTAAGAGTGTCGAGGGCGAAGCCGCGCTTGCGTTTGCTACGGCGGGTGATATGGCACGAGCCGAGTCCTTGGCACAAGATTTAGGGAAGCGCTTCCCACTGGATACGCAGATGCAGTCGCTCTGGTTGCCTGCGATTCGGGCGCAATTGGCGCTGGACAGGAAAAATCCAGCTGTCGCCCTGAATGCCCTACAGGCTGCGTCCCCTATCGAATTCGGACTAATTGTGTTCGTCAACAATGTTTCCTGCCTCTATCACGTTTACGTACGCGGAGAGGCATACTTGGCGGCCGGACAAGGTGAGGCTGCCGCTGTAGAGTTTCAGAAGATCATCGACCACAGCGGCATCGTCTGGAACTGCTGGACGGGAGCGTTGGCGCATCTGGGCGTGGCTCGTGCCAATGCTTTGCAGTCGAGAACCTCGCAGGGGGCGGATGCTGACCTAGCCCGCACTCGCGCCCTCGCCGCCTACAAAGACTTCCTCACCCTCTGGAAAGACGCCGACCCCGACATCCCCATCTTCAAGCAAGCCAAGACGGAGTACGCCAAGCTTCAATAGCCGTCTGGACTATCATGTCGGTGACAGCAAGCGAGGAGGGCACCATGTTGCGGGAACGTGCGCTGAAGGTTGTGCTGGTGTTGGTGGGATTGCTCTTTGTGGCTGCGATTTATCCAGTGACGATGATTTTGTGGCAACGGGATCAGTCTGGGTACACCGACGCGATGATGGGTAGTCTCTATATCACGCTGGGGATTCTTCTGTTGATGGCGGTGCGGAACCCATCGGCGCATCGCAGCCTGATTGCCTATGCGGGATGGGCGAACATTGCTCACGCCTTTGTTATGGCGATCATGGCATTTCGGGATGCGAGCGCACGCGAACATCTTCCTGCTGTGGCTATTTTCGGTGTCATTGGCTCATCGCTGATCGCGCTGGCTCCGGCGAAGCAGCCAGTCGAGCGGGTGTCGGCAGCCGTTGTGGAGGCTCGCAGTCTGGGAAAACCAACATCCAATAGTGAAAGAAGCCTAAGTCGGGGAGGCGAAGCTGCAAGAGGGTCGTCCGCGCCTCTATGATGCAAGGGTCAAGAGCAACTATGTAGCTGAAAAAGTGAGCAGGGGGCTTATGGTAACCGCAGCTTCGATCTCTTCGCCCACCCCAAGACAAAAACTCATTGCTCCCGTCTGGCATACGGTAATGCTCGTCAGTATCTTCTTGGGAGTCACGATAGCGGGTGCCTTGTTCCAACGACACGCGCAATCCAGCCCCGGCACGTTGCAGGAACATCCGAATGTCGTGCCTCTCTACGTATCGGTGATTGCTGTCGAGTGGTTCCTCGTGTACGGCGTCTGGGCGGGAATCTGAATTCGCGGTGTGCGTCTAGGCGATTTGATCGGCGGCAGGTGGAAGAGCGCAAAGAATGTCCTAATCGACCTAGTCCTTGCTATCGCTGTATGGATTTTATGGATAGGGATTCAGGCTGCCGTCAGCCGCATGGTTCCGAGCCACGCCAAGTCTGTGTCTGTGCTTTTTCCACGGAGCGTCCTTGAAGTTCTGCTGTGGATTGCGACTAGTTTGACCGCGGGCTTTTGTGAAGAGGTGGCTTTCCGAGGATATTTTCAAAAACAATTTGAAGCGATGACTCGGAGTTCGGCCACAGGCGTGATCCTGCAGGCAATTCTCTTCGGAATTTCACATGGCTATCAGGGATTTCGAGCGATCATCATGATTATCCTCTTCGGGTTGTTATATGGGATTCTCGCGTTTTGGCGTAAGAGCTTGCGTCCGGGCATGAATTTGCATGTTTGGTTAGATATTTATGCGGGATATTTGTTTCAGTTTCTCCGCTTGTGATTGCCGACAGACCGCTGGATGAAGGCATGGCGGTTGATTTGCCCTCTGGAAGGACGCCGACCCCGACATCCCCATCCTGAAGCAAGCCAAAGCCGAGTACGTTAAGCTGCAATGACCATGCGCAAGACGCGCCAAGCAGGTCAGGCAACATCTCTCCGGCGTTTCCCAAATGGCAATCCGTGAACGAGGATGTGTTGGCAGGTTCCTCTGGCCCCACGTAGATCGTTCGCGCTCGACCGCCAACGTGGGCGACAAAGCTCGCCGCTGGCTCCACGACTCCCGATGTGCCCACAGCCATGAAGATCGTGCATTCGTCGAGTGCGCGGAAGATGCGATCCAGTTCGAAAGGTACCTCGCCGAACCAGCAGATGTGCGGACGAATACCACCGCCACATACGCACCGGGGTAGCTCGGCTGGAGGATCGTAGGTGTTCGTGTCGGAGAATGTGGGGAGGCTGCAAGTGTCACAGCGGCTCTTGAAGAGTTCCCCGTGCATGTGGACGACGTGCTTCGATCCTGCCTGCTCGTGCAGGTCGTCCACGTTCTGCGTGCAGAGGAAAAGGCGATCTCGCAACTTGTGCTCCAGCTTCGCAAGAGCGACGTGAGCCGGGTTGGGCTTTGCTACTGCCGCGACACGACGACGCATCGAGTAGAACTCCCAGACCAGCCGGGGATCGCGACGCCACGCGTGCGGTGAGGCGACTTCTTCGATCCTGTAGTTCCGCCAGAGACCATTGACGCCACGGAACGTCGGTATCCCGCTCTCAGCGCTCACGCCCGCCCCGGTGAGGACGAAGATTCTATCGACTGGAGAAATGGCGAGCATGAATAGAGCGCCTATGCCTCTGATGATTTGCCCAACGAAGCTGCCCACACCCTCGGTGTCACTCCCAAGGTGTGGCTGGCGAATTGTTATTCCTCCCAAGATTCCTGAGGATTCCCCGTCCTGCTACCATTCTTCGATGCGCAATCTGGCCGTTCTTTTCATCCATTTCATTGCCGTCCTGGCTCGGTTGCTCGGTCCTGGCGGCGTCCGTTCCATCGTTGCGGAGTCGCTTCTCCTCAAACACCAGCTCCTGATCGTGAATCGCTCCAGGCAACGATCGCCGAATCTATCCGCGTCGGACCGCATCTTTGCCGGCTGGATGGCGCTCTTGGTGCGTCCCACTCGTCTGCTCCGGTCCGCAATTGCACTGAAGCCCTCGACACTGCTAGGCCTTCACCACGCCATGAGCAAGCGAAAGTATCGCAGGCTATTCTCACCGAATCGCCGTCGGAAGTCGGGCCCGAAAGGACCGAGCGCGGAACTCATCCGTGCGGTCGTCGAAATGAAGCAGCATAATCCCAACTGGGGCTGTCCGCGAATCGCACAACAGATGGCCTTGGCGTTTAACATCCAAATCGACAAGGACGTGGTTCGAAGGATTCTCTCCCATCACTACCGGCCGGGGCAGCCCTCCGGCGGACCCACTGGGTCCTGGTCGTCATGGATCAATGCACGCGACGGATCATTGGCTTCGGCGTCCATGCGGGCACGGTCGATGGTGTCGCACTCTGTCGGATGTTCAACCGCGCCATTCGAGGGCATCGCTGGTTGCCGAAGTACCTGAGCTCCGACAACGATCCGCTCTATCGGTTCCACCAGTGGCAAGCCAATCTGCGGATTCTGGAGGTGACAGAAATCAAGTCCCTTCCCTACGTGCCCCTGTCCCATCCGTTCGTGGAAAGGCTGATCGGCACCCTGCGCCGCGAGTATTTAGATCACATGTTGTTCTGGACGACTGTAGATCTCGAAAACAAACTGCTCGATTTCAGGACCTACTTCAACTACCATCGCACGCACACCTCACGGGAAGGGCGAACGCCCGATCCGCCCCCGCCACGACTAGCAGCCAATCTCCGCTCGTTTCGATGGCAACCCCACTGTCGAGCCCTATATCAAACACCCGTGGCTGCCTGATTTTTCCAAGGCTCGCTGCGATATTCGGCCAACCTCGGCAAAACTTCCAAGAAATCATTCGGAGTTTCTCGATCGCAGCGTGGTTCGCGGCTCCGATCGTTTCACTGCCACCAGGAGCGTCCGAAAATGAGACTCAGCCCACTTTCGCAGGTTCGCAGCGCGATTACCGGTAAAAATCGGTTCCCCGTAACAATTCGCCAGATACAAGCATCGCTTGTCCGTTCCCGCATCTCCTCTGTCGTTTTATGCCATGCAAATGCCACGATCCTACATCGACAAACGGATATTTGTGTTAGACTTCTTCTGTTTCACGACGGAGTAAGTCGCAACGGCCCTTCTTCGACCTTGGGAAATCCTCCATCGCGAGAAGAAATCGTGCAGAGAAGACTCATTCTCGCAGTGCCTCCCCTGTGTCTATTCTTTTTCATCCTCTTAAGCATTTCCGCAAGCGCCCAATCCGTCGTCGCCTCCGCTGCGACTGGCCAAGCGGCTGAATCTGGCAAGCCAGCACGTCCGAACATTCTCTTCATCATCATGGACGATGTGCGGATTGATCAGACGCAGATCTTCGGTTACGGCGGTACAACTCCACCTTTGACGCCGAATATCAATGCGATCGCGCGGGCCGGCGTGCGCTCTCGCAATCTCTGGGCCATGCCCAAGTGTTCCCCCAGTCACGCGATTTTCTCTGAAGGACGGTATGAGACTGGGAATGAGTAGGTGCAACGTTGCTACGCAGTACTGATAACCCTTGCCCGGAGTTAACCCTCCGGGCGTATCCAGAGTCAGCTAACGAAGGAGTTTGCTATGAGAAACCGTCGCCTTTTCACTGCGTTGTTCGTGTTTCTGCTGTCGGTGTGGCAACTGGGTCTTTCCCAGACACTAAGTGCCTCCCAAGAAGCGGGAGCGAGTACGCCGACTGCGGCGAGCCCAGGATCCGATTCAGCAAAGCCGTATGACACGGCATTCAAGTATGTCGTCACTTTCTATCCGCGCTGGTTTACGTATCTTCAGGCTGTAAACCCGAACAAGCTGGTTGGGCCAGTCCGTATCAGTCCCATTTACCACGCTGTCGTAGCTATCAACGACGATACGTTCTATGCCAGTGGGTTCTTCTCGATAGCGGATGAGCCCATAATCGTAACCATCCCCTCGACCAGCGATGTCTATTCCGTCCTTATGTTGGACGAGTACGGAAACCTTGTGCCGGGAATCACCGCCGCGCAACCGGGGCAACCTGGCGCGGTGTACGCGCTCACCGGACCGGGCTGGAGTGGCACGCTTCCCGAGGGAGCAATTCAAATCCAACCTGGCGTTAACAACGGCGAAATAATCTTCCGCGCCGACAAGTTCGTAAAAAATGGGAGCATGTATGAAGACATGCAGCAGGAAGCGGAGACATTCCGTCGCAGCCTCTGTCTCATTCCGCTTTCGCAATATCAGCCGTGTCCCAGTGCCGGACAGGCAAAGATCCTTCCCGAGCTAGTATTCGCTGTTCCCTACAAGGGTCTCGCTGTAGCAACCATCGCCAGCCAACCCATCGTGTTTCTCAAAACACTTCAGACAGCGGTGTTGAGCCCAACCACTCAGCCGCTCACGCCGCAAGAGCAGAAGCTATCTGACAAGTTCAACGCTTTGTTCAGCAATTCGGGCAATTGGCCGCAAATGGCTCTAGCTACGCAGGCCGCCCATGCGGATATTGACGGCAACTACCTCACCGCCACTTTGAAGGGCACGAACTGGGTCCACTTTACCGACATCGCCGAGTGGGTCCATCCATCGCAATACCTCGACCGCTCCTCTGTCACCGACTACATCCAGTACGGAAACAACCTGAGCGCCGCCTCTTATTACCATGCGTTTGTCGACGGCAACGGCGTTCCGCTCAACGGCAGCGCACACAACTACGTCCTGACATTCCAGCAGGGACAGCAGCCGCTGGTGCAGCGATTCTGGTCGGTGACTGCATACCTCCCGGTCTCGATCGAGCTCGTACCGAACTCTGCGAATAAGTACGTCGTAGCCGGCTACTCTCCAGGACTGGTAACGGCTCAGGATGGGTCGGTTAGCATCGTGATGGCAGTAACCCAGCCGGCGGGCGTTCCGCAGGCCAATTGGCTGCCGATCCCGAAAGGCCCATTCAACATCATGCTTCGCGCCTACGGACCCGAGGACGCCAAAAAGTACGTCCCGCCGCCGATACAGGTGTTGCCTTGAGGAGGGCTGTATCGTGCCAGCCCCGGGGTTAGCATCCAGAAGAGGCACGCTAACCCCGGGGCACCGCGCCCGCATAATCACTGTTGCTCCAGGTTCAACTGTCGGAATATGGGCAGAAGCCGAGTCGCGCAGTTCACCGCGCCTCCGAGGTACAAGTCATGAGACGTCTCGCCTTCTGGAGATCTATGCTAGCTTGGTTTGGGCGAGCGCCGACCTTGCCTTACCAGACTCTGGATACAGCGTGGGCTGAACCGCCGGCGCAAAGGGCTAACCGCAAGGGGCAGCAATAAGGAGGATTCTCATGCCACTGGTTCGTGTGACGATGATTAAGGGAAAGCGGGGTTGGGATAGTCGAGGCAGCCAGAAGGAAGAGAATCAGAAAGCCGAGAAGAAGGCTGTTTCGGTAAGGCGAGGACACGAATGCATCGGCGTGCCAAAGCACATCCTCGGGTCGCGACTGATGAACGGGTTAGGAAGAATCGAAGTACATGCATGTTGATAGTTCCGCCACAGTAAATCTCTGAATCAGGACCATCGATGCGCCGCAGCGCGGGCAGTGCCAGAGAGAAGAACTCTCGGAGCGGAGGTCGCGTGTTCTCACTTCCCGCTCTGCCCGTATGGTCAAATAATTGGAAGGTGTAGAGGCGGCGTCGCTTCCAGCTCCCTTCTCGGCTGCCTGTTTCCCCGGCATGGTAGCCTCTTGGTTCGCCCACGACAAGAAGAAGATGGGTCTTTCGCGATCGGAGGAGAAGCCACAAGATGGTTTGGGCACGCATGCTCGCCTACATCACAGGAACGGTCGATCAAGAGCTCCTGCTGCGGAACGAGTATTTGGCCGCCGAGAACCGCATTTTCAAAGCGCAAATCAAGGGCCGTTTGCTGCTGTCCGACGGTGAAAAGGCCACCCTGTCCGAGATTGCCTACCGACTCGGGCGAAAGTCTCTCCGGGAAGTGGCGATGGTGGATCAGCCCGAAACCATTCTGGCCTGGTATCGCAGGCTGATCGCCCACAAGTTCGACGGCTCCAAGTCTCGACGCCGTCCCGGGCGGCCCCGCGTGCGCGCGGACATCGAGAGTCTGGTCGTGCGCATGGCGAAGGAGAACCCGAGTTGGGGCTATGACCGCATCGTGGGAGCCTTGGCGAATCTGGGCCACCAAGTGTCAGACCAAACCGTGGGCAACATTCTGCGGCGCCATCTTCTCCTATAAGGACCCCGAGGAAAATACCCGGGAGCAGATCAAGAAAGTCAGGTCGCATCCCTGGATTGCCAAAGACGTCCCCGTGCGCGGCGTCATTTTCGACATGGAGTCCGGCAGATTACGCGAAGTCAAAGTACTTGAACACGAGCGCACCGCCTGACCCGCGGATCACTTTTCATGACCGAAATGAACCGCGATATCACATTTCTCGTTTCGCGCCACAGCTTGATGAAAGAGGGAAATATGGATCACAATGAGGCAGTCCGGAAATTTGAACATTTGATGCTAAAAGAGGCTGACCATGCCCAGGAGGCGGCAACCGAACTTGAAGCCTTGGTTTCGCTCCTCCCCAATGAGAAATCTCGGCAGCTCGCGCAGTTCCAGGCAAAGGCCAGTCACAAACAAGCCAAGGAGTTTCGCGAGCTAGCGCAGAAAGTCAAAGAAAGCTAGGGTCCCGCGCAGATACTAATGAAAGGATGGCAGATACATGCTCGAAGCAACTTGGAAACGTCACGAAAAACACGGACAACTAACGATGCAGAGCGACCTACCCGACAGCGTCTACGCATTTCCGAAGCAACGTAAAGAGCCGCTAACCGACGCAGAACATGTGCGTAACGCGGTCGCACGGTTCGATCAAGTCATCGACGTCTCCGATGCCGACCGTGCTTTGGCGTTCGCGAACATCGAGAAAGCTGCAAACTACTACAACGTCCACCTCGCGGAAACGTCATGGCACGACCTGGGCGTTCATCCTCAAAACAACAGGAAGCAAGCTGCCGCCAAGGGCGTCGCCACGCGCGCGCGCCGGGCGCGGGGCTAGAAATCCGACGATCAGAGAGTCGAGCGACACGAGAAGTAATTAGGAAAGCGGAGTGGAATCTCGACTAACCAAAACTTGGTGACGGTCTGCCCCGCGCGAAGGAGATGAATCATGAAAGCAATCGTTGTCCACCAATATGGCGGTCCTGAAGTACTCAAGTTCGAGGAGTACCCTGATCCGGTTCCGGGTCCGGGCGAGGTGCTGGTGCGGGTCGCCGCGACGAGCGTGAATCCGATCGACTACAAGCGGCGTGCTGGATTAACGAAAGATTTTTATCCTCTCCAGTTCCCGGGGCTCATAGGTGTCGATATGGCGGGGACCGTGGTCAAGATTGGGCCGGGAGTGGAAGGCTTTTCCGTCGGCGACCAGGTGTTCGCCATGGCGGACGATACTTACGCCGAACTTTGCGTTGTGAAAGCCGCGATCCTGGCGAAAGTTCCGAAGGGGCTCGATTTGGTCCAGGCGGCGGCGCTGCCGCTGGTGACGACGACCGGCAACCAGCTCCTTTCAGCTACGGGAGTCAAAGCGGGCCAGACGGTTATGGTCGTAGGTGCTGTAGGAAATGTCGGGCGTTCGGCGGTATTCACCGCGAAGGCACGCGGGGCGACTGTGATCGCGGGGGTTTTGAAGAAGCAGGTGGATGAGGCGAAGACAGTCGGAGCGGATCAGGTGAGTGCCACCGACGACGACACCGCGATTGCGAATCTTCCGCCGCTCGATGCGGTGGCGGATACGGTCGGCGGAAGAACCGCCGAGAAGCTGATCGCCAAGGTCAAGCCGGGAGGAGTGTATGCATCGGTTGTCGAGGCACCGCAGAACGCCGCGAAGTACCCATCTGTAAAGGTGGTGCACGTATTCTCGAAATTCGACAGGAAAACGCTCGAGTTCATGGCCGAAGCGGTGCGAGATGGCAAACTAGTAATCCCGATTAGCCAGCAACTGCCACTCAGTGAAGCGGCCGAGGCTCAAGCAGCGGCAGAAAAGGGTGGTGTCGGGAAGATCTTGCTGGTGGCTTGAACTCGTTGCTGGACATGCGACGACTAAAGGAAAATCGGAAATGAAGAAAGATCACCGCGGAATCAATCCGGCTTCGAAGCCGAGCGGAAACGGGTGTGTGGAATGCCTGGCGTCACCGAAAGGTTGGTGGTTTCATCTCCGTCGATGTGCGGAGTGTGGGCACATCGGATGCTGTGACAGTTCTCCAAGCCAGCACGCATCAAAGCATGCGGCGGCAACAGGGCATCCGATCATTGCCAGCTTCGAACCGGGTGAGGATTGGTTCTACGATTACGAGAAGCAGGGGATGATCAAGGGTGTGGAGTTGCTTCCGCCACATTCGCATCCGGAGGATCAACCATCACCTGGACCGGCAGGAAGAGTTCCAGCCAATTGGGAATCGCTGCTGCACTAGCTGGCGTCGATCGATTTTTTATGAATGGGAGCGGGACTCGGAACACCGTATTTGTAATGAGCACTGTATCGAAAGGAGCCATCAATGAACGCCGTACAAGTCGACCAGAAGAGCTATGAGATGCCCCCGCGCGAGGGGATCAGCATCGCGCAGTTTCTCACCGTCGCCGACATCGAGCGATCGGCCCGCTACTATGAAAAGGTCTTCGGCGCTCGCATTCTGAGCCTGGGTGACGGCAACGCGCCTGGGTACCTTCAGCTTGCGAATATCTGGATGATTCTGAACGTTGGGGGCGGGCCGACCCCGGATAAGCCGACGGTAACGCTCAGCGTCCCCGACCCGAATCACATCAACAGCTTTATGAATTTCCGCGTTGCGGATATTCAAGCGTGCTATGAATTATGGAAAAGTCGAGGAGCCGAGTTCATCACGGAGCCAATACCTAAGTACGGCGAGATTCGCTGCTACATCCGCGATCCTGACGGCTACATTATCGAGGTCGGACAGAGCACTACCCTCACCTACGGTTAACACTCGGGCCGGATGAGATGCCGACTCTGCGCCTCATCGTTGCGCTTCTGCCAATTTTGCTTTGAACAGTCACTCGCTCTGACATCGAAAGGAGTACCAGATGGTCTTCACAAACGAACTGAAAGAGGCCGCGCGCGTCATCGCGCCTGTCGCCTTGAACACGCTTAGTGTGAATGTTTTTACCGCCCCGGGAAAGACTATGGTCGGCGAGCGCCCAAAGCCCTTCGACGAAGCGCTCGGCTTTGACCCGATCACATCGACTTTAATCTTCGGCGAGTACGACGCGGTGCTGGTGGACGCAATGGGACGGTGGCTGAGGCCAAGGCTCTCGCGGATTGGGTGGCTCTGCACAACCGCAACCTCCAGACCATCTATATAACGCACGCCCATTTCGACCACTTCTACGGCCTAAGCGTTCTGCTCGACCGTTTCCCGGGCGCCCGGGCGATCGCAACGCCGAAGACAGTGAAGGCCATGCAGATGTCTTTCACTCCCACGGTGGAGCGGTTAGCCCGCCGGATGTTTCCCGGGCAGGTGGCCACTAAGCTGGTTTCACCAGAGCCCTATGAGCACGACACGTTCACTCTCGAAGGCCACGAATTGCGCATCATCGAGCAGGGCCGCACCGACAGTCCCGATTCGACGTCTCTCTACGTTCCATCGATCGGTCGCTGGCGATGTTGTGTACAACCAATGCCGCATGTACGTCGGCGACACCACCCCCGAGAGCCGAAAGAATTGGATCGCGGACCTGGATCGGTTAGCGGCCCTGAATCCCGCGATTGTCGTCGCCGGTCACAAGAAGCCCGGCGCACCCGACTCTCCTTCGGCAATCCAAGACACCAAGCGTTACCTCGAGGACTTCGATCGGGTGCAGAAAACCGCGACGTCCGACCAGGACCTGTTCGATCAGATGACGGTGCTGTACCCGGATTGGGTAGCCAATCAGTCGTGGTTGATGTTCGGATTCCCAGGGGCATAACTCACATCAACCGCGGTGCCCGTCCTTGCGCACTTGGAGGAAGCCGCGGACGATGAGCTAGCTCATATTCGGGAGAACAGAATTCGATTTCAAAAAGGAGAACAACAATGACAACTAAAGGAAAAGCCTTAGTGCTGGTATCGAGCGGTCACGGCTTGCCCTTGAAAGATGGCAAGGTATATGCCGGCGCTGGCTACTATCTCAACGAGCTGACGGTTCCGGTTCGCGCCCTGATGAAGGAGGGCTACGAAATCACTTTCGCCAACCCCAAAGGCAACACGCCGCAAATGGATGTCCATTCAGCTGTAGCCGACTTCTTCGGTGGAGACGAGGCTAAACTTCAGGACTATCTAAAATTCCGCGACACCCTGACTGGGCTCAAAAATCCAACTCGTATCTCGGATGTCATCGCATCGGGCCTGGATCAATATGACGCTGTTTTCGTCCCCGGCGGCCACGGCCCGATGATCGATCTTCTCGATGATCTCGACGCCGGCACCGTGATGAGACACTTTCATAAAACATCCAAACCTACGGCAGTGCTCTGCCATGGTCCGATTTCACTTCTCTCGGCGCTTCCGAATTCGACGGAGGTGGTCGCCGCGCTGGCGGCGGGCGATGCCGCCGGAGCACACGCAAAGGCTCAAGGCTGGATCTATTCTGGATATAAGATGACCATCTTTTCGACAGCGGAAGAGCAGCAGCGGGAACCGCTTGAGATTGGGGGTAAGGTTCTCTTCTACCCGGACTTCGCCTTGAGTACGGCGGGCGGTGACGTAAGTGTGCTCGCTCCATGGACGAGCTATGTCGTTCAAGATCGCGAGCTGATCTCAGGTCAGAACCCGTTCTCTGATCAAGCGCTTCTGAACCTTCTTCTACCGGCACTCGATGGGAAGAAGAAGTCGGTTTCAGCGGCATAAGAATCGAGGACGCCCGGAAAGAGCTAATTGAGAAAGGGACGACACTTGGAGGGCGTAAATATCGATGAAAAACTACGTTCGGCGGTTTTTCGCTGATGCCGCCTGAAAATCAGTGCAAGTGTAGGCCACCCGCCCGGATGAGCACTGTTCATCAGATTTGGAGTCGTCAATGAGCAGCGTACGAATCGAGCAAAAACTATGAGATGCCCCCGCGCGACGGGTTCACCGTGACACATTTCATCACCGTCGCCGACATCGACCGATCGGCTGATTTTTATGAGAAGGTCTTCGGCGGCCGCATTCTCAGCAGAGGCGACAGCAAGGGTGCGTCTGGGCACATTCAGATCGCGAATACTTGGCTGATCGTCAACGTCGGAGGCGGGCCCACCCCGGACAAGCCGTCAGTGACGCTCAGCGTCCCCGCCGACCCGGATAAGGTCAGCAGCTTCCTGAATATCCGCGTTGCGGATATTCGAGCGTGCTATGAATTATGGAAAAGTCGAGGAGCCGAGTTCATCACGGAGCCGAAGGAAAAGTACGACGAGATTCGCTGCTACATCCGCGATCCTGACGGTTACGTTATCGAGGTCGGACAGAGCACCGACCTCACGTAAGGCTGACATTGGCGCGGTTGCCGGGGCAAGTCGGTGTGACATGTCTGCGGCGGATCGCCAAGTACGGACCGGGCAAGGTGAAGCGGGCCGAGTACTACGTGGAAGTGACCAAGCGCGAGAAGCGAGCTTGCAAGCAGAAGCAGTGTGAAGAGCAAGGCGTGGAGGCCGCTCCGCTGCCGGTGCGCATTATCGACAAGAGTCTGGTTTCCGATCAGATCATCATCGACACCATCGTGAGCAAATATGCCGATCACAGTCCGCTCTACCGCCAGAGCGCGATTCTGCTGCGCGACGCCGGCGTGGACATCAGCCGGGGGACGATGTGCGGCTGGGTAATGACCGTCGGCGAGATGCTCGTGCCAGTGGTGGGCGCCATGCGCAAGGAGCTGCTGGCTAGTAGTTACATCCAGGCTGACGAGACGCCGGTGGATGTACAGACGCATGATAAGCGCGGCCAAAATCATCAGGCGTACTTATGGCAGTACGGGACACCGGGCGGGGCGACGGTCTTCGATTTTCGCATGAGCCGCGGCCGCGAAGGCCCGGCGCGGTTTCTGGGTCAGTTCGAGGGAATTCTGCAAACCGATGATTACATCGCCTACGAGCGCGGCATCGGTGGGCCGAAGATGAGAGTGTGAGCTACGACGCGCACGGAATTCAGATAGCGCGAACCACTGCTACTTTCGACGAGGACGGAACTGTGACCGAGCAGTACGACTACGGGCCGAAAAACAAATTCCTGCTCCACTTCACCCAGAGCTATGCCCCTAAAACGGACGTTCAAATCTTCACCAACTACAACGAAGACGGTACTGTTCGGCTGACGTTTACGGCGAAGGGAGAACGGGTTGTCAGCTATTGGCAACTGCCGAGCGATAAACACGAATTGGGAGGCACGGTCTGCTTCAAGACTGGATGTGAGTCGCATAACCTTGACGGCAGTCCATTTCGGACGGTAACGACGTTGGAAGATGGCGACAGGCGCAATCCAAGGCGAATTGAACTACGCGACGATACGGATCAGCCTCAGATGGCTGCCGACTATGAATACGAGTTTGACGGGCATGGAAACTGGACAAAGCGTTCCGTTTGCGTTTGCACGCGGGAATCCGGCGAGAGGCAATTGCTCGAAATCGATTCTCGAACGCTCGGTTATTGGAAGTAGGCTCATGGCTACTGTGATTCTGCCTCGCTGGTTCGAACCTTTACCCGGCTGACCACCTAAGACCGCGAAAACCGCCCCTTTCTGCTCAACAGATTGCAGGAGCACTGGCGGCAACCCTTTTGAACCAGTCACCATGAAAGCCCTTGCAGGCCGGAATTTGTCGGCCTTTAGCGGCATCCATCACCCCACACATTTTCGACATTGATAAAACACGAGCCCGAATCGCAGCGGAGCAGCCAATAATTTCGTGAACTCAGCCGGTTCGATTGCTGGTTGAGCAAGATAAGTCGTTCCAGCACATCTCGCGCCGTCTCGTCGTGGGCTTCGAATGGCACAACCGCCATGCCCCAAGGAACGCCAGCAACGAAGGCTTCGCAACAACTGACGCGCAGGCCAGTTTGAGCGGAGAGTGAATCGGCCATCAGCTTCCCGCTTTCGGAGATTCTGCGGTTGCCAAGCGGAATCGTTACCTGTCTATCGAGCAACGGTGTTGCTGGGACTACGACGCCATCCGCATTGCGGGCTGTCGTTGGCACGAAGCTGGCAAAATCGCCATCGACATCTAGACGATAGCCGAATGGAACTTGGCCTTTGACCTTCTCCAAAACCTTCCGCAGCAAGTCGCCAGCATCACGGGGCGAGCCATCTGGAAGAACCGAAAAACGAATCTCCACACGTCGGCGCTTGGGAACTAGATAATGTGCCTTCGGATGCTGGGCGCTCCAGTCGGGATCGGCCTCCCTCACGTCTTGCAAGTCTTCAGAGAATTGATACTGTGGCTCTTCCGCACTGACCACGACGCCGAACTCTTGCGCCAAAGTGTTTGCAATTGAGTCCACTACCCTGATGCTGTCGGCGACCATCATGACCTCCCCGCCACTCCTCGTTACCTTGGCGCATTCTGTGGTTTGCCCGAATGCACTCGCAGCCATCGCCACCACCAGAATCGTTCGGATGACTGCGTTTTTCATAGACAACCTCCACTCAGAACCGGAGCAGAAGGAATTGGGCACGTTGCTTCGCTATTGCTGCGCTTGCTCGGGGCAATCGCGGAAGTCAAAGGTAATTGCTAGCGTCCCGGTTTGTTCATTCAATTGTAGGTGGATACGTGAATCGGGTAACGCATCGGCCAGCGACGAGGGGGCGTGCTCTTGGATAAACAGTCTGGCAAGCCTTTGGTTGTAGATGTTGCCCGGCTGGAGCGGTGAATCTTCCAATAGATGGTTGTCGAGACCGAGAAGGCTGATGGCGCTCACGTAAAACTGCTTGCCTTCGTCCATGTCTATATCCAGCGAAATCGTCTGCTGTTTCTCGTTGAACCGTGTGTTAGGAACAGAAGTAAGGTTGACGTACCCGAACTCGCCATACGCGAAACGCAGGTTTTCTAGCCCCTTGACAATCGCAGCACGGTCGAACACGTCGCCGTCGTTGATTGGAAACAAGCTGCGCAAAGCCTGCACATTGGTGATCGCCCTGTTGTTCTTGAACCTGATTTCCTCCAGTCGGTACTGTCGTCCCTCCTCGATGTGAACAGTAACCGCAATTTGCCCGTTGACCGGACTGCTGGTTAGCAAGTGCGCATCGGCCCGAGCCTTCACCTTAAAATACCCGCGATCCTGCCATGATTGCCTGACTCTTTCAGCTACTTCGGACGCCGCTGCTTGCGCCTCGCCCCTGTACGCCATTTGTTTAAGAAAAGCAGCGATTTCGTCTTGATCGGAAACTGGCATGCGGAGATCGCCTTCGAAGATCAACTCTGCCACTGTGAGTTCCGGGCCGGGCTGGACTTCATGAGTTGACGAAGCAAGGCAGCCGCTTGTGTGTTGACCCTCGGGATTTCCGTAGCGACAAGAGCCTGAGTATAGATAGAGGGCTGGCAAGTCAGGACGCAAGCGAGAACTACCACGGACTTTGCTACCCAACAATTCATGACAGCATCATAGGCTTGACTGACGGCATGGCGCATTCGAACTCGCCTCAGGGAAAACAGGGTCGATACGGTGAAGAGCGGCACGGAGGTCGGCGTCTTCATTCAATCCGTATCCTCCGTAAAACGCAATTTTGCCCTCTTTATCTACCAATGCCAGCGTTGGAATGCCGTGCGCTCCCCACGCCTCGCTCGCCTTTCCGTCCTTGTCATCCTGAGCGTTCGGCCACTCGTAGTGATTTTTGGCAAGGAACTCGCGGGCTTTGTCCGGTTCTTCGTCCTTCGTGATGCCGATCAGTACCAACCCCTTGCCCTTGAGTTCGTCGTATAAACGCGCCAACATCGGCATCTGCGCTCTGCATGGTGCACACCATGAAGCCCAGAAGTCCAACAACACTGGCTGGCCGCGAAACGAATCCAAGTCCACGTCCTTTCCGTCCAAGGTTTTCAACTTGAGTGGCGGAGCGGGCCTTCCATTTAGGTTTGCTTCCATGAACCTCGCCGTGAGTTTCTCGACCAGTTTAGCGTCAGGTGGGGGACTGAACTGGAACAACGAGTCTGCGGCAGATGTCCCAAGTTCAACGACTGTGTACAGAGTGGTCGAGTCATTGGTCATCTGGTTCCACGGTTGGGCTGGCATGAGTTGGCCTTGAGTAAGGTGATGCACCTTCCGCACGGTCTTGTGCTGCTGGTCGATCCAGTAGGTGGTTTCAGAAGTGTATTTCCGAGCGGACTTCGATTCGGGCACGACTTTGACTACCGCGCAAGCAATTGGCTGCCCTCCAACTTCGATGCTTTCCGCTGGGAGAATCTCGGCTTCCTTAATGTGCTGATCGATTTTGGAGAGCATCTTCAGCATGCCTTGTCCCTGTTTGATTGCCTGCTCTTCGGGATTGGGCTCACTCGGCAATTCGGCATCCTTATCCTCATTCTCGGAACGCAATGCCGAAGCCGTACTCTTTGTGTAGTCGCCTCTCCACGGCTGTGTTGCCCACTTCGTAGTCCCATCTGAAATCACCGCCGTCCAGTCGTATGGAGCCTTGATCTCGAAGCGATAGCGTTTCCCGCCATCATTGGCAAAAGTGCGGTACTCCTTTTGCCAGTTGTGGGAAAGTTCTCCCTTGAATTCGGATTCCTCAATGCTCTCAATGTGGTATTGGGTCAGATGGGTGTACTGCTGCGCCACTTCATGCAGCAGATCGGTGGCTTCAGCAGTCGCAATCAGAGGCTTGACCAATTGCTCCCACGAGGGCGAAACATAGTTCCATTTTCCATCTCGTCCAGCCCTGATGATCGACCCGGTATTGCCAGCACCCCAGTCATCGCCGTGGCCCGGCAGATAAATGTAACCCTGTCCTGATGGGTTCGGGTAATAGCGCACAACGTACATCTTCCTGATGTCATTCTCCCCAAGTTTGGCGTAGAACGAAACCTCGTAGCCGCGCAACCCACGCGGAGTCTTCTTGGCCGGCTCGCGGGAGTTGTCGAGGAAATTGTCAGTCCCACGCCAAATGTTGCTGAGTCCCAAAATGCGCGGGTCTGTAAGTTCTAGTTGTTTGGTGAGACTTCCACCTTCAATGATGAGCTTGGCGGTCGGAGCCTTGGCCAATGCAGTTTGGGACAAGCCGAGCAAGATCGGAACGATCAAGAGGGCGGGCAGAAGCACTCTTTTCATACGAACCTCCACAGCGCAATAGCACGAGCGCAGCCCTGTTGCTCATAATTGTATGCCACTCTAAGGTCGTGAGCTATTGCTTGGCGGCGCGCTATTTTGGGAATCCAGCAATGAGGGTTGCGAAGCTGGGGTGTCTGTCATTCGGCGGGAAATAGTTCATCGAATAAGCGTTTGAGCAAAAGATCGTATGCGGCTGGGCCATGCTCTTGCAAGTAGCGCCGTTCAGCAGAACGAACTGGGTTGTGGTCTGCACGTGCTACCAGCACGGCACCGCGCTGCGATTGCGGGGTTGAGTCTGCCGAGACATGCTTGGCCTCCTCGGACGCCACAACGCCTCGCCGTATGCGGTCGCGTGCCGCACGCAAGTTCTGGAATCTATCAAGGTCGTAAATGACCCTTATCGCTTCAATTGCTCGGCAGCCGTCACCGATCTTGCCATCTGCTCGCAATGCATAGATATTTGGCACCGTCCAGATCGTCTGGTTTCCACAAGCCCACAGGTATTTGGCAACAGTAAGCTCCGCATCGCGCAGATTGTGAATATCGGCGGGGGTCACAAGAGCGTCGTCCGGCGCTCCAATCTCGCGGACGTACTGGCTTGCGAGCAGGGCAGGACTACGTGCCCGCCACGCTGCGAAGAGGGACACCGCCGCCTCCACACTCATCCACACGATTGTGACGGTTTGTAGACGTTGGATTCGTCGGATAGCGTCCGGTGGAGCAATTTGTGGCACCGAAGCCATTCACAGCATTATGGCACTGTATCGGTACACGGCTATTTGACCTTTACATGCTCATTGTAGATATTGTGAACAGATGGACGTTGAACGCATCATTGACGACATCGAGCAGCTACAGGAAATGTTCGAAGCGCCGGACATTAGACCACTCAGCGCAAGCGACATCTCCGCTGCGAATCGAAGGCATGACGAAATGCTCGCGCATAGCCCTTGGTTTCGGCTGTGGCAGAGCTACGGCGTCTGTTGTCGAGCCGAGCCCCCAATACTCCGACTAGGCGAGATCGAGAACTAAACTTCCGTAGGAATTTCGAACACGAATCGGGGAGACCTATTCGCGCATCGAACTTGAGTGTTTTTCCGAGGAGATCAAAATGGACAGCACAATTTCGACCAAAGACCTGAAGTCGAAACTCGACAAGAAGCAAGGAATCACGGTAGTCGAGACCCTCGCGCCTGAACGCTACCGAGAAGCTCATATCCCCGGAGCCTTGAACATCCCGCCTGAACGCATTAAGGAACTCGCTCCGCAGTTGTTGCCCAACAAGGACGCCGAGATCGTCACCTACTGCACGAACAATCATTGACACGCCAGCGAATACGCTGCCCGTGAATTGGCGGCGATGGGCTACAAGAACGTGACGCACTATCCCGAAGGCAAGCAGGGATGGATGGAGGCAGGACTTCCGGTGCAGAAGGCTGCTTGAAGAAATCACTGCAACCGCGAAGCCTGAGGGTCAAAAGTCCAGATCAACTCGAATACTGAGGAGTTGCGTGCCGAAGAGACGCACCGCTCGCGAATTCCCGGCGCTGCTTGGCAACTGATTAGACAGCCAGCGCTGACGCTCACGCGGATTATCGTCGGGGAGCAGATGGGCAGTGCCCGTGTGCCACCGAATCTTAAATCCCTCTCGCAGCTTCAGACGTACATGCGGATTACGTTCAATGTTGCGGACGTATCCTGCCTTCATGCCATGCTCTGCTACCAGCCAGAACTGGTTGCCGATACGTCCATCTCCCACTGGCGTGCGACGTGATTTTCCGCTCTTGCGCCCTGTGGTTTCGAGGAGTGCATATCCCGGCAGCGGCAGACCCATCGCCAGCGCGAACTTAATTGGCGGGTTGAGCAAGAATTTCTGAAGTGTGTGAACAATACGATGCTTCATTTTGTAATTGAACTCCGTTCGGTTAAAGATAACCTATGCTCACCGACGCTCCTCCGCGCAAGGCGAACCGGGCGGGATTTCTTGAGAGTGACCGGATCAAGACTCTCGATCTGCCATCGGACGGACATTTGCAGGAGATTGCCGTGCGTCTCGAATCTGCAATGAAGTCGGACAAGATTCGAGATGTCCGGACCGCCTGCACCGAGTTTCTCACCACAGCTTCAAAGTTCTATGGAGTCACAACCTGTGGCGTCCGGGTACTAGCGGCGAGACCTCTACGCACCCGTGAGCGTGGGACGTTCGAACTCTTCGGCGACTACTCCCCCGACTCGATGCTGATCCGCGTCTGGATGCGGACGGCAGTGCGAAAGGAAGTCACGTCCTTCGGGACATTTCTGAGCACCCTGTGCCACGAGTTCTCCCACCATCTCGACTTCAAGAAGTTCGGCTTTGCTGACTCGTGGCACACGCGGGGCTTCTACGAAAGGGCGGGCGTGCTCTATCACTACGCGAGGGGGACGCCGCTGAAGAAGCTCATCTGGGTGCCGATGGCTGGCGGGCGGTGGCGCATAGACTGGCAAAGGACGAATCGGGGTGGCTGATCGGTGAGCGTGATCCGTGTCCGATGCCATTGCTGCTACACATCCTTTAGTTGCTCCTCCGTCATCCCGAAGTAGTGCCCCAGTTCGTGGATAAGCGTCTGGCGGATTTGGTGGCGGACTTCTGCCTCGCTCGAACAGACCGCTTCGATGTTCTTTTGATAAAGCACGATGTGGGCTGGACCTATCGGTAAGTCAAAGACGCTCTTCTTGGTGGCTGGCACTCCGTGAAAGATGCCTAGAAGCAATCGCCTCTGCTGCCCCGGCTGGGTTGGTGACTGGTTCGGCGGGAAATCCTCGACGAGAATCGCGACATTCTTTATACAGCTGCGAAATTCTTCGGGCAGCGAGTCTAGCGAATCCTCAACACCCTTGATGAAATGCTCGCGCTTCATCCTTCACCCACTGAATAAATAAAGGCAGGCTGACTCCGAGTAACCTTCGTCTTTGTCGTCATTATCATCTTCTTCTTTGCCGTCGTCGCCGTCGTCTTCTTCCTCTTCGTCGTCTTCCTCGGCTGGCTGTCGTCTAAAGAAGACATCGGCAACGACCGAATTATCAGAAGAGTCTGAGTCGGCACATTGTGGATGTATTCTGCTCATGTCCAATGGTACCCATCACACGATGGCATCGTAGCAGACCAGTTCTACTTGATTGCCCTCGGGATCAGCCACATAAAGAGAGCGCCAGTGCGTCCATGCGTGCTCGGCAGTTTCGACTTGAAGTCCCAGACCCTTCAGCCTCGTCAGTTCGCCTGCAAAGTCAGCGAGAAGTATCTCGAATGCGATGTGGTCGACGGTGGAAGTTACAGCGTCTGTCCCGCGATAACCGGGGCTCTGTGAGCGGTCGAACAATGCGAGCACTTGGGTGTGACCGCCGTAGCCGTCCGCGATTTTGAAAAACGCGCTGTTTGAGTCTCTGGCCATCAGCGGCAGGCCGATGACTTCTTCATAGAACTTCTGCATGGCGTCCAGATTGTTGACGCGGAATGCGATCTCGCCAAGTCCGCGCACCACTGTGCGTTTCTCGTTAGTGGTGGATGATGGCATGATGAACCTCCCACATCTCGCGAATATCGTACAGCGGTCACCGGGGGGCTTGCACGGGTACACCTCGCCCCTTTGTGAACCGCTGATCAAACTTTCCGACTGTAGTTGCAGCTAGCTCTGACCGGACATTCGGTGCAACGCGGTTTTGACCGCTTGCACAGTTCTTGCCCGTGCTGCCGGAGCAACTGATGTGCCCGGATCAGCGAATCGTAGTCTCTGGGGAGTTGCCCATGTATTGCCTCCTGAACCAAGCGGTATGTCGCTGAATGATTCTTCTGCTCCTCGGCAAACCCGACTCGACATAACACGCGCAACCCATTCGATTCGAGTGCCATTGGCGGGTAGGAACGAGTGAATAAGAGAATCTTCTCGGCACTCGGATCACCGATGCTTGGAAATCTCTTCAAAGCCTTCTTCGCTTGCGGCAATGGCTTACGGAGCACGAGAGCGAGGTCTGACTGGAATTCGTCGTGAGCGATCTTGGCAATGGTGAGCAGTTTTTCCGCGCTTACGTCGGGGAGTATGCCAGCCTTGCCGATAGCTGCCAAAGCGGAGTGCTGAGCGGCAAGAATCTGATCAGGGCGTGTACCGATGGTTCGCTTGAGAATGGCGAACGCTTCGGCTAGACGCTTGTCATTCGCCAGATACGCGATGTTCTCCCAAATGATTAGCTCCAGCGGGTCAGTCGAGGGCGGCGGCGCAGGAGCGCCATAGTGTTGCTGAAGTTTATCGACCAGCTTAGAAAATGTAATGGTCGGCTTGCCGTGCTCACTCCGAGTAGCCGTCGTCGCCTTCGTCGTCATCATCGCCGCCTTCTTTGCCGTCGCCTTCATCTTCCTCTTCGTCTTCCTCCTCGTCTGGCTCCTGTCGAAGGAGGACATCGGCAGCTACCGACCGATCAGAAGGGTCTGAGTCGTGGCATTCTGGATGTATTCTGCTCAAGTCCGATGCGCCTCGCACCACTTTGGCAACGTAGCAGCAACGGTCGGCTACAATCCACAGTGAGAAATCAAAGGAGAACCGCAATGACGCAAAAGATTATTGAGGTAGTCGGAACGTCCAAAGGGAGCTTTGCAAAGGCTGCGGAAAACGCTGTGGCTGAAGCCGCAAAGACGGTTCGGGGCATGAAGTGGGCGCGAGTGGCGGAACTAGAAATGGAACTGGACGGCAAGAAGATAGCTAAGTACCGCGCCACAACAAAGATTTACTTCGACATTGAAAAGTAACGATGTCGATGGAGCGCAGGTAGGCCGAAAACTTTCGATTGTCGGAATTTGCGATTAGCACAATTGAACCGAGAAATTGACTCCAAAGGCCGAGCCCGTCCCAATCGGCGATCACGAGGGCAGTACCGGAAGTAAACTAGAGCGTTATGCGCAAGCGCCTAATCACGCCGATTTCGCAGGATGCTCCGCCCCATGACGAAGGCTGGCTGGACCTCGACGATGCAGCCGTGGTCGAGGTCACATCGGAAGAGAAGGAATATCCGGTCGAGTCTGCACTGGTCTCAGGAGAAATGCGGGGTTGGCGTGCCGCCGATTCTGGCACTCAAACCATCCGGCTTATCTTCGACGAGCCGCAAAGACTCACACGCATCGCGCTCGTCTTCGAAGAAACCGAGACGGAACGTACCCAAGAGTTCGTATTGCGATGGTCTGGGGATGGTGGACGCTCGTTTCGAGAGGTTGTGCGCCAGCAGTGGAATTTCAGTTCCCCCAAGACAACACGCGAGGTCGAGGAATATCAGGTTGAACTCTTGGATGTCACCGTTCTTGAATTGATCATTGTGCCTGACATCAGTCGAGGAGCGGCTCGCGCGTCGCTCAAGAGTCTGCGCCTGTCTTGACTCGCTGCGAGCGTTCCCGTGAGTGTGGGCGGTGGACTCATCAGAAATCAAACATTGTTGAGCTTATGAAACTGCTACCTTCTCTCATGATCAGTAGGGCTTTGTCCCTGCTGGCGTTACTTCTATGCTGCCAACACGCAGTATTTGGCGAGACGCCACCGTCACCCGTCGTGACCATTCAGCCAGCTCCAGAAAGACCGATTATCGAGTTGCGGGATGCAAACCAGTTCCTGAACTTCGATTTGATTGTCCACAACGTGAGCAGGATGACACTGCGCGTTTCCGAAATCCAATTGGCTGTATACGACTCGACACATTCATTGGTGACAGTGAAATCACTCAACACTGACGCGTTTGCGCCCAGCATTGCGGTCATAGGTAAACAGACGATGGCACCCGATGAACACCTCGACGTGTTTAATCCATTCTTCCGATTCGAGTCGATCATGCCCTTGACCGAACTTCGGTATTCATTCTGCCTATTGCGTGAGGCGAGCCCGCAAGAGCGTGAACGAAACTTGCATCGCTTGCCCGACGACTGTGACTTCCGACAGCAGATAACCATTGTTCCGCGCACGTATGAAGATAAAACTTCGCTCATCTTGCCACTGCGAGGGAAAATCTTTATTTGGGAGGGACACGATTTCTTTTCCCATCACCTGCGTGTGCCGCTTGGCGATGCCGACGTTCAACAGCGGGGCATCACGGCAAACTCCAATGACTTCGCCGGTGACTTCATCTACGTTGACGAGGGAGGACGTGCCTATCATGACGACCCTCGAAAGCTGGAGAACTGGTACGGTTACGGCAAGCCCGTCTACGCGCCCGGAACGGGAGTTGTTCTCGCCTCAGCCAATGACATTCCGGACAACTGGTTTGAAAACGCGCAGGCAACGGCAATTGGACATCCCAAGCTTTCAGCAGGTAAAGACCCGAAAGACATCGGCAATTTCGTGTTGATCGACCACGAGAACGGCGAGTACAGTTTGCTCGTACACATGAAGCCGGGGAGCGTACTGGTGCGTTCCGGAGACCGTGTAAAGCAGGGTCAACAGGTAGGTGCCATTGGCTTTGCAGGAGACTCGATCTTTCCACATCTGCATTATTCGTTGATGAGCGGACCTGAAGTGTTCAAGGCTTGGGGGCTTCCGACCTATTTTCTGCATTTCCGCCGACTGGTGGGAGCGAGTTCAATCCCAGTACGGCAAGATTCCATAGATTCAGGGGACTTCCTAGACAGTGATGCGATGTACCTGCCCTGAAGAGTTAGGTATCGGGAATACTCGCAGTGGATCGGGCGCGAAGAGCTATTCGAACGCGAGCGCGAGGTCAGCGCTGATTTGAGCATTTGGGACGAATGCGTGGAGTATGAAAAGGCGCAAACCGTCTAGAGAATGCTCGCTGCGAGGCACAGATACTAGTCTAATGTCCCTTATATAACGTTACAGATCAACTGTCTTCTTTTTCCCCCTGGGCTGGGTGGATCCGGGTTTGATCTGCTCCATCTTGACCCGCGCCCGATCGATCTTTTTGATGATGTCCTCGACGGTGGCGCTCCAGATGAACGGCTTGGGGTTTTGGTTCCAGGCTTGCATAAAGGCCTCGATCGCCTGCTTTAGATCTGGCACACTCACGAAACTGCCACGCCGAATCGCTTTCTCGGTCAATTCTCTAAACCAGCGCTCCACCAAATTCAGCCAACTGGAACTGGTCGGCACAAAGTGACACACAAAGCGAGGATGCTTCTTCAGCCACGCTTGCACGTGCGGCTCTTTGTGCGTGCCGTAGTTGTCCATCACCAGATGCAACTTCAGCTGCGGGGGAAACCCAGCGTCTAAGCGGCGCAGAAACTTCAGCCACTCCTGATGCCGATGCCGGCCATGACATTCACCAATAACCTTGCCATCTAGCACATTCAGTGCCGCAAACAGGGTGGTGGTGCCGTTGCGCTTGTAGTCGTGCGTCATCGTACCGCACCGGCCTTTCTTCAGCGGCAGCCCCGGCTGAGTCCGATCTAACGCTTGAATTTGGCTCTTTTCATCCAAACACAGCACCAGCGCCTTATCGGGCGGGTTCATATACAACCCCACCACATCGGTCAGCTTCTCCAGGAATTTCGCATCCCGCGACAGCTTAAAAGTGCGGCTCAGGTGCGGCTTGATGTTGTGCAGCTGCCATAAACGGTTCACCGTGTTCTTGCTGACCCCTTGCGCCTCCGCCATGAGCCGGCAACTCCAATGGGTCATGCCCTTGGGCTTGCTCTGCAAGGTCGCTCGAATGATCCGGTCTCGCTGGCCTTGATCATAGTGCGCTTTGCGCCCGCGACCGGGAGCTATCTTCCAGACCTCCCCGATGCCCTGCTCGTGTACACGCTTGCGCCACAGCTGCACGGTGGGTCGGCTCACGCCGAGCCCCGCGGCGATGGCCACATTCTGCTGACCCGCCACCGCTCTCAGGATAATCCGGCAGCGCAGCGCCACCTGTTGAGGCGTTCCGTGTGCGGATTCCCACTGTTCCAGTTGCGTGCGCTCCGCCGGTTGCAACTCGATCGCCAGACCTGTGTTCGGCATGACTGAGATCATACTCACCGCTTGGAACTATGTCAAGCTATTTATGGGACACTCCACTAGATTGGGGAGGAGGTTAGGTTATGCCGAGGGAAGCAAACCTTTTCACGTCAAGCGCGGGTTCCGTGGTTCGCGGCTACCTGAAGTTCCGGGCGAATATCCCGCCTCGCTGGATAAAAAATGCGCGTGGTTCGCGGAAGCACATCGAGCCAGAGATTGCCGAAGGCTTCCGTTCGCTCAAGCGTTTGCGGGTTCTTAGACCACGGGCACGAGTCGCAATTGGGAACGCGCAGAGCGAATTGCGCTCGGTCTTGAATCGGTGGGAGACAGCCTACAGCAAGGAGAACTTTTATCGAGGGATACGAATCCTCTTGGAATTGCAGCGCGATGGTTCCTCCACTTTGTAATGCTAATTGCAAGAGTACGCTGAGGCGCTTCGGTTGCTGTCGCCAGTATTGCATTGGATAATTGGCGTTCGTCATACAGCGGAGGTTTCAAATGCAAGGAACACAACTTAGGTACGCGATCGAGTTCGTCACCGACATGGACAAGGCGGTGAAGTTCTACCGTGATGTGCTCGGTCTCCAACTTAAGTTCGAATCGCCGGGATGGAGTGAATTCGTGACGGGCGAAACCACTCTCGCGCTGCACCCGGCTTCCGAAAAGAACCCGGCTGGAAAGGTCGAATTGGGGTTCACGGTCGCCGACGTGGAGGCTTTCTACCGGGACATGAGCGCGAAAGGAGTGCTCTTTAGCATGCCGCCAAAGAAGCAGGATTTCGGTGGCGTGCTGGCGCAGTTTGTCGACTCTAAAGGCGCACATTGCAGTGTGGGCGTGGAGGCGGCATAGGGATCACAATGACAGACGAAATCGTGTTTCATCACGGAACCACGATGGTGCGTCGTCTGCGTCTTGCTCCCGGCGAGGCTATGCCGTGGCATCGCGATCCATTTCAAAGAGTGGCAGTGGTCTTGGGAGGCGATCTCCTCTCGATTGAATACCGCGATGGAGGAGAGAGCCATCGCGTCGAGATTTCGCCAGGACAGGTTGACTGGGAGGAACCGACCGAGCGCGTTCACCGCGCTGTGAACGTCGGCAAGCAGCCCTACGAACAAGTCACGGTCTTCCTGCTCGACCGCCCCGATGCCGTGCCGCAGCCAACCGAGGAGTAGCGCGGGCAATCGAGTACCGCTTTCTGTAAGACCCGTGCCAGCATTTGATTCCGATTCGGTGTCTACTCGTTGGCGGGATCGCTTTGCGTGTCAGGAGGAAGAACCGCGCAGTTGCAATTGTGCAATTTGGGCTGCTACACAAAATTGCTAAATGGCAGACGATCTGAAGCGTGCAGTTGTCTGGAAAAACCTTTTGATCGACGGCGGGGACTATTGTGGTCTCTGGCACACAGCAGAAGGCTGGCTGCTGAAGGGCGCGGTCGTCGGAGTTCTCAAAGACCAGCGACCGATGCTCGCGAGCTATGAAATCCATTGCGACGAGAACTGGCTCACCCACCGAGTTCAAGTTGAACGCACAATCGGAAACGATGTGAAGACCCTCAGCCTGAGCGTGGAGAGCCGTGGCGTGTGGCGCAGTACGGGTCAGGAGGTGCGCGAAATTCAGGGCTGTGACGACGTTGATCTCGCGGTGACGCCCGCAACCAACACTCTTGCGATCAGGCGTCTCAGCCTCCAAATCGGGAGCAGCGAGTTAATCGTCGCCGCTTGGGTCAAATTCCCTGAGCTTAGGGTTCAACCGCTGTCCCAACGCCACGCGCGGCTTGGGAAAGACACCTATCGCTACGAAAGCAACACTGGATTCTCCGCAGAGATCGTGGTGGATGATCTCGGTTTGGTGACTGCCTATCCCGGTGGCTGGGAACGCATCGCCGCCCCGTAAACTGAGAAATCCGTGATGAGCACGGAAAATTCGAGACCCAAGCCCGCCGCAAAGCTTAAACGGGCAACCCTGACATAACCCCAAGGTAAGGGAAGGTTTGCCGACTATTCGCCAAGAAGAACAGAAGAAAACACAACAGGCTATATAAGGAGGGTGACAAGACCCGTGGCCACGAGCGCAGCTGCCCAGACCAAGTCGAAGTTGAACCACGCCTTACGGAGAAGTGCGAGGCCGAACTTTCGATAGACCACCCAAGAGAGCAGCCCTGTGACCGCAAGATAGGCAACCGTATGGACGCCGGTGGCAAGAATCCCGGCTAGGGGACCGGTGGTCGGAGATATGTGATTGTGGCCTGCCATTCGGCCCTGCGCTTCGACCGTGTTGCTGCCCAGCAGCACCGGCACTACCATTAAACCGGCGCCGTGCGCAGAGGCCATCAGAAACGACCAGACGGTCAAGTCGCGGAAGCCCACCTGCATACGGACCCACCGAGGGTGCCGATGTCGCACTAAGCAAAAGATTCCAAGGCCGACCAGGACCGCGGCGACGGAGTAGCGGATGGCTACAAGCGGCAGCGTCATGCCGAGAAACGCGGCAGTCAGCACCACGCTGCCGATGGCCAGGGCGTGGCCGATCGCAATGGGGACGAGCGATCTTACTACTGCGCTCCCCCTTTGCTCCTGCATCCCCAGCGCCACCGCGAAGAGCCAGCCCATCCCAGGGTTGAGTCCGTGGTAGGCGCCAAGGAGCAGCATCAGCCACAACGTCGTCGAAGTCAGCCCCGCATGAGTCATTTCTCGTCCGAATAGCAATAGGAGTCTGACGAAGCGTCGCCCCCTTCCAGCCGAAGCTGGTGTGCGCGCAACCCGTCGAACTCGACAAAGAACTTTTCATCGAGTTTCATCCCGCCCTTTGGGTTGGTATCGATTTTCACCATCCAACTCTTTACACCATCGGGATAGAACTGCTCGTCCCACGGAGAATAGAGCGAGTTGGTGAAATAGACGCGCTTGCCGTCGCGGCTGATCTCAACCATCTGCGGACCGCCATTGAGCGCCTGCTTGGGCTTCTTCGGGTGAGCTGTCCGGCGCACGATGCCACCGAGGTGGATCGAGCCGGTCTTTTTCGGGCTGGCAGGATCGGAAACGTCATACTGGATGAACTCACCTGTCCCCCAGCACGAAACATAGAGGAATCGGTCGTCGAGGGAGAGGTTGATGTCGGATACTAATGGGGGCACCGCCTTGAAGCCCTTCAACAGCGGTGGGAGGCTTTCCGGATCGGCAGGCTCGGCGGGAATTTCAATCACCTTGCGGGCTGCCCATTTGCTGTTCTTACCGCCGTCCTCGTGATACCACATCCAGATGGAGGACGAAAGGTCTTTCAGCGAGATGACCACGCCGACGAATCCGAAGGTCTTCTTGGGATCATGGGAGGGCCGAAGTTCGAGCACCATCTGTTGCTCCGCACCCAGGTCAATTTCCTGCAGATGGCGGCGCTTATCTAGGTCCCAGATGTGCAGCTTGTGGCCATACTTTCCGCCCAGCAGCAACTCTGGGATCAGGCCGTTCTTCACCATATTCGGAGTGCCCCATTCTGAGGTGATCATGGTGTCGTGTCCGAGGTGCCACCAGAAATCGTAGGCCAGATTCTGTGGGCCGTGATCCTTCTCCCAAGGTCCCTTCAGCTCAAACGTGTTGGCATCCATCAGGAAGATACCGCCGGGGCCGTCGCCGCTGGCCGAACCGAGCGCGCTGCCATAGATGCCGTCGGGGCCACAATGAATGGTGTGTGGCGATGTGTAGCCCGTCTTTTTAATGAAGTCTTCAGGCTCAATCACCTTCACGATCTTGGGATGATTGGGGTCCGCTTTCGTATCCAGGATATGAATCCGGGACGACCCGATGCCCGGCACAACCAGGTAACGACGCTCCATGTGCGGGTGTGGGGCTTGCGGGCAGAGGCACGCGCTGCACGCGTTCCAGCCGAAGTGATGCAACTCATTATCGTCGTTGGGGAAATCCACCTGACCGACGACCTGACCATACGCGGAGGAGTGCGGGTCGACGTTAATGACGCCCATCGCGTCCCGCTTCCCACTCTTGCCGACATTGAGCAGAGCTACGTAAGCGATGCGTTCCGGCGCGGCCTGCATCGCCAGCCCCGGCGAGGGGTAAAAGGTTGGATCCGGCATCAAGGACATATCGATATTCTCCTTTGGCAAAGAGTCAGGGCGAAGGATCTGCCCGGCTAATGTTTCAGTAAAGAACAAACTTCTCGCCACTCACCAAAACCTGATCACCTTACATCCAGTGGGTGAGTCGAGACGACTTCGCAGTGCGTGGATTTTGGTTCGTAGTGAGCGAGATACTTGCGGCGTTCCTCTGGGACAACGGCTGTCTCGTAATCCGACCCGGCGACAGCGCGGATTGCGTCAATCGAGTCCCACAGCATGATTGTGATGAACTCGACCTCATCTCCAGCCTTTCTCCGTAGCAAGTAGTGCTCCTGTAACCTTTCGCCTTGCTGATGCCGGGCAAAAGTTGCGGCTTCAGCATGGCTTCATAGGCGTCAGCGTGCTCAGGCTTCGTATACCCGTGCCAGATTCTTGCGATCAAGAGACCTCCTTCCAACTTCGTCGGATTGCCCCAGAATACGCCAGTTCCACTACAAGAAGAGACGATTCTGAATCTGTTCGAGTTCTGCTGGTGCGGAGCGCTCTTCGTCGTCGTTCGCCACGTGGTTGATCCGCGTGCTCACGGGATAGCACCGCATCAGCTGGGCGTCGCAGGGCCTCAGCAGATCGGACGCCGCACCCGCGTCCCTCATCCCCGGATCAAGCCGCAGGTCGTAGTTGTCGGGATCGAGAATGACTGGCATGCGGTCGTGGACGGCTGCGGTCGAGGCATTCGGAGTCGTGGTAAGGATCGAGCAGGTCTTGATCCAGTTGCCACTGGGGTCTTTCCATCCATCCCATAATCCAGCAAACGCGAAGAGTTCTCCATCATTTACTTCAAAACAGAACGGCTGCTTGGTCTTTCCTGCCCGTCTCCACTCGTAAAAACCGTCCGCAGGAATCAGGCATCGGCGGGATTTAAGCGATTCCCGAAATGCTGGCTTCGTGGCTGCCGTTTCCGACCGTGCGTTAATCGTCGATTGGGTTCCGAAACTCGATCCAAGTCGTCTGGGTGAGGAATGCAGGATATCGACTACGTTCACCGCGCTCCGCACCGGGAAGCAGCACGGGAATGACTCGAAAATCGCCTTTTGATATTTGGCGATCGATGGCGGCGCGCATTTCGGCATGTTGCCAAGGGCCAAGGCCGCTTGGCCCGATAAGCACACTGCATGTCTCGCAACGTTCTAAGGTGTGCTCGATCTCTACCTGCCAAGGATTGCCGGGAATTAGATTCCACGTGTCCAGCCAAAGGCCAATGCCCTTCCTGTGCACCTGTTGCGCGAGCTGTTCGACTGCGACGCGATCCATGCTGTTATAAGACAGAAACGTATGAAAATGTGTCGCGCTCATGAGGTCCTCCCTCGTGCACTATACCTCGTAAGACTGCGTCCCGACATAGGTTCAGGGCCAATCTGGCACTGCTGTAAAAGGTAAGACAGGCTACAAGCAATCCGCGAGCAAACTCGGCCGGTGAGCTGATTGCTCGGGAATCGCATCGTCTCCCCTTCGACCTTCGACCATGTAGCGGATCTCTGGCATGTACGTGTATGCCGCGCACGCTGCGTGTCGCCCGCCAAAACGGGAAACCGTGCAGTTGAGCGAGTAGTCGCGAAACCAGAGAAGTGCCCTAGAAACGGGCTTCGGGGAGAGGGGCCTTCCCGGGCGCCCGCAAACTTGGCTCGAAGTGGTTGGCAGTACTCATTGACTAGCTTCTGGCAGACGGTCCCTAAACCGCTCCTCCGGTACAGTGGACCCCGCTACATAAAGCGAGTCCGCTGTCGTTGAGGTTTCCTGCGAGGAGGCTCAGATCAGATTCTCGGTTCTCAGCACGTCACGCCGACCGAAGAATCAGATCTGGAACTGCGCGCCTTATTCCACAACAAGAACAAAGGGCGCGGAACGACGAAGAATGGACCCTCCACCCGCGGTCTTCCTCGCAGACAGAAGTCGTGTCCTTGACGAATCCGGTTTGTGGGTCCTTTCTTTCCAGCCAGATACACCTTTCCTAGATTTTTTTGATCGTTTTTAGAGATCCTTTAGGACCTCCTCAGGACAGTTCTGCTAGTTCCGAGCGAGAGTGATCCCGTCGAGCGCATACGCGGCGACGGTCCGCGATCGCCAAGTTCTGAATCAGTCGTATCCACTAAAACCAGGAGAGTTAACATGAAAACACCAGACCTTCGCAGTTTCAAATCTGTTTTGATTGTCGCCGCACTGCTGCTCGCCCTGAGTCCGTTAGGGCTTACGCAGAATACCGCCAACAGTCCCGCCGTTACCGTACCCCATCTGATGAAGTTCAGCGGTGTGGTGAAAGACGAGGCGGGCGCGCCGAAGACGGGTATCGTCGGCGTAACCTTCGCCTTTTACAAAGACCAGCAGGGCGGCGCACCGCTTTGGCTGGAGACGCAGAATGTGCAGGCAGATGCCAATGGCCGCTACACCGCAATGCTGGGAGCCACGAAGCCGGACGGCCTGCCCATGGAATTTTTCAGCTCCAACGAGGCCCGCTGGGTGGGCGTGCAGCCGCAAGGACAGAACGAACAGCCGCGCGTGCTGCTGGTCAGCGCGCCCTACGCGCTGAAGGCGTCGGACGCGGAAACCCTCGGCGGGAGGCCCGCATCGGCTTACGTCTTGTCGACACCCGGAACCGGCAGCACGACGACGAGCAAGACCGGAGCCTCGGACGCCTCGGTCAACAACAGCATCACGCCACCTATCGGCGGTACCGGCACACCCAACCACATCGCGAAATGGAAAACAAACACGATACTTGAGAACTCTGGAATCATTGAAGGCTCCGCGGGCAACGTAGGCATCGGATCCGCTCCCAGCAACTTTCGACTTCAGGTCACGGCTCCGAATCAGCTGGGTACGGTGGTGCAAGGCCCATTCTCCGGAGTTGGCGCCGGTCTCCAAATGCAGACTACGGGTACAGGCGGCAAGGGTTGGGAAATCCTCGCCACGGGAAAGTCCGCCGCACAAGGTCCCAACAAACTCAACATTCGCGACCTGTCAACTGGAACTGATGTGTTCACGATTGCTCCCGGAGGTTTAGTCGGCATCGGACAGGTAACCCCGGGAACCATTCTCCAGGTGACGGACAAGAACAACGCTAATATCGGTGCCGTGATCGCCGGAGATATGTCGAGCTCCAATGCGGCAGCTTCCGCCGTATTTGGTGATGCGACCGCCACCACTGGCACGACACGTGGCGTGTTCGGACAAATCTTCAGCTCCAGTGCCGGGGCAGCGGCCGTTGAGGGCGAAGCGCAGGCGGCAAGCGGGCAGACCTACGGAGTGCAGGGATACAACTTTGGCAATGGAAACTTTTCCGCCGGCGTGTCGGCAGTCTCCAGCCCGGGCAGCGGCATCACCTTCGGCGCGATTGCCTTGAGCAACAGTCCCAATGGAACCGGAACGATGGGTGTGGGCCAGGGAAACAGTAAAACCGGAAATTCGTTTATCGGCTGCTGCTCTTTCGGTGTATGGGGTGACACTTCGTCTAGTGTGTTCTCTGCCTCCGGTTTGATTGGTACGGCCGATAATGCCCGCGCCATATATCTCCAGAACAATAGCACCCAGGATCCAACCGCCTTCATGTTTAACTCCGCAAGCGGCCAGTTCGCTCTTCAGGCAGGGGGCGGGGGAGGCTTTTGCACTATCGACACCACTGGCCATCTGCACTGCGACAACGCGTTGTCCGTGTTGGCACCGGTCGACCGCGGCCAGCGGCGCGTGGCCCTTTATGCGGTAGAGTCGCCGCAGAATTGGTTCGAGGACTTCGGCAGCGGCCAGCTTGCAAGCGGCACGGCCAGGGTCACCCTGGACCACACCTTTGCGGAAGCAGCGAACGCCGACGTGCGATATCACGTCTTTCTTACTCCTCGCGATGAGTGTGAGGGTCTCTACGTCAGCAACGCAACGGCGAGTGGCTTTGAAGTCCACGAGCTCCACCACGGGAACTCTAGCGTGGCCTTCGACTACCGGATTGTTGCCCTGCGGCGCGGCTATGAAAATGTGCGCCTGGAGGACATGACCGAGCGCTTGAATAAGCTGAACACGCCCCAACCCAAGGCAACGCCTGGGCAGCGCATGATGCTGCCCGGCATGCCGCCGTTGCTGAACCCGTCGGCTCCCGCGCCTTCGAAGCGCGATGTCGCCACAATCAGCACACAAAAATAGGCGGACCCCGCGCCGCCATCCACCGGTTTCTCCTCCAGCTAAAGGCGCTCCGCCTTGAGCTGGAGGGAGGCCCGGAAATCCACGGCCTTATTCGAAGAGGAGGTGCTCAGTGAAACAATCGAGACGGACGAGACTCGACAAAATGTTTCTATTGAAGGCAACGCTGCTAGCGGCGATGGTTGTGCCGGCCGTTGGGGCCTACGGCCAACAAGAAGTTGACCCGACGTGGTATGACCCGTGGGCGGTCCATGCCAAGGTTGCCGTGCAGCCTGCGCCGTCGCGGGCGGCCGATCATAAGCTCCAGCGGAAAGTCAGTTCGGTAGCGCCCAACCGGCAGCCTCGGAGGGCCCGTGCGAAGCGATCCGCGATTGGCGATGGTGCGGCGCTTTGCCAGAACGGGATATCGAATGAGCCCTGCATCCAGAGCAGATGAGAAGGCTTCGCGCAGCCCCAAACAGGACATCACCAGCCGAGGTGCGCTGAGCTTCGGCGACTATAAGTAAGTGGTTTTTTCGCGGTTCGGGCGACAGGGAATTTTTGAAAGGAAAAGCGCTTTGAGCTTGGCAAGTGTTCAATCCATTCCGGATCGATCGGTCATGGTTTCAACAGATGACGTCGGGCTCAGCCCGATTCAGTGGCTGGTGTGTGCGGTTGCTTGTTTGGGTTTCGCATTCGATCTGTAATAGTCGTGCAGCAAGCGCTCGTCTCCTACGAAGACCTACGCAACCGCACCTCCCACGTTGTGATGTTTGGAACGCCCAGCGACGGACTCACAAAGGCGCACTTCGCCTCATTCTGGAAACGGCAGATCCAGAACATGGAAACTGGTGCCTGTTCACTTCAGGCGGAGGGATTGCCGGTCCGACTGAGTAGCCGATCGGGAATTGATGCGTGCCAGGGTTTGTTTAACGGTCGAGTTCGAGCTCTGAGGACCTGTACCTATAACGCACGGCAGTCGCGGTGAACAAGCCACTTGTAATTCAAGCCGAAGCGGCGCGTGGTCTGCTCAGCAGAAAGACGGCAAGATCGGCACCGAACGGCACAATATTCTACACACAATAAGAATGGGAAGAGATTAGCCAACAAAAACCGTCGGCTGGGTCTCTGCGCCTGCACAAACTAAACTGGAACAGAGAAGCAGTGCCAGCCATGTGGATGCCGAGAAAGTGAAACACTGCACAAAGGCATCCTCCTTGAATAGGAGATTATGATGCCTGTGGACTAGCCAGTGCAACAGTGTGTCTGATCTATTGAATTGCTGGTCCGCCTCTCCTCGCATTCGTCACGGTGCTAGCTGCATCGCCCATGTGCAATTGAGCGCACAACCGATCCACTTGTTCCGATTCCCATCAGCGACTCCGCCACGGCTACTAGGACTCTATCGCTAGTGCTCTCAGGCCAACATGCTGTGAGGGGTTGCGGAGATCTTCAGCACGATGATTTTTGACCCGCGATATCAACCCACTCGCTCAAACATCATGGGGCTTGCAACAGAATACCTGCGGACGCCGTACAAAGTTGGGACTGGCGCCTGCGCCGACTGGGAGATGGAGGAAGCTGGCGAGCGTCTGGTCAACGGGGGTTCGATGCCTTCCGCCCGGATCACCTCGCGAAACCCTGGGCAGGACTTGCGGTCGCGATCGTGCAATAAATGCCTGCGGTTGTTCAGAAAACCAGAATCTTCCATCGTCCCATTGCGTGCCATCATGTTCCATCCACTCTTCGTCCGGATAACGTGTGGCTGGCGAATTAACGATGGCATGGGCACCGCCAGGCGATTAATCGAGCCAGAGTAGCGATGAAATGGATGAAAATTGTATATACGTTCACTGGTGTTGACATTCTATTCAAGTCGCGCCTGCCGGCGTGCACGCTTATGCCAGAGGACGGCTTTTATTTTCCCGATTTTTTGGGCAATTTTTTCGGGGAGCCCCTTGCAACTTGGCACCAATTTGGCACCAAAACCCGGCGTTGAAGTGGGCATTTTCTGGAATGGCGAGGCGCTAGGTCCAATGGAATCACAATGGGTTAGCATTGCCCTGCTGGGCTCATAACCCAAAGGTCGGTGGTTCAAATCCACCCCCCGCAACCAAAATCATACTGAAAATAAAGCAATTAAAAGGGAGCCTAAAAATTGGCTCCCTTTTTTTTGCTCAACTATGCGCGAACTATGCGGGTTTCACTGAACCCGCGCGGGCATGGCTGTTAGCGATCATCTGAAAACGTAGATTTTCGAACGTTTGCCGACCGGGTGTTGCCGTCTCCGACGGCTTCGCGATAGCGGAATCGCGGGAAACGGATCGATCCATCGGCTGTAACGACCGCAGACCGCGCAGCTTCCAAGGCGATTGCGCTGTGTCCAGCCCGGCCAAACGATCACAGGGGAACCATGATCCGTCACGCGGGTCCCGGCCCTCCGCCGCCGATAGTCGCGCTGGCGCATTTGATGCATTCGCCGGCCTGCGTCCGTCCGCTGGTGACGTCGATTGGCCGCGCGAAGTTGTTGCCGCCGGGCTTCTCGTCGACACTCTTGGCTGCAGTAGCATTGCCCACGGTCACATTGGCTGCAGACGCAGAAGACGAAGCCACAGGCACGACAGTTACGGTTTCGGAGCACAACCTCGGACATGGCCATCCCTCGCTCAAAATCACACTACACCGGACGAGGGATGATGCGCGCCTCCGGCGCGGATGATGCTGCTGGGTTTGTTTACTCCGGCCGACGTTCAGAAAAGTACGTTTTCAGATGATCGCCCACAGGCATGGCCACAACTTTGCTTTCCTCCACCAGCGCATTCTTGCGATATTCCCCCGTGCGCTGCAGCGCTTGCCGCATGTCGGTTTCGCTGACGATGTTGTACCGACTCAACATCGAATGCGTTTTGTGGCCGCTCACGGTCATTGCAACTTTCTCACTTACACCCGCTCGAATCATGTCGCGCACGCTGGTGCGCCGTAGATCGTGAAAAAGTTTGCCTGCGTACTTGAGCTGTTCATATTTCCAAGTCTTAGAGCACTTGGCGCAATTGCGTTTTGCATCCACTGAACCCTTGCAGGTGGGGCAAACCATCTTGCCCACGCCCGCCATGCAGCAAGCCCTAGCCCACGCCTTGCGGAAATCGACAATCGGCTCTCCGTTATTATGGAAGATGAACTGGGACGAGAGAACGCCCGTCTTTGTTTTCACAGTGCGGGCTGCCTTGCGCCGTTCCATCAAAGCGGCTAGTTCACCCTCAAGCACGATCACGCGGCCCTCGCCATTTTTGGAATTCTCCCCGCGCAGCCGGATGCAATCTCCGTCAACGTCTTCCCACACTAGCGACTTGATTTCACCCGAACGCCAGCCACAGAGAAAACCGAACAGAGCAAAATCCTGCAGGTAGGCGGGAAGGTTCTCCATCACAGTGCGGAATTCCCGCTCGGCAAAGAAGCCAGTTCTAGCATTACGTTCGGGCAGGTGGCGCAACTTGGGAGCGCTGCTAAGCTGTCCACGCTCTACCGCCAGCTTGAACGCCTGCCCAAATACCTGCGTACTGCGATTGATTGTGGCAGGAGCCGCACCAGTGGCCAAACGGGTTTCTATCCAGCGGTCTACCAGCGCAGCCGTGATGTCAATTGCTCTGGCATCGCCAAAGTGGTTGCGGATGTGCGCTAGGTGACTCTTGAACTGTGGGCTGGCGATCTTGCGCAGGCGGTAATCGCTTTCGAGATTGTCCAGCAGTTCAGAAACCCGGAAGCGCTCTTGCTTAGGCAGGACCATTTTCCGCCCCCCGCCCAGTTCGGCGTCACGCTCCTGCAGCTTGAGCTTCAGCGCCCGCTCAGCTTTCTTTTCGTCCACTTCGCCTGTGCTCATACGAATCTGCTTGCCGTGCTTATAGAACGCCATCCACCAGATTGCGCTTCCCTGCTGGTGGTAAAGGCGACCGCGACCGCGTTCCCTTTTTACTTCCGACTGCTGCTGTTCGGTTGTCATCGCTGTTCCTTTTCCCCAACGTATTTCACTAGCGCGTCTTTGATTAAATCTTGCAGGGATTTACCTTCGTCGATAGCTTTGTGCCGTGCCTTATCCCAAAGCCATTGCGGTACACGAATTGTTGTTCGGATAATCTGTTCGTTGTTTTTCATTGACCGTCGTTATCACAATACTAGCGCGACATTACGCTTGTGGCAGACCGGGAGGTAGCCTGGCAAATCCTCGCGCTGAATACGGAGAAGGCTCACAACCTCAAGGAACGCTCACTGGAAGTCATCCGCATCTACCGTGGTCTGGTGGACGAAGATGCCGCGCGTCCCGAATCGCAGTTCGCGTTCTACCTCGACGAACCCGCACTAGTCACTCTCGGCGTCTGCTATGAACGCTTCCCTCGCTTCGGCGGTGGTGCTTACCATTCAATCCTCCGACGACTGGAGGCATTTACCGATGAACCGCTGCGCGTCGCCGTCAAGGATCATGAAAAACGGGCCACGATGGTGCTCGACCTTGAGGAGAAAGTTGCGGCGGCGGTAAAGAAGCTGAAGGAACGCGGCCTCGTCAGCCCGTACCTGCGCTCGTTCGTGGTAGCGCGCATCAACCCGTTGCGCTGGATTAAGGGCGAACCGCCTCCACTTGAAGAAGTGCTGAAGACGATGCGAGAGCGTGCGGCAAAATTCAATGTCGAGAAGATCGAGCCGCAGGATCTGGCGGGAACTGGAGGACCACCAGACGAAGAGGGCTAGAGCCTGACAGCTACAAACTCGGATCGCTGGACGTCCAAATTCCCATCAAGGTGCAATAGAGTTAGAGATCCTAATAGGAGGATGCATTTGGGCGGTTCATTGAAGGTGCAGAGATGAGAGTTGCACGCCTGGAAATCAAGAATTTTCGCGGTATCAAAAGTACCCGCCTTGATTTTGACGGTCACACCCTATTGCTCGGCATGAACAATGTGGGGAAATCCACGGTCTGTGAGGCGCTAGAGTTGGTGCTGGGCCCGGACCGCTTGTCAAGAACTCCTCCCGTGGAGGAATTCGACTTCTTTAATGCGCGTTATCTCGAGGAAGACGGCGAGACGCCAATTCCGATTGAGATCGAAGTTACCTTGACCGAACTCTCCGAGGAAGTTGCCAACAAGTGCGCGCCGCATGCACATCATTGGCACTTGGGCGAGAAAAGAGCGTTAGGTCAAGGTGAAGTCGCTGCTGTTGACAGTCCGCATGTTTGCGAGTGTCTGAGGCTCAAAACGGTAGCAACGTACAACGCCGAAGAAGATGAATTCGAGGCGCAGACATTTTTTGTAGATGGCCCCGGAAATGCCGGCGGCGGCTTGGCTGGAGTCCCCAGAAAAATCAAACAGCTCTTCGGGTTTTTGTACCTGCGTGCGCTGCGGACGGGTTCGCGCGCTTTGAGCCTCGAGCGTGGCTCGCTGCTCGACGTGATTTTGAAGCAGCGCAATGTTCGGACGGGGATCTGGAAAAGCTCCATCGATCGCCTACGTGGGCTTGATCCACCGATCGACGAAGGGGCGGCCGATCTAGCACCGATACTAGAAAACATTGAAAAACGGCTTGGGCAGTACATCCACTTGGAAGCCGGCGGCCGCGCGACACAGCTGTTTGTTTCGCAGCTGACCCGCGAGCACTTAAGAAAGACGATTAGCTTCTTTCTGAAAACTTCGGCCGGGCAAGAGCCGGTCCCCTTCCAAGAAGTTGGTACGGGTACGCTTAACACGCTTGTTCTGGCGCTGCTAACTTTCATCGCCGACATAAAGAAGGACAACGTGATATTTGCGATGGAGGAACCGGAGATCGCTCTTCCGCCACATACGCAACGCCGCATCGCGAACTATTTGCTGGGGAACACCACGCAATGCTTGGTGACGTCGCATTCGCCGTATTTGATTGAGCGTTTCGATCCTTCGCAAATTCAGGTATTGCGCAAGGACGCCTACGGCGCGATGACGGCGACGTCGGTACCCGGAGCATCGGTATTGAAGGGAAAGATGTATCGCCGACATGCGCGACGTGGTCTGGCCGAGGGAATGCTGGGGCGTGGCGTGATCGTTTGCGAGGGCGTTACAGAAAAGGATGTCTTGTTGGCTATGGCCGACATGATGGAGGAATCGGATCCAGACAGTTTTTACCCGCTCGATTTGTCGGGTGTGACGATCATCAGCACAGATGGTGACGGGTCGATGCCGGAGTTTGGCGCATTCTTTAGAGCGATGCACGTCAAAGCATTCGCGCTATACGACGCCAAGAAACGGAAGCCCGAGGATGAACAGAAGTTTAAGGACAACTTCGATATTCCGTGCCAGACCGCATATGCTGGCATCGAGAAGTTGCTCGTTGAAGAAACTCCCGTCGCGCGTCTCTGGCAGTTTTTAATGCATCTGCGAGATTCAGGGGAAAAACCGACTTTGGCATTGCCGGAGGCCATGCCGGCGGACAGCGATGTTAAGGCGATCGCTTATTCGGTGCTCGAAAAAGAAAAAGGCAGCGGATACGCAGGTCGCCTGATCGAGATTTGCAATTTCAAGGAACTCCCAGCGACGATTGTCACGCTTCTTAAAGAAATTTATGCGCTGTTTCCGAAACCGGCGCCGATCCCCGCAATTGACGAACCGCAGAACGAAGCGGAGGGGGGGCCTGCTGCCGTTCAAGCTGTGCCGCCTGACGGAGTCGCGTAGTGGCCATCGAACTTGACGATCGGCACAAGGCGATCTTGGAAGCAACCGGGCATGCCCTCGTGCTCGGCGGCCCTGGCAGCGGAAAAACCACGCTTGCCTTGTTAAAGGCACTCGACCGTATTGATAAAGGATTGCGACCCGGCGAGGGGATTTTGTTTCTGAGTTTCTCTCGAGCGGCTGTTGCGCGCATTGCCGAGGCTGCCAAAGACAACCTGACGGTCGCGCAACGATCTGCTCTTTCGATCCAGACGTTCCATTCATTTTTTTGGGGGATTCTCCAGACTCACGGTTATCTTCTCGATGCACCGAAATGCCTTTCGATCGTACTCGCGCATGATGAAAAGGCGCTGCGTGAAGGAATCGAGCGCGGCGATCCAGGCTGGGACGAATGGGAAGAGGTCAGGCTGCGGTTGTTTCACGAAGAGGGCCGTCTATGCTTTGACTTGTTCGCGCCGCTGACGGCAGATTTGTTCGCGCGCGCTAAGCGCATCGCGGATCGCATTGCGAAGCGATACCCGCTCGTCATTGTCGACGAAGCTCAGGATACTGCCAACGAACAATGGACCTGCATAAAGGAACTGGCGTCGAAAACCCAAGTGGTCTGTCTTGCCGACCTTGATCAATTGATCTTCGATCATCTTCCTGGTGTCGGCCCCGAACGTGTTGACCAGATTCGTGCGTGTCTTACGCCGATTGAGGTCGATCTCGGCACTGACAATAACAGAAGTCCCGGAACCGAGATCGTAGTCTTTGCTCGCGACGTTCTGCATGGCCGAGTGCGCGGTGCGCCATACAAGAATGTTTCGGTCCTTCGATTCAACGCGAAAGCAAACTATCGCGACAATGCAATTCGCCGCAGCGTTGGCATGATTAATGACGCCATACGGCAGGTGACCGGGAAGCCGGCCGAGAGCATTGGCTTGATTGCATCCTACTCGAGTGGCGTGGCGATTATTTCGGCCGCTCTACGCCGGGGCGAAAGTATACCGCACCAGGTCTTGTTTGATGAAGCGTTCGTAATGCTGGCGAGCCGGATCGGAGCGTTTCTCCTTGAACCACGAAAGCTCGATCGCCGCCATGAGGATATTGCGACATTTCTTGACCTGCTTTCATCTGCTTATCGCGCCAAGGGCGGAAAAACTGCTTTGGTATGCGCAAAGAGATTTGCCCTGTGGGCGGGTAAGACACGGGCCCGGCCAGCATCCAAATGTAAATCTGGTGGCGGCCGTCGATGCGCTTCTGCAGAAGACCGCCGAAACGGGTCGGCTCGGCAATCCACAAGGCGATTGGACGCAGGTAAAGCGTGCATTGAGCGCTTCCGGTGATGCGATGCTCGCCTCGATCGCTGAGGCGTTGGACTATCTCGTTGCGTTTAATCGGGGGCAACGTATTGCCAAGAACCTTTCAGAACTGTGGCTGACGCATGGCACCTATATTGGTGCGCGCGAGGCTTTGGACGATGCACTTGCACAGGAACAGCTTTTTTCAGGGAATGATCAACTTCATGGCATCCACGTGATGAATATGCACAAGTGTAAGGGGAAACAATTCGACGGTGTGGTTCTTTATCGGGAACGTTACAATTCGCCATTCGTATGGAAAAACGATCCCGCTCCTTACCCAAAGAGCCGCAAGGTACTGCACGTCGCTATTACGCGGGCTAGAGCGCATGTCCTAGTTCTAAACGAGGCATTTTCGCAATGTCCAATCATCGGGCCGCATACCCTATAGACCGTCAGGGTTCAGGGTCAGACCCAGGCCGGAATAAAAGCCCGGCACATTTGTGGCACACCGAATCATAGGAATGGGCCATGTTTGGCGGTTGCGCGAGAACGGATTGGCTGTTGGAATGTCAGTCGTAAATCACTTCCCACAAGCGACTCGTCTTTACTAATCAGGCCAACTTCCTAGAAGCCCGTTCTGGCCAATCAATAGACGTTGATAGTTTCGGTGGCCACAAGCGCATTTATCGCGACGAACCCGGAGCCACCAACGCTAGTTTCCGAATCCGATTTCTTCGTCCAATTCTGGCGAACCCGCAAGGGACCGAATCAGTTTGCTGACGCTATGCGCGACGCCGAATGACTCCGCGACGGCGGACGTGTCGAGAAGTCCGAGTCCGCAGGTCGCTGTGATCATCGCCCGCTGGGCAAATTTCTGGGGATCCCCAGCCAGGGAAGCGGCTTTCAGCCAGCGAAGGAAGATGCTCGCCGAATCGACGGCGTTCACTCCGGGTCGTGTGGGGACTATTCCATAAGCGACGGTTCCACCTTGTTGAATGAAGTCCAGCGCATGCCAATCGGCAAAGAACGAGTCCAGTCCTTCATGGGCATCGAAGGAGATGATGTCGGGTTGCACGCGGCACATACGCTCAAAGGGGCGCGCCGCGCAGCAATGCAGTCCGGCATGAGCTCCACGAACGCGAGCGTGCTCAAGTGTGGCCGCCAATGCATCAAGCCGCTGTTCCTCTGAGACCGCGATCGCGGCAGGTGCGTCCAAGCATAAGGCTGGCTCATCAACAAACAGGAGCACAGGCAGGCCAGCTAATTTCAGGCGATCGATCTGCCAGCCGATGATCTGCGAGACATGAAAGGCCACTGCTGCGAAAAGTGCCGGATCGGCCAAGAAGTGCCGGCCCTTATGGAACAGATACGCTGACAGTGTAATTGGGCCCTCAATCTGCCCCTTGACGGCGATTGCGGAACCGAAGAGACCAGACGACAATGCTTCTTCGAACACGACGAAGCCTGCCGCATGTGCCGGTGTCAACTCCCCGCTACTCCGGTGAAGGATTTCGAGCACCAAATCGAGTTGGCCTGGTTTCACCTGATAACCGTAGCCTTCATTCCGAGGCGCAATCAAATTTTCGACAACACCGAGGCCCTGTCCGACGATACTCTCCTGTTGTGAGAGTTGAGGCAACTGCGGCCAAAAAGGAACTTCCGGGGAGAATTCGGCGACCGCACGAACTGCCGACGTAACCGAGGTGAGAGGCAGGCTGCCGATGCCCGTGACAGCACCCGCCGCGACGAAGGGCATTCGGCCAGTGGGAGACTTGATGGTTGTTGTGTGTACTCTTTCTCGATTCTCCACTCTGAAAGTCCCTTGCATTCAACGCTATCACGATTACCTCGGTGATGACACCCGCAACAGCTTGGGCATCCTGCCCATCGCTATAATAAAGGAGGTATATTTCGTGGAAAATGTCGCCAAGGTAAGGCTGAAGCGAAGGCTGCCCGAGATCATCAAAGGGATATGACCAAAACCCACCAACATCCGCTTGGAAAGATCCTCGACAGTCGCATCGCCATCATCGATGGAGCGATGGGCACGACGATTCGTACCTATGGCATGAAGGAAGCGGATATCCGAGGCGAGCGATTCAAAGACTCGACGAAGAGCCTCCTGAACAACGGCGACCTGTTCTCGCTGACCAAGCCAGAAATGATCGGCGACATCCATCGCCGGTTTCTGGAAGCGGGCGCGGACATCATTGAGACGAACACCTTCGGTGCAACCAGCATCACGCAGAGCGAGTTCTTTGTCGACGATCCGCGGGAGCGCGGCGGCCGTAAGGATCCCGCCTTCTATCAAAAAGTCATCGATGATCAGTTTCTCGGAACTCTGGTTTGGGACATCAATGAGCAATCGGCGCGGCAATGCCGTGAGTGGGCCGATCGTGTTGGAACTGCAACCTCGCGTCAGCGGTTTGTAGCGGGAGCGATCGGGCCGCTGACCGTGTCTCTTTCGAACTCGCCCGACGCCGACGATCCTGGCTTTCGGGTGGTCACTTTCGATCAGGTCAAAGCCGCTTACACGCAGCAGGTGCGCGCTCTCATCGCCGGTGGCACAGACTTGTTGCTGGTCGAGACAATCTTCGACTCGCTCAACGCAAAGGCCGCACTCGTCGCCATCCGTGAGGTGTTCGATAAGGACGGTAAGGAACTACCAGTCATGATCTCGGCGGCGGTGGGGCGCGGCGGCGAGACGATGATCTCGGCGCAGACGACTGAGGCGTTCTGGAACGCAGTGCGGCACGTGAAACCGCTGTCGGTGGGACTCAACTGCTCTCTCGGTCCCGATCTGATGTATCCGTTCCTTGAGGAACTCTCGGAAAAAGCCGATGTGGCGATCTCGTGTTACCCCAATGCCGGGTTACCGAATCCGCTTTCGGAAACTGGCTTCGATCTTGGGCCGCAAGACATGGCACGTTATCTGGGCGACTTTGCACGGGGAGGGTTGATCAACATCGCCGGCGGCTGTTGCGGAAATACGCCTGAGCACATCGGGGCGATCGCCAAGGCGCTCGAAGGCCAGCCTCCACGCAAGTGGCGCCCGGCACACTCAGAAGAATCCTACGCCGACCAGATCGAGAACCCCGCGTGAGCGAATCAGACAGCGCAAGCGCGCTTCAGCCTACGAAGGCAAAGCCACTCCGTCTCTCGGGATCTCAGCCATTCACCCAGCAGGCCGGTGTCTACATCATGATCGGGGAGCGGACCAATGTGGCCGGTTCGCCCAAGTTCGCGAAGCTCATCAAAGACGGCAAATATGAAGACGCTGTAAGCGTAGCCCGCCAGCAGGTCGAGAACGGAGCGAATGTCCTCGACATCTGCATGGACGAAGGCATGATCGACGGCGTCACGGCGATGACGCGCTTCCTCCAGTTGCTCGGGAGCGAACCCGAAGTCGCCAAAGTGCCCTTCATGGTGGACTCCTCGAAGTGGGAGGTCATCGAGGCCGGGCTGAAGTGCATGCAGGGTAAAGGCATCGTCAACTCGATTTCGTTGAAAGAAGGCGAAGAAAAGTTTCGCCAGAACGCTGCAAAAGTCCTGAAATATGGTGCGGCTGTAGTGGTGATGGCCTTCGACGAACAAGGCCAGGCCGCGACTTACGAAGCCAAGATCCGTATCTGTGAGCGCGCCTACCGCATCCTGGTCGACGAGGTCGGGTTTCCGCCGGAAGACATCATCTTCGATCCCAATATCCTCACCGTTGCCACAGGCATGGAGGAGCATAACAACTACGCGGTGGACTACATCAACGCCACACGGTGGATCAAGGCCAACCTGCCACACTCGAAGGTGAGCGGCGGCGTCTCAAACATCTCGTTTAGTTTCCGCGGCAATAACAAAGTCCGCGAAGCGATTCACTCTGCGTTTCTTTATCACGCCATCGCAGCCGGCATGGACATGGGCATCGTGAACGCCGGCATGCTTGAGGTCTATCAGGAGATTGAGCCTGAGCTGAAGGAGTTGGTCGAGGACGTGCTCCTGAACCGCCGCCCCGACGCAACCGAGCGCCTGGTAGATTACGGCGAAACGCTGAAGGGCATTGGCAAGGCTGCCAATGAAAAGAAGGCCGAGGAGTGGCGCAACGGCACGGTCGAGGAGCGTCTTTCTCACGCGCTGGTCAAAGGGATCGACACGTACATTGAGGTCGACGCCGAGGAAGCTCGCGTCAAACTGGGCCGTCCTCTGTTAGTCATCGAAGGCCCGTTGATGGCTGGCATGAGCGTGGTCGGTGACTTATTCGGGGCCGGCAAGATGTTCTTGCCCCAGGTCGTCAAGTCGGCCCGCGTGATGAAGAAGGCCGTGGCGCACCTCACTCCCTACATGGAAGCCGAGAAAGAAGCTAGAGCTGCGGCGGGGGAAGTGGTCAAAGCTCAGGGGAAAATCGTATTGGCGACCGTCAAGGGCGACGTTCACGACATTGGCAAAAACATCGTCGGGGTCGTCCTCGCCTGCAACAACTACGAGGTGATCGACATGGGCGTAATGGTTCCCTGCGAAAAGATCCTCGAACGCGCCAAGGCGGAAAAGGCCGACATGATCGGACTCAGTGGCCTGATCACTCCGTCTCTTGACGAGATGGTGCATGTGGCCCGCGAGATGGAGCGTCAGGGTTTCAAGCTACCTCTGCTCATCGGCGGCGCAACCACGAGCCGGGCGCATACGGCCGTCAAAATCGCGCCACATTATAGTGAGCCGGTAGTCCACATCCTCGACGCCAGCCGAGCAGTGCCCGTTACGACCAGCCTTCTGAGCGACGAAGGTAAATCTGCGTTCGTGGCGCAGCATCGCGCCGATTACGAAGCGTTGCGCAAAGCCCACTCCGCCCCGAAGCTAAGCGTTGTCTCGCTCGAGGATGCCCGGAAAAGGCGGACTCCGATCGAATGGCGCGCGGAAGACCTGCCCACGCCTTCATTCACGGGTGTGCGCGTGCTGAATGACTTTCCTCTGGCAACACTGCGCGATTTCATTGACTGGAGCCCGTTCTTCCATACCTGGGGACTGAAAGGAATTTATCCTCGGATTCTTGAACACCCAGAGCATGGCGCCCAGGCGCGCCAAGTCTTCAGCGAAGGCAATGCTCTCCTTGATGTAATCATTGAGAAGAAACTGATCACGGCCCGAGGCGTATACGGCTTCTTCCCCGCCAGCGCTGTGGGGGACGATGTCGAACTGTACACGGACAGCACACGCGGGACCGTGCTCGAACGATTCCACTTCCTCCGCCAACAATCAAATAAGGAGGGCAACGAGCCTTGCCGATCGCTCGCCGACTTCATCGGACCGAAGGAAACGGGTTTGCGCGATCACATCGGCGCATTCGCGGTAACCAGCGGGATCGGCTTGAAAGAACTGTGCGAGTCGTACAGGGCCAAGCACGATGACTACAACGCGATCATGGCGGAGGCCATCGCGGACCGCTTGGCTGAGGCTTTCGCCGAATGCTTGCACAAACGCGTGCGGGATGAATGGGGTTATGGTTGCGCGGAGGGCTTGAGCGCCGCTGATCTTATTCAAGAGATCGCGGTAGGGATACCAGTTGCCCGGTACCCCCCGCACAGATCCGGACGGGCGCTCGTTAGCGCATCCGGTTCTTATCTCGGATGAGTGGCGGCAAAGCGAGCATCGGGGAAAGGATGGAGCACAGCCGGTTGGGGAAGCCAGCGCTTCGCCAGGGTGAGCATCCGCGTCCAGTTGATTCGGTGTTTCTGGGTCCGGCGGCGAATACTATGCCACCAGCAGACCAGCACCCGATGCCGGAACAGGGATAGGCTAGCGTTGTTTCCCGGTACCGCGTAGTAGTTGAAGTACCCCTGTACGACCGACCGGAGCCATTGGCCGGTTTGGCCCACGGGATCATGCATGCGCTTGCGGAGCTCCGGTTTTATTTGCCGCAGCTTGGCCCGCATGCGTTTGCGAATCGTCGTGCGCCGTACCATGAATCGCCCCAAACTATTCTTCCCGCTAATGTGCGTGAAGCCTAGAAAGTCGAACGTCTCGGGTTTCCCTTCCCCTCTACGTCTCCGGTTCTCTTCGGCAAATCTGCCGAACTCGATCCGGCGCGTCTTATCTGGGTGCAGTTCCAGTCCAAACATGGCCAGTCGTGCCCGTAGATTCTCCAGGAAACGATCAGCGTCTGTCCGATGCTGAAATCCCAGGATGACGTCGTCCGCATAGCGGACGGCCACCACCTCGCCTTGCGCCCACTTATTGCGCCAGACGTTCACCCAAAGATCGAAAGCGTAGTGTAAGTACACGTTAGCGAGCAGCGGTGAAATCACCGAACCCTGCGGCGTACCTGTCTTCGGTTCCGACCATTTGCCTTCCTCCATCACTCCGGCCTTCAGCCATTTCTGGATCAGCCGCAGTATGCGAGGATCGGCGACGCGATGCTCTATGAACCTGATCATCCAGCCTTTGTCGAGATTGTCGAAAAAGCTTCGGACATCAGCGTCCACAATGTAGTTCACCTTCTTCTTCAGGAGCGCGTACGACAACGCATCCAGCGCGTCATGCTGGCTGCGCCCCGGGCGAAAGCCATACGAGAATCCGAGAAAGTCCTCTTCATAGATCTGATTGAGGATCGTGGTCACGGCGTACTGGACAAGCTTATCTTCCAGGGCCGCGACTCCGAGTGGGCGTTGCCGTCCATCTTCTTTCTTTATGTACACTCTTCTCGAAGGCAGTGCTCGATACGCTCCGCGATGAACCCGGCCATGGAGATCAACCAACCGATCTTCAAGTCCGGTCTCATACTCCTGCCAGGTGACCCCGTCCACTCCGGGTGCGGCTTTCCTCTTTAGTGAGTAAAAGCTTTCCCGCAGCAGGTCGACGGTCAGATGGTGGAGCAGAGCGGTGAACTTCATCTCCTTATTTTCCCGTGCTGCTTTCCGCACGCCTGCCAACCCCTGGGGCACGCCCTTCCCGCTCTGAGTCGGGTACGTGTTAGGTTGACCTGCGTTCTCCTTGATCGACGGCCTTCCCTCCTCATTCTCCGCCAACGATCTTTTGTCTTTGTTCGAATGATTCATCGGTACTGTACCGTCGTGTGACTCCTCGGGGACGTACATGCGGGCCGTGCGGCTATTGCCTTCGCCCACCGCCCTGCTGTCTGGTTTGGCAGCAGGTGTCTCCGAGGTCTCCCGGTTCTCGTGCATGAAGTTTCTAGGCGTGCCTGGGGTCTTCGACTACGCCGGACTGAGCGGGAACTCGCGCTAGCGCTCCTGCTCATGTTGCCTACCGCGCATATTTAAGACGGCGGCGTCCGGATTGTATCTTTTCGGAGCTGGATACCCACCCCGCCTAGCCCCTGTCCACGCTTCACTGAGTCCCTCGCGGTATCAGCGCAAGACTCGGGGCCGAGCAGATCGCTAGTCTTTACTCGTAAGGCTCTTTCATCCTCTACTTCATGCCGGTTTATCCCGGCGCACAAATATCGCGGCATCAGGCCAGCTGCGGGTTATCCTGCGTGCCCGGATCACACGGAAAAGGGTCAGCTTTGGCGTTTGCTCGATGTGCAGGCGAATACAGGAATGCTGATCACCGAGTCGTTTGCGATGTGGCCCGGCTCGAGCGTGAGTGGACTCTACTTCGCCCATCCCGAATCGCGATATTTCAGCCTCGGCAAGATCGACCGCGACCAGGTCGTCGACTACAGCAAACGCAAGGGAATGAGCGTAGCTGAGATCGAACGATGGCTCGGGCAAAACCTGAATTACGACCCTGCGGAATAGCTCCGGATCTCCGGTTCAACCCCAGCCGTTCTCTCCCTTTTTCGTCAGAATCCGCAGAGCGGACGCGACGCACCCGGTATTTCGATTCGAGTCACCCCACAATCTCTTCAGCATTATCGGCAAATCGGAAACTGTCAGAGGCAGTCGGGTCACATAGATCCTGATAAGTCGGCTTCCCTCTAGCGATTGGTTGGTCACTGCTTGCGCGTTTATGGGGACCAATCCTGAAAACGAAGCACAACTCAAAGGTCAATGAGTGCATTTGGCCTGAAGTCGTCAGTCGAGAACACTTGGCCACGCTGCTCGTATCCGGAGTCGACAATCCACTCCGGTTCTCAGCTAACTTGTTCGGAGCATTGTCCGCAAAATAAGTCATCTCGATGGGCATCAGGCCGCCCATTCATCGAATCGGCGCATAATCTCCATGAGCTTGCATCCCATCAGAATGACAGAGCCCCACAATATGAATGGAACGCCATAGAGTAGGAGATGCTTGCGCGAACGGGCTAACTCAAACATTCCTACCTTCGCGATGGCGTATGTATTCGCTGCGAGATAAGCAACCGCCAAAGAGCTCACTACTAGGTTGTGCATCTTCTTAGTCCTCCTTTTACCGGCCTGCATCTCCGCGCCGATACTCATCGGTTGCTGTACAGGAGCGGCAGTAATCCTTTGAGGTGTGGCTCATGCTGTGCCCTCCCGTGGGAGTTCCGCGCCGCTCGTGATGGTCGCGCCAAACACGATGTTTATTCTTGGGCGGAGCCCGCAGTGGCGACGACCGAGCCGCCGCCACTGCGTTCGCTATTGCATCAATTGCGCACTGGTATGCGAGTCATTGAAGACCGTCCTCGATGCCAGCACCTTCCTGGACGGTCCAAGCCTTAGAGTTGAGACCATTCTCCGTCGACCGGAAGTTCGGCACCGGTCGTGAAGGTCGCGTCGAACGCAAGGAAGAGGACGGCCTTCGCGATTTCCTCCGATGTGCCCCAGCGCTTCATCGGGACCATACCAATCATCTTTTCCCTAATCTGAGCGGCTGCGTCAGCGGGAAACGCTTTGCCGATGATCGGCGTGTCGATGGGACCGGGCGTCACCGCGTTGACGCGAATCTCGCTAGGAACCAACTCAGCAGCGAGCGTCCGAGCGAATGATCGCAGCGCGGCCTTGGCGGCTCCGTATGTGGCGTTGCCGGCCATTCCCTTGACGTTGGCGATCGAGGTCGTGAGGACGACAGACCCTCCCCGGTTTATGAGCGGCGCGAACTTCTGCACTGCGAAAAGCGGTCCCTTGGCGTTCAGGTTGAACATCTCGTCGTAGATGGCTTCGGTGATGCTCTCCAGAGGCGCTCGGGTGCTGAACCCGGCATTGACGAACAGCAGGTCGAGGGTGTCGAACTCGGCCTTCGATCGAGAGGCGAGTGCGTCGAGGTCCGTCAACGACCGCGCGTCGCTCGAAACCACGATGGCCTCATTCCCAAGCTCTTTCTGCGCCGATTCCAGTCCTTCCTTCGAGCGACCCGTCACCAGAACGCGCGCGCCTCCATCAAGAAGCATCTTCGCCGTAGCGAGCCCCATGCCGCTCGTGCCGCCGATGATTACCACCTTTTTACCTTCGTACCGTTTCATATGAATTCTCCTTGAGAATGGTTGTTGTTCGTTCTGTCGCCGTGATTCCAAATTAGGGAAGTGGCAATGTTGTTTTGCATCCAGTGACGCGCCGATCAGCGCTCCTTCAGGACCTAGCGTTCAAGGATGCTGGGTTAAGACAAGTCCACGCCGGAGACCTTGACGACGGCCTGCCACGCGGCTTCTTGGCTGGCGCGATCGTGGAGGTGTGGGTGGCGCTGCGCCTCAATTGGGCCTGAGAACTTCCCTTGAGCCGAGGCGAAGAATTGCCCTGAGACGTCGGTTCCGAACTCCGACGCCTGGAGGTACCGACGGGCCGCGGTCTCCGGCGTCTGATTCATGCCGGGAATGAGGTTCACGATTGGGATAAACAGATACTTCAACAACGGGCCAGCGTTTCGCACCACCTTGGTGTCGGTCGCCCCACCGGGCGATACGGCGTACACGGCCATGCCGGAGGGCAGCCGGCGGGCCAGCCCCGCGGTCCACCAAGCGATGATGAGCTTCGCGTCAGCATACGCATTGTTGGGCACGTACTTCACGTTCGGCCCGTTGCGCAGCAGGGCTTCAACAGCCGCGGTTTGGTCGCCCCGGTAGTATTTGGCCGCGAAGGCTGGCACGTCGGTGTACTTGAACATGGGTACGCCCCCGCGGGCAGGCTCCGCGCCGGCGATAACAATCCGCGCGTTGGGGCTAAGAAGGTTGGCGCGAAGCAACCCGACAGTCAGTTGATGATGGCCGATCAGCGGGGCCTGAGAAGCCTCAACGCCCGCCGCAGTGATCACGCGCTTCTTGGTTGGGACCAATCCGGCATTGAGCAGTAGGAAATCGATCGGCCGCTCTCGCTTGACCAGCGAGGCGAGGGCGGCCTGAACGCTGGCTGGCGCGTTCAGATCCAACTCCAGCGGCGTGAAGATCTTCGTTTTGGTCTCCGCCGCGAGCTGAGCGACTGTTTCCTGGATCCGGGCCAGGCTGCGCCCGGTGACGATGACCTCGCGGTAGCCCTTGGCGGCGAGCAAGCGGGCCGCCGCATAACCGAGCCCGGAGGTGGCGCCGGTGACGAGTGCGATCGAATGTTCCATGTGTGTCTCCGTGGTGAAGGGTGAAGGCCGAGTCGCGAGGCCCGAGGCCAGAGCCGGCTTGTTAATTTCGAACTATTCAGTTATATAATGGTGGGGATGGAGATTGTCAAGGAGTTTTGAACTAAATGATTCAAAATACCGCTAGGCCGCGGGGTCGACCGCGCAGCTTCGACGAGACGGGGGCGCTGGAAAAGGCGACTCAGGTGTTCTGGTCGAAAGGCTACGACGGAGTGACGATTGACGATCTCGTCGCCGGGATGGGTGTGGGACGGCCGAGCCTGTATGCCGTCTTCGGGGACAAGCGGGCTATATTCTTGCGCGTCCTTAGGGCGTACGCAGAACGGAAGGGCGCTCGCGCAGCCAAAGCACTCCTTTCGCCACAGGGTCTTCGCGACTCGATCGCGGGCTTTCTGAGGTACGCCGTCGAAAGTGCGACCGAGAAAGGGTCCGCCCGGGGCTGCCTTATGGTGTGCGTCGCGCCGCTTGTGAACGACGCTGAGGTTCAGCGGTTCCTGCAGAGCACGGTCGCGGGCGGCGCGGCGCTGGTGGAGCGTCGTTTCCGGGATGGGATCTGTGCAGGAGACATCCCACCTGATTTTCCGGTAGCCGTGCGCGCGATCCAAGTCACGGATTTTGCTCGTGGCCTTACCATGCGTGCGCAGATAGGCACGCCGCGCAAGACGCTTCTCAGGGATGCCGAGGAAGCGGCCGACTTGGTGCTCCTGCCGCGCCTGAAGGCCATCGGCAAGCAGAAGCTATAACTTTCTCTCGCCGGCGCTTGAGCCGGGTCCTGGGCCTGGGTAATGGCCGCCTACGCGAAGTTCAAAGCACTTCAGGGCCAATCCTCTAAGAAATCTGCTCTCAACATAGTCTGGGGATGTTGAACTCCGGCGAGCCCCGCTCTGAAGGCTTCATATAGATAGTGAGCACGCAAGCATTTGGAGATCGCTATATCACTCATCGAGCCCGGATTGGTAATGATATGTCGGCATAGCGCCACAATTCCAAGATCAGCTAGATCAGATGCGTCGCTCGATGGGCGTTTATCGGTATCTATCTTGGAAGAGGGCGGTCCTCTCGGTCCCAAGTGTTTACTCTTGAGTTATTTCCGGGTGGGCGACAATCCGACCGGAACTCGGAAAAACTCCCTACTTCACGGCTCGGAGCGTGGCGGATAGTCTAATTAATAGTGACTTCGCAGACTTCACTGTATTACAGGTATATACTGGGTCGCGTTCGGCTTTCCGTGCTCGTCGTTTAAAGTCACTCATGAACTGCAGGGCCCCCAAGCAGAAAGATCGGCGACCCCGATTCCCTAAGATTCGCTTCCAAGCAAGACGTTTGACGCACGCTTTCAAAGATAGGTATGATACGGGGCCTAAGCGTCGAGAACATCAACGACAGAACGTGTGAATTCAGGAGTATGATTCGCGGCTCCGCTAGGGGAGAAACGAATTGACTTCCTGATCATTCCGAGGGAGCTCCTCCAAGCTGCCCGTGAATCCCGTTTAGAAGCTCACGACCGGCAGGAGAGGCTCACTTTGCAAAAGGTATCGAACGCCACGCCTTCGGGAACATGTGATTCTGCTGGCTGACGCTCGCAATCAGCGATTCAGTTGAACGCAAAGGAGGAAAGACATGGCAAATACGACCTTTGAAATCCAAGCTAACGACGCCGCCAGCGAGGCTAGCGTTGCGAAAGTCGACATGAAGTTAGAAATCGTCGTTATCCCCGTCTCGGATGTCGATCGCGCGAAGGAGTTCTACGCGAGACTCGGGTGGCGACTCGACGGCGACTACGACAACGGTAAGGATTTTCGCGTGATTCAGTTCACACCGCCTGGCTCCGGGTGCTCGGTCATTTTGGGCAAGAACGTCACCGGGGCGGCTCCCGGCTCAGCCCAGGGCCTTTATCTGATCGTCGATGACATCGAGGCCGCGCGCAAGAATCTGCTCCGTCACAGCGTTGAGGTCAGCGAAGTGTTCCACGGCGCCGCGGACGTGTACTCCGGCCCGGACGAGCCCTACCTGTTTGGGCGGATTCGAGTCAACGGCCGTGATCCCGAGCATCGCAGCTACCGCTCGTTCGCCTCGTTCAGGGACCCGGACGGAAACGGCTGGATGTTCCAGGAAATCACGACGCGGCTTCCCGGTCGCATCGACGACACGGCGACGACCTTTGCATCGGCGAACGATCTGGCAAGCGCGTTTCGGCGTGCGGAGGCCGCCCACGGCGAGCACGAGAAGCGCATCGGGCAGCGCGACGCGAACTGGGCAGACTGGTATGCCGCTTACATGGTGGCGGAGCAGTCAGGCAAAGAGCTGCCGCAATGAACGACTCCGCGGGGAGCGACATCGCTCCCCGCGAGATGTCGAGGCTCTCGATCGCGGGTTCCTGGAGGAATCATGAAACTCAAAGGCAAGAAGGCTCTCATCACCGGCGGAAACAGTGGCATCGGCCTGGCCACAGCCCGCCTTTTCGTTGCAGAAGGCGCTGAGGTCGCGATTACCGGCCGGGACCAGAAGACACTGGATGAAGCGGTCGCCGAGCTGGGATCGAAAGCGCGCGGCTATCGCGCCGACGTTACGGTTGCGGAGGACCGCAAGAAGCTTTTCACTGAACTCGCCAAAGACTTTGGCAAACTTGACATCGTCTTCGCCAATGCAGGCATTTCCGGCATGACGCCGACTGGCACGACCGACGAAGCCATCTTCGAGAAGGTAGTCCACACCAACCTCTACGGTGTTTTCTTTACCGTCAATTCAGCCGCTCCTCTCATGAACGACAGCGGCAGCATCATCTTCAACGGATCGGTGCAGAGCTATCTCGGTCAACCAGGTCTGGCTGCCTACGCTGCCACGAAAGGCGGACTCGTCTCGATGGCTCGATCCATCGCCGCAGACCTTGCACCGCGCAAGATTCGCGTGAACGTGGTGGCCCCTGGAGCGACGAAGACTCCCATCTGGAAGCGCGGGGCGCGCGCCAATGCCACGGCAGAGGAATCCGCAAAAGTTTCCGACTTCTTCTCTTCCACGGTTCCACTTGCCCGTTGGGGCGAGCCGGAAGATCTGGCCAAGGCTGTGCTTTTTCTTGCCTCGGACGATTCGTCGTACATCAACGCGGTCGAACTGATGGTGGATGGCGGACTGACGGGCGCTCCCTTCGGAGCCCCCATTCTTCGCGGCTGACCGCAGAGAATAGTTACGAAGGACGAACCGCCGGACTATTGGACAAAGCGTGGGTATTCACGCTACGACGGAATTTAAAGTCCACCGCCTGAGAGTGCCAAATTATGCTTTTCAAGGAGATTCTGTATGTCACATCATTTCGATACCAAACTGGCGAAGGAAGAACCGAGCCTCAACCTCTGCGACTTTTATTTATTTGACGGCCCTTCGGGCAAGACGGTAATGGCGATGACCGTGAATCCGGATGTGGGATTATCGGCTCCGGATACGCTTCATCCAGAAGGGCTCTACGCGTTCCGGTTCGACCTGAACGGAGATGCGAGGGAAGAGGTTACGTTCAAGTTCAGGTTTGGTGAACCACGACACGGAGATGGCAGTGAGCATACTCACATTCAACCGTTTGTGGTGCGGAAGGCGACGGGTGACGATGCTCTTCGTGGTGACGCCGGAGAGAGTCTGGTTGAGGGTGAAACCGGTTCGGTCGTGACTAATTCGGGTCTTCGTGCGTATGTTGGGATTGCTCCAGAGCTATTTGCGGCAAATGTTGGATTCGGCACATTTATGACTGCTTTCTATAAGGACCAGCGCTACGATGGGGACGCCTTTCTGCATCAGCAGAATCCCTTTGCGAGGCGGAATGTTACGGCGATTGTGCTGGAGGTGCCGAGCGAACTGATTGGGAAGGGAAAAATCAACGCATGGGCGACGATCTCCCTCTTTGGCCATGCGCCGGAGGTACAAGTTTCGCGTTGGGGCCTGCCTATGGTTACGCATCTCTTCCTGAACGACCCGAGCCATCAAGAGATGAAAGAACAATTCAATGCGTCGGTTCCGTCTGAAGATCTAGAGCGCTTCGCGAAGCCGATCGCGGATTTTGCGGAGAAGATGACGACCTATGCCGGTTCGGCGGCGGACACGGGTGAATACGGGAAGCTGATCGCTGCACGGCTTTGTCCCGACACGTTGCCTTACGAGCTTGGAACGTCCGCCGCATTTGAGGTGGCCAGCTTCAATGGACGCGCGCTCGGCGACGATGTGCTGGATGTGGTGTTGACGCTGGCGGCCAACACGCCAATTGTCGATGGACTTGCTCCCGACCGCGGGCGCATTCGCAAGGATTTCCCGTATTATGGAGCGCCGTATACGGCGGAGGAGCAGGTCGGGGTGACGCCGATGCCGCGCCCGGCTAAGAAGTAGGCGGGAAGCGACGCTTGAGAATGATGTTGGGGATCAGGGCGCTTTCGTGGGCAGCTGGTATTCGAGATCGTAGCTGTCCTTGCCTTCGGCGATGATCGGAAGCCAGGGAGGGGGGCGGGGTAGATTTCTGGGTTTTGGGCGGATTACCGCCTACCCGTCAATTACCACTTGTGCACTACCTAACACGCCTGCGGCGCGGAGTTCGTGCTGGGTGCCGCGACAGTTTTGGTAGCAGTAATGTATAAGATTGGGCGGCAGAATCCCACTCCAGGAAGAATCCAGCAGCCAATATATCTAGTGGAACAAGAATCCGAACAACGGCGCTGTTTTCTGCCTGTTTCAGACTTTCCCAGGATTACTCCCCATATGTCGGCTAGTGTTTACCGACGGAGAGAAGTGGAGATTGCGATTGCTACTTCTGCCTGAGTCACGGCGAAGCGGGTGCGACACTTGATCGCGCACTTTGACGTTGTCCAGAAGTCGGCTTCTGGGACATTTGGCTCTGTTAGGAAGGAGATACTCCCCTATGAACACTAACCCAGCCCGTTCAGTGAGGCACACTTCTCGCACTCTGCCTAGGCCGCAAAGCGAGGATTCATCAATCGAATGGAGCAAAGACGCGTGATCGGCCGTCAGTCGTCAGTCCTGGTTGATCCCTTCTCTTCGTTGCACCACCAATGCGTTGCCTGAATGTATCTGGATGGTCGTCTCTCCACGCTCCGCCCATTCCTTTCGGTTCCCTGTGGTCCGGAACGATATCGTTGTAATCCGTGAACTCCTCGTGGCAGATAGGGCGTCTCCCGCCCTGATCGACAATTTTCCGGTTCATCAGTCTCCGCATTTCGGCGGGTGATCGGAGTTCTCGATATCCACGGGGGTGATGCGGATCTTCAATTCGCTGAACTCCAAGCCTGATCAGCCTGGGCGCAGGCATGAGTTCCCGCCCACAGCACGATGTTGATCTGTGAATCGGACAGAATTTCGTTGGGACGCAGTCTCATGGCGGTTCTCCTGTGGTGCCTAGGTTGAAATGCGGAGCCGTTCAAAACGGCGTCGAGCGAAATGAAAGAAGGGAGGATCTAGCCGTCCACGTTTTCCACAATTCCATTCACAGATATTTCGTTTTCAGGCTGAGAATTGCGTTGACATCGATGAAGCGACTGTTTAATTTGACTGGCGTCGACGGCTGAAAGGATTGGCGAAATAAACCTTGCCACTCCGAAGTAGGCTGAGTGATCTGCTCGGCAGGGCGACCTGACGAGCAACCAGACCCGAAAAAACCGACTGGTTCTGCGAGGAGCAGTTGGGGTTTGGATCTGCGAAAGCAGTGATCGCATCAAGGGCTGCGACGGTGCATGCATCCACGCTGTTGGCTCCCTCGCAGGAGCTGGTGGCTGGAGCGTAACCCATGTCGCAGCCTTTCCTATTTCCGGGATGCGGGTTCGCCGCTTTCCTCAGGTGTGTCCGCTCTGGGTGTAAAGAATCTTCGTGAGCGGATCTGACATTGCCCTCGCACTCTTAGCAGCTTTCAACACGAATTGTGGATAAACTCGCCAGAGATCACCTCGATACCACTTCCCGCAAGGCTTTGACCGGTTTGCACGAACGAATAGGCGGGGGGCTCTTCGGCTAAAATTGCTATACGATGCCAGTGGCGATTGAGCTGCAGAATCTCGGCGATGCTCAGTTATGCCGAGAAATTGTTGCGAGTATCGAGCACGCACTCGGCGATAAACGCGGAGAGTGGCGTGTGTCAATTGCCGGATCGCGAGCCAGTGAGAATTGGGAAATGCGAGTTGAAGGGCTCAACGGCTTTGAACGGACGTATACTTTGGCGGGCGCTGCCGGGGAGCATCAACCTGAGGCAATTCGTAGACTGATTCTCCAGTTGGTACCGACTCGTTCCCCCTGAGCCGCTCTTGTCTTGCAGCACCAGACCGAACACGAAATGAGCACGCTTCAACCGGTCCGCCTTCAAGCCCGAGAACCGCACATGCGCCAAGTTCCTGCGAACGACCGTCTCGACAAGCATATCCTCCGAGCCTTGAACAAGATCAAGAAGCCGAGCACGGCTGAAGAAATCACAGAGTTGCTCAATCGCGACCTTGGCCCGGGAGACCACCCTTTTCAGGTGAGAGAAGTTGCGACCTGGTTGCGCAACGCCGAGGGAAAAGTGCTCTCTTTGTATTGGCTGGGAAATCGCCCGCGCAGGTAACGCTTTTTGCCATTATCGATGTCCTGGTCCTGACCTCACGGGTCAGAATCGAAGCGGATGCGACATTTTGCGTATTTCGCTCCTCACTCGAAAAGATCCGGCTGAGCACGAGTTCGTTCGGATTCCCGAAAGTTGCTCAACCCTACGCCGACGAGCCGATAGCGTTGCTGTGGTCCCAGGGCCACTCGTTCTCGCAGCTTCAGCGCGATGTCCGTCAACTCTTCGCAGGACGAAGGAGGAGTGTCTGGCGTATGGCTGCGAGTGAGAATCTTGAACTCGCTCGTCTTCATTTTGAGGACCACGGTGCGTGCCACGCGTGATTCCTTGCGTGAAGCCGACCAAAGTTTTCCTGCCAAGCGGCGGATCATGGGCTCGGTTTGCGCCAGCGGCACGTCCTGCTCGAACGTGTCTTCAACAGAGATGGATTGCGTAGGTCGATCCGGAATGACTTCACTCTCATCGATACCGCGGGCAAGCGCGTGCAGCCGCAGACCGTAGCGTCCGAAATTTTGTTCGAGCGCAGGCAAATCAATCTTTCGCAAACCTTCCACGGTCTCGATTCCGAGCTTGGCCAGCTTCTCGCCTGTAACTTTGCCCACTCCTGGTAGGCGTCCTACCGGCAATGGCAAGAGGAACGCATCAACGTCCTCTGGACGAATGACAAACAACCCGTCGGGTTTGCGCCAGTCTGAGGCGAGTTTTGCCAGGAACTTGTTGGGCGCCACCCCCGCAGAGGCTGTCAGGTTTAATTCCTGGCGGATTTGCTCCCGGATCGTGCGTGCCACAAGCGTCGCCGTCGGCAAGGCGGTTTTGTTCTCGGTAACGTCCAAATACGCTTCGTCGAGTGACAGTGGCTCGATCAGGTCTGTGTGGCGCTTGAAGATCTCCCGGACGCTGTGGGAAACCGCCCGATAACGGGTGAAATCCGGAGCGATGAAGATGGCAGTGGGGCACAAGCGTTCCGCTCGCACCGCCGGCATTGCTGAGTGGACGCCGAAACTCCTCGCCTCGTACGAGGCCGCGCAGACAACTGAACGGTTGCCTTTCCACGCCACGATCACGGGCTTTCTGCGCAGTTGGGGATCATCGCGCTGCTCGACCGAAGCGTAAAACGCGTCCATGTCCACGTGAATGATCTTGCGGATGACCATTTCGCTACCATATTATTCCGGGTATGACAACAGTGGGAACGTGAGCACAGTGGAACGTGAAGGCGTATCGGGTCACTCGCAAATTGCCCGTACGGTAAATTCTATGAATGCATGTAGCTTCGAGTCTCTATTCTGCGCTTACGATGCTCGTCCTTATCCTGCATGCGCTGTTCATTTTGTGGATAGTGTTCGGCGCCTTAGTCACGCGCTCTCGCCCGGTCCTTCGCTGGCTGCATATCGTTTCTCTTGTCTGGGGTATGCTTACGGAACTCCTTCCTTTGCCGTGTCCTCTGACTGTGCTAGAGAACTCGCTTGAAGCCACGGCGGGAGTTGAGCCGTACCAGGGTGGTTTCCTGCTCCATTACCTGGACAAGTTGGTCTATCCGGATATTTCTGCAACCTTGTTAACGGTTGCTGGGGTGATCATCTGCGCTCTGAACCTTGTGCTCTACGGACGGTAGATGTGGATCGCCCGGCGCCGGGAACGAATGCTGAGCACAAGGTTTCCGACATGAGCCTTGCCCAAATCCTTGCCCAAATATATGACAAGTACGCCCGAATGACGCCGTTTTACCCCTTGCAACACTGGCTATAGCGTTGAATCGCAACGAGCACGGAACATGAAATGCCAATTACGAATCGGCTGCTCTACCAACTGAGCTACGTCGGCCACGACCAATGTTCAAGGAGGAATTGGAGCGCCGCAAACTCATGGGTAAACGAGGCGACACTGGCCTCATCTTGGGGGGATACCATTCTCCGAAATTTGTTGAGTCGACAGGTCTTTCGGTCTTTCGCGTTTTCTGAGAAGCTGTTACGATAACCTTAGTTGTGAAATTTCCTGTGGTTTCTTACTGGCGGTTTATGGGCGGTTCGGACGGAAATTCGAGCAATTCTGGTCGTTCCGCGCAAACCGTGCACAATATGCAAATCGTGCAAATCCGCATAATCACTGGCTATTTCACATCTCATTGATTTGGCGAGTGGGGACGTAGTTCAGTTGGTTAGAACGCTGCCCTGTCACCGACTCCCCAGCAGAGAAGCAACCACGCATTCGCTTTTTCCGGGCGTAGGATAGCTTTTCCCCCGGCTTTCCTCCATTCATCCACACAAGCTTCACTCAAACCGGGAGACATCGCGACCTCTTTCCGCCAGAACGACTGATTTCAGAATCAGTTGTTCGATCGTTCGATGACAGCCTAAGCGAACTCCTTAGATTGCTCAGTGGATGATCTCTCCAGTGCAAAGGTCTTGGTCGTGTAGATCAACGCAGCCCGCACATTAGTGGGAAGCCAGTCCAACATCCCCACGAGTCAAGCCTGATGCGCGAGAGCTTGTCGCACCGCTTCTGGACGAATTGGCAAATCTCGAAGACGCACACCTGAAGCGGCAAAGATCGCGTTCCCAATCGCCGGGGCAACAGCGGTAGTCGCGGGCTCGCCCAGTCCAACTGGCATTTCTGCACTGGGAATAAATTCGATTTCGAGTTCCGGGATTTGTCCCATTCGGAGCACTCTGTAGCTATCGAGATTCGTGTCCTTCGGTTGGCCTTTGACGAACTCGGTTCCCTCATACAGAGCGGTCGAAAGACCCCATAAAGCAGCCCCCTCCGCCTGGGCTGCGGCGCTATCCGGATGAATGAGGGTACCCGCGTCGATGACGAGGGTCAGCTTCTCTACTGCGACGTGGCCGTTTGAGCGGTCCACCCGCACGCGAGCAGCACAGGCGATCCACGTCGGCATTGAGCGTTCCTGCCCGAAAGTGGAGGCGATGCCGAGCCCGACACCTTTCGGCATGGTACTGCCCCACCCGGCTTTCTGCGCGCACCGGGAGAGCACCGCGGCCTGCCGGTGCGCCCCGCCTACGGAGTTCGGCGCCGACCCGGCGTTGCCACCCGCGCCGTCAAGCAAGCTCAGCCGGAACGCCACCGGATCGATGCCGGCCTCGTGGGCGACCTCGTCCATAAAGCTCTCAACAGCCCAACTGGTCCAGCCCGCGCCCACCGATCGTAAATAGCCGGAGCGGAATGTCCGCTCCGCCAGGTCATTGCGCAGTGCCCGAACGCGGTGTGCGCCTACGTTGTACCAGTGATCAGCTCCCGAGATGGCGAAGGGATCGAACGGAGCGCCCTTAGCGTCTTTACCCAAAAAATAAGGAGCGATCGTGGCCGTGGGCCAGCCGGCCGCCGCATGGTGATCCATGGCCGCCACCCTGTTTCCTTCGCCCCAAGCCAAACGCAGGACCTGCCGCGATGCGGATCGGGGACAGTCGAAGCGCATGTCATCGGATCGCGTACAGACCATCTTCACCGGCTTGCCGCCTATCGCGAGGCTCGCAAGCGCCGCCGGCACGGCATAATCTCCGTCCAGGCGACGACCGAATGCCCCACCAAGCAGATAGCTGCGCATCACGATTTTCTCTTGACTGCGGCGCAAAGCTTTCGCCAGCACCGGCAGGATCGACGACTGCCATTGATTCCCGGTGTGAATTTCCACTACGCCATCTTTTTCGAAGGCCAAGGCATTGACCGGCTCCAGGGCGAAATGCATCACAGTCGCCGTCGTGTACGTCCGCTCGATCTTCGTCTTTGCCGACGCAAGCACTGTGTCCACGCCCGGATCGTCGACAAACAAGGAGCCGCCGCCCTTTGGATCGGCGATCAGTTCGGCTGCGCGTTGCTGGATATCCTGCTCAGAAACATTTGCCGTTTCGCCCGACTGCCATTTCACCTTGACGAGGTCGGCTGCACGATTGGCTGCCGAGAAGCTGGTGGCGTAGACCATAACCCAGCCAGGAACCGTATCTGACGGATCATCCAGAGCGACGCTTCGAATATAGCCACCGAGCTGTCTGGCCGCCGAATCGTCGATCGATACTACCCTTGAGCCGTAGCGCGTCGGAGGAATTAGCGGACGCGCGTAGATCATGCCCTCAACCACTGCGTCGAGACCGTAGCGGGCTTTGCCGTTGACTTTCGACGGAACGTCGAGCGCCATGACATTTTTTCCGACCAGGCGGCGTTCGGGCGGCCGCTTGATGGGCATTGTTTGCAATTGTTCCGGCGTGAAAGTTCGACGCAAATCTCCGCGCGCCACGATGTCGCCGTAGGAAATCGATTTTCCGTTGGTGTGCACAGCACTATTTCGCGCTGTACAAGCTTGTGCACTGACGCCGAGAAGTTTGGCACCTTCTTCGACCAAGGCGATGCGGCCGGCGGCGCCGGCCCGGCTGAGCAGCGGGAAGCTCTGCCACACGGACCAGCTACCGCCCGTGATCATCAGTCCCCATTTTGGATCCGAGTCGACGGTGACCGTCTTAACCTTGTTCCAATCGGCCTCCAACTCGTCAGCTACTATGCGGGCCAGGGCTGTTCCCACATGTTGGCCCATCTCGGCGCGAATAATGTTGACGGTCACCGTACCGCTCGGATCAATTCCGTACCAGATCGTCGGCTCGAACAAATCGCTCGCACTCCCCGTTGCCCCGCTGACCAGGGCGAGGCCGGATCGCGTGTATCCCAGCATAACGCCAGCTCCCGCTATTGCGATCAGGAAACCCCGCCGCGAAAGCTCGGGCGAACCTCTTAGTCCGTGGGCAGACAAACTAATCATGCGTCGCTCCTCGCATTCTCGATGCTGCAAGCTTGATGGCTTTGCGGATTCGAATGTAAGTCATGCAGCGGCAGACATTCCCGGCCATTACGGCGTTGATGTCCTGGTCACTGGGGTCGGGATAATCCTTTAGCAGCGTGGCTGCCTGCATAATCTGTCCTGACTGACAGTACCCGCACTGCGGAACCTGCAGCTCAAGCCATGCGGTTTGCAGCGGATGTCTCCCCTCAGGGTCGAGCCCCTCGATCGTCGTTACCTTGGCGCCGGAGACCGCGCCCACCGCGGTGATGCAGGCACGAGTGGCGCGGCCTTCCACATGCACAGTGCAGGCGCCACACATGCCAATCCCGCAGCCGAATTTGGTTCCGGTGAAACCAAGCTCGTCACGGATCACCCAGAGCAAGGGCGCGTCACTCGGACTGTCCACCGAAACGGTGCGGCCATTGAGGCTGAATGTGGTCATAATCGAGTAGCTCCTGTTCTCTTCTTTATTCTGTCAGTGCGACTCCGGCAACTCTCGCCGGGCAGCAGATACCTTGCGTTCCAGGTCCGTCCAAGGAGGTCGCGTCGTTCGCGTGCGACGCAGATAAGCCGCGAGTCTGGCCAGTTCGGCGTCGCTGAGAGACGAGGCGTAGGCCGGCATGACCAGTCCCGGCGCACCGTCCGTGCTGCCGATGCCTCTCAGCACAGCCTGAATAAAATTGGTCGGTTCAGGTAAGGAGAGCGCACTGTTGAGCGCGAGTTCCGGACGGGCGGCAAGTGGAACTGTGCCGCTGTTGTAGTGGCACGAAAGACAGGCGGAGGCATAGAGGTCGGCGTCGGGGTCATAATCTTGACCGCTACCAAGAGATGAATTCTGCAGCGCTTCCTTCGTGGCTGTTTCAACGCTAGACTCACGCGTCCCTGCGCGGTCGATATCGCTCATATAGAGCGCGATGGCTCGAACATCGTCATCCGGGACAACAGGAAGGTCCAGCGCGTCGCGGATGGTCGGAGTCATCGTGGCTGCGACTGCTCCGTGCAGTGGATCTACTCCGGTGCGCAGGTAGCTGAACAACTGTTCTTGCGTCCATGGGACGGGCGAGGGATTGGCCTCGGTGAGCGGTGGCGCGATCCAGTTATCAACCACGGTGCCTGAATAGGCGTCTCGGAGCTTTTCACCACCGAGCGCATTGCGCGGCGTATGACATCCCCCACAATCGCTGACCGCTTGAGCCAGATAAGCTCCGCGATTCCATTGGGCGTCTCTCGCCGGATCTGGCCTGTAGCGTCCGCTTCTGAAGCATAGAATCTTCCATCCTTCCTGCAGGAAGCGGACGTTGAGAGGAAACGGAACCGTCATCGGCGGCACCGTAGCCCTAGCCGCCGGCCGCGTCATCAAATACGCATACAACGATTTGACATCGTCGTCCTGTAGTTCGGTATAAGCGTTAAACGGGAACGCGGCAAAAAGATGAGAGCCATCTCGTGAGACACCCTCACGTATGGCGCGGGTAAACGCCTCGAGCGACCATGCACCTATTCCAGTTTTCGGGTCGGGTGTGATATTGCTTCCGTAGATGATCCCGAATGGCGTGTTCACCCCGTACCCGCCGGCAAATGGTTGTCCGCTTGGCCGGATGTGGCAAGACAGACAATGTCCCTCCGCGGCCAGAACTTCTCCTTTGGCGACTGACTCGGCGGTGAAGCTTGCCGGGTTCGGGCGCTCAATCGGGACAATAGCTGCTCGCCAGGACAACCAGGAAAAACCCAGCAGCCCGAGGAAGGCCAAGGCGCCCACCGCAATTGCAATGCGCCGAATCATTGCATGCTGCCTGAATCGGACTCCGCTGCGCTAAGGATGCGACCCATAATAACAACTCTCTTTCCGCCATGCGAATGGTACACCTTCCGAGCGAAATTCAAGCAGAAGCAGCGGGGCGAATCAATTGGACGATAGCATCGACCATACCTTATTATCAGCGGCGTCCGCTGTGACGGACGTGAGTCCAACAACTGCTTAGACGACTGCGATCATATGCCGCTTCGCTAGCGCCTCAATTTCAGGCTCAGTCACTGCCGAGAGGTCTGCGTTTTCGGTGGCGATCACTCGTCGAGAAATTTCGGGATGATGGGTCTTCAAATATTCTTTCAAGAAGTCGGCGGCGTTGCTTTTTCCGGTGGCGTGACCGATGAGGACGATCTGATTCGCCGGAGTGATATCTTTCGCGATCTCCTCATAAAACGAATCCTCTTCGGGTACGCGCTCGCCACGGTAGTGAGCTTCCTTTCGATGAATCAGATGATGATGGAAATGGAAAGGATCGTAAGGTTGCACCTTGTGTTCGTCTGCCGGACGACTTCCACCGAAATCCTGGTAAACATGGGCAGAGTGGTGGTCGATGACCACAATCATACGGCTGGGCTGGGCCGGTTCTTCTACCTGCGCACCTGATTTATGCACAGATGCTCCGGCTTCCTTCAAGAATTTACGCAGCCGAGAAACTTCCTCCACGCCGAGGTCATGGGTATGCGGCTTCTTGAAAAAGACGCGTTGGCCGCCGACGCGGAACACAAACTCGTCGTCTCCGTGCGGTTGGACCTCTCCTAGATGCGCGACGAGTTCGACGGCCTCGCTCCAACTTAGATTGTGGGGCAGTTTGCCGTTGAGAAGGTTCTGGTAGAGCGATTCGAGGTGCTTGCTCATGGTGTGTTCTCCTTCACAAACAATTCTAAACTCGGATAACATGGATCTCGAACAATCACCATTAAGCCACGGGCGACGGGACCAAAACAATTGGACCTTGGTATTGACGACATCTCGTATCCAGTGTCCAGCGCCTCAGTCGTGAAGACACTGCAGTCGATACGAAAGTATGGGCAATACCATCGTCCAATTGCGCGGACCATTTTGTTGTGGCCGAATGGACCCAATACCTGAGAGGCGCGATGACGAAAACGACGAGCTTTCAAGCGGACATTCGGCCGCTATTTACGGAGCGAGATATTCAAGGCATGAGCAAGGCGTTCAACCTGGGAAGTTACGATGACGTCAAAATGCACGCTGGGGCCATCTACGACCGCATTCGTGGAATCGGCGGCGCTGTAATGCCACCCCCGCCACCAAAAGGAGAAGGTCCCTGGCAGCTATCTCGCATTGAACTATTCGCCAAGTGGATGGCGGACGGGTTCCAACCTTAGTCGGCCTCAACCGCCCAGGGCTGCTTCTAAGCTGTAGACGAGAACTGGATCGTCATTGCCCACTTTCGATCAGGTTTCGAATGGAGAAATTCATGAAAGCAAACGTTACGTTCGCCTTCTCGGTTGCGGTCTTGGCGCTGGCGACCGCCATCCCTGTCGTGCGAATTTCCGCCGCCCCCAACCCGCAGGTCAAGTCCGGAGTAGACCGCCTCTATGTGATCGACTGCGGTGACGGCAGTGGGCCCGACGAATCGCGTTGGACACCGGGAGTCAATGTCGGAACGCCCGTCGGCTTTCCCGGCCACTGCTACCTTATCCACCACACCCAGGGTTGGGTTCTGTGGGACACTGGCATCGATGATGCTGTAGCACAACTGCCTAACCATGAAGAGGTGTTTCACGAATGGGGGCCCGGTACCGGCCCGATCTGGCGCAAACCAATAACGCTCGCGGCTCAGCTCGAAGAGATACACGTTACGCCCTCGGACATCAAGCTGATGGCCGTGTCACATAGCCACCCGGACCATGCAGGGAACATTGAAATGTTTCCCAACACGCTGATGCTGGTGCAAAGAGTTGAGTACGAATGGGCTGGGAGCCGGCAAGACACCGTCGCATTTAACAAGAAGCATCCCGTAAAGCTCATCGACGGCGACTACGATATCTTTGGCGACGGGAGCCTCGTGCTGCTCTCCACGCCCGGACACACGCCCGGACACCAATCTTTGCTCGTGAGGCTCCCTAAAACTGGACCCGTGATTCTTAGCGGCGATGTTGCGCATTTCCGGACAAGCTTCGAACATCGCTATGTCCCCAATAACAATTGGAGTAAAGAGGCCTCGCTGCAGTCCATGGACAAGATAGCGGCAGTCATTGCGAAGGAACATGCGCAGCTCTGGATCAACCACGATCAGCCCCAAAGCGACGCGCAGAAAAAGCTGCCAGCATATTACGAATGATGGCCAGATCGCCACTTGCCGCGGGCGACGCTCTGGATTTCTGGCGAGTGGAAACCTGCATCGCGGAAATCGCGCAGATGTCTCCTAAGAATTATGGTTTCTTGGATCGTCTTTTGCGCTGAGGTATTCAAGTCCAAGCGGTCCAATCGCCGTTACTTGCGTGACGTACTCACCAGATTTCGCCCAGTGGAAATGGGACGTATTGCCCGGCAGAACGATGACGCTTCCGGGCGGATATGCCTCCAGCTTTTCCGGATTGAACTGCTCGCCCAGGCCGATGTAGAAAACACCCGAGATTACTGTATAGACTCGGTCCTCCGGGTGTCGGTGTGGCATCAGCTTAACGCCATGGGGCACTCGGACCCTGATCGTGTAGGGTCCGGCTTCGAGGGCTGACCCACGATGACAGCCAGGCGGACCGAAGGTGGAAACGCCGCGAAGGGTTTCCAGTTGATGTCTTCGGGCAGGACCGATTTGAAAACGTCTTGGCCTGGCTGATGCGCTGCAACCGACCTTTGTTGTGCTCCCGTCATCACTGCTGTTCCCTCATTTGGCATATGACGTTCCTCGTAATTTAGGCGTGGTAGACATTCCCGATTAGACAGAGGAGAACGTTGGGGCTGCTTGCTTGATGGTGTCACTCGGCGGCGCCGCGCCGGGCAATTGCTTTCGAAGCACGCAGCGGTTCAACGCTTCTGGTACGGGTGGAAGATGTAGTCCTTCGCCTTCACTGGGCACGCGTATCCGCAGTCTGAAGGGCTTTTGGCATCGGCCGTGAACTTATCGGATGCGGGGTCGTAGTTGAACACCGCGTATCCCCATCCGCCGCTTTTCGAAAATCTCTTGCTGTCCTTTTCCATCACGAAAGCCTGGGAAAAGACGTCTGGCACTTCCACGGCGAAAGGGGCCTCCGTGCTCTTCTTCAACTTCCACTGGAGCTTGACGATCTGGACCCCTCGGGGAAAGGCTGGCCGTTACCGGGGACGCCGGCTTTATACGCGTTGATCATCGTGGGATTCGCGACGATCACCTTGAGTATTTCGGTGGTTCGGGCGGAGGAGACGTCAGCCCAGTCCTCGTATCCCCTGAAGTCGGAGAACGCAATTCCGCCCGGCGATACCAGCGAGTACTTGTCCTTGTCTTGGCTCTGCGCGCAAAGGACCACGACGCCGAGGACGGCGAGCACTGCCACGGCTGTCGCAACGATGGTAAAACCGCCGATACGTTTCATGGCTGTGCGTGCTTCTATCCTCTGTTCTTGTTGTTCTTGCGCCACAGATTTCGTCACAAATTCGGACATTTGTATTTCCCTTCACAAGAAAATTTTGCAAGCCCGATCAACGTGCATCTCGAACGGCTACAATTAAACCAGAGTGAAGGGAGTAAGACGATTGGGCAATACCATCGTCCAATTGCGCGACCCATTTTCTTCTGGCTCAATGGTCGCGGAGGAAAATCCCATGGCAACTATGAGCGCCTCTAACAAACTCACACAGATGAACGCACCTGCGGCCCCGGCACAGATTCGCCTGGCACGACGGTCCCCAGCCTATTGGCGGGTCACAATCGATAACCCGCCGATCAACGTCATGGGCCCGGTTATGGTCAAGCAATTCCAGGAAGTCATGGCTGCTTTGGAGGCTGATGAGCAGGTCAGGGTTGTGGTCTTCGATAGTGTGGTCGACGACTACTTCCTGAATCACTCCGACTTCACAGCCGAGCTTGAGGACCTGACCGGCATGCCGGAAGGTCCTACAGGCTTGCCGCCTTGGCCGGACTTTCTCGCGCGCCTGACCCGCTTGCCAGTCGCCTCCATCGCCCTCATCCGCGGCCGTGCGACCGGCAACGGCAGCGAGATCACCCTGGCGTGCGACATGAGTTTTGCCAGCCGCGAGAAGACAATCATCTCGCAATGGGAGGTGGGCGTAGGGATGGTCGCCGGCGGCGGCCCCATGGCTCGGCTTCCCAGACTGATCGGCCGAAACCGCGCCCTGGAGGTGCTCTTAAGCTCGGAAGACATTAGAGCCGACCAGGCCGAGGCCTACGGCTACATCAATCGCGCCCTTCCCGACGCCGAGCTGGATGCGTTCGTTGAAGCGCTCGCGACCCGGATCGCCAAGTTCGACAAATGGGCGATCGCTCAGACCAAGCGCCTCGTCAACACCAGCCTGCCGCCGGACGTCGAGCTCGGTGCTGGGTGGGATGCGTGCATCGCTTCGCTCGGGCGACCTGCCGCCCAGGAGGGGATCAAGGCGCTGATGGCGCGCGGCTTCCACAAGCCGGGGGATGTCGAAAATCGGCTCGGATACTATCTGGGCCAAATTGCGCGCTAGGAGCGGGACTCCGAACAACCGTATTTGTAATGAGCACTGTATCGAAAGGAGCCATCAATGAACGCCGTACAAGTCGACCAGAAGAGCTATGAGATGCCCCCGCGCGAGGGGATCAGCATCGCGCAGTTTCTCACCGTCGCTGACATCGAGCGATCGGCTCGCTACTACGAAAAGGTCTTCGGCGCGCGCATTCTGAGCCTGGGTGACGGCAACGCGCCTGGGTACCTTCAGCTTGCAAATATCTGGATGATTCTGAACGTTGGAGGCGGGCCGACCCCGGATAAGCCGACGGTAACGCTCAGCGTCCCCGACCCGAATCACATCAACAGCTTTATGAATTTCCGCGTTGCGGATATTCAAGCGTGCTATGAATTATGGAAAAGTCGAGGAGCCGAGTTCATCACGGAGCCAATACCTAAGTACGGCGAGATTCGCTGCTACATCCGCGATCCTGATGGCTACATTATCGAGGTCGGACAGAGCACTACCCTCACCTACGGTTAACACTCGGGCCGGATGGGATGCCGACTCTGCGCCTCATCGTTGCGCTTCTGCCAATTTTGCTTTGAACAGTCACTCGCTCTGACATCGAAAGGAGTACCAGATGGTCGTCACAAACGAACTGAAAGAGGCCGCGCGCGTGATCGCGCCTGTCGCCTTGAACACGCTTAGTGTGAATGTTTTTACCGCCCCGGGAAAGACTATGGTCGGCGAGCGCCCAAAGCCCTTCGGCCAAGCGCTCGGCTTTGACCCGATCACATCGACTTTAATCTTCGGCGAGTACGACGCGGTGCTGGTGGACGCAATGGGGACGGTGGCTGAGGCCAAGGCTCTCGCGGATTGGGTGGCTCTGCACAACCGCAACCTCGAGACCATCTATATAACGCACGCCCATTTCGACCACTTCTACGGTCTAAGCGTTCTGCTCGACCGTTTCCCAGGCGCCCGGGCGATAGCAACGCCGAAGACAGTGAAGGCCATGCAGATGTCTTTCACTCCCACGGTGGAGCGGTTAGCCCGCCGGATGTTTCCCGGGCAGGTGGCCACTAAGCTGGTTTCACCAGAGCCCTATGAGCACGACACGTTCACTCTCGAAGGCCACGAACTGCGCATCATCGAGCAGGGCCGCACCGACAGTCCCGATTCGACCTCACTCTATATTCCGTCGATCGGCCTGATCGTCGCTGGCGACGTTGTGTACAACCAATGCCGCATGTATGTCGGCGACACCACCCCCGAGAGCCGAAAGAATTGGATCGCGGACCTGGACCGGTTAGCAGCGCTGAACCCGACGATTGTTGTCGCCGGTCACAAGAAGCCTGGCGCGCCCGACTCTCCCTCGACGATCCAGGACACCAAGCGTTACCTCGAGGACTTCGATCGGCTGCAGAAAACCGCGACGTCCGACCAGGCGCTGTTCGATCAGATGACGGAGCTATACCCGCATTGGGTGGCCAATCAGTCGTGGTTGATGTTTGGATTCCCAGGGGCATAACTCACATCAACCGCGGTAGCCGGTCCTTGCGCACTTTGGAGGAAGCCGCGGACGATGAGCTAGCTCATATTCAGGAGAACGGAATTCGATTTCAAAAAGGAGAACAACAATGACAACTAAAGGAAAAGTCTTAGTGCTGGTATCGAGCGGTCATGGCTTGCCCTTGAAAGACGGCAAGGTTTATACCGGCGCAGGCTACTATCTCAACGAGCTCACGGTTCCGGTTCGCACCCTGATGAACGAGGGCTACGAAATCACTTTCGCCAACCCCAAAGGCAACACGCCGCAAATGGATGTCCATTCGGCTGTAGCCGACTTCTTCGGTGGGGACGAGGCTAAGCTCCAGGACTATCTAAAATTCCGCGACACCCTGACCGGACTCAAAAATCCAACTCGTATCTCGGATGTCATCGCATCGGGGCTGGATCAATATGACGCTGTTTTCGTCCCCGGCGGCCACGGCCCGATGATGGATCTTCTCGATGATCCCGACGCTGGCACCGTGATGAGACACTTTCATAAAACATCCAAGCCTACGGCAGTGCTCTGCCACGGCCCGATTTCACTTCTCTCGGCTCTTCCGAATTCGACGGAGGTGGTCGCCGCGCTGAGCGCGGGCGATGCCGCTGGAGCGCGGGCAAAGGCTCAAGGTTGGATCTATTCTGGATATAAGATGACTATCTTTTCGACAGCGGAAGAGCAGCAGCGGGAGCCGCTTGAGATTGGTGGTAAGGTTCTCTTCTACCCAGACTTCGCCTTGAGTACGGCGGGCGGCGACGTAAGTGTGCTCGCTCCATGGACGAGCTATGTCGTTCAAGATCGCGAGCTGATCTCAGGTCAGAACCCGTTCTCTGATTACGCGCTTCTGAAACTTCTTCTACCGGCACTCAGTGAGAAGAAGAAGGTGGTTTCAGCGGCATGAGAATCGGAAACGCCCAGAAAGAGCTAATTGAGAAACGGACGACAGTCTTGGAGGGCGTAAATATCGATGAAAACTACGTTCGGCGGTTTTTCGCTGATGCCGCCTGAAAATCAGGCTAGTGTGGGCCACCCGCCCAGATGAGCACTGCTCGTCGGAGTGGAGCGTCAATGAGCAGCGTACAAATCGAGCAAAAGAACTATGAGATGCCCCCGCGCGACGGGTTCACCGTCACACATTTCATCACCGTCGCCGACATCGACCGATCCGCTGATTTTTATGAGAAGGTCTTCGGCGGCCGCATTCTCAGCAGAGGCGACAGCAAGGGTGCGTCTGGGCACATTCAGATCGCGAATACTTGGCTGATCGTCAACGTCGGAGGCGGGCCCACCCCGGACAAGCCATCGGTGACGCTCAGCGTCCCCGCCGACCCGAATCACATCAACAGCTTTATGAATTTCCGCGTTGCGGATATTCAAGCGTGCTATGAATTATGGAAAAGTCGAGGAGCCGAGTTCATCACGGAGCCGAAGGAAAAGTACGGCGAGATTCGCTGCTACATCCGAGATCCTGACGGTTACATTATCGAGGTCGGACAGAGCACCGACCTCACGTAAGGCTGACATCGGCGCGGTTGCCGGGGCAAGTCGGTTGACATCGGGTATCGTTACAGCGCTTCCCTTCGATGGAGAAACAAGAGATGGAGTGGAAACGGTTGGTCTAGTTTGCGCTGCAGGGTAGCAGTGATTTGGAACAATATGCCATCCTGCTGATACGCGTTTCGATCGGGCTGTTCTTCGCCATCTCCGGGGCAAACAAATTGTTTGTCGCCGGCGGCACGAAGCCTGTTTACGACACGCTGGTGAAGGCCAAAGCCCCGTTTCCCCGGCAACTGGCCTATTTCGTGGCGGGTGTCGAGTTCGTTGGCGGGTCCTTGCTGACCGTGGGGTTTCTTTCGAGCGCAGCCTGCGTGGCTTTATTGATCGATATGACAGTCGCCACCCTGACCAGCGCTGTCTCCACCCTGCCTAAGGGACTTTCGCCACTTAACTGGCTCGACGATTTCCTTTACCTTCCGGAAGTCCTGTACGTGCTCTTCTTTATCTGGCTGATCTGCTCCGGTCCGGGAAGGTTCAGTGTCGATTACTGGCTCGCCGGAAAGTTGCTGGGGTGATCGATCGTTGATGTCTTTCTTCCCATTCTTACAAATGGGAAGGTGACGCGAGATAACGTAGGGCCCCACGGGGACCCGCTAACTGAGTTCCCTTACGTCGGCGCGCCGCACAAGGCCCGATCTAGAGAACTGGTGGCTGCCTCAACATGAACGGAGCCAAGCAAATGCACATTTTTACATCTCCCCGGCTAGATTCATCCTTGCAGCTCTCCTGTATGAAACTGGTGATTGCTGTAATGCTCGCATCATTTCAATTGTTTGCCCAGGTCAACGGAAAGGAACATTCCATGAAGTATCCAACTTTTTATCGCACAACACAGATCGATGGGCTCTCCATTTTCTACAGAGAGGCTGGTCCGAAAGACGCCCCGACGATTCTCCTGCTGCACGGTTTGCCGTCTTCTTCGCGAATGTTCGAGCCTCTCTTCACCCGGCTTTCCGATCACTATCACCTTGTCGCGCCCGATTACCCGGGCTTCGGTCACAGCGACTGGCCGGACCCGAAAACATTCGCGTACACCTTCGATCACATCGCGGAAATCATGAATCACTTCACCGAAACGCTCGGTCTCTCCCACTTCACCCTCTACATGCAGGATTACGGTGGCCCCGTCGGCTTTCGCATGATCTTGGCTCACCCGGACCGAATCGAAGCTCTCATCGTCCAGGACGCGGTAGCACACAACACCGGTCTCGGCGAGAACTGGAAAACGCGGCGCGCCTTTTGGGCCGATCGCGCTGCCAACGAAAGCGCGCTGCGCAAATCTCCTGTCGCTTGCAACCACGAAGTCCCGGCACGCGGGGAACGATCCCAACGTGGAACGCCATAACCCCGATCTCTGGACCGACGAATTTTATTTTCTAAATCAGCCCGGCCAGGCTGACATTCAAAGCGACCTCTTCTACGACTACCGCACCAACGTCGATTCCTACCCGAAATGGCAAGCATGGATGCGCGAGAACCAGCCGCGCCTGCTGGTGATCTGGGGTAAGTATGAGTCTTCGTTCGACGCCTCCGAGCCAGAGTCCTATCGCCGCGATGTCCCCAAAGGCGAAGTCCACATCGTCGATGGCGGCCACTTCGCCTTGGACACCGCCGCAGACGAAATCGCCGCACTGGTGCAAGGATTCGTCGGTTCTTCACGCGAGGGCTTACCGGCGCGGCGAGCAGGATGAAGCCGCCTTGAGAGGGGCCGGTGACCCAGTTGTATATTGGGTTCGGACCTTTAGAACGAAAGGTTATTTATGTCGGGCAAGAAAACAGCAATCGTAACCGGAGCAGCGGGCGGTATTGGCACGGGTTTAGTCGAAGGTTTTCTGGAAGAAGGTTATAACCCAATGATTGAATCTCCTGATCTTCGGCTGACGAGAATGCCGCTCAACAACGGAGCCGGCTCCATACCCGCACTCGGCTTTGGCACTCTCATTCCCGACGCAGCCGTGACGAGAACTGCGACCAGAGACGCACTGGACGCAGGATTTCGACACTTCGATTGCGCGGAGCGATACCGCAACGAGCGCGAGGCAGGCGAAGCGTTAGAGGCCGGACTTGCCGCTAATGGGATCGCGCGCGAAAACATTTTTGTTACCACGAAGTTGTGGAACTCCAACCATCGTCCGGAACGCGTTGAACCGGCTTTCGAGGCGAGTCTGGACAGACTGAGGCTCAAGTATCTGGATCTTTACCTGATGCACACTCCATATGCATTTCAACCGGGCGATGAGCAGGATCCGCGGGATCAAAACGGCAATGTCATCTATGACAACGGAGTGACTTTGCTCGACACCTGGAGAGCAATGGAAAGTCTCGTGGACCACGGCAGGTGCCGGGCCATCGGACTGTCGGACATCAGCTTGAATGAATTGATGCCCATCTACGAGTCTGCAAGAATTAAGCCAGCCGTGGTCCAGGTCGAATCACATCCCTATCTGCCGGAAACGGAGCTTCTGGAATTCTGCAAAGAAAAGGGCGTTGTGTTTTTGGCTTTCGCGCCATTGGGTCACGGAATGAGACCCGGGCTGCTCGAAGATCCTGTCATTTCGGCAATCGCCACACGAGTTGGAAAGACGCCGGCACAGGTCCTGCTGGCATGGGCGGTTCAGCGCGGCACGGCTTTGCTTACCACACCCAAAACCGCGGCTCGCGCGAGAGAGAATTTTGACATCTCTGCCCTTCCGGAGGATGCGTTGAACGAAATCGATCGCATTCAGACCAGGCAGAGACTCAATGAAGTGGTGAAAACAGGCGTCCCTGGTTTCATCGCACAAGGGAGATGAACATGAAAGCGAAATCGCAGCTAGAGCAGTCCATGCAAGAGGAACAAATTCGTACGGCCCTGAATGCGCACGGGCACTCGTCAGCAATCGGCGATGCAAACGCGGAACACGATATTTACGATGACGATGCCATTTCTGATTATCCCCAGTCGGGCGAGCGAATCACGCAGGCCGAAGCGTGAGCACTAGCCAAACATATTTGAAATTTCCGAACTAACCGGCTCGGGCGATCTTCTGCGTGGGATACCCGAGGATGGTTCTGACCCGTCCCGAGTCACGATCGGCGTAGATGAAGGCAGTCCCCTCAATGCGATACTTTCCCTTCCATCCGATGGCGAAGCTGGTGTCAGTCTCCTCCAGGTGAAGCGGCTCCGGATCACCATCCCGAGCCAGGGGCGCAGCCAGTTGATCGGCGACGTCCAGCAACCAGGCGTCTCCGGTATCGGTGGAAAACAGGATTAGTTGACCGAGAGTAACCACCCGCCCATCATGCTCGGCAGCCTTGTTCTGGATGTAACGAACTTCCTCCGCCAAGCGGAAGCCTTTCCCCTCGACCGATTGCTTTCCCGATCCGCGCTTCATGGTTCTGGCCTCTCCTCTCGGTTCTCCTCGGTGCTTCCTGGCGAGTATAGTGCGGGACCATGGAAGAGTTCACGCAGTTATTCGGAAACCTGCTGGCCTTCGTCTATCACTGCTTCGACCGAATCGTCATTCACGGCTACTTGAGCGGTCTGTCTCGACCCGAGCAGGTGGTGTATTTCGTCCGTCAGGTTCTGGGCCTCCCGGTGGTGAACAAAGAAGTGCTCAGCCAACGCACCGGGGATTACCGGGACTGGGTGGAAGCCTACGCCCGCAACCATCACCTCCCTGTTGAGTGGGCGGAAAAGGGAGTGCGCAAAGAAGATTACGTGTCCCCCCGCCTGCATCGTCTGATCAAGAACAATGTCTACGGGGTCTATTTCATCTTCAAGAGCATGGAACAGGGTCGGACCTTCCGCATCAGCGTCCCGAAATATCCCACTCCCGATCCGAACTATCGCATCCTGGCCCACCAGCGCAGCCGTTTCACGCACTACTACTTCTATATCCGGGATGAGGTTCTGGGGCCGATCGTGCTGCGCGTAGCCTCCTTCTTTCCCTTTCACGCCACCTACTGGCTCAACGGCCACTCCTTCATGGAGCAGGAACTGAATCGATCTCGCATCGGCTTCCATAAGAGCGACAACGCCTTTCTCGCCGTCGACGACGTGGCTGCTCTGCAGGCAGCGGCGGATCGGCTGAGCCCGCAGATCATCCGCAAACAGCTGGATTACTGGACCTTCCTGTTGGGCCCGAAGTTCTCCAAAAAAGAACGCAGCCAGATGAACCTGTCCCGCTTCTACGCCATCACTCAGATTGAGTATTGCCGCAACTTTATTTTTAAGCGCCACTTTCCCATTCACAAGATCTTCGAGCGCAGCTGTGAGATCGGCTTGTGGCGCCTCACCGCCAACCGCATTAGTGAGATCTTCGGCGTCCGGCTGAACAAGAGGCTACGGGGAAAGCTGGCCACCGTCCTCGATCAGATCGAGCATGGCCATCACGTCTTCCGCGCCTACTGGAAGAACGCCTTTCTCAAACAGTATGAAAAGTTCTCCCGCTACCTGCGCAATGAACTCTGCTCCAACAATCTGCGCGACTTTGGTCTGAAGAAAGGCCTCGATCATCTCGACGCCGTGCGTACCCGATTCCAGGTCATTACCGACCGCTTTGCCGGCTTCCAGGCCCAGTGCCTCAATGTCCACGTCGACTTTCCCTTGCTGCAGCGCCTGGCCCTGCCCCTCACCGTCGGCTCGGTCCGCTATCCCGGAATCAAGATCCACGACACCCGCATCATCCGTTTACTTGAGGTCTTGCTCCATGGCGGCAATACCGTCGGCGGATGGACCGCGAAACAGATCCACCAAGCCGTCCTCACCACCTTTCAGCTTTCCCCCAAAACCTACGGCCTCAACCAACTCCGCTACGATCTGCGCAAACTCAAGGGCCACGGCCTGCTGCAACGCGACGGCTCCCGCTATGCCTACCGGCTCACTCCCAAAGGCGTCCAGGTGGCCCTGCTGTTCTTGTTCTTCCACAAGCGCCTCTGCGGCCCCCTCGCAAACAGCCGCTTTCACCACACTCCCGACCCGGCTCACGCACCCGACAGCAAACTCGAACTTGCCTATTACAAAGCCGACAAGGCCATCCAGAACATCGTCGACTTACTCGCCGCTGCATGATGTTACAGATTCAATTGTTGAAGTATTCTTGTTTAAGATCTTTGATCCAAGAATCTAATGGTGCTGGCTCCGATACGCCAAGAATCTGTTTTGGCAATCAACGGCAGCGGAGCGGATTTCTTGGAACTCCGCACTGTGGCGCAACGGCTCAAAAAGGGGGTCGGAATCCATTGCTGTAGAAGGACAAAATCTGCCTTGGACAGCTTGGCGAAGCAGAGTCAATGCCGCTTCCTTTTTTCCACAAAAAGCTTGATAATCTGCCACTGCGTAGCGCATTTCGGGATCGGGCACTGCAAAACTTTCAGCTTCTGTTGACAGTGCCTCAATCTCTGGTTCGGGTCGCCCTCGTAGGCAAGCATCTACCAACCGCATCCCGCTCATTCGCACCGAGCTGTTTTCGGTGAGCGCATGTGCGATCTCAAGAGCCTCGTTTTTCTTGCCTTGCCGCAAAAGCATTTCCACTTCGTTGCGTTGCGAGTAGTTCGATCCAGCGTCCAAAGCAAGGTACTCTAGCGCACGTTGAAAATTCCCATCGAGAAAGAAGGCCCTTGCACACGAACGGAACTGATAATTGCCGGGATCAAGGGCTAACGCGGTGTCACATTCCTGCTGTGCCTCCTTCAACAAACCTGCATAACGCAAGACATAGGAAAGCGCGAAATGCGCGTAGCCGTTTTCTGGTCGCCTCTTTAAAACCTGTGCCACTTCCGTGTAAGCCTTTTCCAATTCCCCGCGTTCGACCCAGTTGGTAGCCAGAGTCACCACAGCGGAGACCAGATTGGGATCAAGAGCCTTCGCACGTTCAAGGGCAGCGTTGGAACGGTCTAAGGCAACTTGCCCTCCATCCGAGTATGCGGCGTCGAAATAATAGCGTTGACCCAATGCGTCCCACGCTGGGGCATAGGATGGGTCGAGTCCCGCCGCTCGTTCCAACATGCGGATGGCCTCTTTGTTTGGGGCAGCTTCGTGCGGGACAGCCGTACTTCGCAAGAAAAGGTCATACGCCTCTTCATTCTTAGGCTGTGATCCAGTCTCCGAACTGACTGCCGCTGGCCGAAGAGCGGGCACAAGCCCGGTGCTGATCCTCGTCAGGACTTGTTCGCGCATGGCAAGCATGTTTTGACCCGCAACACTCAGCGTGTCCCGCCATACTGCCTGATTCGTATCAACGTCGATGGCTTCCAACGTCACCTGTAGCTGGTCGCCTGCCTTCAAAAAGTGACCTGTAACGATACTGCTTACCCGCATCTCGCGACCCGCTTTTTGAAAGTCTGTGTCCGGGCTGACGTATTTGCTTGTCTCCGAAAATGGGCGGATCGATAACAAACGTACATGGCTCAAGGTGGTCGCAATCTCGTCGGGAAGTGCCAGACGAAGAAAATCAACGTCTTTATCAGCACCCATGTTTCCAAACGGGAGTACCGCCACTGCCGTTGGGTTCGGCAGAGTGCTCTTCGCATGATCTCGATTGCTCTTCCACCACGCAATCGCGGCAGCACAGATCAGCACGAGGACGAGGGAGATCGCTATCGCGACAAGCTTGGGGCGGCGGGCAACTTGCTCATGCTTGGTTCGGGATACGTCGGAACTGGATTCACGTCTGAGGCGCTTCAGGTCGGCCTTCATGTCAGCGGCGGACTGATACCGAACATCGCGATCTTTCTCCAGCGCCTTGTTTATGGTTCGCTCTAAGTCCTGCGAAACATCGGGATTCAGCCGCACAGGAGCTACGGGAGCGCGTTCCAGAATCGCGTTGAAGATCAGTGGCGAAGTATCACCGCGAAACGGCAAGGTGCCCGTACACATCTCATACAGCACAGCGCCAAACGAGAACAGATCGGTGCGTGCATCAAGTTCCTTCCCCCGGACCTGCTCCGGCGACATGTAAGCGACCGTGCCTATCGCACTGCAGGACTGGTCAGATGTTCGTTAGACTCGATGGTGGGGGCGCTCAGGGCAACGCTCTCCGGCTTCAGGGTGACCTTTGCCAGCCCGAAGTCGAGAAGCTTGGCACGTCCACGTTTCGTAATGAAGATGTTGGCAGGCTTGATGTCCCGGTGAACAATGCCAGCGGCATGGGCAGCGTCCAGTCCATCAGCGACCTCGATGCCCAGATCGAGCACGGTCTCGATGTCTAGCGCCTTCCCTGCGATTTGGTGCTTCAGCGTCATTCCGTCCAAAAATTCCATGACGATGAATGGCTGCCCATCGTGCTTGCCGATTTCGTAAATGGTGCAGATGTTGGGATGGTTCAAGGCGGACGCAGCACGCGCCTCGCGACGGAATCGTTCTAACGCTTGCGGATCGCTGGCTAGGTCATCGGGCAGGAACTTCAACGCAACGAAACGACCGAGGTCGGTGTCCTCAGCCTTGTAAACGACTCCCATCCCGCCCCCGCCCAGCTTCTCGATGACGCGGTAGTGCGAGATGGTCTGACCGATCATGGGTGGGCGCAAGGCCTCAGGGTGCAATGTTAGGGATGTGACGAGGCAGAGTCAACGAGGACGGCACACCGATGGACGGATCACAGGTTGCGACCAGTTCTTGCGGGCCTCGATTCTGCCCTCAGGGGATGGTAAACTTTTTGCCTCTCGGGGAATCGGCTATGAACATTACGGGGCTCGGAGCCGAAGGTCGCCTAAAGCTGAGAATCATGAGCGATGACGACCTGTGGTGGCTCTTCCTTAATCACCGGGAGGAGTGTCTACAGGAGTTCTGGGGAGAAGTGGAAGCTCGAAAAGCGGCTGGTATCTTATCCAAAAACAGTCCATTCTGGGCGATGGGCGAACTCGCAGGATACCGTCAACTGCGAGGCTCCCGTGGCAATTCCAACCTGATTGAACTTACCCGTGAGGAATGGGAAGCGCACAGACGCCGGAAGATGTTTCGAGTGATCTCAGCCTAGACGACGAAGCGAAAGGCGCTCGCCCCATCTCAACAAATCCCGGCAGTATAAGACGATTCGAAGACCGCCGTGTTAGTGCAGCTTCGCGTACTCCGCCTTCGCTTCCTTCAGGATGGGGATGTCGGGGTCGGCATCTTTCCAGAGGGTGAGGAAATCTTTGTAGGCGGCGAGCGCACGAACGCGGGCGGCGTCGGCATCCGCTCCCTGCGACGTTCCAGACTGCAAGGCATTGGCACGAGCCACTCCCAGATGCGCTAAGGCTCCAGTCCAGCAGTTCCAGACGATGCCGCTGTGGTCGAGAATCTTCTGGAACTCGGCGGCGGCAGCGGTGCCCTGTCCGGCTGCCAAGTATGCCTCTCCGCGCACATACACCGGATAGAGGCAGGAAATGTTTTCGACGAAGGGAATTTGCCCGAAATCGATTGCTGAACCAGCTTGCAGGGCGGTGAGGGCGAGAGCCGGGTTCTTCCGATCCAGCGCCAATTGCCCCTGAATCGCTGGCAGCCAAAGCGATTGCATCTGCGTGTCTAGCGGGAAGCGTTTCCCTAAGTCTTGCGCCAACGACTCGGCTCGTGCCGTATCACCCGCCATGGCAGATGCAAGCGCGGCTTCGATCTCGACGCCCTGTCTTGTCGACGCCAGCTTCAGAGCTTCGTCTGTGGCCTCGCGCCCCGCAAGCGCATTACCAACCGCCGCTTCGCGGAGAGCCGCGTGGGCATGCCATATCGCTGCAACCTCTTTGTTATCGGTACGCAAGGCCGAGTCTACAGCCCCGTGCGTCAACTCACGTGCCTTCCGCAGATGTCCTAAGTACGCCTCGCTGTCGGAGGCCAGACCGAGTCCGTAGTTCTCATATTCTGGCATGCCAGCAAACCACCGTTTTTGTTCTCCCATCGACCGCGAGTCGGCAGCGATAAAGCCCAAGGCATAGAGTTGTAGGTGGAGATTGAAGTGATCCAGTTTTCGCGCCTGAGCCTGCTGAATGACCTGCCTTGCGTCATCGAAACGCTCTGAGAGCGGTTCTGAAGACACTCGCTTGATCTGTGCCTCAATCAATCCCCGGAGTTGAGAATCGTTGGGAGCGTATTGCAACGCGTCGGAGTAAGCTCGCGAAGCGCATTCCCGCGACCCGCGCTTTATACAAACGTTACCCAGTTGGATGTCCACGAAAAAGGCAGTGGGATCCGACGCGAGCGATTGTCTGAGCAATCGTTCTGCAGCCTCTAAATCGGGCTTTTCCGCGAATATTTTCCCAAGGGCATCAAAATAGAATTCCCCAGCCAGGTTGGACGGGAATGTGCATCGAAAGATCAAGAGATTCCCGAAGCGTGAGGTCGGAACAGCAGTGCGCAGCGAGGGAGTGTCCCAAAACGGCTTTTTGCCCAGGAACCTGGCGTCGGCCAGAATAGTTCCGGAAAAAACGGGCGAGTTAAGCCGAGCTTCATCACGCTTGAGATCGCGGCCAAGCCAATCCAAGTGCCGAGCCATCCTTTCGGCTTTCCCCATTTCGTATCGTAGCAAAGGAACTTCACCCGAGGGCTCGAGAACGCGATGATAGTACTCTTCTAGCTCGTTGCCACGTTGCGAGAGATCAACACCCTCGTCGCTGAAGTATAGGTAGGCAATCTTTGAGCCTACAATCTCGTTGAAGTATTCCCATGGGCGCATGACGGGCAAGGCAGATATTGCAGCCGCTACCAGTGCCAACGTCACGACTGCCTTCCACGCCAGCGAAGTCGAGGAAACACCGGCATCTATGGCGACTCCTCCCACAATTGCAAAAAGGGCAACGACCGGAAGCGCGTGGCGGATGCCTGCATAGGTCGAGCCCGACGCGAGGACTACTAAGAAAAGAGCTGATGCTGCCAGAGCCATGCTCATGCCCACGTTCGACCCAGGCGACAAACGGCGCCTGAAAAAAAAGAACAATCCAATCAACACCAGCAGGTCAAGGCCAATCGGCAGTTTGAGTAGGATCACTGCGGGGAAGAAATATCTTGGCGCGGTCCTCACGTACGGGCGGCCAAAAGCCGTAATCGGGTCAGTACGTCCTTCAAGGCCAGCCCGAATGGTATCGGCGAAGCCCCAAATGTACGGGCGAGGCACCACATGGCTCGTCGCCATTGTTTTGAGCACAAATCGATAGGCCGGCGACCGAACATCGGAGATTTTGTCAGCCAGCGGACGATTGAAGACGTCGCGGCCCGCATTGCTTTCCGCAAATCGAAAGAAATAGAAGCTCCAGAGAATAATCAGAGAGCCGACTGTGACAGCCGCAAGCTTCACGAATCGCGGCAAGCGAGAATTGTCAGATCGAGAGAGAGGTAGAGCGAGTGCGAGAACACTCCCGCTCCCGAGGACAAAGATAAGAACGATAGGCGCGGAATGCTTTGTCGCCAGCGCCAGTCCCAACGCGATGGCGCATGCCGCCAGGTCCTTCCATTGCCAGCCCTCGAAGGCACGGAGAGCAAGTATGACTGCGGTGGCGGACAACAGTGAGACCGGCAAGTCTGTCATCACCACGGGCAAGTGCGCGGCCACCGTCGGATCAATTGCAAGAAAAAGCACTGTCCCGAGCGCAACTCCGGAGCCAAAGGCTCGGCGTACGGCGAACGCCAGAAACACTAATAACAAGCCATTCAGTGTCCACATAGCGATACGGGATCGCCGTTGCACCGAATGAAAATCATTATTGAGATAGACATCTTTTTCGGTGAAATCGCGCTCATCGGCCTTGTCGGCGAATACGCGAATGGGATTAAGGTGGAATCCCGTCGCGGAAAGGAACGCTCCCGCCCAGAGCTTAACTAGCGGAGGATGCTCTGGGTTGATACGAAAATCGGCGTAGCGCACGTAGGAGACGCCTGTGGCAATGTGATAAGGCTCGTCGATGGTGAAGCCATCAAGGCGGGTGGATATAGCGGAGCGGACTATCGCTCCGCACACCAACAAAAGCAGCACCAGAAAGAAGAGGCGCGAGCTGACGCCGGGAGATTTCGGAGGCTCGATCGTCGCTGGCCCAACAGAAGTCCTCAAGGACCCTCCGGCCGTTGTGATGAAAGCCGAGAGAAGGTGAATCTATCGAGCACAATGATACCCGACAGTCTGCTAGTCGAGATCATAGATGTGAGAAGACCCTTCACCCAACGATCACACGTCGAGATTGAAACATTTTGCGGTTCGTATCATTGACCAAACTGGCCAACTCCCTAGTGGTCGGCAAACCGGAGGTAATGGCGCGAATCGAGTCTGCCGAGATTACTTCCGGCTTGCTCGTAATACGTCCAGTGACTCCGACTGCCTTGATTCTCTCGCCTGAGCCGGACACACCGTTGACGGGGTAGGCCAGACAAAAGGGGAAAAGTGATACACTCCCACAAATATCGGCCATCGACCATGAACACCGGCGATGCTTCGCGGCGGCAGTTTCTTCTCGGCTCTGTCTCGGGGCTAAGTTCGGCTTGGTTTGCGTTACGGTGGCCTGCCATCCTAGCAGCCCAGGAGCATGCCAATAGGGCGACGCAATCGGGCGATCCCGTCCAATTCCAATTCCTTTCTGCGGAACAAGCTATCGAAGTTGAGGCAATGGCTGCCCAGATTATTCCGGCTGATAACACGCCGGGCGCCCGCGAGGCCCGAGCTGTCTATTTCATAGACCGCGCCTTGACTACGTTCGATCGCGAGAAGCAGGCGACCTATTCGCAGGGCCTTAAGGATCTTCAAGTCAAGACTCAAAAACTCTTTGCCAACAAAAACGAGTTTTCAGAGTTGACCTCGGAGCAGCAGATTCAACTGCTAACCACGATCGAGAAAACCGAGTTCTTTGAACTTGTCCGATTGCACACGATCATGGGGTTTCTCGCCAAACCCGAATACGGCGGCAACTACAACCAGGCCGGATGGAAGCTGATCGGGTTCGAAGACCAGATGACCTTCGAACCACCATTTGGCTACTACGACAGTGAATACAACAAGGCCCGATGAATCGCAACCCGATGACGAAATTCGAGGACAAAACTCCGGTGGATTTTGTGATCGTAGGCGCTGGCGGCGCTGGGGGTGTCATGGCCAGAGAGCTATCCACCGCCGGATTCCAGGTTGTGGTCCTGGAGCAGGGGCCTTACCTGCACGAAGGTGACTTTGAACATGACGAACTGAAGTTCAAAGACGTTTATGATCCGCCATTCATCGGAAGGGAGGTGCTCACCAACGATCACGCGCTTCAGCCCAACACTTTTCGCAAGACGGAGAGGGAGAAAGCAGCGCTGACTGCATTTGTACAGTACGGACAGTGTGTTGGAGGTGGCACAGTTCAATTCACCGGGAACTACTGGCGTTTCCACGAAGTCGACTTTGCCGAGCGCAGCCGCTGGGGACCGCTCGAAGGCACGGGTTTGGCTGATTGGCCGATCACATATGCAGACCTCGAGCCTTACTACACCAAGGCGGAGTGGGAACTGGGAATTTCTGGTCTGGCGGGAGCGAATCCCTTCGACCCTCTACGCTCGAAGCCTTATCCGTTGCCGCCCTTGCCGATTAAGTCTTCCGGCGTTTTGTTGGAACGGGGTGCGCGCAAGCTGGGATGGCATCCCTATCCTGCGCCGATGGCGATTTTGTCACAACCATACCAGGGCCGGTCCGCATGCGCACACTGTGGCTTCTGTGAATCGTTCGGATGCGAGTGGGGTGCCAAATCGAGCACGCTCGTCTCGGTAATTCCCATGGCCGAAAAGACCGGCCGCTGCGAAATCCGGACGAAATCCTATGTGCGCAAAATCTCCACCGACAAGAACGGGCGGGTGGACGGAGTGCTCTATTTCGACGGGCAGAAGCAGGAACACTTACAAAAGGCAAAAGCGGTGGTTGTCTGCGCCAACGGGGCAGAGACTCCGCGGCTCCTTCTGATGTCAAAATCGAACCTGTACACGCAAGGGCTAGCAAATTCCAGCGGACTGGTCGGCAAGTTCTTTATGTTGGATCTCGGTAGCCTCACGCTCGGAACCTTCGAGCACCCCCTCAACGACTTCAAGGGCGTGCGCGTGACCCGCGTGGTCCAGGATTTCTATGACTCCGATCCGAAGCGCGGTTTCTACGGTGGCGGTGGAATCGATGCGCGCTTTGAGTTCTATCCCATCGGTTTCGCGCTCGGCGGTTTGCCGCCCGATGTACCGCGCTGGGGTACAGGCTTTAAGAAAGCGCTCAAGGAAAACTTCAGCCACACTGTGACTGTTTTCGGCCATACAACATGTCTGCCGCTTGAATCCAATACAATCACACTCGATCCTGAGACGAAAGACGCTTGGGGACTGCCCGCATTGCGCGTGACCTACAAGAGCCATCCTGATGATTTCAAGACGCTGAGCTTCTTCCGCGATCGCTCGCTGGAATTGCTCGATGCTGCAGGCGCTGTCAGGAAATGGGCATTGCCCATCGAAGATACCACCGCCGCCGGACACCTCATGGGGACCTGCCGCATGGGGAATGATCCCAAGAACTCCGTGGTTGACGAGTACCACCGCGCCCACGACGTTCCAAACCTGTTCATCGTGGACGGCAGCAGCTTTGTGACTAGCGGCCGAAACCAGCCGACCTGCACCATCCAGGCATTGGCTTACAGGGCCGCGGATCACATCATTCGCACGGCGAAGAATGGAAGCATTCCGTTATCAGCTTGAACTGAGCGTTCGCATGTGCGACGGACGAGACGATTGTGGACGTATCGTTAAGAATAACCGGTCCAAACTGTTTGACACCTCATCTGTCATTGAATCAAACAGGGTCGAAAATCCGCCCACTGTCACGCCGGATCGCAGACTTGAACAGTCAGCGGTTCGACCCGATAGCCAAGGTTTCGGAGCTGGCGGATCATTCTTGCAGTGCGCACTTGCCTCGACCTTTCGCGAACGGCCGGACCCCGTTCCTCATAACGGACCCCGCGATGCAAAATTATCCAGATCAGCCGGCAGAGCCGATGGGCAATCGCCCAGATGGTTTGCTTGTGTCCCAGGCGCGGCACCAAGCGGCGATACACGATCTCGAAGATGCTTCCTTTGACCTTGACCGCAGCGTTGGCACATTGATTGAGAATACGCCGCATGTGGCGGTTGCCTTTCGGGGAGCGGTGGCTCGTGGACACCTCCGCGCTCTCATCGTCTCCGGAGCATGCGCCAACCCACGAAGAAAGGTGCTTCTCTGAAGGAAACGTCGCTGCCGTGGCCCCCACTTCGGCCAGGATCTGCTGCGCTGAATCCACGCCCAAACCGGGGACCTCCGCCAGTCGGTGCACGGCATCCGTATGCTGGCTCAGCAGGCTTGCGCTCTCGTGGTCTACTTGGCTGATCTGTTGTTCGAGGAATTGCAACTCCTCCAGCGTCATCTTCAGCAGTCGACGGTAGACGGAATTGAGCTCTGTGCAAGCGCTCAGCGCGTCGCCTAACTGTTCCTGTGTGGCGCGCAAGCGCTTATCGGCTAAGGCGGCCAGAGCCGCCGGGTTGGTTTCCCCGTCCGCGATCGCCTTTAGCATACGCCGTACACTGGCCCCCAATAGATCCGAGACCAGACTGGACAACTTAAGATGGGCCTCTTCCAGCAGACTCTCCAGTCGGTTGTGTAACTGTACGCGGTTGCAAGTCAGCTGGTACTTGCGGCGCATGACCGTGCGCCAGAGGCGCTGTTCACTATCGGGCACAAAGCTCAGGGTTAGCTCCTGAGCCACCAGTCGTTTCACCAGACGTTCGGCGTCGGGGAAATCCTTCTTCCGTCCCCGCCGCCCGCGATTGGACAGCGCCTGCGCCAGATGCAGCGCTCCCGACATCGGGCCTGCCCCTTCCCGCTTCCGGCAGGTTGCCTGCCAGTATCGTTCCAGGGCTCCCCAAACCGGCTTCCAATATTGCGCCGTGGATTCCATCACCACTTCTTCCACCGCCTGCTCCAGCAACCATTCCGCCAGCACTCGCAGCTGTTCGGGGTTGCTACCATACCGGCGCCGCTCAAACTCATACTCGCCCTCAACTTCGACGTCAGCCACGACCACGGCCAGCATCTTTTTATGCACGTCGATTCCGGCTATCCTGTAAGACATGACGCTCCTCCTGGCGGAAGCGGAGAGCGTGCCGCAAGTTACACTAAGCAGGGTCGCAGGCTATCGTCGCTCCCACAGGAGAGAGACAACGCCCATTTATTCGCTCAATCACCCACGCTCCGGGTCAGACAGTTTGACAGCCTCGACTTCTCCACTGTTTGATCGACCTCGCCGCTCCGAGCCTTTCCCATTCTGCCCGACTTTGGAACCATTTTCATGAGATTTCGCGGGCTGCAAAGCCCTAGATCGACAGTTTGGCTGGTTATTTTCGACATAACTGGGCCAATCTGTGCACGCACCTTCAAAATATAGATTCGGTAAGAGTTAAGCTTGGTGCGGGCATCACAATTGGCCAGTTATGTCGGCTACCCGGAAGTAATCGCCAACCTATGTCTTTGCACGCTGGCTAGGCTGCGAGCCGGATCAGTTCCAAGCTAAAAGGCAGCACTAAACAATTCGGATGGTTGCAGGCCCCCGCAACCAATATTAAGCCGAAGTTCCAGATAGGTTCAGACAGTATTCTGCTGATTTGCTGAGAGAAAGGTCAAAATTCAGTTTCCAACTACTGGCAACAGATTCAGCAACTCATAGGCTTTCGCCTGCAGCGGTGTCGGCGACGGCACCTGTTGAAACGTGGGGCCGACCTTATCCGTTTTCAAACTGTAGGTCACACGCGCGCGGCTGGCTAAGTCCAAAAACAGGGCTGTATCGCGATGTCCGGCATTGCGTTTGAGCCATACTTCGCCAGCCGGGCGCGAGCCTCATCGCTCGTGAGACCGCGCGACAGATTGTCGTCTCCACTCCTACCTTGTATTGTTATCGCTGGAGCAGTCGGGTTGGCAGTGACGGGAGGCATCGTTTCACAAGGACTTTCAGATCGAGACACTTACACTGATATGGCATCTTAGGCCAGTCGGAGAAAGCGTACTGTTCACTTGTGAACACTGCGCCATTGCGGCCAGAGACTCGCAGAGACATTAGAATGGCACTCGTGGCGTCTCACTCTGTTTCCCATCTCGGTCAAGCCGTCGGTTCGGCCTGTCTTGGCCGCGATGGTTTCATCGTGCTCAAGGCATTCTTGGACGAAAATGAAGTGACGGAGATCAAAACAGCTGTCGAAGCGCTTTTCAGTGCGCCCCACGATCCAACGTGCAGCCGCCCTCACAATACCCTTTTGCCATTGCGTTGGAAGGACCGTATAGTTCAGTTGATTCTCAGCTCTGAGCGTAAAGCGCAAGTTTTGAGCGAAGCTCTGAATGCTGACGATCCAAAATGGATATCTGGTTACGTCAGCATTAAGGAGGCCCATAGCCCGCCCTTATGGTGGCACCAGGATTGGTGGTGTTGGGATCATGTCGTCAGCTATAGGCGAAGCGCCGCCCAAGTGGCGACTTTATGCTACCTCTCGGAAACAAACTCGCAGAACGGCGCGCTTCGTGTGTTACCAGGCTCTCACCTCAGAAGTGCGCCAATTCACGCCGTTCTTCCGGAGGCGCATGATAATGCCGCGATCGACCTTCGGCCAGGAAACATCGCCATGAGTGACCTCTCGGATCAGGTAACACTCTGTCTCAGACCGGGAGACGCGGTGGCTGTGGATTACAGGTTGCTTCACGGTACGCATGGAAATGCTAGCGATGCCAGACGCGACTGCGTCATTCTCAATTTCACTCCTTCCTGGCGGCAGCTTCCGGACGACATCAAGGCGCACCTGATAGATCACCCTGCCCAACCATCCGAAAGTGAAGTACCGCACTCGTCAATGTTCTCGAAACTCCTTCCGACATTCAATGGGCCGCGGCAAAGTCTTCCTGTAAATCGAAACGCACCGGCCAAGTTCGAAGTTGGGGATTAATTAGTCGCGTCGATTATCTTTCGCCAAGACTCTGATCTGCCGTTTATTCAGTGTTCTAAACCTGTCTGGAGGGATCGTGTTCAGGTATAACTTCGACCCGTGCTCCGTCTTAATCTGGTTGATGGTTGGAGGAGCATAGCTACACGAAATCATCCACGCGACGGGTCATCGCATCGGAGTTGAGGCGCAGTCTGGCGGTGCCCTCGAAAGTTCCGAGGGTGGAGTGAGAAGAAAGAAAAAGGGGAAGAACATGCGGCTAAGGGCCTGAAACGATTCACAGAATTGCATTTGATTTAGTAACCTGCGAGGAATATATTCCTTGTCCAGCGGGATGCGTCCGTCCAATCGGAACGTATCCTCTGACCACCATGTGGTAGCTGCGCCGGGCGCCTCTGTCGCTGCGGCGCGACCCCCGCCAGGAAGTCCCGGAGTTGGAAGTCGTCGGGACGCCGAAAGTAGGCTGGCCGTGGAAAAATGGCGCCCCTGCGTCAGATCTAAAATTACCAGTACCTCACTGGACGCCTGCATACGGATAGTCTTGCTTGCGCTGCTCTCATTTTGCCCTTTGACCACACCCGTACCGGTCATGGCACAAGAGACGGCAGCACAAGAGGTTTTAACCAATGATTCCATTGTCAAGATGGTGAAAGCCGGCTTAAGCGAAAACGTAATTCTCGAAATGATTAAGAGCAATCCGGGGAATTACTCGCTCACGTCCAACAGTCTGATCGGGTTAAAACAACAAGGCGTGACAGAGAAAATGCTCGCCGCGATGATGGCCAAGAAGTCCGGAGCGGCTGCCGCCATACCCCCGGCCGGGCGCACACCTCAGGTGAACCAGACGTCCCATCCAGCTTCCGCCAACGGCCAGTGGGAGATTCGCACAATCACCGACGAAATGAGCGGACAGTCCAAATTGCAGGCGATCATGGTAGCGGCTGCAGACAGCAATGGCAGGCACGGCAAATTTGAAGTGACTGCGACCTGCACGGAAAAAATTCTGGCCTTCACGATCACCTACCTCTCGGCTTTCGACAAGAACCTCGGTTTCCGGCAAACTCAGGGAGCTTCGACGGTCGACCTGAACCCCGCCCTTACTATCGGCGGTACCGCCACGGTGAATACGCCGAGACCTCAGGTCAATCTGCGCGCCAGGATTGACGACGGTAATATACAGAACCTTGTTTCGGTGGGCGATTATCGTAACCAGGCAACAGTTCTGTTTACCCAACAGGCCTCGGGGGGTGGACTGTCGCGTGCGTTCCAAGGGGACCTTCAAAACATGGTGAACAGCCTCAAGGACATGGCAATGGCCTCAGCGGCAGCCGGGACGACGGCCGAGGCATATCACGCGAACATCATTAGAGTCGAGCTGCCGCTTGCCAATGGCGACGCCCCCATTCTTGTCATCAGACCGCAAGACCCCTCGTTCCGGGCCTTCGCATCGAAATGCGCCGCCCTGGACCCCAGCGCCTTCGTGAACGAAATCAAGGCGGCGGACGGGTTCGTCTACGGTTCCAAAACCGTCTTGCCGGGCAGGCTTTTTGAGGGGACGGCAGAAGCGTTCGCCGCTGCATTCCCCGGCTTTCTCCAGCGGGCCGCGCCCACCACCGGCTTTAGCGCAGAGACATCCCAAAAGGACGCTGCCTTCATCGCCCAGGTCATCAGGACATGCGCGCAGATTACCCCGCAAATGGCGATGAGCGTGACCGAAAAGTCTGGAATGGAGCTTCTGTATAAATTGGGGGAGCAGTACAGAGACTGTTATCAATGGGGCGCACCAATCGACGTCTCAGAAAGATTAGGAACTTATAACAAGGAAACGGAACGGGCGGTCATCCTCAGGTTAAATACTATCAGCCCGAATACTGTCGGGACGCATGGATGGCGAGACACAACGGGATTTTGGGTCACGGTATACTTCGTGCCGGTGAAAGACTTCGCAGGACGAATCTTTACGCTTAGGGCCGCGACCGGAGAGTAGTTCTCACTCGAACCGTGGACAGGTCCGCTGCCGCTTTTCTTCGCCCACGTAAATTTTCCACTCCTCTCTGGTGAGGTTTCCGGGAGAGGCGCGAGCGCTTGGGACTCGGGATATAAGCGCTTCGCCATTTCACCAAGATATCGAGTTCGTGGGACCGATTGGCCCTCCAATTAAGGGAGCACCCACTGTGCGGGCAGTTTTCACTGGATTTTTCCCAACGATAAACGGCATCAAGATCAACCGGCACATTGTAGATGGCGAGTGGTGCGCCACCGTCTTTGATTTCGATACGACGTTGGGCACCATCCCAATGGTCGACTGCTTTCACGTGATAGACGGGCAGATCATGTCCATTCGCGTGTATTACGATCCGCGCCCGATTTTAGAGGGCATGAGCCGAGCGGTGTCTCCATCCTCATCCTAAGGGCTTGCGCAAAAATAATTTCACATAGTTGCTGGAGTCAAGGTGTAATTCCACGCCGGTAGTGTGCTGTGCTTGCTAAGCATTAGTTGCTGCATTTGCTGATCGGAGAACGATTCGCCTTTTTCATATTTCTTGGGGAGCATACGGGCACACACCGCGAGTCCAGTTAAGGTGCTGGTGGTGCGAATGTACTTGAGTGCGGTCTCGTAGCTCTGCAGAGGGCGACCCGCCCAATTGTTGCTGATCTGCGAAAACAGGCGATGTTCGATGGGGTTCCATTTGGAAGCCCCTGGAGGATAGTGACAGACGGTGACCTGCAATCGGTAGGGGTTCACCAGTTGATGTTGTAAATGGTATTTCCAGCCGCGGGCACGAGCGCTGTTGCCACCGCCCGAGTCGGCCAGGATTAACAGTTGCTTGGCCTTGGGGTACCTCTTCTGTCCACAACTCTTCCACCAGAGAGTAATGGCATCGACCGCAAACGCCGGGGTTTCGCGGCTGGTGCCCACCACCACAAAACCCTGATTCCTCCTTGGATCGTAAACCCCATAGGGAATCGCCCGGCCCACGGCATCGCTGGGGAAGTCGTGATCGTTGACCAGTTGGGGTTGCTGTTCCCAGCTGATCCCAGAGTTCTTGAACTTGCCGATCCACTCCTTCTTCTTGGCATCCACGCTGATAATAGGGTGGGCCCGCGCCGTGAATCGCTTGCGCTGGCGATCGATATAGGTAAATTGGCGGTTGCGTACCCGTCGTGGCGGCGGGTTCTTGTTTCCCGATTCCAGCCGCTTGTGATTCACCCGCAAGCTGAATCCCATCTGTTTCAACAAGCGACGTACGGTACTGGCGCTGACCCGAATCTGCACTCGACGTAGTTGGTCGGCGATTTTTCGGATGGCGCGGCGGGACCATTTCAGATCCCGCATGGGATCGCCGCCGGTTTCGTGGCGCAGCAAATGGGCAATGGCTTCGATCACCGCGGGCTTTTTTTTTCGGCTGCCTTGCGCCCGCCTCCGGCTTGGCGCACGCGTTGCCGGGGCACCTCTCCCCCCAGCAGCTCCCGCCGTCCGCGGGCCACCGTGTGCACGTCCAGTCCCAGAAACTCGGCGATCTTGTGGTCGCCGCCATAGCCTACTTTGTGAGCCTCCAACCCTGCGTAGAGACGCCGCTGCCGCTCATCCAGCAAACTGTAAAACAGAATGATCGCTGCTTTGAGTTCCGGCGACAGCTTGGCCCCGACCGCCGGCTCCTCGATCTCCTGAGCTGCTGGTCGAACTTCCCGCTGCAACCGTTGTTCCCGTTTCCGCTCCGCCTCCCGAGCGAAGTAGACGTACACACCTCCTACCCCGCGTCGCTCCACCCGTTTGTGCTGATAAAGCTGGAGCAAGGTCTGTTTGACTTCCACACCCACTAGGGCTTGCAACTCGCTGGCCATAAATCCCGCGGGAGACTGTTCCACGAAGCGTTGCGCGGTGGCCAACAAAGTCCCGTCTCGAGAGAACCAGGCCCCGCGGGAAGACCAAAGTCCTTGCTCATCGAACTGAGGGATCTCCGCCAGGGTGTAGTACTTGCCGCGGTGGGAATAACTGGTGCGATAGCTCAAGGCCTTCAGTTTGCGAAACACAGTCATGGTGGAGGTAGTGCCCAACGCTTGTTTCAATTCTTCCAAGGTGGCGATTTGTTGGCGTCGCAAGACGGAGCGAAGGACTTCTGAGGCGAAGACCATGTGGTATAGTTCCTCCCGTAACCGCAACTTCTAGGATGAACTATACCACGGCCTAACTCTTCCCTTTTCTGCAAATCTGGCGTCCAATGCCTATTTTTGAGCCAACATCTATCTTGGGACACTTGTTAACGTTGGGATAGTTTGACCACAGAATGCGGAGTTATTGTTGCGCAAGGCCTAAGTCTCCAGTCATTGTTGACGAAACCAGGCCTTTAGGCTCATTGACTCAGTTCTGGCGAGCTGAGTGTTTGAATTGGGCAACCTTCTGTTCGTGACGCACTATGCACAAACTATGCGGGTTCTGGGTCCAATTCAGACCGAAACCAGCGACAGTTTCACTGATTCCATTCTAGCGTTTTCAGTGCAGGCGGGCTTGGTATGGCTTAGGGAACGGATTTTGACTCATAACCCAAAGGTCGGTGGTTCAAATCCACCCCCCGCAACCAAAGAAATTATAGGTTTACGGGAATTTTGGATTTTCGGTTGTAGTCCAAAATGGTCCATTAAGCGAAAATAATTTCCCGCCAAGGCCGCTCTGACGCGGCCTTTCGCTATTTGGGCTGTTTTTGGGAGAGAACCCGCTGCACGACGGATGTGTTGGCTCTTCTCTTTGCGTCCATGAACGCACCGCCGTACACATTCATCGTAGTTGAAATGTTGGCGTGGCGCATCAGCTTCTGCTGAACGCCAAGTGGAACCCCAGTGTCGTCGAGCCAGGCTCGATAGCTGTGACGCAGCGAATGCCAACCAATCGCACTCTGAATCTTTGCTCGTTGCGCCGCTGGCTTCAGCACCTTCTTGCGCAAAGAGCTTGAATCGTAGGGCCTGTTGGTCCTTGGACTGGGGAATACCCAGTTCCCGGACGTCTCCGGACAAAGGCGCTTCTACTCCAGAAGGATGGTCGCAACGCCCGGGTCCAGAGGCAGTTCGTCCTGTGAGTATTCGGATTTCAGCTTTGTTGTTTGGCTTCGAGCCCACCCTTTAGTGACTACCACCGCTAAGCGCTCGAACTCGATCGACTGCCAGCGCAATCCCAGAACCTCGCTGATTCGCAATCCTGTACAGCCGGCGAGAAGAACCATCGATCGGTAAGGTTGAAGAAGTTGATTGAGCAGGTCCACGAACTCGTGCCGCGTCAGAATCCGCGGTGGTTTGAGCCGTCTGCTGACTCCTTTTAGTTCGACCAGACCAATCGGGTTTCGCTCGAAGGGAACAAGCTCCCAAAGCATGGCCTTCTCGAACAATCGGTACATGAGCCCGCGCAGGTGGCCCTTGGTTTTCGGTGCGACCGGCAACTTGCGGAGCCAAGCCTGAACCGGATAAGGTTTTACGTCCTTGAGCAGACATCTTCCCCACGTGGGTGAAATGTGTTTGTTGATACGGTTGAGCTCGGTTTCCTTGGTTGTGTGGGCAAGCTCGCCTTGCTCGATCTCTTCTCTTATGTATCGGTCGATTAGACCTTGGAAGGTTACGGCTTCTCGCAAGGGCAGGCCGTTGTTGATTTGCAGTCGCAGGCCCTCGGCCGCGCGCCTCGCTTCCGTTTGAGAACGATAGTCCTCGACCGTGCCCAGAGTTATGGCCGGTCGCGTTACGGCCGGTTGCTGTCGATCCCGATAGCGGAATATCCATACGGCAGGGCCTTTGACCCGTTTCCGAAGTTCAAGAGTTCCAAACTGATAGCGGTTACGTCTGGACAACTCGTCCTCCCTCACCTTGACGTCGCCAGGAGATGTCGGAGCATTTCAGTGTCCGAATATCCCACCTTGCTGGCAAGGTGTCAAGCGGAATCGGGATGTGCTCTAGTCATCTTGCTTGCAAGGTGTAATATTTGTGTAATGGATGAGGAGGTCTTAAAGAAAGCCCGAATCGAGTTGGCTCGGCAAGGGGGTAAAGCGCGTGCTAAGTCCCTCAGCGCTGAGGAACGGAAGAGGATTGCTACTAAAGCCTCCAAGGCCGCGGCTCGTGCTCGATCCCTGAAGGCTAAGCGAAAGCCCGACAACGGCAAGAGCTGATCTGCGTGTTCACCGGGAGGATGCCAGGCAGGAGTAACACATTGTTGTTTGTCCTGTTTCTGGTGCTGTTCTGGGCGGTCGCGAGGCTGCACTGCCCTTTGGCTTTCTTCCCTCAGAGCGACCGATGCGGTTTCCCACTCAAGAACTTCCGCCATCCGGCGCTTGCTCGTTACCTCTTGGTCGGTCCTACCATCGTAGCTGCCGCTGCTCCACGTTGTTTGTGCATCCGGTTCCGAAAACACCTGACACACACATCATTTCCTGACGCGGTGGTGCCATTGTGCGCCGCCCAGCCCTCACGTTACGCTTGAGCCATGGTGCACTACGATGATAATTTTGAACCATATTGGCTTGACGAGAAGAACTGGCTCGTAGAGATCATCATGCTGCCTAAAGACGAGGATTTCAGTGCTGATTTGAAGTACATGGAAAGCTCCTCGCCTTCAGCTTGATTACGAACACACGGATGATTGCTCAGATCGGCAATGCGAACGAAGACATCCCTGCATACGAACTGTGGTTCTCCTTCACCAGCCCAGGGAACAAGCAGAGATTTTTGGACCTGGTGCGTCAAGACGGGTACGCCGATCCTGATGAACCCACGACTCTGAAGGAGCCTCCCGTCTTGGAAGACCTCCCGCATCTCCGCCCGCTCAGTTATGTCTTCCCGAAGGACGTAATGGAGCAGATTACGAATATTGCTCTGATGGTACAGATGTCAATGGGCGTAACTGGTCAGGAGAGCAATTGATCGGCATTTGCAAGCTTTGCCCTCCCACGCGCATTCTAACTGCTTAAGCAGCATTCCCTCTGAGTGTGTCCTCGTCTCCTCGGCCGATCAGCTCATTCGCCGCGGTGGGCAATTCACCAACCGATGTTGCCCCACGATGCCAGCAGTCACGGGCTTGAGCAAAATCCAGCAAGTCGGCCCGATGCTCTTGCGCGCCAACAAACATGCTAATGGAGGCATAGCGGGTGGTGAACAAGGAAACGGAACGCGGCCCCGCTATATTTTCAACGCATTAGCAGGTCAAGGACCTCGAGCGGCTGTTCAGGCCCGTCTTGATCCGTGCCTGTGCCTACCGAAAACTCCGTCCGATCTTGGAAAGGCGCTAATGTAATAATGTTAGATGCTGGGTTCGTAAAACTCTTTGCAGGATATCCGACCACGAGAGCGACCTCGATGTTGTTGATTCTGTGGCTACTCGATGGCGATGATGTTTTCCGTAGGCCAGGCCTAGACGGAAACCGGAAGTTAAAGGGCATGAGTTAACAGCCGCCTGCCGGATCAGAATCAAGGATGTCCTCGGTGGGCTGCATCACGAATTTTGTCGGAAGAAACCGCTGCGTGAGGACCGATGATGTTTTTGCGGAGCACAAGTGTTTTCTTAGTAAGCGCCGCGGTATCCTGATGGTCGGAAGGCAAAGGAAATGCCTACAATAACATTCGATGTGCCGGACGGGGCCCTCTCGGCGCTGCGGTTGTCGCCGAGCGAGTTCTTGAAAGAGATGCGCGTTGCGGCGGCGCTTCTCTGGTACTCGCGCGGCGAGCTCTCCCAATCGAAAGCGGCCGAAGTCGCCGGCACGAGCCGCGCGGAATTCATCGACGAACTCTCGCATCGGCGCATCCCTGTTGTGCAGGTAACCGCCGAGGACCTGCAGGACGAGATCAACCGTGAGTGAGGAGTGGGTCGTCAACGCCTCACCACTCATTCTGTTCTCCCGCATCGACCGACTCGATTTGATCGGGGACGTAGCTCCTGCCATCCTGGTTCCGAACGCCGTAATTGAGGAGGTCCGTGCCGGCCAACACAAAGACCGGACGGCGGCAAGAGCGATGGAATGGGCAGGCGGATACCGCGTTGAAGATATCGCAGTTGCGGCCAGCATCGAGCACTGGGATCTCGGGACGGGCGAGGCGCAGGTGATCGCACATTGCGTCGATGCCCCAAGGTGGGCTGTGCTCGACGACCGTGCTGCACGCCGCTGCGCTGCGGCTCACGACGTGCGAGTCATTGGGACTCTCGGAGTCGTCCTGCGCGCAAAGAATCGTGGACAGGTCGAGAGCGCTCGCCCGCTGGTGAAAAAACTGGTTGCCGCAGGCATGTTCATAGGCGATGAGTTCGTGGAAGCCGTGCTTGCCAGCATCGGGGAATGAGGCGTTGATGCCGCAGGCACACGTTGGACTATTTCGGACATCCTGTGGGCATCTCACCTTTTTTCTGTGTTCGTTATGCTGTCTCTGAGCCTGTTTGCGCGACCAAGCGCCATTGGTAGCCAACGACAATCGGGCCAGATTAGCAGGGGGGGCCGTTTGGATTTCGGCGGCCGGCAGCGGTTTCGGTGCGCTTGGGATGTGTGTCGCTCGGGGTCCTTTGAATCGCGTGCGTGCATCCAGGGCCGCAGAACGTCCTCCCAGGAGTAAATTATGTTCGATCATCCTCGTACCCCTGAATTGTGCGCTCCTCGAAGGGCATGAAGTCGATTTGCAAATAGCGCAGCAAATCCAATTCCAAATGTTGTGGGCATTTAAAGCTTGATATTCCCAGATCGGAAGCCCACGCCTTGAAATCCCGTGATTGAATGGAGCTTGGCTGGCCCGCTACTAGCGGCAACTTCGAAAGCATGAAGAAGGTCTCGCTCATCACGGACGGGTCTTGTCTCGGCAATCCCGGGCCGGGTGGATGGGCTTGCATTCTCAGGTTTGGAGGCGTCAAGAAGGAGTTCTTTGGGTTCGATCCGCACACCACGAACAACCGGATGGAGTTGATGGCGCCGATCCAGGGTCTGCTCGCCCTAAAGGAACCCTGCGAGGTCGAGATCACGACCGACTCCGAGTACGTACTTCACGGGATCACAAAGTGGATCGTGAAATGGAAGCAGAGGCAGTGGTGGAGAAAGCATGAGCCCGTGTGCAACGTCGACCTCTGGATGGAACTCGACGAACTTGCTTCTCTCAACAAGACCACCTGGTTGTGGACCAGAGGACACGCCGGCCACAAGGATAACAGCCTCTGCGACTGGTTGGCCCAAAACGCGGCAGCCACCCAGAGAAGTTGCTGGGCGGACGGACGGCCCCATGCCCCCCTTCGTCTGAGCCTCGGTGCCGATTACGTGCCACCGAAACCGCAACCGGGCCTCTTCGAAGATTTCGAGTCCGATGAAGACGAATAGGAGAGCGGCGGATCACCATAGGGGGCTAAGTTTGCACAAAGCGGACGTGATGCGGACACTGCAAGTGATTTCTCCGCGACGAACGCGCTCCCGCAAACGCTTGGTGAACATCCATCGCTAGCCCTCCCGCACATCAACGGTAAATTTATTGTGCACGCCCCCTTCAATTCGCCCCTCACCTTCCAGGTTGCCGACGAGTCCGCCCGCCCAGAATCTGACCCCTGCTAGTTTTCTCGCATTGCAACTACCTTCGTGAAGTTTCTTTAAAGCCGTCCGATCCGCCGCCCGGAGGCGGTCCCGATTACGGGGTGAAATCCGCCCGCGCGATTCCCACTGGCAAGAATGTGCGGTGGGGATAGCAGCGGCCGAGAAGGCGGTGACGCCCAAGACCAGTGTGGTCGAAGTGGCGGGGAAAGAAGCTGGGGTGCGGGTGTTCGTAGTGCACAGCGAAGAACGCGAAGTGTATGAGCGCAGCCTGCGGGTATTAGCGATGGAGCGGGCTCGCAAAGAGCTGGAAGCATTAAGCGCGCAGGTAGAAAAAGGCGAGTTAAAAGAGCCGGACAAGATTGGGGCTGCGGCCGCCACGCGTCTGCGCCGCCATCATGGTCATCGTTATTTTGCCTGGGAGCTGCGGAAGGGGAAGTTTCGTTTTTTTGAGCATCCCCTCAACTTGGTGCGGGAGAAGGCGCTGGAAGGCAAATACGTCATTCAGACCGAGGAACGGAATCTGTCGGCCGCCGAGGCGGTAAGCGCCTATAAGCAGCTGAACGAAGTCGAGCGCGGCTTCTCTCATCTGAAAGATCTGCTGGAGCTACGCCCGGTGTACCACCACAGCGACGAGCGTGTGCAGGCCCACGTGTTCGTGGCCGCACTCGCGCTGTTACTGGATCGCGCTCTGGAAAAGAGTCTGCGCCGCGCCGGTAGCCAGTTGTCCTCGCCGTTTGCTTGGCAAGCGCTGGAGACGATCCGCTGTGTCGAAGTCGATCTCGGTCAGCGCCGCAAGACTTGTGTGACCCGCGGCAACCAACACGCCGCCGAAGTGCTGCGCATTCTCGGAATTACTCAGCTGGATCCGCCCACACCCGAGGAGGGACGAGAATGGCTCATGTAGTGACCAAACTCAAAAATCGCTCTTGCTTTTTCTTGGGCTTACAGGCCCCCATGGCAAACATGCGCTAGGAATAGGACTCGCATGATATGCGATATCGGAGACTTGCGGCCCGGAACACCAGGGCGAATATCCGCGGCAAACGCGCGCAGTGCACTGGCGGCCCACCGACCTTGCCGGTCCCTATTTTCTGCGGTACTCGCTCGCTGACGGCGCCCGCCCCTGGGAACATGTCGGCGACGACCCCGGTGAAGCAATCGCGGCCCGCGAGCGAAAGCAGGCGCACTTCGAAATTCTTGATGCAAACCGTCGGAGTAGTTCAAGGGCTTCGCCTCGGCAAGCAAGCGTCTGCCCCGGAAGAAATCATCAACAAGTGTCTGGAAAAGGATCGGAACGTTCGCTAAGAGCGCGGCAGAGATGCGAGCCGACCTGCAACGCCATAACCACTCCTTTGCCAGGGAAGTTCGGCACACCACCCAGTTAGGGATCCGAGTTACACCACTCGTGGACCCCGGTGTGTACCACAACTCAGCTATTTGGAACTGTGTCCTCCCGTACCACAACTCAGCTATTTGGAACTGTGTCCTCCCCGGTCGGGGTTCTTCGGCCGCGAGACCGAAGCCGGCCGCCGGTGAGGAGCCGAAAAATCTTTGGCGCGCGAACGGGGCTGCTCACCTTTGATCGCGTCGCGGCGACGAACAACTAAAAGCGTCAAGTCGTCGCCCGCTGAGCACGAGTCCGCGAAATCGAGAACGGTTCCGAGCAAAGAGAAAAGGACTTTACTCGCGCTTGTGCCGGAGACAGCTCTCGCTGCGGCCGTTAGCCGCTCCATTTCGAACTCGTCGTCTTGCGTATTCCGGCACTCGGTCAGGCCGTCGGAGTGAGCGACAAGCATATCGCCCGGGTTGAGAGTGACACTTCCGGTGTGGTAGGCGGCATTTTTCACTGCGCCGAGCGTGGGGCCACCTTCTTCCAGACGTTCCAGCGTCTTGTTGTCCCTCAATAGCAGAGGCGCTGGCAGGCCAGCATTGCAGTAGGCGAGTTCATTCGCTCGCGGATCGATTCGAGCGAAGAAAAGTGCAGTCAGCGGCGGCGCCCCGTCGTCGTGGCAGAGCTCGTGGTTCACCTCGGCGACGGCATCGGCTGGGTCCGGATGCCGACGTGCAGAGCGCTGGATCAGGCCCATGAGATGGGGCAGCCAAATGCCAGCGGATAATCCTTTGCCGGCGATGTCGCCCAAGACCACTCCAAGGGCGGAGCCAAGTTCCATCACCTTGAAAAAATCACCCGAGAGATGACGGACCGGAAAAATTTCTCCGGCAACCTCGAACTCGCCCCAGCTCAGTTCGCGCGGTGCACAGAGGCGACGCTGCACCTGGGCGGCTTCAAAGATGGCCTGCTGCAGTTTCGCTTCCTCTCGGCGGAGCGCGTTCAGTTCGTCCGAGAGGAACTGGGTGTTATCCCTCAGATCGGTTCCGGTGGCAGGGGAAGATTGAGCTGCCATTTTTTGGCCGATTGCGGTTCGCGTGTTGTCCAGCATTCGTTCAGTCAAGGCCATCATGTTCATTTCATCCTACGAATTTGTAACCTACTCCGTGCACAGTCAAAAAATAACGAGGTTCCTGGGGAACGGGTTCGAGTTTCTGGCGAATGCGAACATATGGGCATCCACGGTGCGGGTGGTAGGGAAATTCTCGTAGCCCCAGACCTCGTCGAGAAGGCGCTCGCGGCTCTGCGTCTCTCCGGAGTGACAGAGAAAGTGCTCGAGCAGCTCAAACTCCTTGCCAGAGAACTCCACGCGCTGTCCCCCGCGCATGACTTGGTTAGACGAGGCGCGACTCCATTCCTCGGCGAGTATGGCGTACAGGAAACTGCTCTTCCACACCCCGTGGATCTTGAGGTTCTTGACGAGAAACCCCTCCTTTCTCATGCCCACCTTCTCTAAGACCCGCGCCGATGCGGGATTCTCCGGAAGACACGTGGCCAAAATTCTGTGGAGACTCAGTTCGCCGAATCCGAGATCGAGCAGATGTTTCGCTGCTTCGGTTGCGATCCGCTTGCCCCAAGATTCTGGCTCCACCAAGTACCAGATTTCACCTTCTTCGGCGCCTCTCAAGATGACTACGCCGCAGAGTCCAACGAGATCACTTCGTGGGCTGTCGCTAATCGCCCGGACGATGGACCTCCAAGGATCCGACGGGGATTCCAGCAGCGAGTCGCAAAGGAATTTCTGGCTCTCCTCTCTTGAGCACAAGGAAAACCGCATGTGGCGCACCACGTCCATTCTCGAAATCAAGGCATGGACAGCGTCGACATCACCCGACTCCAAACTGCGCAGCCTGACCATTGCCAATAGTATAGGCGCAAGGGCAGGTCACAATCGCCCAGCGATTCGTGCTGGGTAGGTGGACGGTTCCAGTCTGTTCTGTGAGTTCGTTGTGCCTTGAACACTGATCCGTGCGAAGCTACGCTCCAACCGCAGATACCCGCTCGACTGGTTGCTTCGCCGGAGCCAGCACGATCAGGGCTACACCGATGACAACAAGCACAGCGGAGCCGACGAGTTCTCCGCGTGCGATCAGATTAGCGAAAACCTGCCCCGCCATAAGCATTGCATGGACGAAGCTCGACCATGCCGTGAAAGCAATCAGGCTGCGATTCGCCGATGGGTTACGGGCAGCCAGCAGCAGGAAAATGCCGAGTGTGACATAAAGGCTAAGCATCATCGCCAACGCAGGCTCTTGCCGCACAAACATCGTCAAGGGATAAACTAGAGCGGAAAAGATCAAGCCCACCACGACCAGCACAACCTTCAGCGCACGTTCTCGATTCATCGCGCCCTCCTCGCAGTCACAAACTTGTGAGCCGTGCCGAGCAAGTCCCGCAGGACATCTGGTGTGACACGAATCCGTCCATTTTCTCCGATGCGCAACTTCCACTAATTCGGTTTTCCTAGCCAAGAATACTGCCATGCGACCGAAATATTCTGGTAGTTCCCTGACCTGGCGGTGCCCGTTCCATCGTTGCCGAGTCGCTTCTGCTCAAGCATCAACTCCTGATCCTGAATCGCTCCCGGCAACGAGCGCCGAATCTGTCCGCGTCGGACCGGATCCAACAAGCGGCTTATGGCAACGCTGCGGAAGCCCGGCAGGAAGCGGCAGAGGCTCTGAAGCTCGCTCCCGCGAGTCAGGGCGTCGAGAGTGAATCCGCGCTTGCATTTGCCATGACGGGCGATACGGCACGCGCTGACTCTTTGGCACAAGACTTAGGAAAACGCTTCCCGCTGGACACACAGATGCAGTCGCTTTGGCTGCCCGCGATTCAGGCACAATTGGCGCTGGACAGAAGGAATCCAGCTTCCGCCCTGAATGCCCTGCAAGCTGCCTCACTCATCGAATTGGGGCAAATCGGGTTTGTTCCCAATGTCTCCTGCCTCTACCATGTGTACGTGCGCGGAGAGGCATACTTGGCAGCCGGACAGGGCAGCGCCGCCGCAGCCGAGTTTCAGAAGATTCTCGACCATAGCGGCATCGTCTGGAACTGCTGGACGGGGGCGTTGGCGCATCTGGGCATGGCCCGTGCCAACGCCCTGCAAGCGAGAACGTCGCAGGGGGCGGATGCTGACCTAGCCCGCACTCGCGCCCTCGCCGCCTACAAAGACTTCCTCACCCTCTGAAAAGACGCCGACCCCGACATCCCCATCTTCAAGCAAGCCAAAGCCGAGTATGCGAAACTGCAATGACACAGTGTGAGCGGTTTTCGAATCGTCTTAATACTGCCGGGATTTGTTGAGGATGGCGTCGTCTAGGTTGAGATCACTCGAAACATCTTCCGGCGTCTATGCGCTTCCCATTCCTCACGGGTCAGTTCAATCAGGTTGGAATTGCTACCGGAACCTCGCAGTTGACGGTACCCTGCGAGTTCGCCCATCGCCCAGAATGGACTGTTCTTGGATAAGATACCAGCCGCTTTTCGAGCTTCCACTTCTCCCCAGAACTCCTGTAGACACTCCTCCCGGTGATTAAGGAAGAGCCACCACAGGTCGCCATCGCTCATGATTCTCAGCTTTAGACGACGACGGTCGGCTCCGAGCCCGGTAATGTTCATGGCCGATTCCCCGAGAGGCAAAAAGTTTACCATCCCCTGAGGGCAGAATCGAGGCTCGCAAGAACTGGTCGCAACCCGTGATCCGTCCATCGGTGTGCCGTCCTCGTTGACTCTGCCTCGTCACATCCCTAACATTGCACCCTGAGTCCTGTGCTCCCCCATGATCGGCCAAACCATCTCGCACTACCGCATCGTCGAGAAGCTCGGCGGTGGCGGGATGGGTGTGGTGTACAAGGCTGAGGATGTCAAACTCCGTCGCTTTGTGGCTCTCAAGTTCCTGCCTGACGATGTAGCCAAAGACCCGCAGGCTCTTAGCCGCTTCCAGCGGGAGGCCAAAGCTGCCTCTGCACTGAATCACGCCAACATCTGCACGATCTACGAAATAGACGACCAGCACGGCGAAGCGTTCATCGCCATGGAGTTTCTGGATGGGCTGACTCTGAAGCACCGCATCGCGGGGCGTCCGATGGAAACCGAGTTGATTCTGTCGCTGGCCATCGAGATCGTGGACGCGCTTGACACAGCACACGCAGAAGGCATCGTCCACCGCGACATCAAGCCTGCCAATATCTTTGTGACCAAGCGTGGACACGCCAAGATTCTCGATTTTGGATTGGCGAAAGTTGTTCCGGTGGGGGGCGCGGGCGTAGGAGCAGCAAGCGGAATGTCGCAAGAGACTATCGAATCGAGTGCCGAGCACTTGACGAGTCCGGGAACGGCGCTTGGAACGGTCGCCTACATGTCTCCCGAGCAAGTCCGTGCTAAGGAATTGGACGCACGCACGGATTTGTTCTCGTTCGGTGCGGTTCTGTACGAGATGGCGACAGGAGCCTTGCCTTTCCGTGGCGAAAGCACAGGAGTAGTTTTCGAAGCCATCCTGAATCGTGCTCCAGTGGCTCCTGTGCGCCTGAGCCCCGACCTGCCAGCCAAGCTGGAAGACATCATCAACCGTGCGCTGGAAAAGGATCGCAACCTGCGCTATCAGCACGCCTCCGACATGCGTGCGGAGTTGCAGCGGCTGAAGCGGGACACGGAGTCGGGGAGGATACCCGTCGCAAGCACGTCAGCGGAAGAACCGATTCAATCGGCGGGGGCAGCAACCAAATCGTCCAGCGGGAAACAGAGGGCAGCTCCTTCAGCGATAAAACCTGTACTCGCGGAAGGCTCGGTAACATCCCCGTGGCGCAAGTGGCTGCTGGTATCGAGTGCGTTGTTTGTGGTCGTCGTAGTGACGATTCTGTTGCTGAATGCTGGCCGATTGCGTGACCGTTTGTTTGCCAGCCGAGGTGGTGTGCAGGAAGCGAAGCATGTCGCGGGGCTCCCCGCTTTGGAGCAGGGCAAGTATGTTGCAGTGCTGCCGTTCCGGGTGTTGGGTGACCGCGCATCGCTCGGATACGTCGCAGACGGAATCGCCGAGGCGCTCACTGCGAAGTTGTTTGGGCTGTCCGGCGTGCATGTGGTTGCCAATCCGGCGGCAAAAGAAACAGACCTAACGCAGCCCCTTGAAGGCATCGCACGCAACTTCGGCGTGAACCTGTTGGTCACCGGAACGATTCAGGGCTCCGGTGAAAACATGCGAGTGACTGCGAACGTCGATGATGTCAGCGGCGGGCGACGACTGTGGAGCGGCGTATTTACAGGTGCATCGCAGAGCCTGCTGACTGTTGAAGACGACATGTACGCTAAAATCGTCACCGCGATTGGGAGCGGCACGCCCAACGAAGGAACAGGCAGCAGCACGCAGCACCCGACTGAGAATGTCGAGGCATACGATTTATATCTGCGCGGTCGCGAAATGATGCGCAATGAGCAGAACACCAAGGAGATCGAAACCGCACTACAACTTTATGAAGAAGCTCTGAAGAAAGATTCCCGCTTCGCGTTGGCATATGCGGGCATCGCTGACGCGAGTCTGGGCATGTACGGGAACAAGAAGGAACGCTTCTGGGCGAACAAGGCTCTCGCGGCGGCCAAACAGGCACAGCAGATAAATGATTCCCTGCCGGAAGTACACTTGGCCATGGGCAGCGTATATCTGGGTACAGGCAGGTTCGTCGAGGCTGTCGAGGAGATGAAACGGGCCGTGGAGCTAGCTCCCAACTCCGACGAAGGCTACCGTCGGCTCGCAACGGCTTACCTGAGATCGGGCCAGAAGAACGAAGCAATCGACGCTTACCAGAAAGCGATTCAGATAGGCCCGTATTACTGGGCCAACTACAACTCGCTCGGACTCGCTTACTACGAACTCGGGGACTATGACAAGGCACTCACGGCCCTTCAGCGCATCGCTGAGCTTGCGCCCGAGATCAGTTTCGGTTATGAAAACGTGGGAGTGGTCTACTTCAGTCAGGGCAAATTCAAGGAGTCGATACCGTACTTCCAGAAGGCCCTCGCGATCATGCCCAACCCAGTCTTGTACTCCAACATCGGTACGGCCTACTTCTATTTGGAACGCTACGCGGAATCTGTGCCGATGTTCGAGAAAGCCGTGGCAATGAACCCCAATGAAGAAATGCTCACGGGCAATCTTGCTGACGCTTATCGCTGGAACGGGCAGAAAGAGAAATCGTTGGCGACGTACGACAAGGCCGTCGCCTTGGCTTACAAAGAGCTACAGGTCAATCCGCGGAATGCTGAAACCATGGGTGACTTAGCCTGCTACTACGCGAAGAAGGGGGACGGAGCACAAGCCATCGAATGGCTAAGCCGTGCACGCAGCATTGATCCGAATACCGTCATCCTCATGTCCCAAGCTGCGACCGTGCACACGCTGGCCAATCGCCCTGAGGATGCCTTGAAGGACTTGCGTGAAGCGTTTCAGAAGGGCTATTCCACCGAGGAAGCCCGCAGAGAACCAGAGTTCAGGAGCCTCCAGAGCCGTCCTGAGTTTGCTAACTTGCTGGCGGAATTCAGTACCTCAAAGAAGTAAGGATCAACCCTGAAGCCCTAACACTGTCGTCAACTCCGCGTCAGCCCCAGTTCCTTCATCACGCGGAACCTCATCCTCGTTTAAAAGCAACTGGGCAAATTCTCCTTGCGCTTGGTGAAGCATCGTGAAGCATCGCCCTTCGTTGACTTCGCCGTCGCAGCACTCCTAACATTGCACCCTGAGCGCCACCCATGGTTGGCCAAACCATCTCGCATTACCGCATCGTCGAGAAGCTGGGTGACGGCGGCATGGGTGTCGTTGGTTGCAAACGTAGCACGAAACTTGTGCAGCCAGAAGTCTTCCTTCTTGAGCTTGGCACGCTCCGCACACGCCTTCAGGTCGTCCAGAAAGTTCTGTTTAGGATTGCACCCCGAAGTCGGGAAGACGAGTCCGCAAGTTTTGCGTCTCATCACCCCGTTTCCCCGGCGTAATGTGGCCTAGTATTACTCTGGCGTTCTCCTTGACGACCGCACGAGGCTGAATCAGGACTGCCCGCCTACTTGCTGGCGCCGTCTGCCCATGAAGCTGGTTGCGCTCCAGCCATCGTTGTGGACGGCGGGATGTGGTATCCGACTGCTTGCTCCTCGGATGCGCCGAACAACTCCGGGTGGAGGTAGTGCCCCTGTTCCTGCGGAGGCTTTTCTTCTTCCACCTGAATGCGATGGGCACTGGCGTAGGCGTCGTGGCGAATGCCAGTGACTTGCCAAGACACCTTTCCGCCAGGTTTGCCGCCCGTCTCGCAGACAGAAATCGTGTCCTTGACGAATCCGGTTTGTGGGTCCTTTCTTTCCAGCCAGATACGGCTTTCCTAGATTTTTTTGATCGTTTTTAGAGATCTTTTAGGACCTCCTCAGGACAGTTCTGCCGGTTCCGAGTGAGAGTGATCCGTCGAGCGCATAGGCGGCGACGGTCCGCGATGGTGGCCAATCGTCCGTGGGTCTTCTGAGGAACACTTGATCATCATCGCGTTAGGAAAACAGGAGGCACATATGACGAGAGTAAAGATTTGGGTTCTCGCGACTCTGCTACTGGGAATAGCATTACCAGTTCTTGGCCAGCAATCTCCTACAACCACGGCCAACCGCGCCGTACCAACGCTGGTGAATTTCAGCGGCACGTTCACCGAAGTGAACGGCAAGCCGCTGAGCGGCGTAGTCGGGGTGACCTTCTATTTATATAAGGATCAGGACGGCGGAGCGCCGCTGTGGATGGAAACCCAAAACGTCGAGTCCAGCAAGAACGGGCACTACTCTGTAATCCTCGGTTCCACGACGAGCCAAGGACTGCCGACCGACTTGTTCGCTTCCGGGGAAGCACGATGGCTGGGAGTGCAGGTGCAGGGGCAAGCGGAACAGCCCCGCGTTCTCTTGCTGAGCGTACCCTATGCACTGAAGGCAGTCGATGCGGAGACGCTGTCCGGGAAACCGGCTTCCGCCTTTGTGCTAGCAGATACAGGTTCACGGCCTGGAGATACTGGCGTGATAACAAGCGCAACAAGCGGCAAGACAACCACGGGGCAGCCACTAGCTTCAATCACCGGCAGTGGCACGACCAACAGGGTAGCGAAGTTCACCGGAACCAGCAGGATCGGAAATTCAGCGATTTTCGAAAGCGGAGGTAAGGTCGGCATCGGCAACACTAGCCCGGCCGGGACGCTGGACGTCAGTGGAAACACCTTCGTCCGGGGAACTCTCAATCTTTCTCAAACCACCAGTGCTACTGTCGGCGTGATTAACATCGGCAGCAGTCCCTTTATCCACGCCTGCTGCTCCGCCTCTGCGGATAACACATTCGTAGGGATCAACGCCGGAAATTTCAAGACTACGGGCGTAGGGCACAACACCGCCACCGGCTTCAAAGCGCTCTTCGCGAACACCACTGGCTCTGAGAACACCGCCACCGGCTACTTCGCGCTCTCTTCCAATACCTTCGGCAACAGCAACAACCGCCACCGGCCACGAAGCGCTCATTAACAACACGACGGGCTTCAACAATACCGCGACCGGCTTCAGCGCAATGCTTTCGAACGGCTCGGGTACCGACAACACCGCCATGGGCGACAGCGTGCTCAATTTCAACACCACGGGGAGCTTTAACACGGCCGTCGGCGAGGCGGCACTCGGCTCGAACACTACTGGCAAGTTCAACACTGGGCTGGGTTACGCCGCGAACGTGAGCTCGGGCAACCTGACCAACGCCACGGCGATCGGCACCTTCGCCACGGTAGGCGAGAGCAACGCGCTGGTACTTGGCTGTGCCTCGGGGGGGTGCCCTTCCGGCACAATCCCGCCCAGCGTAGGGATCGGGACGACGAGCCCGAGCGCGACGCTTGACATCTCCGCACCCAATCAGGTGGGGCTGTTCGTTCGAGGCCCGGAATCGGGTGTTGGCGCAGGCCTAGACTTGCAAACCACCGGCTCGGGCGGGCTGCAGTGGGAGATCCTGGACACCGGTAGCAACTCCGCGCAGGGCCCGAACAAGCTGAATATCCGTAACGTAAATACTGGGAACGACGTTCTGACCATTCTTGCGAGCGGCGCCGTCGGCATCGCGACGAGAGATCCCGACAACTCACTCACCGTTAACGGCAGCGCTGATAAGCCCGGTGGTGGCTCGTGGGGCACATTCTCCGACCGCAGGCTGAAGACGCTGCAGGGCAGCTTCAGCTCCGGCCTGAGCGAGATCATGAAGATCAACCCGATGCGCTACCGCTACAAAGAAGATAACGGCATGGGCATCCGCGACCAGGAGGAACACGTTGGGCTGGTGGCTCAGGATGTTCAAAAAGCGATTCCCGAAGCGGTGACGGAAAACAGCAAGGGCTACCTGCTGGTGAACAACGATCCGATCATCTGGGCGATGCTGAACGCGATCAAGGAGCAGCAGCGGGAGATTCGTGATCTGAAGTCAGAGCTTCGGACTACACGCCAGACCCTGCGAAAGGTGAAAGCGCAACTAGGTGCCGCTCAGCCTGCGTTGGTGGCAGCGAAGTGAAGGCTGGGAGTCAACCACCACAAAGCCCATAGTAGGCGGTACCACAATGGTGGCTCTTGAACAAAAGGACGGCAGCGGTGTGGATCGGGTTATCTTGTCCACACTGAGCGACGCCAACGGCAACTTCGCACTATGTCCGGTGCCCACCGGGAGTTATGACCTCGTGGTGGTTGCCGTGAACGGAGCGGGCATCTTTTATGCTGCAACCGTGACGACAGGAGTGCACGCGAGCACGGCGGTGGGCGACATTCCGGTAACGCCGCAGTCGATTGTATTCGGGGCTAAGACGGGTCCGGCGTCGTTGACAGGCGTCGTGCAGACGGGGAGTTTGTCTGGCCCAGTATCTGAGATTACACCCGGGCACGCAGGGCAGCAATGACTTCATCCGGGGTGCTGTGACGAGCCAGGACGATGCTCTTTACCCCAGGCCTAATGGCGCGCATCTCCTCCAGCAGTGCCAAGTCCTTCTCGACAGTGCTGTCGGGATTGGTGATTACGACCCCAAACGAGCGCATGCGCAACCGCTGCAGGGCGTCGGCGTGCCCTGCCGAGTACTCCATAGGGAAATCGGCGGAAGAGAGTGCATCGCCGATCTTCCGGCTCACTTGAGCGTCACTTCCAATGACTAAGACCCGGCTCATGTTGTGCTCCGCGGCAATGAACTCGGTAGTTGTTAATGGAAAACTTCTACAGACAGATCATAGATTAAGGGCTGGCATTGCGCTTTGAGACTTTGAGAACGATTCCCTTCGGGCAGACGGGTAAACCTTCCGTAATCTTGCAAGGTAAGGTTAGCCGACGACTTGGGAGTTATCGCATTCTGAATGGGCATTGCAAGAAGGGGAACGGCATCGTTGGTTCCGCAGCGTGTTCTTCCATCCTCTTCAACAGCAAACCGATTGCGCTCACGTCTGGACTAGTTGGAATTAGCTTCACTTTGTGAGTGGCAGACTGACTGACTTGCCGGTCTGAGCGGACTGTCGTGCTGCATCCAGAATCTCGGACACGGTCATGTTGTTGTTCAGAGATGACAGGCTATTTCCTTCCTCTATGCCCCCGTTCAAGACCGCAGCCAGGTAGTGCAAAGGATCGTCGTACGGCGCGGTGAGGCTCTCTCCCTTCAGCATCCCGCCTTCGGACTCATTCGCCTTTCGGACCTCGATGCGCTCGGAGTCGATTGCCTTGGCATAGCCTGTGCGGCCATACACATCCATCTGCTTCAGAGCGAAAGGCCAATTCCAGGACGCCTGAACAATGGCAACGGCATTTTTGTAGTTGAGGATGATGTCTGCTTCATCGTCTACCTGGGGATACAGGTTCGGTTGCAACTGCTTGGTTACCGCTGTTACGGTTAGCGGAGTTTCGCCATCCATCAGCCAGGTCATGAGATTTGCGCCATAGCAGCCGAAGTCGAACAAAGCTCCGGCACCGTTCTGTTTCGGATCGATGAGGAAAGAGAGGAACTCAGGGGGAACGCCGATCAGTTTAGGTCCCTGATGGCCGTCACGAAAGACGGTCTTTACGATCGGCCCCAAAACGCCCTGCTTCAGTAGATTGAACGCCTCGGTATTGCTCGTGTACCAGGACGTTTCCAAGTTGACGAGCACATGGATCTTGCCACGGTTCGCCGCGTCCTGAATGCCCAGCGCATCTTTGTAACTGATGGCCAGCGGCTTCTCCACCATTACGTGTACGCCCAATGCGGCACACTCCTCAATCACTCGTCTGTGCTCACTAGGGGCAGTGAAGACCAGCACTGCCCGAGGATGCGATTGCAAAACCATTTCTTGAATGCTGCGGAAGTGCAAACTCGCGGACAAATGATGGCGCTTTGCATACGAGTCGAAGAGAGTCTGGTCGGGCTCAACAATCCCAACGACCTGAACGTCAGGGCGATTTAGAATACCGCCAGCCGGTGTCAGCGAGCCGCCCTTCAGAAAACCCTCGACATGGCCGTGAGCCAGACCAACGATGCCTATTTTCGTCGGAGAACCTGGAAGGGCGGCAGGCACAGCGGCGTTGGAGAAACCAGCAAGGAAAGTAAACATCAGCACAAGAATCAGTTTCATAATGTCGCTCTTCAACTAAGCAGTAAAGCGCATACGCAAAATAGCCGCGACCAAAGCGGACTGCTCCGCTTCTTTCTGTGGAACGCACCTGTCCTCGATTATGCACGTATCACGGTCCTTGTGTGCAATTCGAAAGAAGCTTTAAACGAGAGTTCAGCGAAGTGAGATGCTCCACCAATTTGATAAAGAGATCCAGAATCAAACTGTACGGCAGTCAAACTCTGGGATATCACCGACGCAGCCGGGTAGTCGGTCGCCATGACTCTTTGTAGCAGCGTGTCTCCTAGGTTTGCCCGGCGAAAGATATCTAGCGCCCAGTCGGCGCCCACTGGTTTCTCATGTAAGGCGTTGGCAGCTAAGAACGATTCGATACTGCGATAAAGCCGGATATCTACTCCTGTGGCTGGCGAATTGTTATTCCTCCCAAGATTCCTGAGGATTCCCCGTCCTGCTACCATTCTTCGATGCGCAATCTGGCCGTTCTTTTCATCCATTTCATTGCCGTCCTGGCTCGGTTGCTCGGTCCTGGCGGCGTCCGTTCCATCGTTGCGGAGTCGCTTCTCCTCAAACACCAGCTCCTGATCGTGAATCGCTGCAGGCAACGATCGCCGAATCTATCCGCGTCGGACCGCATCTTTGCCGGCTGGATGGCGCTCTTGGTGCGTCCCACTCGTCTGCTCCGGTCCGCAATTGCACTGAAGCCCTCGACACTGCTAGGCCTTCACCACGCCATGAGCAAGCGAAAGTATCGCAGGCTATTCTCACCGAATCGCCGTCGGAAGTCGGGCCCGAAAGGACCGAGCGCGGAACTCATCCGTGCGGTCGTCGAAATGAAGCAGCATAATCCCAACTGGGGCTGTCCGCGAATCGCACAACAGATGGCCTTGGCGTTTAACATCCAAATCGACAAGGACGTGGTTCGAAGGATTCTCTCCCATCCCTACCGGCCGGGGCAGCCCTCCGGTGGTCCCTCCTGGCTGACTTTCCTGGGCCACATGAAAGACAGCCTCTGGAGTATGGATCTGTTCCGGTGCGAGTCGGCCACGTTGCGGACCCACTGGGTCCTGGTCGTCATGGATCAATACACGCGACGGATCATTGGCTTCGGCGTCCATGCGGGCACGGTCGATGGTGTCGCACTCTGTCGGATGTTCAACCGCGCCATTCGAGGGCATCGCTGGTTGCCGAAGTACCTGAGCTCCGACAACGATCCGCTCTATCGGTTCCACCAGTGGCAAGCCAATCTGCGGATTCTGGAGGTGACAGAAATCAAGTCCCTTCCCTACGTGCCCCTGTCCCATCCGTTCGTGGAAAGGCTGATCGGCACCCTGCGCCGCGAGTATTTAGATCACATGTTGTTCTGGACGACGGTAGATCTCGAAAACAAACTGCTCGATTTCAGGACCTACTTCAACCACCATCGCACGCACACCTCACGGGAAGGGCGAACGCCCGATCCACCCCCGTCACGACTAGCAGCCAATCTCCGCTCGTTTCGATGGCAACCCCACTGTCGAGCCCTATATCAAACACCCGTGGCTGCGTGATTTTTACAAGACTCGCGCTCGCTGCGATATTCGGCCAACCTCGGCAAAACTTCCAAGAAATCATTCGGAGTTTTCTCGATCGCAGCGTGGTTCGCGGCTCCGATCGTTTCACTGCCACCAGGAGCGTCCGAAAATGAGACTCAGCCCACTTTCGCAGGTTCGCAGCGCGATTACCGGTAAAAATCGGTTCCCCGTAACAATTCGCCAGATACAGGTTAGAAGAAACCTTTCGAGGCGCCGCGTATGTCGTAATCCCGACTGCTCCAGACCGTACTTCGTTGTGAGTTCAGCGCGACGATGCTTATGCTCAGATGCTTGTATTGCCGCCACACAGAAAGCTCACAAACGCCGATGGTGGAAGGATAAAAAGGGGTCGCAGCTGTATAAGCAACGGAGTAAGCAGAAGTCGATAGAACGAGAAACAATGGAGCCCTTGGCAGTTTCGGGTAGAGCAAGTATGGAAGTAGAGTCGCACATCCCGGGTGGGGAATCCGAACGTACTTTGAAGCGTTTTCTGCATAACATGGTTAACGCCCTAGAGGATCGCTTCGACCACCTCCTCTCGGCGTATCCCAAGTTCTTTCCATCGCAGACGAGAACCGAGCGATTGGCCGGGCAGAGCACACTCCATAAAGAACTCTTACCACCAAAGGACCTGGAAATTATTAAACAGAGGGAAAAGCGCGAGGCCCTTGAACAGCTACGAGAAGGACTTCAGAGCATTTGGAATGCCGACAACCTGTATACCGCTCAATGGAGGCTGTTCACCTTGCAGGCTGAGCTGCAATCCATGGATCAGAAGGAGTGGGATCCCCCTCCTGAAGAGCGACCCATACATCAGGCCCTTGGATTGCTTCGGCGAAACGCCCACATGTTGAGAAAGTGCAGCAATGCATCCTGTCAAACATTTCCGTTTTTTATCGCAGGCAGGTCGAGCCAAACACATTGCTCAACTAATTGCACAACAGCGACACAAAAGGAATTTAAAACACGTTGGTGGAAAGAAAAAGGAAAGCAATGGCGGAGGTCGAGGCGCGCAAAGAAGAAGAAGTCGAGTAAACACACCCGACAAAAGCGCTGATGGATTGTCGACGGTTCGTAAGGACAACTATTTGCCTGTACCGAAATCCTTCGATTCACCACTCTACGAGGCCGCTGGAAACAAAACACTTTACGGCCGCGAAATTCCGCTCTCATGCTGTACCGAAAACTACACTTTGTGGAGTGCGCAGGATCGTAACCGCAATAACGAAGTCCCGGCGAGTTTCATTGCAGCTTCGCGTACTCGGCTTTGGCTTCTTTCAGGATGGGGATGTCGGGGTCGGCGTCTTTCCAGAGGGTGAGGAAATCCTTGTAGGCGGCGAGCGCCCTTACATGGGCGGCGTCGGCATCCGCTCCCTGCGAAGTTCCCGACTGCAGGGCATCGGCACGAGCCACGCCCAGATGCGCCAACGCTCCCGTCCAGCAGTTCCAGACGATGCCGCTGTGGTCGATGATTTTCTGAAACTCGGCAGCGGCAGCACCGCCTTGTCCGGCTGCCAAGTATGCCTCTCCGCGCACATACACTTGATAGAGGCAGGAAATATTGTTGACGAACGTAATCTATCCCAATTCGATAGGGGAAGCAGCTTGCTGGGAGCTCAGGGCGGCAGCAGCGTTGATGGGCTACAAGGTACGGTCAATCGCAGTAGTATCCGGCTATAATTTTCTTGCTATTCAGGCAGGCCCATTCGCCGCAACAGATCGGTAAATCTGGGATCGCCGCGGAGACTCTTGAAAGCGGGGACGACCTTCAGAAGCGTGATACCTTCGCCGTCCCGCTCTACGTACGCTTTGTCGAGCCATTCGAAGGCACTATCCTTGTCGCCCGCAAGTGCATACGCGGCAGCCATATCGGTCGGAGCCACAAACCCGCCACCCGGTCGCTTCTGCGTCTGCAAGGCCCGCTCAAGATTCTTTTGCCAAAATCCTCTTTCTCCACCTGTCTTGAAGGCTTGCAGCATTGAGTTCGCCTCCGCCGTTGCATCTTCCGAGCTCGCGCCGCTCAGCACTTCGCTTTTCTCGTTCTCTTTAATGCCCTCTTCATATTTTCCCATCGCCGTCAGAAGCCAGGAAAAGTACAGGTGGGCGAGGGGAAAAGTGGGATCCATTGCGATGGTGTGCCGGAATTGTAGATAGGATTTTTCGTAGTCCTCAGCGAACAAATAGGTCATGCCCATGAAGTTATTTATCGGCAATGACAACGGGTCCAGTTCCACTGCCTTCTTGTTCTCAGCGATGGCCTCCGACATTCGACCCATGGGAGCGAGGTAGCAATTGGAATAAAAGAAGTGGGCGTAAGCTGAGTTGGGATTTAGTTCGATGGCTTTTAGAAATTCTCTTTCGGCCCCGGGAAAGTCGAAATCATAGTGCGACATTACTATGCCCAGGGCAGCATGCGCTTCTGCCAGGGAAGGATCCAGTGCCAAAGCTTTGGTGGCTGCAGCTTTGGCTTTAGGAAGGCTATCCTTCGCCGAGTAGACACCTAGAATATTGCTGATGTTGTAGGCGTCGGCAAGGCCGACGTACGCCAGGGCGAAATTGGGATCCTGTGCGGTTGCCTGTTGAAAATACCCGATACTCTCCTTTATGGCAGCGGGATTTCTTAGGTTCCAATAGTAACGGCCCTTCAGGTACAGATCATACGCATCGGGGTTTATGGCACGCATTTTTGACAAATCTATTTCCTGCTGCGGCGTAAGGTTAATCTGCACTTGTCGCGCAATGGCTTTTCCTAGTTCGTTCTCGATTTGCAGGAGGTCGTGCAGTTCGCGCTCATAGTTCTGTGCCCAAAGATGGGTTTGGTCGCTGACGCGAATTAACTGCGCGCTGACGCGAGCTTCCCCGCCTTCCCGTCTCACACTTCCTTCCAAAACGTAGTCAACATCTAGTTCACGCCCGATCTGGGAGATGGTCTTGTTGGTGTGCTTATAGGCCATCGCAGAGGTGCGAGCGATGACGCCTAAGTGCTCAGGGCTCAATTGACCCAAGTCAGTGATCGTCTCTTCCGTCAGGCCATCGCTGAAATATTCCTGCGCGGGATCGTTGCTTATATTCTGGAAAGGGAGCACGGCCAACATCACTCGCTTCTGGGCCGCGGAGTTTACGGGCGAGTGGGAGCGTCTCGGATTTGCATCGCCCGTGCTATTGGCAAAATCGGTGAGAACAATCGTGTCTTTTTCGGTCAGGTGCTTGCTCTGATGCCACCGATAGTAAAAACCGCCCGCGACGAGTACGGCGATGAGCAGAACAGGAACCGCGATTTTCCACACGTTTCTAACCGGAGCCGGAGGGGGTTCTAGCACGACCGCCGGTCCTGATGTTGCCGCAGAACTGCGTCCTCTCTCAGAGTCGCGCTTCAATCGTTGCAAATCCGTTCGCATGTCGGTTGCGTGCTGATAGCGCAGATTGCGGTCTTTTTCCAGCGCCTTGTTGATGATTTCTTCCACCTTGGGCGGAAGTTCCGGATTCAACTCCCGTGCCGAGACGGCAGTGCGATTCAGAATCGCCTCGTGAAGCCCCGCCGCCGTGCCCGCGCTGAATGCTTGCTGCCCCGTTGCCATCTCATAAAGCACCAGGCCAAAAGAAAACAGGTCTGTACGTGCATCCAGCTTCTCGCCGCGAACCTGCTCCGGCGACATGTAGGGCACCGTGCCCATGGTCACACCGGTCAGCGAGAGCCTAAGATCAAGGGCCATTGCGGTCGTAGCGTCCAGGGATCGCGCTTCATGGCTTTGGAGGCCTTCGCGATCACCTGCGTCCGTCATCTTTGCCAAACCGAAGTCCAGAATCTTGGCTTCGTTCCGATTGGTGATGAAGATATTTGCCGGTTTGATGTCACGATGGATAATGCCTTTTTCATGCGCTGCAGCCATGCCTTCCCCGATCTGAATCGCCAGGTTCAACAATTCGTCGGTCGTAAACGGGGCTGCTTTCGCGGCAATACGCTCGCGCAGGTTTTGTCCCTGCAATAACGACATTGCGATGAAGGGCCGGCCGTCGTACTCGCCGAATTCATGAATGGCGCAGATGTTGGGATGGTCAAGCGCGGAAGCAGCTCGCGCTTCACGCTCAAAGCGCTCCAAGACTTTCGCGTCGCTGCCGATCTCCTCCGGCAGGAACTTCAACGCTACGAAACGGCCCAGCTTTAGGTCTTCCGCCTTGTACACAACGCCCATACCACCGCCGCCGAGCACTTCCAGCACGCGATAGTGGGAAATTTTCTTGCCGGTCAGGTTTGCTCCGGGAATCGCTTGAGGTTGGGAGCCAGCCTCTGGCTCTTCTACCTCCCTAACCTCCGCCACAAATCGGTAGCCGCGTTTGGGTACGGTTTCGATGTACTCCCGCCCATTGGTCGCCTCGCTCAATATCCTTCGTAATAAGGAGACGTGTTTAGCGACATTCGCCTCTTCAACGAAGGTACCGGGCCACAGCCGCTTCATGAGGTCATCCTTGTCCACCAAGTGCCCGGCGTTCTCGACCAGCACAAGCAGGACTTCGAAAGCTTTAGGCGCGAGCGGCACGGGCTTGCCGTCGAGAACCAGCAGGCACTCCCTCGAGTCGAGGCGAAACGGACCGAAGGTGTAGAAGTGCCCTGTTTTCTCGTTCATAGCCCAAGGAAGGAATTCTTCAAGATTTCTTCGCGATTTCGGAAGGACTTCTAAACCGCAGATGGATTACGGTTCGCGTCGAGCGCGGATGCTTGCGGCTTGGTAAGCCATTCGCAGCACATTCTACGGCGGCATGGAACTAATCGCAACCGCCAAGTGGAAGTGAGTTGGGCGCGATCAATTGACCGCATCCTGCTTAGGCGTCAGGAAAGTACACGCTTCCGGGTTTCCTCCGGAAGCAAACGGACGGGCTGGGGAAGAAAAGCGAAAATCCAATCGAAGATGGAGGAGAGGGCTATGAAGAAACAGCTGGTAACACATGCGGCAGCGCTAGTCCTGTTTACGTTCGCGGCTTTGGGGTCAGGATACGCACAGAGCAATTCCAATGCCTGCAATGACAAACTCATCGCCGGCAACTATGCATTCACCGTTCAGGGAACGAAATTGGGAGGCGCAGGACCCACAGGCCCAATGGTGGGCGTGGCCATGACCCAATTTGACGGCAAAGGCGGGCTCAGTCAGATCGACACCGTGACTATTGATGGCGAAGTCGTCGCGGATTGGACCCATACTCGAGCCACTGGCACTTACTCGGTGAACTCCGATTGCACCGGCACCTTCACCATCAACTTCACTGATGGCCGGCCAACGGTGGTCACAAACTTCGTCGTGTCAGACAATGGCGACGAAATCGACACTGTCGTTATCAGTGCAGGTGGAGACCAGGGGATCCTCGCCACCGGCAGCATCGGAAAGAGGCGCTTTTCCAAAGACTAACTCTCAGCCACGCGCCCACCCCTTTTGGCGGGCGGGGGTCTAGAGTCTGACGCGTTCCAGGTTCAGCAGATCTCGCTTCTTTTCAGAACATTTCGTGCGCCGCCCCGTGAAGGATGCCGTGCATTCGCTGAAAAATGGACCACTGGGGGAGAATCCATGTGAAATCGAGAGGACGGATGGGCATTACGCTGATCACTGCGTTGGTGCTGGGTGGCTGTGGGGCAAACTCGATTTGGTTTCAAAACCACAAACAAGGAGGACAATCATGAAACGCAACATTACACGGGCAACGCTAGTGATCCTGTCCATCGCAACGATGTGGCCGGCTATTGCGGTTCCTGCGATGGCCCAACGGTTTCCCGGCATAGGTACTGTGATGACGTACAACGTGAACGAAGGGACCGATTTCCTGCAGGCGGTGGGCGCCCAAAATGAGCAACAATTCCTGCTCGATGTCGGCCAGATACTTACTCAAGTCCAAGGCACCAATCCTTCGGAACGGATGCAGGCAGTTGCACGACAAATCCTCGCCGTCGGACCGGAGCTACTAAGCCTGCAGGAAGTAGACCAGTGGTACACCGGGACCTTCAACCCGGTTGCAGGCACGTGCGGAACTATGACGCTCGAGTACGACATGTTGCAGGAACTTCTCAGTGCCTTGGCTGCGCAGGGCGGGCACTACGAAGTTGCTGTGCAAGTCACTCAAAATTCATTTCCGCCCGTACCCGGAGTGATTCCGCCCTCTAACTACTTTTGTGTTGCCTTGAATGACTACAACATTATCCTGGCACGTACGGATCTTCCTTCCTGGGTCTTTCAATGGAGCAACCCGCAATCCGGACAATTCGTGAATGAACTTGTTTTTCAAACTCCGGTCGGCTCTCTACCGTACCCAAGGGCGTGGGCCTCGGTCGATGCGCAGTTCTTCGGGCACTCTCTCCTCTACATCAACACCCATCTTGAGTCCTTCGACGCGAATATTCGGGAATTGCAAGGTGGTGAATTGCGTGCGGGTCCGGCGAACACTTCCTTACCGCTGATTATCGCGATGGATTCGAACGCGCAGGCTTTCCCCTTGCCACAAGATCCAACCTATTTGGATTTTATGTCGGCTGGCTATAACGACGTTTGGTCCACACTCTTTCCGAGGATCGCAGGGTTAACCTGTTGTCAGGATGAAGCGGACAACAATCCCGTCTCGGAACTTTATCAGCGAATAGACCTGGTGCTAACACATGGCAAAGTAACTCCGTGGGAAGCGTTGTTGATTGGGGCCAATCCGCGAAACCGGCTGCCCGACGGACTCTGGCCTTCGGATCACGCCGCTCTCGAGGCTGGTGTAGTTGTCGGCAGCAACTAATGCACTCGCATATATCTCACATATATCAAGGAGCAAGCATGACGTCAAAATGCGCGTGGTGTGGAGTCTTGATTGTGGTTCTCGGCCTGGCCCTCGCCAAGCCCGCTGAGGCGCAATTAATAAATGGCCAGGTAGGCCCCTCCGGGGGGCCGATCGTAGTGGGAATCGTGGTGACAGCCGTGGCCTTGGTGGTCGTCACCGTTCTAGTCATTCACTATTCGAAAAAGAGAGCGATCACAGGTTGTGTTGTCTCAGGACAAAGCGGGATGACCCTCACCGACGAAAAAGACAAGCAGACTTACACACTCTCCGGCGACACGACAGATATTAAGCCGGGTGATCGAATGAAGTTGCAGGGGAAGAAAGTAAAGCCGAAGGACCCCGACAGGACGCTTGTCTGGGAAGCCAGGCAGGTGGGCAAGAACTATGGCGCTTGTTCACCCTAGCCTTGATCTCGATCGTCATAGACAGAGGCAACGACGGTCACGAGAGCGAAATGACGCTCTTTTATGAGTGCATGTAGTGCGCTCGCAGAGTGCTTGACACGACCAGCGAATGTTAGAGAGGCAATGTTATGACAACAATTCCCCTGAGCTGCCAACCCCGTCTCGCGACTGCAACTATTTGTCGGTTGACAAGGCCGCGACTGCGGAACATAATTCCGTCCACGTTTTGGGCGTATCTTCCCTCTTCTGTTCGTTGCCTGGGACTCAATCTTCTTACCGGCTTTTTACTTAAAGCGTTCGGGCCCCATTCTGGAATCTTAAAGGAGTGCCCATCCATGAAAAAGCAAAGGAAATTTCTGGCCAGCGGCCTGCTTACAGCCGCCCTGGTCGCGGCGGTGATGTTTGGTGGCGCAGCGTTAGCGGCGGCCCAGGAAGAGGTGTTGCACAGCTTTGGCAAGGGGCATGGACGGGCGATTCCCGGAAGCCGGTCTGATCATCGATAGCAAAGGTAATCTCTACGGCACAACGGGTGGAGGCGGCGCTGATGGCGGGGGCATGGTATTTGAGTTGACGCCCAAAGCGGGCGGCGGCTGGACGGAGAAGGTGCTGCATAATTTCCCTGCCACCGACAAGGACGGAGAGGATCCCTTTGCCAGCCTGATCTTCGATGCCGCCGGCAATCTCTATGGCACTACCAGCGGCGGCGGCGCCCATAGCTATGGGACAGTGTTCGAGCTGACGCCTAAAGCGAGCGGGGGCTGGACTGAGAAGGTGCTGCACAGCTTTAACGAGAATGGCACGGACGGGTACAATCCCCAACAAGCCAGCCTGATCCTTGATGCCGCCGGCAATCTTTACGGTACAACCCCCTTTGGTGGTCCCTTAGGAGGGTGCTCCAATTTGGGCTGCGGGACGGTGTTCGAGTTGACGCCCAAAGCGGGCGGAAAGTGGACGGAGAAGGTGCTGCATAGCTTCAATAACAACGGCAAGGACGGGTATGAACCCGAGGTCAGCCTGATCCTCGATGCCGCGGGGAATGTTTACGGGACGACCACCTATGGCGGCACCGGAGGAGGCTGCAATGTGGGCTGCGGGACGGTGTTCGAGTTAACGCCCAAAGCCGGCGGGCGCTGGACTGAAAAAGTGTTGCATAGCTTCACCTACAACGGCAAGGACGGAGTCGATCCTTACGCCGGCCTGATCTTCGATACCGCCGGCAATCTCTACGGAACTACGGGTGGCGGCGGCGCTTATACCTACGGGACGGTGTTCGAGTTGACGCCCAAAGCTGGCGGGGGCTGGATCGAGAAGGTGCTGCATAACTTCAACGGAAAGGACGGACTCTTACCCGAGGCCAGCTTGATCTCCGATGTCATCGGCAATCTTTACGGCACGACGTGCTGTGGCGGCGATTCTGGCGCTAGCTGCGGCGGGGAGGGCTGTGGGACGGTGTTCGAGTTGACGCCCAAAGCAGGCGGGCACTGGACGGAGAAAGTGCTGCATAGCTTCAACGACAACGGTAAGGACGGAGTCACTCCTGACTCCGGCTTGATCTCCGATGCGGCGGGCAATCTCTACGGCACGACCTATTTTGGCGGCGCTTCTGGCGGAGGCACGGTGTTCGAGATCAAACCTTGAGCTCTCGTGCCGGAATACTAGCGACGATTAAGTCGCGGGTTTCCGGCCTGGCTCCCTTTTCCGCCTCTTTGACCGTAGTCGTCTCGTAAAGTCTTGATTTAATTAGACAGTAATTCGCTAAGGGAAGTCAATTTGTTAGCTTTCCAAGCAAGCAACGTTCGCGAACAGGAGTTCACAATGAAGTTTTCTATTTGCGGTTTGCTCCTTGCCTTGTTGCTTTCACCTTTCACAACTTTTGCTCAGACAGCGAGCAGTCAGCTCGCAGTGCCCTCAGCATCCACAGATGTTCCAAAGCTGGTCAAGTTCTCCGGTACGGCGAAGGACGAAACTGGCAAGCTGATGACGGGCCCGGTCGGCATCACTTTTTCCCTGTACAAAGACCAGCAAGGCGGCAGTCCGCTGTGGGTTGAGACCCAGAACGTCCAAGCCGATGCGGCTGGACATTACACGACGATGCTGGGCTCGGCCACTACAGAAGGAGTGCCGCTGGAGGTGTTCAGCTCCGGAGAAGCCCAGTGGTTGGGAGTTCAGATCCAAGGCCAACCGGCACAAGCGCGTGTCTTGCTGGTCAGCGTTCCCTACGCGCTCAAAGCGCACGAAGCGGAGACGCTTTCAGGAAGAAGCATCTCGGACTTCGTCCTCGTGAACAAGACTCCGTCGACCTCACCAAACGCGAGCAACACCACAGCTAGCGCTAACGGCGCTAGCGGTTCGAGTTTGCCTCCGATAAACAACGATGGTCCGACCAATTTTGTGGGAGCCAACGCGACTCAAATTGTGAGTGTAACTCAGAAGGGTGCCGGAGCCGGATTATCGGCCACCGCCACCAAGGCTGCAGGAATTTTAGGCGTGATCACAGGGAAGTCAAACACCGCCGTATATGGTCTCGCCAGCAACATCAGTAAAGGCAGCAATGCCGCCGGAGTCACTGGGCAAGCCAATACGGAAACGGGTCCGGGCGTCGCGGGTTATACCAGTACTCCTAAGGGAACGGGTGTTCTAGGCGTTGCGAACGCTACCACCGGCGGGACTGGCGTAGTCGGGGTTTCAAACGCGACGTCTGGCTTTACCAGCGGCGTGTACGGCCGGAGCGCCAGCACCGGCGGAAGCGGGGTGAGCGGCAGTGCCTCGGCTACTTCTGGCTTTGCCAACGGACTGTATGGCCAGACTGCTAGCCCGGGAGGTAACGGGGTATTTGGACTCAACACCTCCACGTCCGGCGGCAACGGAGTCAATGGAACATCAGCGGCCACGACCGGAACCGCGAACGGCGTGTACGGTCAGAGCGCCAGCACCAGCGGAATTGGAGTAAGCGGCAATGCCACAGCCACTTCCGGCAACGCGTACGGATTGTTTGGCCAGACTGCGACCACTGGCTTCGGCGCCGGTGTGTTCGGAGGCGCAACTGCCACTACTGGCACGGCGTTCGGCGGTTTTTTCCAAACGGCTAGCACCGGGGGGGTCGGTCTGTTCGGCTACGCCTCCGCGCCCTCCGGCACTTCCAGCGCCGTCACCGGCCAGATTGAAAGTCCCAATGGGGTAGCGGGGAACTTTGTGGCGCATGCTGGCTCGGGTTTAATCCTGCTGGGTACTTCAGGTACTAAAAACGCCAACGTTTTTTCTGTCGACGCCAGCGGCAACGGGTTCTACGCTGGCAATCTCAACGTGACCGGTAAGCTGACTAAGGGCAGCGGCTCGTTCAAGATTGATCATCCGCTTGATCCGGCGAACAAGTACCTGTCCCATTCGTTCGTCGAATCGCCCGACATGATGAACGTCTACAACGGAAACATCACGACAGATCGCCATGGTGTGGCAACGGTGACTCTGCCGGACTACTTCGAAGCCCTCAATTGCGATTTCCGCTATCAATTAACCGTTATCGGCCAATTCGCGCAGGCAATTGTGAAACGAGAAATTGAGAACAACCGTTTCACGATTAGCACCAATAAACCGTCAGTCAAGGTATCGTGGCAGGTGACTGGCATTCGCCACGACGCTTACGCCGATGCCTACCGCATTCCGACGGAAGAGGACAAGCCAACTGCCGAACAAGGCTACTACTTGCATCCCGAAGTCTTCGGCCAACCCGCTTCGAAGAGCATTCAAGCGGCCAGCCAAGGGGCCTCCGCGATCCACCAGTTGGCGAAGGCGTCAAAGCAGTAACACAGACATTGCGATTCAGGAACGGGCCTCTTGATTTCCAGAGGCCTTTTTTCCAGCAGAATCGACGGAGCGGGGCGTATTCCCGCACAATAGACCGATACGAGGACAATCAGATTCGTCCGCAGAGCATCAGCCGTCAGATGCGCGGCTCCGAATTTCGCTAATGCGATAGCGAGCGGGACAGCGATGCAAATAGGGAAAACGACCCTTCGCTTGGCGAATCCTATTGTTTCTCGTGCGACAAGAGGTAGGACTTCCTTATAGAACGATCCGTACATTCAGGGCTGAAAGGGTACACCTGTTTACTCTCCGATTCAAATCTTCCCTTGACGCATTTGCGACCACGCCAGAACTTTTTTCGCGATTGAGACATCAATCTCTTGGTCTCCTCGGAATGTCGGCGTCCACGACAGGATTCGGATATTTTGTCGCAAGTCGTTCGAGACTTGGACTTTGATTTCGATTTTCCGCCGCCCGGTGCGGGAGCATGGGTAGGAGCATAAACGGCCTGAGCCGAACAAGGCGTAATGCACACCGTGGCACGTTTCGCAGACGTGGAGACGGCCACCTTCGAGACCCTGGAGGTCATCGCAAGCGCGCCACCAAGCCATTACACTCTTTGACCGGGAGTGGTTTTCGTCGCAGATCGCCGAACAGTAACCGGAAAGGTAGGGTGTAGCACTTTTGCCATCGCTATACACCTTCCCCGGCGTTCATTGACGGGGTGAGAACATAGCGGGATAAATTCTGCACTTGACTAGATAGTAAACAGGTGGGTTCTAGCGGTAAATCTCAACGAGAACGCAACGGGATGCACCCCGCGAGCAAATTCTCAACGAGTGTAATGGCCTTCCATGAGAAGGCCGGTCCGGGTCAAGTAGATTTTGATTTGCCTTTCCTAAAATCTCCCTTTCCTTCATGACGGGAGGGTGTGCAGAGCGGCCCGGAGCGGTCAAGGGCGCGTTCTTTGCGGCGTAGCGAACCCTTGACGGCGAGGACCGATCTGTCACCATTCCGCCAGGAAGGAAAGGGACCGTCGCTTCGGGATTCTTGGTCTTTCCTCTTCTTCCCATTCCTCCGCGCCCCAACCAACCCTGTCGCCACCCTTCCATCCGCACTCTTCGTGAGCGATTTTTGTTTCGCTCGGTGCAAGTTGGGTGTTCTCGTTGCAGCCGGTGCTGCCACCTGATTTTCGACCTCTCGTTCCATCTCGCGATGGAAGTGGGCCAGGCCATAGATGCAGTCACCGGAACTCGGCGCTTTGGGCGCGGTGCCTCCGATCGATGAATCTTAAACTATGCGGCTGCTGGCAATCGCACCGGTCTGCTGTTGCGCAGCGGTTCGTAAGTCTCTCCGCTCACCCACAAGCGATGCAGCAACACCGCCAGCTTTCGTGCGGTTGCGATCACGGCTCGTTTCTTCCCATTCTTTCCGCCGCGCTCGGCCAGCTTCAGCCCCCAGCGCCGCAGATCGCTGTCCGCTCCAAACGGTCCCAGAATGTGGTGCGCACCTTGCACCAGCAACGTTCGTAAATACGGATCGCCTTCTTTACTGATGTGCAGCTGCGGCTCGCTCTGCCCCGAGTTTCGCCGTCCTGGCTGCAATCCCACATAGCAGCCCACATCGCGGCTCTTGCGAAAACGTTGTGGATCTTCCAGCGTCAGCAAGTAAGTCAGCGCGATCAGCGTTCCCACTCCCTTCACCTGTTCCAGCCGCGCCACTTGCGGATAACTTTCCCTGGCGATCTTCTCGATCTGCTGGTTGTATTCGTAAATCCGTTCGCTCAACGATTCGATGGCTGCTAGCAACGGTTCCAGCGCCGCCTGCAGTTCCGTACTCAACCCCTGGGCTTTCTCTCCATTCATATTGCGCGGATTGCAGCCGCGCAGCCGTTCCCCATGAGACTTCGTTAGTCCCCGCGCCGTGTTGACCAACGACGTCCGGGCCCGCACCAGTCCGGCTCGCGCTCGGATCACCATCAGATGGGCCTGCGCCTGCGCACTCCGATGTTGCACCGGAGCCAGCAACTGCGGATCGATCCGCGCCAGCCGGGCCAGGGTTCGGGCGTCGAAGCGATCATCTTTCCGTCGACTCTCTCCAATCAAACGCACGTTGCGCGCATGCGCCACAATCACTTCGTGCCCCAACTCGCTCAACACCCGGCTTACCCACGGAGAATGCATCCCCGTCTCTAACGCGATCCGGCTCCGCGGCATCTTCCCAAAAACTTCTTTCATCGCTTTCGGAGTCGTGCCCAGCCTCTGTTCCAGCAGCACTTCCCCCGCTTCATCCAACACGCAATACCAGCTCGATCGATCGCCCAGGTCCAAACCAATCGTCAGCTTCTGATCTGGAAAATTCTTAGTCTGCTTTACCTCTGCAGTGCTAATCTTCTTCATTGCCGGTCTCCTTTATCTCTTGCGCCTTCGAGCGCGTCGATAACTTGGGAGCCTATCGCATCCCGCCGGAGACCGGCTCTTCTCATCCCATCTGATTTCGACAGTTACCGTTGCAGCCAGTTGAGAATGGTACTTTGAAGGGCGGGATGGCTTTCGTTTCCTCAACACCGCACATCACGGAGCAACCTTCGACCTGCTTCCGGTGTCGCGCAAGAGGATGACATCGGAGACGGAACTAAAACGCTGCATGGCCAGAGCCTTGCCGTCGGGAGACCAACGGAAATCCCGGATTTTTTCAGGATCGTTGAAGTGAGTCAGTTTTCTTCCCTTTGGGGATCCGTCCAGGGGCTGCATCCAGATATTATCTTGCCCCGCCTCGTCAATGACGAAGACAATCGATTTGCCGTCAGGAGAAAAGCGGAATCCGGTGCTGGCGGGCGGTCCCTCAGAACGGAATACAGCCTTCAGAGCGGGATCGAGGTCGAGGTTTCGCACGCCTGAGCCCAGGCTTGCGAGCACGATCCGGCTGGAGTAGTTCTTCGACTCAGGATTCAGCACTTCGGTAAGTATTGCCAGCGTCTTGCCGTCAGGCGAAAGTGCTGCCTGAAGCGTGAGCGAATTCGGAGGATTCGATCCCGGCACGAGTTCGGGTTTTCCGCCGCCGGCAGCGACTCGCCAGACGCCGTTCGTGATCTGCTGTGTGTAGTACAGCCACTTCCCGTCCGGCGAGCATCCCCAGAGGCTGCCGAATTCTCCGGAGGTGAGCGGCAGAGGATCCGAGCCGTCGGGATTTGCCCGCCAGATTCGGTTGCCACTCCCTTCGCTGTGAACCATCCAGTTCAAGGCAATCCAGCGATCGTTGTCGCACGATACAGGGTCGCTGATCCAGGCCGCCGGATCGCTCAGAATGGTGACCGCGTGGGTGCCATCGGTATGCTGCCGGACGAGGCGATCGCCGTGCGAGATGAGCAATTGTCCATCCCCTGTCCAAGAGAAGCTTGGCAGATTTTCGCGGGTTGCGATGCCGGGCACGGGCGTAAGGGGCCCTGCCCCGTTCGGCGACATGAGAAGGATCTTGGTGGAAGTCTCCTTCTGCACGGTTGCCAGAGTGCGGCCGTCGGCTGAAAGCGATAAAGAGTTGTGGTCGGTCAGGTCGTTGGTAATGGGATGAAACGTTCCATCCGGGTAGGAGAACAGCCCGATCTGAAGCTGCACCGACAGATGCTCGCCGCGGGGCACATAGTTGACAAAGATTCCTCGTCCATCCGGCGCCCATGCATTACCCAAAATGATTTTGTCGGCGGGCGCGACGAAGGGTTGCATGGTTCCGCTCGCGAAATCAAAGAATCGAATCTGGCTGAGAGATTTGCTGTCCGAAGTCAACGTGGAAATCGCCACGCGTTTGCCATCGGGGGACCACGAGAGTTCTGCGGGCGGACCGCCGGCGGCGGGTTCGATATGCAACACTTTCTCGTTTCCGCCGTCGGCGTCGGCTTGCAGCAATCGCCACTTGTTCAACTCGGGGTCGTTGTAGCGGGAATACACGATGCGCTTGCCGTCCGGCGAAAATACCGGACCCCCGTCTACATCTTTGGCAAGCAACACGGGCGGACCGCCGAGAAGTGGAGCCCGGTAAAGATTAAAGGCTGCTCCGTCGCCCGCGGTTTCCCGGAAATAGATAGAGTTGCCGTCGGGAGAGAACACTGGCGAAGTGTACGATTCCCCCGAATCCGGCACGACTTGTGTGTCGCTGCCGGTGGGGATGTTTCGCAGCCAAAGGCTTTGCTTACCATTGTCGTCTTGGATGCTGAGCAAAAACCTGCTGTCCGGAGAAATAGCCGTTTCCTTCACCTTGCCGGTATTCGTCAATTGGGTGATGGCAAAGGTCTGGAACGGTGCATTGGCCTGATGGTGGAGGAGAGCGTAGATCCCGTAAGCGGCTGCGGCTGCGACAATAATCCCGACGAGCAAAACGGATCCGGTGGCTGCCTTGTGTCGCCGCGCTACTGCGACGACTTTCGAAGAGCTTGATGCTGTCGACAACGATGCGGGGGTACCCGAGCTTGGGCCACTCGGCGGTTGCGGGGAGAATGCATCCGCTGCAGAGATTAAACCCGAAGATCCAGACGGCGTCTGGTCACTGCGGTCCGACGCAATCGAACGCCCGCTGGAGTCGATGTCACGCTTGAGGCGTTGCAGGTCCGCTCGCATCTCCGCGGCTACCTGATAACGTAGATTGCGGTCCTTCTCCAGAGCCTTTCCAATAATTTCCTCTAGCTTGGGCGGCACGCCGGCATTCAAGCGCAGCGCAGGAACAGGTGCGCGGTTCAGGATCGCCTCGAACATCGTCGCCGTGCTATCCCCACGGAAAGGCAACTGCCCCGTGGCCATCTCATAGAGGACGACTCCAAATGAGAACAGATCCGTGCGGGCGTCCAACTCTTTCGCTCGTGCCTGCTCCGGCGACATATAGGCCACTGTGCCCAGCGCACTGCCCGGACTGGTGAGATGTTCCTCTGATTCCACAGTCGCGGCACTCATGCCAACGCTCTCCGGCTTGAGAGTGACCTTCGCTAATCCGAAATCCAGAATCTTTGCGTGCTCATGCTCGGTTACAAAAATGTTCGCGGGTTTGATGTCGCGGTGAACAACACCCTTAGTGTGCGCCGCATTCAGAGCATCGGCAATTTCGATAGCCAGCGATAGAATCAGGTCGGTTTCCAGCGGACGCCCGGAGATGCGGTGCTTCAGGGTCGCGCCATCCAGAAACTCCATGGCGATAAAAGAACGACCATCATGCTTGCCGATTTCGTAGATCGTGCAGATGTTGGGATGGTTCAGAGCGGACGCAGCGCGGGCCTCCCGCCGAAAGCGTTCCAAAGCCTGTGGGTCTTGTACGACATCTTCAGGAAGAAACTTCAATGCGACGAAGCGCCCGAGCTCGGTGTCCTCGGCTTTGTACACTACACCCATGCCGCCGCCGCCCAGTCTCTCAATGATGCGGTAGTGCGAGATAGTTTGGCCGATCATGGAATCGCGCCAATGTTAGGCGGGATGCAGCGGCAAGTCAATGAAAGCCGGGATGTTGGCCGTACCTCGGAAGGTAATTGGCGAAAAATCTTAGTCCCCTATCGACAAGTGCGCCGGCGCGGAACCTTCGCGTGAGGCGATGAAGCATCACGCCGGCGCACTTGCGATAGGGGGATTTGTACGAAGCCGCTGGCGCGGCGGACGCGGTGGAGCTATGGGTTTTGCATGGGCGATTCGCGATTTGTTCGTCGAACTGGAGGGTTGAACGGGTTGGCGAGGCGAGTCGGTAGCAGCTTCGATAGCGGCAAAGCGACGATAAGGTGAGGATGATTTAGGGAAGTTAGGGCGGGATGGAAGCGGATAGTAGTGAGTAGAGACACCACGGCTGGCGGAGCGGAAGCTGGCGCGGTGGAGAGCGGCATGGTTGGTTGATTAGGAAGAGTCAAGGAGCGTGCTCCTGGGGGTGAGTTGCCCAGCCGTCAGTACAGAAAGTCGTTCGACGATGACCATGGGAGTGGAACATTTTGGACAGCGGAAACCAGTGGGCTGGGTGGGGGAAGAAGGAGTGGCTGCAGAGGGGTGCGGCATGGGCTGGTCGGCGAGTAGGCGCTGACAGAGGGGTAGGAGAGTGGCGCGCCGCCGATTGGCCAGGAAGCCGAAAGAGCGGATGCGGACAAAGCCGCGAGGCAGGACGTGGAGCAGGAAGCGGCGCAGGAACTCTTGCGAACCGAGCGTCATCATTCTCTTCTTATTTCCGTGGGCATAATCCTTCCAGCGAAAAGTAACCTGGTCATGCTCGAAAGCCACGAGGCGATGGTTGGTGATGGCTACGCGATGGGTATAGCGAGCGAGATAGCCGAGCACATGATGGGGACCGCCGAAAGGGGGCTTGGCGTAGACGACCCAGTTCTGGCGGAACAAGGGGCGCAAGAAGGAGCGGAAGGCCTTGTCGTTGGCCAGGGGTTGAAGAGATCCGGCGAAGGTGAGTTGGCGTTGCTGGAATCGGCGCTTTAAGCCGGCGACGAACTTGCCGCGGAAGACGCGACTGAGTACGTGGACGGGCAGGAAGAAGGGGTAGCGGGGATGGATCCACCGGGCACCGTCGGGCGAGAGACCTCCGGATGGAACGACACAGTGGACGTGCGGATGAGCCAGCAAGTTCTGTCCCCAGGTATGCAAGACAGAAAGGAAGCCAATGTCGGCCCCCAAGTGGCGAGGATCTCGGGCGACCTCCTGTAGGGTCTCGGCACTGGCGCGGAACAAGAGGTCATAGAGGACCTTCTTGTTCTGCAGCGCCAGTGGGGAGAGTTGGTGAGGGAGAGTGAAGACCACATGGACATAGGCAACCGGCAGAAGTTCGTTCTGACGAGCCATAATGT
>CAWCKL010000044.1:0-228933 GCA_963796095.1 uncultured Acidobacteriota bacterium
AGAAATCCATCCGAAAACGGGTGTTTCGGTGCTGGGGTAAGTGCGCGCGACGTGATGGTTCGTTGTGGGCCTCCCATCCATTACACTGCGCCGAACGCGGCGCCTAAGTCGGGGTTGGGGTTCCGGCGAAGAAATCGGGCCCAAAAGGTCGAAAGAGCCGCCAAAAAAACGTTGGTGGGCTGTATCGAGGCCTGGGCTGCGGTGGCGGCGTCGGGGTTCTGAGCCCGCCGCTGGCAGTACCCGACCACCAAACTCAGGTTCGCCGCTACCGCCGCCATCACCACCTGCCAGCGGGTTTTCTTTTTCCCGAAGTAGCGACTTTGGCGAATCCCTAATCCCACCAGGCGCGCAATCCGATGCTCCACCACCACCCGCTGGCGCAAACTCCGCCGCCCCGCCTCGGTCTGGTTATGCGCGCGGGCCTGTTGCTGCAGTCGTTCTTCGGCTTGGATGCTGATACTCCGCGGCCCTTGCCCACGGACGCATTGCGCGCGCAGGGGACAGGCCTGACAACCGGCTTGGGAAAAAACAAATTGGCCCCCTCGACTTTCTCCGGCGGAGCGATAATCGCGCGTACTCTGGCCGGCCGGGCAACGCACTTCCATCTGATCCAAATCGATCGCAAACTCACTCTTGGAAAAACAATTGCGGTTGTGACTGGCCGGCACCTTGGCTGTCAGGATTCGTTCTTCGTCCGCAAAGACTCGCCGCGTCGGGCCGCCTCCGTAGGCACAATCGCCCACTGTTTCTTCTACCTTCGTCTCCAGCACTCGTTCGCTTTGCTGCACCAACTCCAGAGCTTTCTCCTGATCCCCAGCATTGCCCGCCAGCACCTCTACCCCCGTGATCAACTGACTCTCCATCTCCACCGCCACCGCTGCCTTGTGTCCGTTGAAAAGCTTGCTGGCGCTCTTGCGTCCATGCCGCATCTCCGGATCGTGAACACTGAGGACCCGATCCTTGGCGGTACCCGACTTCACTTGGCAGCCGCCCTCCGGCTTTTCTTCCACGTCCTGCGCGATCAGCCGCAGCAGCAAGGCGGCGTCGCTGGCAATGGCTTCCGCCTGCGCGGGATGCTGCTTTTGCATCTCCTCCGCCAGGCTCAGCAGCCGCCGCCCGTCCTGCACGATCTCGCTTAACAACTGCTCCCGTTGCCCTTGGTCGTCCCAGTCAATCCCGGCTTCTCCCTTCAGGCTGCTGCCAAAATAGCGACTCAGTCCCTGCTTCTCGGCCCACGCCGTAACCTCTTCTTTCTCTACCTCCGCCAACCGCCGCCCCAACCTCTCGATCCCTCCTCCCAGCAGATTGTAGGTGTCCTGCACCGCTCCCTTGCCCAAAATCGGCGTCGTATCCAAGGCCACGCGCAGCTTGCGATTCTGCAGGTATCCGGCGCGCCGGGCTTCTGCGATCGACTTCTTCAACAGCGGCTCTTCCATCTCGTGCAGCACCAGCTTGGCCTCAAACTCCTGCAGCGCGCTCTTCTGCATCGGTACTTCTTCCATCTCCAGTCCCAAGGCTACCTTCCAGCGCAGATCGTACTTGGTCCGCTCCACCGCCTCGGCAAAACTCACCCCCTCGTACGCCCGTAAGAACAGCACACTCACCGCCACACTGGGAGGCACGGATTGGCGTCCATTGTCCGGGCAGTACAACGCGGCAAAGTCTTCATCGCGAAACAGCTGCTCCCGGTTCTGCGCTAAATACCCGTACAGGGTGTCGCGGCCCACAAAGTCCAGATAGACATGATCAGCGGCAAACAGCTTGTCTTGCGGAGATCGCTTGCCCATCATGGCCGCTGCTCCCGGGCCCGCCGCGCCCTTTTCCGGTCTGAGGTCTGGGGCACAGCCTCGCCCTTCAGCTGCTTCCGCTCCGGCCAACGCACCAACAGCAAATGGGTGCGGTCGAGCACTTTCCAGGTCACGGTTTCGCCCGACTCTAGATCCAAGGCGGAAGCCAAGGGCAGGGGGATGTTGGCATACACTTGCACCGTCCCGCCTTGGCGCCGGATGCCTTGCAAGCGGGTGACGTAATGATTTTCAAGATCTTGCATATCTATGCAATAGCATAGATATAAAGTTTTGTCAAGACTTTTTCACGCAACCGTCCCCAGTTTTTCTTGGGGAAGCCGCCAGGCTGATTGAAACATCCTTCCCGTTTGGGGGGACTTTCCGGATGAGTCTCTAGGATGTCGCGGGCGATGGTCTCTTTATCCGTCTGGCTGGAGTTCAGATATTTCACCGGACGTCCAGAAGCCTTGGCTTGGGCCAAGGAAGCTTCCTTCAGGTGCTCAGTGACCTTCTCCACATGGGCGCCAAAGTTCTTGAGTAAGATCTGGTTCGTCCAGAGATAGTTCATCATTCCCTGGGGATGGCCAATGGAGCGCAGGTGTCCGCGAAATACCAAGCGGTCGAATCCAGATAGGGTTCCTGCGATCTTGTCCTGGTGTTTCGCGATAAACTCGTGCATGGCGTTCCCCTCCGTATGGTTGTGAGTTTTTGACCGAACCTACAATGATATGCAGACGGGGAACGCCTTTGAGCTTATAAGTAGCGCTGGGCCTTCCAGAAGATTTCTATTGCAGCGATTGCAAGGGTGAGAGCAGTTCAAGCGAGTGCTGACCGCTGATGGCTGAGAGCTCAGCCGAAGTGTTTTGGTTGCGGCTCCGCCGCGCTGTGTATAATGCCGAACGTTCATGGACTGGGCTCCTGCATCCGCCGTCCGCTGGCTGTTCGACTCGGAGCATGGCGCGCCGGATCGCCTGATTCCACGCTGGCTCTTTCTACGCGCGATGGGCCTTATATATTTCTCGGCCTTCTTCTCCCTGATCTTCCAGATCCGCGGGCTGATTGGCCCCGAAGGCATCTTGCCCGCAGGCGACTATCTGCAAGCAGTAGAGCATTCGTTTGGCCACGCGCGCTTTTGGTTTGCGCCAACTCTGTTGTGGTTTTCGAGCGGACCGCAGATGCTGATGGTTCTCTGTTGGGCAGGCGTCGTGGCATCGCTGCTGCTCGCCTTGAATGTGTGGCCTCGCGGAACGCTGGGAATTTGTTTCATATGTTTTCTTTCATTCGTGAGCGCCGCGGGGGATTTCTCTGGCTACCAGTCGGACGGCATGCTGCTGGAAGCCGGATTCATCGCACTTTTCTTCGCTCCACCGGGTTTTCGCCCGGGATTGGGTGCAAAGTGGCCACCGTCTCGCGCCAGCCTGTTCCTCCTGCAGTGGGAGTGGTTCCGCATCTACTTTGAGTCCGGCATGGTTAAGATCGCAAGCGGCGAGCCGCAGTGGCGTCAAATGACCGCCATGGACGAGTATTACCAAAACGGCCCGCTACCCACCTGGGTCGGTTGGTATGTACAGCATCTTCCGCACTGGTTTCATGCTTCGACGGCATACTGCACGCTTGCGCTCGAACTGGGCTTAGTCTGGATGCTGTTTCTACCGCGGCGCTGGCGGATCGTGTGCTTCGTCATCGCAACCGCATGGCAGATCGGTATCATCCTCACTGCCAACTATACGTTTTTGAACTATCTGGTCCTTGCGTTGGGCTTCCTGCTATTGGATGACCGCGTGCTGCTGCACTGTCTACCGCAGCGATGGAAAAAGCCCCAACTGGATCACACAGCCATGGATCGTGCCGACGTGAGACGACCCGCCACAGCGAACCGAACAGAACCCGATTCCTCTTCCACCCAGAGAGATGTTGCCAATCAACCCACGGAAATGAGCCGATCGGAGCATGGCCGCACAGAAAGTTGGCGAGAGCTCTTCCGCGAGCAACTGACCGTGCTGAAGGGCTCGCTGGTCGGCTTTATGCTCGGTTGGGTTTTCTACGCGACCACGGTGGAACTAATCTGGATCGTCTTCCCCACCTTGAAATTGCTAACTGCGCCGGTCGAGGCGCTAGAACCGTTTCGCATCGCCAATCGATATGGCCTTTTTGCCGTCATGACTCGCGGTCGCTACGAGATCGAGTTCCAAGGATCCGAGGACGGACAAAACTGGCAGGCATATCCGTTTCGCTATAAACCGCAAGACCCGAGACAGCCGCCGGGCATTTACGCACCCTACCAGCCACGTTTTGACTGGAACCTGTGGTTCGCTTCTCTCGGATCCTGGCGCGAGTATCCCATCGTAATTAACACCGAGGTACGATTGCTTTCGACCGACCCTGATGTGCTTGCGCTTTTCGCGGGGAATCCTTTTCCGCAAGAGCCGCCTCGCCAGGTGCGTGCGGTTCTCTGGCAATACTGGTTCACGACGGCGGCTGAAAAAAGCAAGACGGGCCTTTGGTGGCGCCGTGAGTTCCGGGGACTATACGCGCCAACGCTAACTCGCGACCCCGACGGCAGAATCCGCGCCGTCGAATTCCCTACGGTTGCTCCCCGGCAGTGACGCGCGGCTGCAAATATTTCAACCGACCTGTTGTCCCACGCGCACTGGCTTTTGCCCACGGCTCTGATCTCCGGATGATTCGCCTTGAGTGCGGTTCAATATCCAAAGCAGGAGCAGCAGAGCAAACAGCGCCAACAGATAAAAGACAATGCCACCATGCCGGTGGAAGTTGCCATGCAAGAATCCAGCATCGACGTGGATTCCGAGCATGGAGATGGTGAAGATTCGAATCCCATTCTTGAAAATCGAAAGAGGAATCGCGACCAGCACAACCGTAGCTTGCCGCCAAAAGGAGCGCAGAAACAGATGTGCCAGCACCATGCTGGTGACGATCAACATAAGACTGGAGCGAAGACTGCTGCACTCCTGGGCCACTTCCAGGCTCAATCCGGGTATCGACAGCATGACGCCATCTTGAGTAACCGGAATGCCCAAGGCTGAAAACAGGAAACTGGCTGAGAGGGCGGACCCATGTTGCCAGAGAGCCACAATATTATTCAGCGCGAACTCTGGAAGTGGAACCAGCCAGAACAGAAAGCAGAGGGGAAACAGCAATGACCGAACAGTCCGGGCTCCGAAGCACCCAATGAACGCGCCCAGCCACCAAGTCACCAGCGCGAGCATGCCCCACGTCAGTTGCGCGTCGGGTGCCGTCAACTTGCCGACCAATCCCAATAATACCGCTGCCACCAACAAAGCTGCACTGCTGCGATTGCTCGGTTGACGATCGGCTCCGAGTGAAGGCCATTCCGTATAGATCAGGGCCGCGCTGATCGGAACAATCAGGAGAATGTGGGTATATTCATCGCGACGGAGCGCAAGTGCGAGGGTTCCCAACAACGGACGCCATCCGACCAGGAGGGAGCCCGCAACCGTAAGACTAAACTTCAGCTTTGGTGACAATCGGCTCATCTGCGATTGGGCGACCTTCAAGAATCAATTCACGAAAGCAAAATACTCGGCCGAGCTTGCACAATACCCTCACTTGCATAACGTCCCACGAGAGCAGGCATGACGGGCGCGGCTTTCATGAAGTTGGGTCTGGCTGCTACGACGTGAAGAATGTGCATGGCTTCTCCAACCATGGTAATGTACCGGCTTGAATCATCGGCGTACTGGGGTGTTATCGAGTTAGCTTATGGCTCGGGTCTGTAGGAAACTCGCCAGATCAACTTTCCACCATCATCCGAAATCAGCACGGAACCGTCCGCTGCCGCTGCCACGCCCACCAATCGCCCATAGACATTCTTGCCGGCGGGATCAGGCACAAATCCGGAGAAGAAAGGTGTTGGATCCCCGACCGCGAGGCCGTTGCGGAAGGGGATAAAGACAACCTGATAACCGCTCCTGATGCGCCGGTTCCAAGAACCATGTTCCGCAATGAAAACGCCGTGCGAATACGAGGCAGGAAATTGTTGCCCTTCGTAGAATGCAAACTGCAGCGGCGCAACGTGTGCGCCGAGGAGCAAGTCAGGAATGATCGCCTTCGCGACCAAGTCCGGTCTAGGCGCCACCCGATCGTCCACGTGACTGCCAATGTAGGAATAAGGAAAACCATAAAAACTACCATCAGGCACACGGGTGAAAAAATCGGATGGAACGTCATCGCCAAGATCGTCCCTTTCATTAACTGCGGCCCACAAGTCACCGGACTCAGGGTTGAAACCGATTCCGACGGCATTTCGCAATCCGCCGGAGAACACTCGCATGTTTTTCCCATCGGGATCGGCAATTAAAATTGCAGCTCGTCGAGGATCGGACTCTATCGAGATATTGTCCTTCGATCCCACCGAAATAAATAACTTCTTGCTGTCTGGACTGAAGGCCAGTGAGCGCGTCCAATGCTGGTTGTAGCCCATGCCTGGGAGGTTGAGTATGTGTTCCGCGTCACCGAGCCGCTTCGCGGTTTTGGGATCATAGCGAAAACGCAGGACTTCGTTGGTATTGGCGACGTAAACGTAGTCATCATGAAAGGCGATTCCGAAAGGCAGGTTCAAGCGGTCGGCAAAGATCTCGCGCCATTGAACGCTACCCCGAGTTTGCGGATCGTGCAGCACAACTACTTGTCCGACTGCGGAGTCCGCCACGAACACGTCACCGTTGGAAGCGACCGCCAACCACCTCGGTTGGGTAAAGCCTCTGGCAAAAACCGAAACCTTGAATCCAGGAGGAACCTGCGGCTGAAAGCTTGCCGGCGGCGACACAACCACCGGCCCGTTATCGGTGCGTAAGAACCTCGCTCGAATGCGGGTCTTCCAACCACCGACGTTCAACAGGAGGATCACGGCCAGCACAGCGATTGCGATCAGCCCGAACGTGATGAAACTGCGCAGCAGCGATTGCTGAGAACGGAGAGAACCACTGGTCGGATTGATCAATTGTGCTCCACCGTGGAGTCTAGAATACGACCTCGGCTGACTGTGACCTACTGACGCCTCTTATCTTTCAGGAACGTTCCCTCCTGGAGTTCTGCGAATGCCTGCTGTAGCTGCGCCTGCGTGTTCATCACGATCGGGCCGTACCATGCGACGGGCTCTTCGAGCGGCTTTCCCGAGACCAGCAGGAACCGGATTCCGTCCTCCCCGGCTTGCACGGTAACTTCGTCGCCGCGATCAAATAGCACGAGTGAGCGGTTATCCGCTTCCACAGGAGGCGTCGTGTCCGCCCATTTTATGGCTTCGGTTGGCACCGCCAGCGGCCCCGATGCGTTGCAGAACTTCCCCCCTCCTCCGAAAACGTATGCGAACGCGTGGCGAGTCGTTTCCACCGGCAGGGTCTTGCGCTTACCAGGAGAAACCGACACATCGAGGTAGATGGGGTCGGCGGCAATGCCGTCCACCGGGCCAGTCTTTCCCCAGAAGTTCCCGCAGACGACTCGCACGTGCGTGCCATCGTCATCCTTGACCTCGGGGATATCGAGCGCTTTCACTTCCTGGTAACGTGGCGCCGTCATCTTGAGCGATGACGGAAGGTTGGCCCACAACTGAAAACCGTGCATCCGGCCAGATTGGTCGCCCTTGGGCATCTCCTGATGGATGATTCCGCTGCCCGCCGTCATCCATTGCACATCACCGGCAGCGATGGCTCCCTGGTTCCCCATGCTGTCGCCGTGCTCCACGGTTCCCGCCAAGACGTAGGTGATGGTCTCGATGCCGCGGTGAGGATGCCAGGGAAAGCCAGCGAGATAATCCTCCGGGACGTCATTGCGGAAGTCATCCAGCAAAAGGAACGGGTCGAATTCCTTCGTGTTTCCGAAGCCGAAGGCACGCCGCAGATGCACGCCTGCACCTTCGAGCGTTGGCTTCGATTGAATGAGACGCTTCACCGGTCGAATCGACATGTTGATCTCCAGTACGTAAAGTCGCCGCCTGCTCCCAACCTAGATTTTACTCGTGTCCACCTCGATACATTTATTCATGTGTCGATTGGAATTCTGCCCTTACGACGACAGGCAAACCCGGAACGATCACATTTGACGGCGGGCAATAAGAGGTCTCACGTGCTCTTCGGAATCATTAACCCCGCGACTACAGCGCTTGCTACAGACAGCCCTGCGCAAATCAGCATGACAATTCGGAATCCAGAGACAAACGCCTGGGCAATCAATTGACGAACGGCGGCGGTTGTGCCGCGATCGAGGCCAGTCGGTACCGGCAAACCTGCGAGTTTGATCACATCCGCTTGAACCTGCTGCAAGATCTCTGGCGGCAGAACAAGATCAGTGAGGCCCTGATTTAGTCGAGAGCCAAAAGCGTTCACCATGACAATGCCAAGGACCGCAATCGCGAGCACGCCAGCCACACGGGCCACTGCGTTATTGATGCCAGAAGCGGTTCCCACTCGGCCCTGCTCTACCGAATTCATCACAACCGTGGTGAGCGGAGCTACGGTGAGCGCCATCCCGAACCCTAAGACTAGCATCGCTGGGAAAAATGCCTTCCAGTAACTATCTCTAACGGAGGGCGCAGCGAACAAAACGAACCCTAAGGCGGCGATCAGCGGGCCAACGATCAGGGGACTTCTGGCGCCGTAGTGTGCGACCAGTCCGCCAGACCAGCGGGAAAGGAAGAACATCAGCAAAATCAAGGGCAGGATGGCAGCGCCCGTAGCGGTTGCGGAGTATTGCTGGACCTGTATCAGGTTCAGCGGAAACAAGAAGAAGAAAACTCCAACCGCGGCATAGAGAAACAGTGTGAGCAAGTTCGTGCCACTAAAGCTGGAGGACGCAAACAATGAAAGCGGAACCATCGGCGAAGTCACGCTAGATTCGACGAACAGAAACCCAATCAGCGAGGCGAAGCCAACGATCAGACTCCCCAGCACCAGAGGATGTGTCCAACCCAAATTCACCGATTCGATGAACCCGTTCACCACACCTCCTAGTCCAAGCGTGACCAAAAAAGCTCCAACCCAATCGATGCGGCCTTTAGTGGCGCTGCGGCTCTCTGCAATATGGCGAAGCGAAATGGCGATTACGGCCGCCGCAATCGGGAGATTGATGAAGAACACCCAGCGCCAGGAAGCATGCTCAACCAGCCAACCGCCGAGCACTGGCCCGACAGCGGTGGTGATGGTGGTGAAACCGGACCACGTACCGATCGCCTTTCCGCGGCTTTCCTCGTTGAACGATGTACCGATAATCGCAAGGCTGCCCGGAACGAGCAGCGCAGCTCCCGCGCCCTGAATGCTTCGCGCGATGATCAACTGATGAATGTTTAACGCAACTCCGCAACCTGCCGAAGCCAGCGTGAAGACAGCGGTTCCGAGTATGAAGATGAGGCGGCGTCCGAAAAGATCGCTGAGAGAACCACCGACGAGAATCAAGGCTCCCAGAAACAATCCGTATGACTCGATTACCCATTGCACATCTACAACCGTTGCCCGGAGGGATGCCTGGAGCGCGGGCAGAGCGACATTTACAGCCGTGCTGTCAATGAAAGCCATGCTGGAAGCGAGAATGGTTGCAGCCAGAATCCAATGTCCGGCCTGTGCTCTACTCGGAACTCCGACATTGGCGGATCGGATTACGGTTTCATCGCAAGGTAACCTCACCGAAGTAAGGATGCATCTCGATGACGAAAGGCTCCCGAGTTGTTGATGATCGCGAAAAAGCCTGGGGTCACCACATGACGCAAGCCATTGAGGGCGTGGAGGGATCTCAGAGCGAAGATTGAACCTCTCGATTGTGAGGATCTGCCCCGGTTACAGCACGAACGGTGCAACCGGAGCTGCGACCTCCTTGCCGCTCAGGCAATTAAGGGGTTGCGAGTTCGTACCGCCGGTGATGTTGCCGCCGGACGATCCAACACTCACAAACCGCCTGCCTTGGCAAACCGCTTCCACAGCAGCTAGCAGTACGCTTCCAGCATAGGCTTTAACCACGTATCCCATTGCGCCCAGGTCGAGCGCTTCTTGCACCACGTCGGCAGAGGATTCCTGGCTGAGAAAGAGTATCTTGGAATTCGGCACAAGCTTGCGGATTTGTCGAGCGGCTTGGATTCCATTCAGTCTTGGAAGGCCGATGTCGAGCAAAATCAAGTCTGGCTTTAGTTCCTCGGCCTTCTGGACAGCTTCTAATCCATCGGAAGCTTCGCAAATGATCTGGAATTCTGGCGCCTTGGAGAACACTGAAAACACGAAAACTCGGAAGGGTTCGAAGTCATCGACGACGAGAATGCGAATTGATGCCTCTGGCGGCGAGATCGCGTTTGTTTCAATCGAAGATGTCTTGGCCATTAGCCATCCTTGGCACTACGAGTTATCGGGCTTCGCAAGGAACCGTCAGTTCGTGGCGCGGCGGAAGGATGCGGAACAGCCTTTTATGCTTTTAGTCCCTTTCGCGGTCCGGCGAAACTAGTATTTTCTTTGTTACAGCATATTTTATTGATAGGGGTCGGCGCGCTTGTCAGCCGGGTCAGGGTTGGCTGGAGAATCCGGGACGCCCTTCCCGGATTCGCGCTGAAAATTCGGGGTCTTTGTCGGCCAGACGGGCGGCAGCATTGATGTGGATCCGCTCTTTCAAATCCTTGAGTGACAAGCCTTCGGTCACTAACTGGTGCCGCTCGTACATCATTTCGTCGGAGTGTCCATTGAGCAGAATGCGCCAATCCCACCGCGGCCGGCTACCTTCTCTTGCCGCTTCGGCAACTGCAATATTCGTAGTGCAATTGTTGGTCAGAGCGTTGTACCACTCCGGCGTGTTGTGCAGGCGGTTGATGTGGTCCAGGTATTGAAGGAACAGCCCGCGCGCTTGCTGCGGCGTGGCAACCGTTCGAAACAGGTAAACCTCCTCTCCAGTTCGGTAGTTCGTGCGCAGCCGGATCAGGTCCCGTTCATCGCTGACAATGTAGGTCAGCTCGTATTGCCGGAAGAATCCAAGAATTGCGGAATACCCCTGACCGATGACCTTGCGAGTCTCAATTGAAATGGGAACATGCCCTTGATCGCCAAAATCGAAGCTGACGATGGGATGCGCGATCCACGGCGAACCCCAATATGTCAGCGCGATGTCCAGGCCCTTCAAATTCGCAAGATTGAAGGTCCTCGTTTCCCACTTGCAGTCATAGTCGAACTCGGCCCGATAATCGCAGTTGCGGACGTTGTGGATAGTTACACGATCGCCCGCGATCTCAGCCCAGGGTGTTTCAGCCACGTCGGCTTGCCAATTACGTGTGCTCGAGGGCTTGAGTGACAACCACCAGGTGAGAACGAAAACCAAACCAGCGAGCGTGATAAGAAGTGCAAATCGACGGTACAACAGCGCGCCCGCGGAGATCCCCACCAGATAGATCGCGGCAGCTGGCTGGCGCAGTGGAGCCGACGGCAGATCAAAATACAGCGCGGCTGTCGCCCAGAGCGTGAGCACCACGGCAATCAGGGTCGCAACGCCTACCCCGATCCTGCGCAGCCACTTTCTCCCATCCACGCTCGTTCCTCTTTGCTTACTCGCAGACCTTACAACCGGCGGACTCAGACATATGCCAAGCTACAGCACGCCTTCGCTCTGCATTTCCTTCACTACGAGCTTAACCAATCCGTTGATCGTCTTATGGACGCTCGACGGATTGAAAGTGTCCGTGACCCCCGTCCAGACCAGCTCTCCGTCGGGCGAAGTCGTGCTATAGAGATTCGTCTCGATGCGTACTTTCTTTTCTTCCCGCAGATAGTCGGGCGAGTAAACCACCGGATATACGACCCGATAGTACCCATAAAACGTGGTGTAGTAAGGAAAGGGCGAGGCGGAGGGCCCTCCGGGAATATAGGTCACCTTGTTTTCCATTTTGATCAGGCGAGACCCCACGACCGCATCGATCTTGTTGTCCACAATCTGCGCCTTCAGGTAATTCAGGTCGAGTTGTGTGGACTCCGGCCTTAGCAGAATGGCATGGCCAGGAATCGCGGTCACGCCGGTTTGCGACAGCTGTCTGGCAAGCGCGTCCTCGAAATCGGCGCGAATCTCCGTCTTGTCGCTTAGCCCCAGCGCCAGCACCCGCTGGAACTTCTTGTCCTTTACGTAGCTGGGATTCTTCCAACTCATCACCAGCTTAGGCTTGAAGAAAGCCAGACTGACGGCCGCGACAACGATCACGATGGTTAGCGTTTTTCGATTCAAGCAGGACCTCAATCTCATTAAACAGCAACGGATCGTGGCTTTCGATCCGACCGGCTTACAACGTATCAGGTTTGCAAATAAGCTGCACGTGCTTGCACATCTTGCGGAGACGTTCTAGGCTGTGGCGTCGTCGTACGCACTGCAATGCACGCACCGGCGCTGCCGAAAGAGTCTCACGCGGCTGTCGAGGAGAGATAGCGATGAAATATCGGTGGGCAACCAAATCTAATCCGTTGCTCCTGCTAACGATCGCCTGCCTGGTCGCGGTAGCCGCAGCCCTCGGATCTCAAGTCGCGACTACGGCCGGTCCCTCGTCCGAATTCGCCGCCACGCTGCGCCAGATCGCCGCAGCCGGACAGCTATCGGATCTTCGTTGGCCTGATTTTTCTGACTATCGAACTCATGTAACCAACTTTTACGATGCGGTGGGTTACGCCCCAGCATGGTTGAATAACAATGAGCCAACTCAACAAGCGCAAACCCTGATCGACGTGCTGAAGCAGGCCGACGCCAAGGGGTTGAATGCCGAAGATTACGACGGTTCACGCTGGACGGATCGGCTGGCGCGCCTGCGTCAGTCGCAATCTCCGGCTGATCGGGGACGCTTCGATGCCGCCTTAACGGTTTGCGTAATGCGCTACGTTTCGGATTTGCACATTGGCAGAGTTAATCCCCAGCATTTCAAGTTCAACCTTGATGTTTCGGCGAAGAAATACGATCTGCCCGGGTTCCTGCGGGATAAGCTGATCCACGGAGCCGACGTTCGCGCCGAACTGGATCAAGTAGAACCACCATTCGCTGGTTACAAACGCACCCAACTTGCTTTGCAACAATACATGGAACTATCGCGACAGGACGACGGAGAACAACTGCCAGTTCCTGCCAAGCCGGTCGATCCCGGTGGCACTTATGGCGGAGTTCCGCGCTTGACGCGTTTGCTACGTCTGCTGGGCGACTTGCCGGACGGCGCCGCACCCGGAAACTCAAATATCTACGCCGGCCCTCTAGTCGACGCCGTCAAACATTTTCAGGCGCGACATGGCCTTGGTCCGGATGGACGGCTCGGTAGCCAGACCCTGAAGCAGTTGAATATGCCTTTGAGCTTTCGGGTGGAACAGTTGCGCCTCACGCTGGAGCGCTGGCGTTGGGTGCCCTATCAATTTCCTCGGCCACCGATCGTCGTAAACATCCCCGAGTTTCGCCTGCGAACCTACAACCAGGACGGCGCCATCGACCTGATGATGAACGTGATCGTGGGCAAAGCCTATCGCCACGAGACTCCGGTCTTCGAAAGAGACATGAAGTACGTGGTCTTCCGTCCGTATTGGAACGTGCCGCCGAGCATACTGCGATCAGAAATCGTGCCAGCGATTAGAAAAGACCGCGACTACATCGCTAAAAAGAACTACGAGGTGATTACACCGCAGGGCAGCGTAGTAACTTCGGGCACGATCAGCGATGACATTCTCCAGCAGCTTAGTGCGGGAAAGTTGATGGTGCGGCAAAAGCCGGGTCCGACCAACGCACTGGGGCTAGTCAAGCTGATGTTCCCCAACGAGTACAACGTTTATCTTCACAGCACGCCCTCCCAGCAGTTATTTTCGCAATCGCGCCGTGACTTCAGCCACGGCTGCATCCGCGTCGAAAAACCCGCCGAGCTCGCAGCCTGGGTCTTACGCGATAAACCGGAGTGGTCGCTCGAGCAAGTGCGTGCCGCCATGCAGACCGGCAAAGATAACGTGCAGGTCAATCTCACGAATCCCGTGCCCGTGCTAATCATCTACGGAACAGCCGTGGTGGATCAGCAGAACGAGTTTCACTTCTTTGACGATATCTACGGATACGACGCCGATCTGCAGAAAGTCCTGGCGCGGGGATATCCCTATCCTGGATGAGGGAAGAAGTGTGTGATATTGTTGTTTTTAGCAGCGGCTAGCCGTCTCCCCCGGGCGGTAACCAGTATAGGGCGTCTCCCCAAGAATTCCGTCCAGCCTGGCCTCGTTTAAGCTACCATTGCTGTGGCAAATTTTGATGAAACGGGACCTCAGACCGGGCCAGCAGCGGGATGCGCCGGGCAATGACATTGCGGGCGTACGCACGCCATCAGAGGGAGCCCCTTCCTCTTCCGGCGCGAATCTGCCCTCCGATGCTCCAACCTTCGTGGATTATTCACCTGATGCGCCGACGGTGATCGACATTAGCACGGGTTCTCCGGCGACGCCGGCGAACGAGAAGGCAAAGCAAAAACCCAGGCCGATCGCGCATTCGGACCCGAGCACACTGCCGCCAGGGACTGTGCTTGCGCAGCGGTATGAGATCGTTCGGATTCTCGGCCAGGGCGGCATGGGCGCGGTCTATAAAGCGACCGACCTCGAGCTGAACCGCACGGTAGCGTTGAAAGTAATCCGGCCCGATTTAGCTCGCGATAGAGCCATTGTGGATCGCTTCAAGCAGGAACTGCTGCTCGCCCACCAGGTGACGCACCGCAACGTAATCCGCATTTACGACCTGAGTGAAGCCGATGGGATGAAGTTCATCACCATGGAGTACGTCGAGGGCGACAACCTGCTGACCCTCCTCCATCAAAAGAAGAAATTCTTGCCCGAAGAGTCGGTAGAGATTATGCAGCAGGTTTGCCGGGCACTGGAAGCAGCACACAGCGTAGAAGTGATCCACCGCGACTTGAAACCGCAGAACATCATGCGCGACAAGACCGGCCGGATTCTGGTAATGGATTTTGGCCTGGCTCGCACCCTCGAAGGCGATGGAATGACTCAGAGCGGTGCCCTGGTCGGGACGATGGAGTACATGTCCCCTGAACAAGCGCTCGGCAAGCCTCTGGATCAACGCTCCGACATCTTTGCTCTGGGACTCATATTCTATGAAATGCTCACCGGGCAGATGCCGTTCAAGGCGGACAGCACAATCGCCAGCCTGATCCGGCGCACCCAGGAACGGGTTGCGCCGGTTTCCGACCACGACGACACTATCCCCAAGTCGCTGAGTGATATCGTCACCAAGTGCCTGGAGCGCGATGTCGAACAGCGGTACAAAACCGCCGCGGAGCTTTTGGCTGACTTGGAGACGTGGCAAGGGAAACGTGCCGGCGCTACGCTGAGCTTCGAGCCCAAGATTGGTCCGTGGGGCCGGACGATCCCGTGGCCGTCGATCACGGCGGGCATAATCGTCATCGTACTTGCGATCAGCGGATACCGCTTCCGTGACAAACTGTTTCAGCCCTCTCCCGCGCAAACCAGTGCGGCTCCGACCGTATCGCTGGCAATCCTGCCTTTTAGAAACGCTTCCGGAGACCCATCCTTAGACTGGTTGGGCTCGAGTCTCGCCGAGATGTTGAGCACGGATGTGGGACAGTCATCGCGTTTACGCGCAGTGAGCGCCGACCGTCTGCACCAGATGTTTACCGACCTGCATATTTCCCCGGGGACGGTGCTCGACCCGGCAACGATCCGCCGCGTCGCTGATTTCAGCAACTCTGACCGCGTGGTTTGGGGGCAGTATGCCAAGTTCGGGGACCAGATTCGCATTGACGCCACCCTGCAGGACATCAAGAACGATCGCGCGATTCCGCTGAAAATCGAGGTCCCCAGCGAAAAAGAAATTCCTGGCGCGGTTGACCGCCTGGCCGAGTCCATCCGTCAGAAACTTGCCCTGCCCGACAATGTGCTAAAGGAGTTGAAGGCGAGTTCGTTTCAGCCCAATTCAAGCTCGATGGAAGCCCTGCGCGACTACAACCAGGGCGTTGGCTTTCAGCGGGACGGGAAGAATCTTGAAGCCCAAAAACAATTCGAGGCGGCGACCAAGGCGGATCCCAACTTCGCCCTGGCCTTCTCAAAGCTGGCGCAGACGTACAGCAGTCTAGGCTACGACGGGAAAGCGCAGCAGTCCGCCGAAAAAGCTGTGGCTCTAAGCCAAAACCTGCCTGAGGCGGAGAAGTATTTGATCTCTGCCACTCGTTTCCAGATCAGTAAGAATTTCCCTGAGGCTATCAAGGCCTACGAGAATCTCGCGAAAACCTCTCCCGACAACACTGACGTGCAGTCCGCGCTGGCTGCCCTGTACGAAGAAGCTGGAGATCTTACTAAAGCCACTCAGTACAACCAGGCGATTCTGAAGGCGAATCCTAAAGATATCACCGCGACTCTGGCGGTTGGGCGGCTTGCTATCAATGGCGGAAAGCCACAAGCCAGCCTTGATCCTCTGAACCGGGCGCTGACACTTTCTGTTCAGCTCGATAACCGGGAGCAAAAAGCTGCCAGCCTGCACCTCATCGGCCTCGCTTATTGGCGGATGAACAAGCCGGAAGACGCCCTGCGCAATTACCAGGAGGAACTGGCGATATGGCGCGCGCTCGGCCAGAAGGGAGGCATTGCGCTCAGCCTCAATGAGACGGCAAAGGTCCAAGTGCTGTTAGGCGACAATAAAAGCGCGCTCTCCAATTTCCAGCAGGCGTTGGAGATGCGGCGCGAGATCGACGATAAGCGAGGCTTGGGCGACACTCTCGTCGACATGGGTAATTTCTATCTCGACCGCGGGGATCACGACCAAGCCTTGAAAATGTACAAAGAAGCATTGCAGATCCAGCGTGACCTCGGCGACGAAGGCATGCAGGCGATCTGCTTGAACAATATTGGAGCTGTCTATTTCGAAAAGGCGCAATACGAAGACGCGCGCGCCTACTATCAACAGGCGCTGCAACTGCGCGAAAAAGCGAAGGTGCCGCGGGACATCGTCGAAAGCGTTCATAATCTTGCCGAGACTTCGGTCAGGATGGGCCAGTACGATCTGGCGGTTTCGCAGTATATGCGCGCCCTGGACTTGTGGCGAAGCATCGACGATACCCGTGGCGCAGCCATTGAATCCTATACTTTGGGCGTGATGTTCGATTACCAGGGCCGGTTCGGCGCGGCCATAAATTCCAAACACGACGCTTTAGAGACTTTTCAGGAACTGAAAGACAAGACTTACTGGATGGCGGAGATCGAAGGGGGCTACGGAGAGGCGCTCACCCTCGCGGGTCGTGGCGACGAGGCCGCACCCTACTTGAATGACGCACTCAGCCTCTCACGCGAATTAAAGAACCAGGGCATGGAGTCCCAGACTCTCGCTTTCCAGGGAAACGTGCCCTATTACCGCGGCGACTCCAAGTCCGCCCGCGCCCTCTATGAGCAGGCATTGCAGGCGGCAACCCATAGCAAGGAGCCAGATCGGATCCTCACCGCCAAGGTCGCGCTGGCGAGAGTCGACGCCCAGGAAGAATCTCCTCAGCTGGCTATCAACACCTTTCGTAAGCTGATGCAGGATGCTGACGATCAGAGTGTACCCAATATCTCAGTAGAGTGCTCGCTCTACATGGCCGAGGCAATGATCAGAAGCCACGATAACGAGCGCGCGCAGCAGGAACTCGAACGCGCTCTGCTGCGGGCAGACAAAATCGGACTAAAACCGTTGAGCATCAAAGCGCATTACCTGCTGGGCACTGCCTTCCGCGCCTCTGGCAACGAACTCGAAGCCCAGCAACACTATCTTACGACCATTCAGATGCTGGACGATATGCGCAAGGAACCCGGCAGCGATAAAATCCTGCAGCGCGTCGATTTCAAAACGATGTACGACGAAGCAACGCGTTGGACCGAGGCGGCAAAGGGATGAAGGAACCGCGGTGCGGCAGAAGCCGGAGTGCAATCAGAGTCGACTGTCGCCTTACGGCGAGTCTGAAGAGGCTGCCGAACAAATCGTGATTTTGGGTGACGCAACGCTTCCAGCGCTGCGATAACAGCTCTCGAATGAATAAGGGGTTCTGACTCTGAGGTATCAAAGGTGTGCTTTTCCGCAGCCTGTGAACACATACCCTGATACGAATCGAGAGGTTTTCCGAAGCCGCCAATCCGCTAATCATTGTGCTATGCACACAAAAGAAAGAAATGGGTGCAGGCCGCAGCCTGCACCCATTTTCTGGTTCAAAAACAGTAGATCAGTCGGCGTATTGGAACACTGCGGGGCCCACAATCAGGCCGCTGTCAAATTGCAGCACCACGTTGACTCGACAGCCCTTAAGACCTGCCGGGTTGGTCAAAGTGTTCCAAACGAAACTGTACTCTCCTTTTCCGAAGTTCAGGAGACCGGAATTGAAGGCGGAGGGAAGTGGGGACGACGCCTTCGCGACGTTCTGACAGGCAGTGGTCGAAGACAGCGCAGTCAACGAGAGGTATACCCAAGGCGCCGAGACGCCGGGTGTGGCGCAGGTTCCGTCTGAGTTAACGGCTTTGCACAAACTCAGGTTTGTGACCGGTTGGCCCAAGCTGTTGTTGAAGTCCCAGCTTAGAGGTACCGGTATCCCTACAAGAATGGGATTTACTTTGGTGTCGGAGACGGGAAATTCAAATCCAAAGAAAGTCGAAACTGTGGTTCCCGGTGGAACCACCTGCGCAGTGGGGTCGAAGGCGGTCACGAAGCACGAGTTCCCTCTACCACCGCCGGTTATAGGATCGGGTTTTGTCGCCGTGTACGATTCAATTATATCGACATTGAAGCCTGTCGTCGGGCACTGGCCGTTATAGCCAGAGCCAGCGGGGCTGCCGTCATGCTCCCCCAGAAAGTGCGCACCGCCGATGCCGTCCGGAAGAATCGACTTATCTATGTTGAAGTCGGCCGTCGCCGTATAGACAAACTGGCAGGTATCGCTGTCTGCGGGAGGGCAGTCCAGTTCGAGCTCAACGCAAACGGGGCTCCCGGCAGTGTTGAAATCAGAGTAGGGGACGCAGGACAGGGTTAGGTAGTTGGCTGCGCTGAACGCCGAGAAGGATTCTGTCACCGGAGCAACTGTGAGCGTGTCGCCGGCGGCACTGTTCACGGGCGCGAGCTGGAGGGCGTCCCCGCCACTAGAGTTTTCCGTGCAGGTGATGCCACCCTCTAAACTGCCGCTACAGGTAAATGGGCCAAATGGGAATGAGGTTGTCGAGCCCGCGGTGAGCGTCTTGTTCTCCCCGATCGCCGCGAGAATGGTCGGAATACCTTCCAAAGCGAACCAGGTGCTCCCACCCGGCGGGATTGGGGTCGTGAACAAAACCTTCCCGGTCGTGGTGTCCTGACTGATGCCGATGAATGTGTTGTCCGGGCCTTCATAGCCGCTGGGAACGTAGCCCATAGGGAAGTTGTTGAAGCAGTCCGCAGAGTTGTAGAAGCAGGGTCCATCGCCGTCGAATCCGAACGGGTCTTGGGTGGAGGTTCCGCTCAGCACAATGGCACCCACGGTGACAGAGGTGGAATTGTTTTGGATTCCAACCAACTGATCATCTTGGTTGTCATAGGGAAGCCCTGATCCGCTGATCGTAGCTGTAATATTTCCTGACGTACTACCTCTTACTATCGTGATCACGATGCCACAAGTGGGTGTGTTGTTGGGAAAGCCAGTTATGTTGACTGCTGGCCCTATGGTCGGTGCCGAGCAGGGGTCCGCCCAAGCCGGGGCAGCGAACAGCATGAGTAAAGTACAGCAGAGCACAGCAAAAACCACTCTCTTCATGGATAACGCAGTGGCTAGCAGAAACTGCCCTTTCGATTGAAGCTCTCTCTTTTCCTTTGTCAAGGTGAGAAGATTTGCAGTCATGGCATTCCCTCCTGGGGAGTTTTTCTCGCTTAAGATTCGAAACGAAATCTGGGATCAGGCTCGAGAGTCTGAGATTGATGGTCCTCAGCAGAACTCCGATTCCTTGGGGGGCAGGAACTGTGCGATCCTACCCGCTCCGGCGGCGATAGTCAATGAATATGGCGAGTTCGCACAGCTTGCACATGACTGCAATCTTTTGCACACCTGGCGGTCCTTCGAGGCTGGATAACGCTACCGGCGGGGCTTTGGGATCATAGAAAAACTACTGTCACGAACGTGTATTCCTCGGGCTACTGGTCGAATGCCGACTTGCAGCCTGAGTATGTTCATCGTAGGTTTACCTGAACTCTAGCAGAAGGAAATCGAGTGCCGTGCAGCTACTTGGCCGTTCCCATGTTCTTGATATCGTTAACCACCTTGGGGGCGACGTGGTCCAGTGCCTGTTGCACAACTTCGCCCAATGAACCTATATCTTGTGCAACCGCTGAACCGGTTGCGGCAACAGTCGCATCCGAGACACGGTATAACTTGTATTCGACAGTCGTGTGGTATTCCGGGATGTTCGTGGTCTGTCCCGGCTTGCCAGACGCCCCTCCTTCGTTGTGAGCTTCCGTCACTGTAGTGAATAACACGAACGCACAATTTTTCGCCCGGGCTTCGGCCGTAACTTGATCACCGGCGGCGTCCAGTGGCACCGCCTGCACCGGAGACTTCTTCTGCTTGCTGAAGGCTTTTACCAGCCGATCGCGGCCGGCAACGCCCGTAATCCCGCTCGCAGCCCCAACCACCGTCACACCCACCCGGACGGCCTGGCTATCGTCGGCAAAGCTGAGCCCTGAAACCAGACACGCGATCAGAAAAAAACAACCAACCACAAGCCGAATTCGCTGCATTGGAGCGCCTCTCGAAGGCAGATTTGCCCAGCAAAAGAGTACAGCGAACGTGGCCGTTAGACAATATTTTCTGCGGTTCCCCGTAGCGCAAGCGAGCGGAGAGTGAACAGGGGTCTGGCCTCACTGCATCAAGCGTTTGAGTGCGGTCCGAGCATCGCCGAGCTGGGCGAGCCGTGCTTGTGAACTAGGAAAGTAAGAGAGAAATTCCTGATATTCGTTGATCGCCTGATCGCGCTTGCCGGAGCGCTCGTAGAGCTCGCCCAGATAGTAGTGCGACAGGATTCCAAGCGCCGGAAACCGCTCCGCCATAGTCTGACCGTTCTCTAAATTACGCCCAGCCCGCAATGCGGCGCGAAACTCATTTTCCGCCGACGCGTAGTCGTTGGTGAGCAGGTGGGCGCGCGCCTTCAGGTATAGCAGATACGCACCTTGGAAATTGGGGATGCTTGCCACGCGGCTCAGAGCCGTTTGCCCATCCCCATTGTGTACCGCCAGAGTCACGTCAGCGAAGGCCTGATCAATTTCAAGAGCCCGCGGCGCAATCCAGGGATGGCTCGACCCATACTGCTGTAGACTCTGCTGCGCGGCAGAATGGTTTCCCACCATGGTCTGCAGGAACGCCACCATGGGCAACTGCTCGTCATCGAGCTTCTGTGGCTGAATAAAAGAGAGAGCCGAGGAACCCTCGCCCAGCAAGAGCGACAGCACCCCATAGGGCTGTAAAAAACTCCCCGCGGCCTCGCTCTGTTTTGCCTTTCCCATTTGCACCAGCGCCTCACGATAACTGGCAAGCGCGCCTTCAAAGTCCCCCGCCGTCTGCTTGAACTGGGCCTGGAATCCGGGGACATAGAGACGCGAGAGAGGCGATGTGCGCTGCGCATATTGCTGGAACGAGGCGTTGGCCACGTCTGGTTTCTTCTGGTCGGTGTAAACGATGGCCAGTTTGAGGTATTCTCCGTAGTCGCTGAAGTCCGGTTTCAGTTCGAGCACTTTGCGGTAGGCGGCGATAGCTTCGTCGTCTCGGCCAGACATGAAAAGTATGTCGCCGCGGCTGTCGAACGGATTGGGATCGCCGGGACGAACCGCAATGTAGGCATCGTTTGCCGCCAGCCCGCCACTGAGGTCACCCCATCGGGTTAGTTCGTAGGACTGAAAGTTCAACAGGTCTTCACTCTTCGGATCGAGCGCCAGCCCCTGTTGGAATAACTCGAGAGCCTGGTCGTGTTTTCCCAGTGCTGACAGAAAGGCACCGAGGATTCCGCGGTCGTTAGTTGAGCGGGGAAACTCCGACACGATTGCCTCGCGCGCCGCCAACTCAGCCTCCGGGTCCTGCGACCGCGCGGCCTTCAGCACCTGCAAAGACAGTTGCTCGTAACGCGGTAACCGCGACTGAAACTGCTCCACTTTGACCGCCGTCTCCGTGCCTCGCCGCGCGTCGCCCTCAAAGAAGTACTCGTCGGATAGACGCAAATAGGCAAGAGCAAACTGGGGATCCAGACGGACCGCCTCTTCCAGTTCGCGGATGGCGTCCTTAGTGAGGAAGCGACGGGCATAGTCGATGCCCAACTGGTAATGGCGATAAGCCTCTACGTTGGAAGTAGAGGCCTGCTCGATCTCCGGCGCTTTTTGTGGCACCTCAGACGCGGGCAAAAAACTGCCAGCGATGCTCGCAGTGAGCCGGTCCACCATGCTAAAGATGCTCTGCACATCCTGTCCTTCCAGCTTGTCGGAAAACAAAATCTGGCCCGTGCTGGTGTCTTGCGCGCGCACGTCAAGCCGCAGTTGCGTGGGTCCAATCTTCAATAACGCACCCGTAATATAGGCATCGGCCCCGGCATCGCGCGCAACATTCTGCGCTTGCGCAGGATCCATCGACTTGCCATCCTTGCTCGCCCGCTGCACCGCGCTCATCACGCGCTCGGTCGAAAGCACCTCCAGACCCTTCACCTGCGCCAGGTTCGTAGTCAGCATGTCGGTAAGACCGTTGTCGAGCCAGTTGAGCGACTGATCCTGCGAAAGATTGGAGAAATATAGAACCGCAATGGCCTTGTGGCCTGCAATGCCGGCAGGATGAGCGGCCCGGCCGCGGAGGAACCAGAAACCGGCAAGCGCGGCAACAATCAATGCAGCTATCGCAGAGACAATCAACCACGTCCGTTTGCGCGCCGGGGCCGTGGTTGCTGCCGAGTTCACCTGTGGCGATGCGGCTGCGGTGCCGGAAGACGCTCCTGCAGCGCTGGCGGGAAGAGCTGCCGATTCGATTGGCGGCGAAGTGATGGCTGGTGGGGCAGGCGGCGCGGCCTCGACGATCGCACTCCTGCCGGACTCAGTGTCCCGCTTCAACCTCTGAAGATCGGCCCGCATATCGGCCGCGTGTTGATAGCGAAGATTGCGGTCTTTCTCAAGCGCCTTGCTGACTATCTCTTCCAGCTTCGGAGGAACATCAGGATTAAGCCGCACCGGGGGCAGGGGTGCTTTGCGTAGAATAGACTCGAATATCGCGGCCGTACTGTCACCGCGAAACGGGAGCGTACCGGTGGCCATTTCGTAGAGAACAACACCAAAGGAAAACAAATCAGTGCGCGGGTCCAGGTCTTTGGCCCGTGCCTGTTCCGGAGACATGTAGGCCACCGTGCCCAGCGTGCTGCCTGGACTTGTGAGGTGCGGTTCGCTAAATGCCGTAGCGCTGGTCTCAGCGGCTTCGGTTTTGCGGGCGACGACTTTGGCCAGGCCGAAATCCAGCACCTTGGCCAGGCCGCGCCGGGTGACAAAAATGTTAGCTGGCTTGATGTCGCGGTGAATGATGCCTTCGCCGTGGGCGTTGTCGAGCGCATCCGCAACGGAAATGCCGATTTCAAGCAGTTGGTCAAGATCTAATGGTCGCCCGACGATCAGGTGTTTCAGGGTCTGGCCATCGAGGAATTCCATCGCGATGAAAGGCTGATTGTCGTGCTGTCCGATCTCATAAATGGTGCAGATATTTGGATGATTCAGCGCCGAGGCAGACTGGGCTTCCCGCTCGAACCGGTCCAGCGCCTGCCGATCCTTGGCCAAGTCTTCAGGTAGAAACTTTAGCGCGACAAAGCGGTGGAGGGTTGTATCTTCGGCCTTCCATACCACGCCCATCCCGCCACCACCGAGTTTTTCGAGGATGTGGTAGTGCGAAATGGTGCGACCGATCACTGGCGAAAAATGTTACGTTGCTTGTTCGAGCAAGTCAAATGATACGGCCAAGGAATAGTGGATGGTTTCGATTTCCACCGCCATCGCAGTCTATTAACTCTAAGGCCGACGAGCGGGAGCAGGGCCGGGAGGGAGGATTTCAGGTTCTCCGGCGCGAACCCGCTGATAGGTTACGTAGAACACCGCGGCAGTCCACGTAGGAAACAGATCAAGGCCAGGAATCATTTCCGCCAGAAGTGTAGGAACGAACGCCCAGTGCCACCCAAGACATCGGATCAGAATCGCCGCCGTAGCCACGTCGAGGACCGTGTCCGCTGGCGACAGACCCCCACCGGCAAACAGAGGCAGTGCGAAGATCTGAATGGCATCCGCGGCCATGGCAACCAACCAAGCCAAGCGGTGCTCCGGAGGGCGAATTGCCTTAAGAAAGTCTGAGCCCCACATAAACCACCTATCGATAGGATATAACGAACTTGCGATTCGAGCGAGAATCAGCAGAGGTGCGGCCACCGCAGCATTGGCACGGATCTGAAATGTTCATCGGCCATTTCGCCATCGGTTTTGCTGCCAAGAAGTTCGCGCCGCGCTCTTCCCTGGCGGTACTGCTTGCGGCGCCCTTATTTTCTGACATGCTGTGGCCCGTGTTCTTACTGCTCGGCTGGGAGCGTGCGCGGATTGATCCCGACAACACACGCTTCACGCCGCTTGATCTTACGTATTACCCGTGGTCACACAGCTTGCTCATGTGCGTCGTGTGGGCTACCGCTTTCGCGTTGATCTATTACTGGATCGCGCGCTATCTGCCCGGCTCGGCTGCCGTTTGGATCGGCGTCGTAAGCCACTGGATCCTGGACTGGGTAACGCATCGCCCCGATATGCCGCTTTATCCCGGCGCGCCTCGCTTCGGTCTCGGACTGTGGAACTCGATCGCCGGAACCCTGGTGGTGGAGATCCTCATGTTCGCGACCGGCGTCTGGCTCTATGTAGGCAGCACCCGCGCCCGCGACCGTATCGGCCATTACGGTTTTATCGCCTATGTGGGTTTACTTCTGGTGGCGTATATCGGTGATCGCTTTAGTGGCCCACCCCCCGATATCGCCGACATTGCCTGGACTGGCATAATCGCTATCGTAATCCTTATTCCCTGGGCATGGTGGTTCGACCGCCATCGTGTCTTGCGCACGGCAAGAGAGGTTTAGTCTTTGGTGAGGATTCAGGCGGGTTTGACCGTCGCGGAACTCGATCGCTCGGCCCGCTTGAGCTTCCAGCAGCTTCGCGCAATTGCCCAGTCTTCCTGTGCGCGTATTACTAACACGCGAACGGACGAATCAGCGGCAGCGATGTCTTGATCGGAAGAAACACTGAGGTTCTTTTCAGGATCAAGCTTTAGCTGGACATATCCAAACTTCTCACAGCTCGCGGCGCGCACTTCCGGAGAGTTTTCACCCACTCCGGCGGTGAAAATGACAGCGTCCACGCCGCCGAGCACGGCAATCATCGCGCCGATCGCGGATTGGAGGCGATGGATGTAAATGTCGAACGCAAGCTCGGCCCGTTCGTGACCATCCTTGACCGCAGCGAGAATTTGCCGCATATCGCCGGAGATTCCCGAGATTCCAAGCAACCCCGATTCTTTGTTCAGGATCTCGTCGAGTTGCTGGGCCGATATTCCCTTCTGCTTCATGAGGTACGTGAGAATGCCAGGGTCGACCGATCCTGAACGTGTGCCCATCATCAAACCTTCGAGGGGTGTAAAGCCCATCGTCGTGTCAACGCTACGGCCGTCCCGAATGGCCGCAAGTGAGCAACCGTTCCCCAAGTGACAGCTCACGATCTTCATGGAACTCAATTCCCTGCCCAGCAATCGCGCGGCGCGGCCGGCGCAGTACTGATGATTGATGCCGTGAAATCCATAGCGGTGAATCCCCTTCGAAAACCACTGGTACGGGCCGGGGTAAACCGCGGCCGCGAGCGGCAATTTGCGATGGAATCCGGTATCGAAAACTGCAACCTGCGGCACCAGTCCGAGTAACTTTTCGACGATCTCCATCCCTTCCAATTCGGCGCGATTATGAAGTGGAGCGAAGGCGGAAACCTCGGCGATGGCCGCTTTGACTTCCGGCGTGATCAGTACGGGATCTTCGTAGTGAAGGCCGCCGTGGACGACGCGGTGTCCAACAACATCAATTTCAGAAGGAGCAGAAACAGATCGAGTATCGCCGTTCCAAAGACCGTCGAGCAGTTGCCTAACAGCCTCGGCGCGAGAACCGGCTTTTGTGCGCTCTTTCCGGGCAGCCCCTTTCGCATTCTTGAGCGAGACTTCCGCAACCCCGCCATCCCACTCGATCTGGCCTTCCCATTGGCAAGGCGGTGGGTCGTCGGGAACTGAGTCGCCAATCTCATAGAGACAGCTCTTCTGGCTGCTTGAACCAGAATTGAGCACAAGGATTTTCATCAGTACGGCCAGGTCCAGTTTTGGATTTCCGGCATATCGTCGCCGTGTTCGCGGGTATACTGTTTGTGGTCGACGAGCTTGTCTCGCAGGAATTCCTTGAAGTGCGCTCCCACACGCTGCAGTCGGGGGACGCGGTCGACTACATCACCTGCCAGATGAAAACGATCAATCTCGTTCATCACCGTCATATCAAAAGGAGTGGTGGTAGTTCCCTCCTCTTTGTATCCACGGACGTGCATGTTGTCGTGATTGCGGCGCCGGTAGGTGAGCCGATGAATCAGCCAGGGATAACCGTGATAGGCGAAAATAACGGGCTTGTCAGTACTGAACATCGAATCAAAGTCAAGGTCCGAGATTCCATGTGGGTGCTCCGAAGGAGGCTGCAGCGTCATGAGATCGACCACGTTGACGACGCGGATCTTGATGTCTGAAAAGTGCTGACGGAGCAAATCCACGGCGGCCAGCGTCTCGAGAGTTGGCACATCGCCAGCGCAGGCCATGATTGCGTCCGGCTCACTGCCCTGATCTGTACTCGCCCAGGACCAGATTCCGATTCCGTTTGTACAGTGCTCAATGGCCGCTTCCATGTTGAGCCACTGCGGCGCAGGTTGCTTTCCCGCCACAATGACGTTCACGTAGTTGCGGCTTCGCAGGCAGTGATCTCCGACCGACAACAGACAGTTTGTGTCGGGCGGCAGATACACCCGGACAATATCGGCCTTCTTGTTCACGACGTAGTCAATGAAGCCGGGGTCCTGATGGCTGAACCCGTTGTGGTCCTGACGCCAGACGTGCGAGGTGAGAAGATAATTCAACGACGAGATCGGCCGGCGCCAGGGGATGCCGCGTGACACTTTCAACCATTTGGCATGCTGATTGAACATCGAATCCACGATGTGGATGAACGCTTCGTAACAAGAGAAAAAGCCGTGACGCCCGGTAAGCAGGTAACCTTCGAGCCAACCCTGGCACATGTGCTCGCTGAGCATTTCAACGACCCGGCCGCTAGTCGATTCGTGCTCATCAGTGGGTAAGATCGGCTCCATAAACACCTTGTCAGTGACTTCATACAACGCATCCAGCCGGTTGGAAGCGGTCTCGTCCGGACCGAACACGCGGAAGTTCTTGGATTCCAGGTTCAACTTCATCACGTCGCGCAGGAAGGTTCCGAAAATCCTAGTGGCTTCCCCCATTTCCCTACCTGGCTCGGTTACCTTAACCGCGTAGTCGCGAAAATTAGGAAGCAGAAGACCTTTGAGCAGCAGGCCCCCGTTTGCGTGAGGATTCGCTCCCATGCGCCGGTTCCCCTTGGGCGCAAGTTCAGCTATCTCCGAAATGAACTTGCCGTCTTCATCAAAAAGTTCTTCGGGCCGGTAGCTCTTCATCCAGTCTTCCAGAATCTTGAGGTGTCCCGGTTTCGTTGCCAAGTCGGTTACTGGGACTTGGTGAGCGCGCCACGTCCCCTCGACCGGTTTGCCATCCACGAACTTTGGGCCTGTCCAACCTTTTGGGCTGCGCAGGATAATTATGGGCCACACCGGGCGATGCGGCGAGCTTTCAGAGCGCGCAGTCTTTTGAATACTTTGAATTTCGGTGATCACCGAATCCAAAGTAGCCGCCATGAGTTGATGCATGCGCTCGGGTTCGTGACCCTCCACAAAGTATGGTTTGTAACCATATCCGGTGAACAAGTGGGTGAGTTCCTCATCGCTCAGACGCCCAAGCACCGTGGGATTCGCGATCTTATAGCCATTCAAATGAAGAATGGGCAATACCGCTCCGTCCCGCGCCGGATTGAGAAACTTGTTGGAATGCCAACTGGTCGCAAGCGCGCCGGTTTCGGCCTCTCCGTCTCCGACAACGCAACAGGCCAGCAGATCAGGGCTGTCAAAGACCGCCCCATAGGCGTGCGCGATGGAGTATCCCAACTCGCCCCCCTCGTTAATCGAGCCAGGAGTCTCTGGGGCTGCGTGGCTTGGGATTCCCCCAGGAAAAGAGAATTGCTTGAAGAGTCTTCGCATTCCGTCTTCGTTTTGCCGAATGTGAGGATAGAACTCCGCGTAGGTACCCTCGAGATAGGCATTGGCCACGATTCCCGGCCCGCCGTGACCCGGTCCCGTGATGTTGATCACATTCAAGTCGTATTTCTTGATGATCCGGTTGAAATGTACGTAGATGAAATTGAGCCCAGGAGTGGTGCCCCAATGACCCAGAAGGCGGGGTTTCACATGCTCAATTTTCAAGGGTTCACGAAGCAGCGGATTCTTCAAGAGATAGATTTGGCCAACAGAAAGATAGTTGGCCGCGCGCCAATAGGCGTCTATCTTTCGTACCTCATCCGGAAAAAGGGGTTGGTTCGACCTCGGCAGCTTGGTTTCCACAGGAGCTAGGGGAGACATGACAGTTCTCCTTATCGATAAGGCTAGATTCTTAGATTCCGTCTGGTGAATAAAGGTCAGATGAATTTCAGGTTAATTCGCAGCCGTAAACCGAACCTCGCACTGGATCTTAGGTTCGTGTAGAAGGTGATTGCAAGTTTGGCGTGAGTACGGTCACATCGCCGACCTTTTCTGTATGCAGCGGCTCCCGAAGATGCGTCGCGTGATCGATCATCCACAGCTCCGGAATGATTTCTCCGACCAGTTTGCCGTGACAGAAGAGTCGAACCACCGAACTCTCGGAAACCACGATCCCAACTGCGTTGGTTACAGCACTCATGTTGGCGACGGCGATATGGCGGCTGCCGAGCCCCAACGGCACGTCCGCGCTCGAAACCACCGCGTCGAGGTAACGACAGGCAGAAAGAAAGATTCCGCTGCGACTGACCACGAAGCCCCCATCCAGTTGCGCTAGCTCCTTGATCGTCCCACGAAGGTTTGGATCGCTCACGTGGCGCGACAACTCCGGATGCCCGACTAGGGGATCGAGAATCAGGGACCTGGACTTCGCCAGGACGGCCTCCTCGTCTCCAAGCGTGAACAGAGTGCCGATGCGTCTCCCCTCCCGCCCTTCGCGAGCGATCTCGACCGCAAGCTCGATAAGAGAGTCCAGAACCTCGGGATCGTATTCCGTTACCTGGCAAAGAATGCTCTCAAACATCAATCACCCTATTCTCATCAAAATGACAATCGGCCAAGCCTTTCTTACGAGACGCTCACTAACTCCTTTGCCGATTCCTCTTTCTTGGCCGACAACGAAGTCAGCAGAGTTTTAAGAATCACATACAGCACTGGGATGAAGAACAAGTTCAGGACGGTGGAGAACAGCATACCGCCAACGATGGCCGTTCCAACCGAGTGTCGTCCCAGCATGCCGGCACCGGTTGCAAAATAGAGTGGCAACACACCGAGAATAAACGCAAACGATGTCATCAGGATCGGGCGCAATCGCAATTCGGCCGCCTCAATCGCCGCGTTTGTGATCGAGCGACCCTGCGCCAACAACTGCTCGGCAAATTCCACGATCAGAATCGAGTTTTTCGCTGAGAGTCCAATCAACATCACCAGGCCGATTTGCACATAAACGTCATCCACCATTCCACGCATCGAGACGAACAGTAGTGCTCCTAAGACTGCCGTGGGCACAGCGAGCAAGATAATAAATGGCAGCGCAAAACTCTCGTATTGTGCGGAAAGCGTGAGATACACCACCAGGATACCGAGGGCAAAGATCAGTATCGCCTTGCCCGCTGCTTCAACTTCCTCGAGCGCCAGCCCCGTCCACTGGAAAGACATACCTTGCAGCATGTTCTGCTTCGCCAGGTCTTCCATCGCCTTCAGGCCTTGGCTCGAACTGAATCCGGGTGCAGCCGCGCCGTCAATTTCCGCAGAGCGGAACAGATCGTAGTGATTGATGACCTGCGGCCCCGAGGTCTCCTTCAACGAGACGATATTTCCGAGCGGCACCAATCCGTTGGTATCCGAGCGCACGTAATACTGCCGAAGGTCTCGCGCGTTCATCCGAAATGGCTGATCCGCCTGGACGTAGACGCGATATGACCGGTTGTTGAAGTCGAAGTCATTCACGTACTGCGAACCCATATATACGCCGAGCGCCTGCGCGACCTGATCGATCGGCACTCCAATCGCTTTTGTCTTCTCACGATCAATCTGCACCAACTGTTGAGGATCGTTCGCCGTAAAGCTCGTGAACAATCCTTGCAGGTCAGATCGCTGATGACTGTTGGCCACGATCTTGTGAGCAACGGTATCGATGTCCTGCAGAGTGTTGCGTCCTAAATCCTGCAGCTCGAATTGAAATCCGCCGAAGCTTCCAATGCCTTGAATCGCCGGCGGTTCGAAGGGCACCACAATCGCGCCGGGAACACCGAGGAGCTTCGGCCCCACACGAGCAACAATATCGCTCGCCGCGTGTCCTTTACCTTTCCGGTCGTCGATCGGCTTCAGCGGAGCGAAGATCAGGCCGTAGTTCGATGAACTCCCCCCCGAAAGCGAAAAACCGGGAACCGCAAAGGTGCCGAAAACATCCGGGTCGGCTCGCAGAATCTGCTCAGCCTGCTTCGCGACGTTTGTAGTGTAGGCAAGTGAAGCTCCCTGTGGCGCCTGCACTACCACGATGAAATAATTCTGGTCCTCCTGTGGCACGAATCCTGTGGGAACATGAACGTACATGTATCCCGTAGCGCCCAATCCGGCCAGAAACAGCACGACCATGGCGTATCGGAATTTCAAAACCTTACAAATGGCTTTGCCATACGCAGCGGCCAAGCCCCGGATTGAGGCGTCTACGCCATGCGCGAACTTGCTGTACCCACGCGAAAGCCATCCCATGCGCGTCCAGTCGAAAACCGAATACTTGTGTTCTTCGCCCCGTAGTAGGAGAGCCGCCAGAGCCGGCGAAAGGGTAAGGGCGTTGAAGAGCGAAATCGCAATCGAAAATGCGATGGTCAGTGAGAACTGGCGGTAAAGAATTCCCGTCGTCCCGGGGAAGAAAGAGACTGGCACAAACACGGAAATCAGCACGAGTGAGGTTGCAATTACAGCGCTCGACACCTCCGCCATCGCCACCGATGTGGCTGTATGCGAATCGGTCTTGTCCTCATTGATGTGACGCTGCGCATTTTCAATGACCACGATCGCGTCATCGACCACCAAGCCCGTGGCGAGAGTGATGCCGAAGAGCGTCAGCGAATTGATCGAGAAATTAAAGATCTTGATAAAGGCAAAAGTGCCAATCAGAGAGACTGGAATCGTGACCGCCGGAATAATTGTAGCGCGCCAATCGAGCAGGAACATGAAAATCACGATAATGACGATGATGATCGCTTCTTCGAGCGTAGTGACGACCTCTTTGACGGAATCGCCTACCACGGTCGTCGTGTCGAAAGCGACTACATACTTAATTCCCGGCGGAAACGATTTAGACAATTCCAGCAGTGCGGCCTTGGCGGCCTTGTCCACGTCGAGTGCGTTGGCGTTCGAGAGTTGCTGCACGCCGACGCCAACCGCTTCATGTCCGCTGTACAACAGATTCGTGTCGTAGCTCTCGGCGCCGATCTCGGCCCTTCCAACATCCTTGAGCTGAACGATCCCGTTGCGCGTGTTCTTCAGAATAATGTTCTCGAAGTCCCTGGGCTCTGACAGTCGCCCCACTACACGCAGCGTGACCTGGAAGTCCTGCTTCTCATCCGCCGGCGGGCGTCCCAACTGGCCGGCGGGTATTTCGGCGTTCTGTTCCTGGAGTGCCGCGACTACGTCCGCTGCCGTCAACTGGCGCGCGGCCAGTTTCGTAGGATCGAGCCAGATGCGCATGGCATATTTGCGCTCTCCGAAGATGACAACGTCGCCTACGCCCGGAATGCGTTTCAGCGCGTCCTTGACGTAAACGTCAATATAGTTGGAAATGTACTGGTTCGAAAGGCTGTTGTCGGGCGAGTAGAATCCAGCGGCAAACACAAAATTCGGGTTGGCCTTCGTAATGGTCACGCCGGTGTTCTTGATTTCCTGCGGCAGACGACCTTGCGCGGTGGCCACGCGGTTCTGGACATCGACCGCGGCAATGTTCAGATCATATCCGGTGCGAAAGGTCACATTGATGCTGCTGGTGCCGTCGTTTGAACTGGTCGAAGTGATGTAGTGCATTCCTTCGACACCGTTGATCTGCTGCTCCAGCGGGATCGTAACCGCGGACTCCACCACCTGGGCGTTGGCGCCCACGTAATTGCTGGTGACCGTGACCTGCGGCGGCGACAAGTTTGGATACAAAGAAATAGGCAAGGTTGGAATGCACACAGCGCCTGCAAGAATAATCAGCAGGGCGCAAACTGTGGCAAAAATCGGCCGTTTGATGAAAAAGTCAACCAAGCCTGCACATCCTCTTTCTTTGTCTTTGCTGCTGGCGAGCGCCGTAACTGGATTACGTTTCTTGAATCGGGCTTGCTCTAGCTGATTGGTTGTACGGGGGCGCCGTCAATCAGGAACTGGATACCGGAGGTAATGACTTTTTCGCCAGGCTTCAAGCCGCCCGTGACGGCGTACTCGTTCCCGATCGTGTCGCCCAGCGTGACCGCGCGCTGTTTGGCGACGGTACCCTGATCCGCTTGGGTTGCGACATAAACAAACGACTGGCCACCTATGCGTGTAACCGCCAGGACCGGAACGGTGGGCGCCGGAGCGCTGCTCCATACCACCCGCGCCTTGACTAGTTGGGCATTCCGGAACTTGTCAAGCGAAGCATGAATGGGAGCCTTCACCAGGATGCCTTGGATGGAGTTGTCCACTTGCTGCGAAATGAAATTGACCTTCGTGCTCTCAATCAACTCACCCCGGCTGGTGATGATCTCAATCGGAAGGTTCATGCGGATGTCGCCGGCTCTCTCCGTGGGGATATAAATGTAGGCTTCTAACTCTGCATTCTCGTCTACGGTAGTCAACAAAGTCTGCTGCGACACGTAATCGCCGATGTGAACCGGGACGTCACCGACAATTCCATCGAACGGGGCAGTGAGATTGTAATACGCAAGCTGACGCTGCTGGGTGACGCGAGCCGCGGTCGAAGATTCCCAGTCTGCCTTGGAATTCTCGTAGGCCTGTACCGCAAGTTCGTAATCCTGCTTGCTGCTCACCCCTGACTCGTACAACTGCTGCTGCCGGTCCAATTCGTGGCGATTGTAGTCGAGCGTCGCCTTTTTCTGTGCCTCGGTGCTGCGCTGCTGATCAACCGTCGCCTGCTGCTTCAAAGGATCGATTGTCATCAGCACTTGGCCGGTGTTCACGTGGTCGCCGGACTTCACCAGGATGTGGGTGAGCGAACCATCGACCTGTGGCTGGATGCTCGCCGAGCGGCGCGACTTTACGGTCGCCACATATTCGTCGACTTGGGGAACGGGGCTGAGCTGGATAGTTTCGGTTTTGACCGGCAGCGGTTGCGGAGCGGGCTGTTTCGCTTCTATCCTGCTGCATCCGGAACTGATCAGGACCGTGGCCGACAACAACGAAACCAAGAAAATGATTGCGGGTTTCTTTAGGTAGGCCATCGGCTAAAACCTCAGTAGCAGGAAAGATGCTAACTGCGCACCGAAGGATTCACTATGTACCGACAGATGGCGGCGGGATCCGGTGCGGAAGCATTAGTTGCCCTGAAACAGGGCGTCACGGCGGGCACCTTGTCATCGGCGGTGTCAGATGCGGGCTGAGATCCCGCCTAACAGTCAAACCCAATCTGCTATTTCGAACCGGACGATCTATGACCCATAGCGTTTTTCCGCCTCCGATCTAAGCGGCACGCGAGCTACAACTGTGGTGCCACGGTTCGGCTGCGATTCGATTGAAATCTCGCCCTTTACCAGGTGGAGTCTCTCCCGCATGCTGACGAGGCCCAGACCCTCACCATTCATCGCCAATTTGGATTCAAACCCAACTCCCGCATCGCTGACGGTCAGTTGAATCTCATCTGATACTCCGCGCAGGTCCACTTTGAAGCTGCGTGCACCACTATGCTTAACCCCATTTTGCAAGGCTTGCTGCAAAACCCGAAAAAGACAAAGCGAAACTTCCTGCGGCAGAGCCGGCGGAACATTGGTATGGCGAAAGTCAATCTCGACTTTTTGGTACTCCGACAGCTCTCTGCAGAAGCCCGCAATCGCCGGCATGATTCCGAGATACTCCAGCTTCGAGGAGTGGAGGCGGTGCGATATGGCCTGAATGTCCATTCCGATATCCGTGACGCTCTTCCCTGCATGGTGAATGCGACCGCGAATTTCGTCTGGCGAATCAGGAAGATTTTGTTTTAATAATTCCAACTCAATGGCCAATAATGCGAGGCGCTGATTCACATCGTCGTGAAGCTCTCTCGCGATCCGGGTACGCTCCCGCTCCTGTGCCTCAATCAATTTGCGGCTCACATTGGAAAGCGCCTCTTCCGCAAGCTTGTGGTCAGTAACATCGATACACGAACCGATATACCCGGCAAAAGATCCGTCGGCATTAAATCTCGGCACTCCCGAATCCGAAACCCAGCGGTATTCTCCATCGTGTCGCCGGAGCCGATACTGCATCTTGAATTCCTCGCGCCGATCGAATGCCTTTGTATAGGTCTCCAGGCACGCGTTGAAGTCTTCAGGGTGAACCCCCTCCGCCCAACCGTTTCCAAGTTCAGCTTCGAATGTTCGGCCGGTAAACTCCAACCACGGCTGATTGAAGTAGTTGCACAGCTTGTCGGGACCGCTCATCCAGATGAGCACCGGAGCCGTGTTGGCGACCAGGCGGAAGCGCCCTTCACTTTCTCGCAGCGCATCCTCCGCCCGCTTCCGCTCGGTAATATTGCGCGCGATCTTGGAAGCGCCGACGATCGCACCCGCAGAATCTCTTATCGGCGATATGGTCAACGAGACATCGACCCTCTTGCCTCCTTTCGAGACACGGACGGTTTCATAGTGCTCAATGCGACCGCCTGATCTCAACCGTTGCTGATTTTCGTTATCGTTATCAAGCAGTTCGTGCGGGATAAGGATTGCAATCGGCTTTCCGACCACTTCTGCTTCGCTGTATCCGAAGATACGCTGCGCACCTGCGTTCCAACTCGTAATGATTCCCTCGAGGTTCTTGGAGATAATCGCGTCCTCGGAGGATTCCACGATAGCCGCGTGCATAAACCGTGCCTCTTCCGCATGTTTACGCGCGCTGATATCCGCTACCACGCCTATCGTTCTGAGCAAGTTACCGTCGTTGTCGAAGAAAGCGCGAGCGCTCTTCTCCAACCAAACCACGCTGCCATCAGGGCGCAAGACGCGGTAGCTCACCTGACAGTCGGGGTTCTGGGGCGTGAGGTGCGAGCAACTCTTCTCTATCTGTTCGCGGTCGTCTGGGTGAACCTGCTCCATCAGTTCCCTGCGCGTCGTCCGGATTGGTTCACCTTCCCCGAGAAGCTCGACACACTCTGCGGACCGCACTACAGTGTCCGAGGCAACGTCCCACTCGTAGGCGTACATTTTTCCGGCTTGGACCGCCAGACGTAACCGCTCCTCACTTTCCCGCAAAGCTGCTTCCGCCCGCTTCCCCTCCGTAATGTCCACCGAAACACATACCAATTCGCTGGCCTGGGCGTTTCCGCCAATGACGTTGACAATGTTGCGCAGCCAAACGGTTCGGCCATCCGCGGCAATCATCCGGCACTCGAACTCGTGCTTGAGGTTTTCTTCGGTAGCTTTGGCGATGAACGCCAACACCCACTCCCGATCCTCGGGATGAACATGATCCTTCCAAAAACCTGGCTCTTTTACCCAGCTCTCCGGGGAATAACCGAGAAGCTCTTCCGCCTGCTTGCTGGCATAAGTGATGGCCAATGTCGGAAACTCCGCTCGCCACACGATGGCCCGAACCGTCTCAACCAGTTCCCCATAACGAGCTTCCACCTTCTTCACATCCGTGATGTCTTTGAAACAGATCACGACTCCTCCTTCGCGTGTGCGAAGAGGGGTTACGGTTGCCGCAAACCAGCGTGGTTGGGTCGGCAACTCGTAGCGATAATCGTAGCGCAAGCGTTGAACCGAGCCGTTCATCACGGTTTCAATAATGGCAAGGACTTCACGCGCCTCCGGCCACGGATCTGCGGAGCGCCGCAAGAGTTCCAGGTAGTGAGTCCCCACGCCAGCAGACCGCGAGGGGCTTCCGATTTCCCGCATATTGCGGCTCCATGCCTCGTTCGCATCGATGATGATTCCCTCCTTATTTAGGACGGCGATCAGATTCTCGAGCGACGAGAGGATGGAGCCTTTCAAAGCCAGGCTGTCGCTGAGCGCTGCTTCCGACAATCGCTGTCGCAGGTTTCCGACTCGAACGTCAGCCACCAGTTCGCGCTTCGTGAGATGTTCTTTCAGGAAGACACACGAAGCCAGAAGTACGATCGAAACCAATACGGCAACCAGACGAAATGTGCGTATGCCGGTGGATTGCTCTTGGCGGAACACTTCCCAAACGCCGATGATAGGTATGGAGACAACCGCCAGCATGGCCAATCGCGAAGTGAAGTCCGTGTGGCCCGCATCCGTTTGGCTCGGCATTACCACCGCTGGCGGCAGTTGCCGGGCCTGCAGCGGCACCCAGGCAAACCAGCAAACGGCAGCCGTCTGTGCGAGAGAGTAAATGCTCCCGTTATACGGCTGTCCCGTGTCGATGGCGAAGTTGGCAAGCGTGGAACTCAACGCGTACAGCGCAGAGGCGCCGAACAATTGCAGGTAAATCGATCTCCAGGAGCCGCGCGCCTGCGCAACCGCAACCCCAACCGCCGCAACTAGCGTTACATCCTCCATCGCGTAGAGGATGTCAAATCGAACGCCGTACGCATCAGAATTCCAAAGATACTGATGCGGGAAGAGTGCGTACGCATAGAGAAAAACCCAAAAGAAAAGCAGGAGAAAGAAGTTCAGGCTACCCCGTGAGAAATTCTTGTTGGCCCGGCTCAGATGTGGCTGGATCGCCACCGCGGCCATGAAAGGCACGACATGAAGGAACAGCGCAGGATCGGCGATGGAGCTATCGGGCACGTCAATACCCAGACCAATTACGTAGTACACGTAGAGCGCTTGATCCAAAGCCCACAGCCCGTAGCCACAGGCCATCAATGCCCAGAAAAAGCGGCTCCCGTCGGCCCGCTGTATGGCATTCCGAATCGCAAAAACGCCGCCTAATAGCAGCACCACAAAATAGACGATTGTCCCAAACCTGGCCGTGAGGGTATTTGTGCCTAAGACGAGAGAAAAGGTACCTTTAATGATCAGCAGCCCGATCGTCGCGGCTGGCCACAAGTACGGGCGCAAACTGGAGCCAGAGGAGTCGGACGATTTGTGGGCTCGGATGTTCATGCTCAAACGCTGTGAGACACAATAACCTGATCTCTGGTTAATCCTGTAGATACGGCGCGTGAATACAGAACATCGCGTGGGCTGATGGACAGCAGATTCATACCGACGTGATTCGGCAGGACGCTGCCAGGTTCAATCCTTCTTGCGTTATAAGGGAAGACGGCTGTTAGGCTGGTCTGGTTCCCTTTTTTTCAGTCCTCAGACCTCCCGCATTCTACACGCGCTTTCGCCTAAGTGATAGTCAAGACGAGGGAGCCGCTGGTTCCACCGCTACTGCAGCCAAGATTGCCCGAGTTCCCGCTAGGAGTATTGACCTTCACGCTGGCGCTTCCTGGGGCGGACATTACGGCGGTCGTGATCGTGGCCTGTAACTGCTCACTGCTCGAAGCTAGAGTGCTTAGAGTCATTCCGTTGACGACCACGACCGAAGACGATACAAACTGGCTACCATTCACAGTGAGCAGAAAGCCCTTTTGCACTTGCGCGAACGTAATCGTGTTCGGAGAAAGCGACCCAATGATCGGGACTGGCCGGGAACTCCCGCACAAAGGATTGAGGGCGTTGCAGCCCGGAAACACCAGCAATGCGATCAGTAGCGCGCTAAACGAGCGCAAAAGCGCGTTGATTTGTTTCATAAGGCATCGTACACCCCGCGTGCAGGCATTAGAATGACAACTCGAACCCCGCCACAGCACCCCTCTGGGTCAAACGAAGACCGATGCGATCGGAGCTTGAATTGTTGGTCACCACGAGACGCGACCCCAACTGGTAGCCGGCGTTAGCGCTGAGGTGCTTGGTTAGAGTCCACCCAACCGTATCGACCGTCGAGATAAAGTTTCCATACCCGCCGAAGTACATCCCGTAGACGTTGCCTTCCACAAAAAGTTTTGGCGAGTTGGTCAGGTAAAGGCGGAATTCGGGCCCCCCCACGGGAATCGGAGCGAGCAACGATGCGCTCGCCGTTTCTGACTGCCCGCCGTTGACGGTTTGGGGCGTCGCACTGATCTTCGCCGAAGCATCAAAGAGGTCGACCTGTACTCCGATTCCAAGGTGTCCACGCTTTCGCCGGATAATGTCGAATTGGTATCCGGGGGCATACAGATTTGACTTTAGGCTGCTCTGAATCGTTGCGCCACCGACGAAGGTTTGCCCCTGGAAGTCGATCGTTCGATCGAGTACTGTTTGCCGGAACGAGTTGAACGGCGTCGCAACCAAATACAAATGGTTTTTGCGGGTAAACTTCCAGTCAATCTTGCCGACCAATGTCGAATAGCTGTTGAACCCGAGATCTTGTTGCAGATTGATCGTCCCGCTGTCAGAGGACCCTTGCAGGCTTCCTGAAGGAGTTGAGTAAGCCCAGAACCCGCTAAGACGGACTTTGTAGGCGTCGAAGTCTTGAGCACGGGCGGGGACGGTCAACACGAAAGCCAGCGCCGCTGCTCCTAACAATAGCAGCCTGACTAGACCGAGGGCAGTCACGTTCGCCAAGAATTCTTTCTTCCGGCTGAGCAATTTCATAACGTGAGGGCCCTTTTAAGTGACTCAGTCTACACCAAACCGCTCGATGGGCCTGAATCTTGTCAACCGAGGCGAGCCCGAACTGCCCCAACTTTGGTGCCACCCGCATGGCACGTTCTGGCGTTGACCGGCGGGGTTACGGTTGGTTACTGTCGAGAGCATTCGACTCCCCCAAGGTGATCTTGATGGGGATTCTCGAAAAAATTCCGACATTTCTGACCATAGGCGTGCTGGTTATTATTTTTGTGTGCCTGAAGCGCCAAGCGCGTAGCGCCCGCCTGGCCCTCTGGACATTTGGATGGGCACTCGTGTTCACGCATTTCCTGGCACAACTGCTGGAGTCAGACCGGGGCAACGTCAGTTCCCTTCTGCTGACCGTCGATTCCGGATCGCTGCAGGCTGCTGCTGTCTGTTTTCTAGTCTCCGTCTCCTTCGTAGTGAAAGACTCCGCGAAGCGAACCTTCCTCCTATTCATGCTCGGTGTGTCTTCTGTCGCGTACGTGGCATGCACATGCTTTGATATCCACGCGCGCTGGCCTTATGTCTTGAGTCTGGTAGCTTGCTTCGGCGGTGCGGCATGCTTCTTCCTCCGGTTCAACAGGAAGACGTCGTACCTCGTGGCCGCAACCTCCCTGTGTTCGCTTGCGGGAGCATGGGCGATTAGCCACGCTCTCCGCGGTTCGTTCGATGAAGGGACGATCGCACTCCTCGGAATTGGGTTCGGTTTGCCGGGTGTATTCATTTTAGGGAACCAACGGCGACGGTCGCCTGCCATGTTGACGATCGCTGGTGGATTCTTCTGTTGGGGTGCGGTGTTTCCCATCGGGTTGCTGATCGATCGAATCGCTCCCCGCCTGATCATTCCCGGAGAGCTATGGAACACGCCCAAGTTCTTCGTCGCTTTTGGAATGATTCTGGCGGTGGTGGAGGACAAGTCAAAGTCGATCTCAGGCATGCAGGTCAAGGCACAAGTGCTCAACCGCCAACTGGAACGCTTCTCGGCGATCACTTCCCGGCTGTTGAGCGGCGCCAGACCGGATACCATGTGCCCGGCTATCGCTGCGGCAATCACCGAAGTCAGCAACTTCCGTGTGGCCGTGGTCCAACTCGAAGATGCAGAACGCAGGCTGCGAGTGGCTGGCTTTAGTGGGCTGTCGTCAGAGTCTCTGCGGAACCTGGAGATTCATGCGCAAGACTGGACGCTCGATCACGTTCAGAACTTGTGTTCCCATGCGCAGCTCATGGGGAAGAATTTGTACTTACTGATCCCGCCTGGAGCAATCCCGTTTGCCCTCCGCGGGAACTCGAATGCGCGCTGGGAGGGCGGCGAAGAATTATTAATACCGCTTTGCTCTGCCGGTGGCGCAACCGTGGGGTGCATCCGATTATCTTCCCCCCGAGACCCGAATGCGATCGATGCACTTCAATTGTCGCGCATCGAAATGCTCGCAGCCGATCTCGCGGTCGCCGTCGAATTGAAGGCTTTGCACACGCAACTGGTAAGGTCGGAGAAACTGGCTGCCCTGGGCGAACTACTGGCTGGAGTCGCACATGAGCTCAACAATCCTCTGACCGTGATCATGGGATACGGCGAACTCATAGGCGACACGATCGTGGCGCCGCCGGTTCGCGATCAGCTCACGAAGTTGGTGAGCGAAGCTCGTCGCATGAAACGGATTATTGGCAACCTGCTCCGGTTTTCGCGCCAAGGTGCACGCGATACTCAGTCTGTGCAGCTTTCTCCGCTGGTGCAGGACGTGCTGGCTCTTCACGAATACTACACGCGCACACGCAATGTTCGAGTCGATCTCGACATCGCACCCGACTTGCCGTCTCTGGCAGTCAATGAGGACGAACTCAAGCAGATCCTGCTGAACCTGGTCAATAATTCCAGCGATGCTCTGGAAGGAATGCCTGGCGGCAAGCAGATGAGCATTCGCGCCTACCACAGCGGATTGCGGGCCGTGATAGAAGTGGAAGACACGGGACCAGGTTTTGGGAATCTGAACCGGGCGCTTGATCCGTTCTATACCACGAAACCCGTCGGCAAAGGAACCGGACTGGGCTTGACCGTCTGTTACGGGATCGTCAAGGAACGCGGCGGAGATCTCAGAATAGAAAACGTAGAGCCACACGGTGCGCGCGTCACCATCGAGTTACCCCTTGCGGAAGCGACGGCACAACCACTCGTAGCGGTCGTGGCCCACGCCTAAGTCAATAACGAACTCAAACCACGAACATCCCCAATCGGACTCGCAAGAGTGCTGGCTTAGACGATTCTTCCCTAGTCCGCCGGATTTACTTCAGCAGAGCGATGATCGTTTTTCTGGTTATTTTCGTGTGTTAGCATCCTGGGGACTTTAGCCGCTCGGCGCCGGATGTCGTCGACAAAAGAATGGAATTTCTCGGCCATTTTCGTAGGCTGTCCGCGGTGCAGCGGAATACATTCATCGCCTGCTTCCTTGGCTGGTCGCTCGACGCCTTCGATTTCTTCATCCTCATTTTTTGTGTGAATGCTCTGGCCACCCAGTTTCAAACAAAAGTGTCGGCCATTACGGAAGCAATTTTTCTTACCCTCGCCATGCGCCCGTTGGGTGCGTTCCTGTTCGGATTGATGGCCGACCGTTTTGGCCGCCGCCCCACGCTGATGGTGGACATCGTCGCGTATTCAGCGTTCGAGTTGGCCTCGGCCTTCGCGCCTTCGTTGAAGTTCTTTCTGGTCATGCGGGCATTGTTTGGAATCGCAATGGGCGGCGAATGGGGAGTCGGCGCGGCTTTGGCTTTCGAAACCCTGCCTGCAGAAGGACGCGGCTTCTTCTCCGGCCTATTGCAGGAAGGCTACGTCGTTGGCTATCTGATTGCGGCTTTTGTCTACGGTACTTTGTTTCCCGTCGTCGGGTGGCGCGGCATGTTCGTCATCGGAGCCCTGCCCGCATTCCTGGTAATCTACATTCGTACCAAAGTCGATGAATCGCCGGCCTGGCTGCAAGGACGCGTGTCGCGCCAAGTGGAGAGCCGTTTTGGAAAAGATATTCTTTCCCACCTTGGTGGTTTTCTTTTCCTAGTTGTCCTGATGTTCGCCTTTAACTCCTTCAGCCACGGCACGCAGGATCTCTATCCCACGTTTCTTCAGAAGAACCATCAGTTCTCGCCGCAAATCGTGGGGTTGATTGCCATCGTCTACAACATTGGCGCGCTGCTGGGCGGGATTTTGTTTGGCACCTGGTCGGAACGAATCGGCCGCCGCCGGGCCATCGTGATTGCCGCGATTTTTGCGATTCCAGTGATCCCGTTCTGGGCTTATTCCAACACCGTTCCGATGCTGGCCCTGGGTGGCTTCCTGATGCAATTCATGGTGCAAGGGGCGTGGGGCGTGATTCCGGCCCATCTGAATGAGCTTTCTCCGCCCGCGGTGCGCGGCACGTTTCCCGGCTTCGCCTATCAGTTGGGCAATTTTCTCTCGTCACGCAACGCAGTGATTCAGGCCAAGCTGGTCGAACATCGATATGGTGGCAGCTATCCCCCAGTGCTGGCGTGGACGGTCGTGATTGTCGCGTCAATGGTTGCTATCGTGACGTGGAGCGGGCGAGAGAAAAGAGGCGCCGACCTCTCGAATACGCGCTAGCAGGGCTTGGCAGCACGATCGGCTTGGACAAGGAAGAGGACGCCGACACATGCCCGCACCAAATTGACTGTTGCGCCATGAATCAAATGGAGTAGCATTATTTAGAGGCTTTCCTGCCCAGGCAGACTCTGACGGGGTGAACTGAGATGAAGAAATCCTCCTTGTTAAAGGCTCTTTGCATAGTAGTCGCCTCTATCGCAATTGTCGGTGCACCGACGCAGGCTCTCGCCCAGCATGGTGGCCACGGTGGCGGAGGAGGGTTCCACGGCGGAGGAGGGTTTCGTACTGGCGGAGGCCACCCTACTTATGGTGGGGGACACTACTACGGCGGCTATCACGGCGGTGGCTATGGTTGGCGCGGCGGTTATTGGGGCTACCCTCGCTACGGGTACGGATGGGGATTTGGCATTGGCTTTAGCTGGGGACCCTACTGGCCTGCTTACCCGTATGCTTACGGTTATGGTCCCTGGTGGGGCGCTCCTTACAATTATTACCCATGCGCTTATCCTTATTATCCTCCGTCCGGCTGCACATATGCTTATCCATATCCCTACTACGGCAACGGCAGTGGTTCTGCAGAAGATCCTGGAGGGAACAGTTACGACAGCGCTTCGGCTAAATTATCGAGCCTTCCCGCACCGGAGAACTCTTCTAGCGCTGCCTCTCGGATCAACGTCGCAGCTTCTACGCGGACGGTTTCGACTTACAAGACCGATGCAGACACCGGCGCGGCGCCCTACCGACTCGCCTTCACTATGCAGGAACTTCCGCCGGCTCGCAAAGAAGTGCAGAATGTGATTCTTGCCCTGCGAGCGATGCCGCCGGATGCTCGCCAGCGGCAAATCGACTCCGGTCGTTATAGGAGCTTCTCCCCCGAGGAGATCGACCTTCTGCGTTCTGGCTCACAGCTTCCAATCACCTGGTAAGAACCACAAGAGGAGGCTTCGAGACGGCACCCAAAAGGGTGGGCCACGTGCCTTGACGTGATCAACGACCTTAAGCTTTCACAGCAATAAATCTAATCTCTATTAGTCAGCGGTCAAGTAAATCCACACCCATCAGACGTAAAGATGCAGCGCGAGGAATAGAAGCTTCATCCAACCCTCTCACCGTCTGTTCCTGCAAGCAATCGGCAACGATGGAGGAGAGTCGTGAACGTCAATGTCCGTTGGTATTTTCTTGCAGCGACAAATAGGTTCTATTCCATGGGCTTTCCCGCTTCGAAGCTGGCGGCACAGGGACGCGCACTTCTATAACGCGCCGACGTTCAGCAACCAATTAAAGAACCCGTACGCAAGGCACTACGTCCGCCGTTGTGGCGGGCGCAAAGCTGTATATGATGAACTGCGGGTCGTGTCATGGAATCAATGGACGCGGCACCGGGAATGGAACCGCAAGGCCGTCCCTGAACAAGAGTACCTACCGCTTTGTTTTGAATATTTTGGGTGGAGTGCAGGGTTCTCTTAAGAATATGCCAACTTACTTTTTGAAGAGATTCTCGAATGCTGTGCGGGCATCCATGGGACGGGCTGAACTTGGCGTGGAGGTTTCCTTTTCTACCCGGACGCGCATGGAATAAAACGTACATTGATTGCGTTCGTCCTTGCGCGCGATCCGCTCGGGGATGGGCTGGGTGCATTCGAAGCGGCTCGAGGTATCGAAAGATGTACACTGGCGGCAGGAGTGGAGTTCGAAGCCGCACTTCGGACATTTTCCGATGGGCTCAGTTACCGAGGTCAGCAAAGTGCCGCATTGCGCGCAACGCGAAACCGTGTGTGTGCCCGGCATTTGTAGTGCGCGCGGCCCAAAGGTTTCCTTCTTAACGGGCCTTTCGGTAGATTGCTTTTGCCGCTCTTCGTCTCTGCCTCGGTCTTGATACCCGTGTTGGCGATACTTTTGTGACATGCGCATCCCTCTGCCGCAAGCGGCTATTGTCTCGCTTCGCCGGAAAGTCCACAAGGGCGTTGGGATGAATCTTACGATTCCGCTGGCGAACGAACCGCATGATCGCGCGGAAAAAACTGGATCCAAGGATAGTCCTGAGCGGAGTAAAGTGCATCTCAATGGGCGGGTCACTGGCAGGCTGCCGAACAAGTGAGGGTGCTGCTAATAGCGACTGAAGTGTGTGCGTGAGAACTCGTCTTTCGCCCCGCTGGGGCTTGTCGGTTTTTCATTTCTCCCCACGGCTAGTGCCGTGGGGAGCATTCTTACGCCGCTTGGCGGTTGATAACGTGGAATGACGCTCTCAGAAGCGACAATTGAGCCGCTAGCGATGGCTAGCGATGTGGCCCGAATTGTATTTCGCCAATGTGGGTGCTACCATCCGATTAGCACGAGAGAGTTGGAGGGTTCGTTTATGTCGGAAAGTAACAACAATAGTTTGCTTTGGTTCCTTGCAGGGTTAGGTATCGGCGCCGCCGCCGGGGTTCTTTATGCTCCACGTTCCGGCGATGAAACCAGGCAGGCGATACGCTCCCGAGCCGAAGATGGTCGCGAGTTCGTTCGTGATCGTGCCAAGCAGGCACGCGAGCAAGCCGCCACTTGGGCCGATCGCGGCCGCGAGGTTCTGAATCAGCAGAAGGAGCAGTTCCGCTCGGCGTATGAAGCCGGGAGACAGGCGTACCAGGAAGCAACGGCTGCCGAGGGTGGGGGCCCACAGAATCCCTGATTCACGAATTCTCCGCCGCGCTGTGCTTTTGCGCCGTAAAGCGGAGGAACGCTTATGGACTATCTACCTATTTTCATCGGCTGTACTGCGGCGGCCGTAGTCATCCAGGCAGGAATTCTCGTGGCCATGTACTTGGCCGTCCGGCAAAGCGCGGCGCGCATGGAAGCGCTGGCCTCTGAGGTGAGGACCAAGATTCTGCCCGCGGCTGAGATCGCGCACTCTATGCTGCTGGAGTTTCGCCCGCATCTCCAGACTCTGGTCACGAACGTAAGCGAGTCGAGCATCCTGGTTCGCGCGCAAATCGGGCGCCTCGATGCCACGGTCAATGACGCCATCGACCGCACGCGGTTGCAGGTAATCCGAGCTGACGAATTGCTGAATCGCACTTTGGATCGGGTCGAGAGTACGACCGATATGGTGCATAAGACGGTGGTTTCCCCGGTTCGACAATTGTCGGGACTAGTCCAGGGAATCACGTCCGGGCTGGAATTCCTGATCGGCGGAAGGCGCAAGCGAAATGGCGTGCCCGTGCCACAGGACGAAATGTTTATTTAGCATTTTGTGATAGAGCGAAGGCAGCGCTTTCCAGCTTGCGCGAAAACTCGCGGCCTCGGGGTTTTGAAAGGGCGCGGTTTTCTAGCCGTGCCTTGAGTCTTCGAAAACGATGTACAGCGCGGCTTGAAGCCGCGCCCTTTCAAGGCGGCAGCCGCCAATTTCGACGCTTTCCCGCTAGCTGTTTGGCGTTGCTTTCTTTGGTCTTGTTCGCTTGCCCTACGAAGTAACGCGTAGAATCATCTGGGTTCCGCTGTCCAGCTTTACGTTGTGCTTCGGAGAACTGAGCAACGAATCCTGCGCGGCTCCGGTACTCAGCGATACGCCGGACATACCTACCACGCCCTGGGCATTGGGCGTTAGCCGTCCATTGATAGCCGCTGTCTGGCTCGTGCTCCGGCTCGCATCCTGCGCTGCAGGGCCCGGGTTGCTTACGTTTCCTGGCATAGTGCCGCCGGGGTTCGGCGTGGTTCCTCCGTAAGCACCGCGTCCCGGGGAAGACATCGGGGACATGCCGCCCGAGTTGGCGGGTGCGCCCATGTTGTCGTTGCCGGCCGCGGCATTTGATTCCGGTGGGCCAATTGCTTGAATGGATGCTTTGAGCGGTATTTCAGTCCCATTCTTCAGGACTATTTTGTCGAAGGCAATTCCCAGTGTGGACGCGGACTCAGCTTGATGCGGTGACACCTCAGCGACGTGACCCAAAACTTTAGATCCCTTGGGCGCCAGCACTTCATTTTTGTCCGAGAGGAAATCGTCGATGGTCTTGGCCATGACCTCGTCGCCGACTTTGGCCTTCTTGGCATCGACCGACTTGGCGAGCTCAACCCGAATGATCGTTTCCGGTGCGAGGCGGAAGGCAGTGTTTTGAGACTCCGATGCGGCGCTTGGCTGGGCTGAGTTTTGAGCGAGAGAAATACCCGTCAACAAAACTGAGATCAGTGCGAAATTAAGTAGCTTTTTCATGGAGCGCATTCCTTTCCCTACTAGTCAAGAAGCGCGCAGCTTGCTAAGGGTTTTCTCCGTTCTGTTTTTTTTTCGAGGCGATGAAGGCTGCTTGGTTTTAGATTTTCATCGGAAGAGATAGTAATCGCACAAGTCGAGAACCGTCTCGTGCTTTCAAGCGATCCAGCCGCCTCCGACCACGACGTCCCCGTCGTAGAAGACGGCTGCCTGACCCGGTGTGATGGCGCGCTGCGGCTCGTCGAACGTTACCAGCACTTCGTCGCTGCTCGCCTTTTCTAAGAGAGCCGGGGCGCCCTCGTGACGATGGCGGATCTTCACGCGGACGCGAATCGGCTCACGCAAATCTACCACCGCGAGGAGATTCACCCGGCGCGCGCGCAGGGTTCGCGAGTACAGTTCCTCCTGGTTACCGACCACGACCTGGCGCTGGTCGCCCTTGATCTGAATGACGTACAGCGGCGAGCCGGTGGACACGCCCAAACCCTTGCGCTGGCCTACCGTAAAGTTGTGGATGCCGTTGTGCTCGCCGATCACTTCGCCGTCGGTGGTCACTAGTTCGCCCGCGGTATCGGGCAGAGCGTCGCCCCGCTCTGCCAAGTAGGCATCGAGAAACTTCTTGTAATCGCCTCCTGGGACGAAGCAGATCTCCTGGGAATCCGGCTTCGCGGCGAGAGCCAGCCCGTGATGACGCGCCAGATCGCGAACCTGCGGCTTGGTCAGTTCCCCGAGTGGAAACAGGGTGCGGCTGAGCTGATCCTGGGTCAGTCCGAACAGGAAATAGGTTTGGTCCTTGGACGAGTCCGCCGGACGCTTGAGCAGCCAGCGGCCGCGCTTCTCATCGAACTCAACCCGAGCGTAGTGGCCTGTCGCCAGCGCATCCGCGCCAATCTGCTGCGCCACAATCAATAACTCATCAAACTTCAAGTGGTTGTTGCACAGGCTGCACGGGATGGGTGTTCGTCCCGACAGATATTCCTGGACGAAGGGTTGCACTACATCGCGCTCGAAGCGGTCTTCGTGATTGACGACGTAATAAGGGATGCCCAGATTTTCGGCGACACGGCGCGCGTCGTACACATCATCGAGCGAGCAGCAGCGTCCCTGCACCGCTTCCGGCATGCCTTCGTGTCCGGCCAAGCGGCGCTGATTCCACAGCTGCATGGTCAGGCCGACGACGTCATGTCCCTCGGCGCGCAGCATGGCCGCTACAGTCGAGGAGTCGACTCCGCCCGACATGGCTACGGCGATAGTTTTGTTTTGCGGCATCAGGTTTCAGGACTAGCCGTCAGCTTTCAGCTATCAGCAAAAACCTTGTTCTGGAGGACTAAGCTGAGAGCCGATAGCTAAGAGCTGACGGCTGTTCTATTGTAAACCGGCGAGAGTTCGCGCAGGCGGGCTACGGTTTGCGGGACGAGGTCGAGGGCGAATTGAATGTCATCGGCTGTGTTTTGTTTGCCCAGGCTGAAACGGAGGCTGGCTCGGGCTATTTCTGGCGGCAAGCCCATGGCCGTCAGCACGTGGGAGGGCTCGATTGCGCCCGATGAGCACGCGGCTCCTGTGGAAACTGCGAGGCCCTTCAAATCGAGCGCGATCACTAAGGCTTCGCCTTCGATGTAGTCGAAATGAATGTTCGTGGTATTGGGAACGCGCGGAGCGCCTTCACCGTTTACGCCCGTGGCATCCACTGCGCTGAGAATTGTCTGCTCGATGCGATCGCGCATGGCCGACATCCGCGCAAGGTCACCTCGTTCCAATGCTTCTCTGGCCAGTTCGGCGGCCTTGCCGAGACCGATAATTCCAGGAACATTCTCTGTTCCCGCGCGCCGGGATCTCTCATGACTCCCACCATAAAACATTGGCTGCAGGAGGGTTCCCTTGCCTACGTAGATCGCTCCGACACCCTGCGGAGCGTGCAGCTTGTGCCCAGAGATCGAGAGCAGGTCGCAGCCCAGACGTTTTACTTCGATCGGCACCTTCCCTGCCGCCTGTACCGCGTCGGTGTGAAAATAGACATCCGCTTCAGCGGCGATCTTGCCGATCTCCTCGACCGGTTGCAGGACGCCGGTTTCGTTGTTCGCCATCATGATGGTGATGAGCCTGGTGTTCGGACGCAACCCGCGGCGAACGTCGTCGGGATCGAGCAGGCCACGGCTATCCACGGGCACGTAGGTGGCTTCGCATCCCATCGCTTCCAGATGCTTGCACGAGTTCAATACTGCATGATGCTCGATGGTTGAACTGATTACGTGGTCGCCGGCGCGGGTCAAGCCAGAGATGGCGAGGTTGTCGCCCTCCGTGCCGCCGCTGGTAAAGACGACTTCGGAGGGCCGGCACCCGAACAGGGCCGCAACCGATTCGCGTGCGCGCTCGACTGCCGCCCGCGTCTCCTGCCCGTGATGGTGGATGGAAGACGCATTTCCGAAGTGCTCCGCGAAATAAGGCCGCATGGCCTCGAGAACCTCCGGCAGCACCGGGGTGGTGGCGTTGTTGTCGAGATAGACTCGGCGCATAGAATTCCTGCTTTTATTCTACGCCCGTGCCAAGGTGTGCCAAATCCTGCACGACGCGGGCGACGGCGCCCGCGCCACATTTCACACTTCCTATCGGTTTTCGAAGGGCACCCAGTGTTGGGGGTAGGGTGGGCCGATGTAGTCGGCGCGGGGGCGGATCAGGCGGTTATCGTCGAGTTGTTCGATCACGTGGGCGGTCCATCCGCTGATTCGCGATACGGCGAACACCGGGGTGAAAAGGTCCACATCTATTCCGAGGGTGTGGTAGGTCGAGGCAGAATAAAAGTCGACGTTGGCGTTGAGCTTCTTTTCGGCCTTCACGAATAGTTCGATAGCACGCGACATTTCGAACCATTTGGCCTGACCGCTGGACTCTCCCAAGTCCTCAGACATCTTGCGCAGGTGGGTGGCCCGGGGATCTTCGGTGTGGTAGACACGGTGTCCGAATCCGGGGACCTTCTTTTTCTGCGCCAACATTTCTTTGATGTACTCTACCGGGTCGGAACCTGAACTGTTGATCGCTTCGAGGATGTGGAAGACGGCCTCATTGGCTCCGCCGTGCAATGGACCCTTGAGGCAACCGATGGCGGAGACGATGGCAGAGTGCATATCCGAAAGTGTGGCGGCGGTGACTCTCGCGGCGAAGGTAGAGGCATTGAGCTCGTGGTCGGCATGCAGGATGAGGGCGATGTCTAAGGCGCGTTCGGCGGTGGGCGTGGGCTTGGTGCCGTTCAGCATCAGAAGAAAATTCGCGGCGTGGGAAAGCGAGCCGTCGGGCTCGACCACCGGCTTCCCTTTCCGAATGCGATCGTAAGCAGCCACGATCATCGGAACCTGCGAGGTCAGACGAATCGATTTACGGAGGTTGGCCTCGTGGTCGTTATTCCGTTCGTCCGCGTCGTAGAAAGACAAGGCCGATACGGCTGTGCGCAAGACGTCCATGGGCACAACGTGTTTCGGCGCCGACCGTAGCAAACTGATGATGGCTGGGTCCAGCTTGCGCTCCTCCGCCAGGCGGTCACGAATCTCCTGGAGCTCATTGCGTGTGGGCAGTCGAGCGGACCACAGGAGATAGCAGGTTTCCTCGAAAGTGGAATGATCGGCCAGTTCGTGGACATCGATGCCACGGTAAGCCAGAACGCCCTGGTCTCCATCGATGTAACAGATGCCGGAGGTGGTGGCGACAATTCCTTCCAAACCCTTGGGAACATGCGCCGCGGTCACACTGGACATACTTCCTCGCTCGAGCTGTGGGATGCGTTGTGGGCGCACGGAACGGGGAAGACGCGTGCACGTCGCAACTAACTTTTATACGCCAAAATTGTTAACTTTCCAACCGGCTGTTTCAGTCGAAAGTATTAGATCGGGCGTGGGGCAAAGGTATTGCGAGGGCGGGAGCGATCAGCACTCAGCATTCAGCACTCAGCTGTCGGGTGCGCTGGCATTTTTCAAATGGAGGCGTCAATCTTCGCGACATTGGCTGATTGCTGAGTGCTGAATGCTGAATGCTTTTCTTGCAAGAGCCGCCGCTCCCACCGTTCCAAAGAGTTCACCCGAAGGTACATGGTCCTGCTGGGTGTGGTTGGGGACGGTGGATTCCCGGTTACAATCGGAGCATGCGCATGCGTTGGGGATGGCCGGCTTTGGCCATAGTGGTATTTGCCGTAGCGGCCTGGGCCGCCGACGCACCGCAGAATCTTGCCTTGCTGCCTTGCCCCGAGGGGGCGCGCGAGGCGGTGTGCAATCCATCCAAGGCGGATCTGAAGAAATCCAAAATTGCGTTTTCTAAAGCCTTGCAACTCCAAAAAGCGGAACACTTCGATGAAGCCTACGAAGAATTTGACACTGCTGCCCGGCTGGTTCCAAAGAATGTTGAATATGTAACCGCGCTGGCCCTGGTTCGGCAGCAATTAGTCTTCGATCACCTGCAGCGCGGAAACGACGATCAGACAAAAGGAAAGCTGGTGGAGGCGCAGGCGGAGTTTCGGAGCGCCGCCAACCTCGACCCAGAAAACGAATTCGCGCAGCAGCAACTTCGTGACTCGCTGGCGGAGTGGTCGCCGAAGTTGACGGGCGCGCCGCGAGTGGTAGAGGAATCGACGGAGGTGCGAATCGTTCCCAACCCGGATTTGCGTGAATTCCATTTTCGAGGGGACTCGCATGCGCTGCTGACGCAGGTGGCCGGGGCGTTCGGCGTGGCCGCTGAGTTGGACGAATCGGTCCAATCGCGCCGTGTGCATTTCGACATGGAAAGCGTCGACTTCTATACGGCCATGACAGCGGCCTGTGAGGTAACGGGGGCTTTCTGGATTCCCTTGTCGGAAAAGCAAGTCTTTGTGGCAAAGGACAACGCTGAGAATCATCGTCAATTCGACCACATGGCGTTGCGCACGTTTTACATTCCAGGAGCGACCACGCCCGCAGACCTGAATGAGCTGTCGACTCTCCTGCGAACCATCTTCGATATCCGGTTCGTTAGTTCACAGCCACAGAGCGGGAGGATTGCGGTGCGCGCGCCGGTGCTTGTGCTGGACGCGGTTACCAAGTTGTTTGAGAGCTTCGGGCTGTCGCGTCCGCAGGTCATGCTGGACATCGAGGTATTTGAGATTGACCATCAGTTAACGCGTGCCATGGGACTGCATATTCCCAACAATTTCACGCTGATCAACATTCCTGCTGGCGCGATCGCTGCCCTTACAGGCGCCCTTGGCGGATTAGGCGGACAAAACATCCAGGGTTTGATTAATCAGTTGATCTCGAGTGGAGGTATCAACCAGGCCAATTCGCAGGGTATTGCGGGGCTGATCGCGCAACTGACCGGCCAGCAAAGCTCGATTTTCAATCAGCCATTCGCCACTTTTGGCGGCGGGCTGACCCTCATGGGATTGAGTTTGGACACTCTGAGCGCCCAACTCTCACTGAACGAAAGTTTGGTAAAAACGCTGGAGCACTCGAGCGTGCGCGCGGCACAGGGGAATGAAGCAACGTTTCGCATGGGCTCGCGCTATCCCATTCTCAACGCGAGTTTTGCTCCCGTCTTCAATACGCCGGCCATTTCGCAGGTGCTGCAGAATGGCAGCTTTCAGGCGCCTTTTCCTTCCTTTACTTACGAAGACCTGGGTCTGACCTTCAAAATAAAGCCGGTCGTGTATACAAACTTGGATGTGGGGATGGCCTTCGAGATGGATTTCCGCACTTTGGCTGGGCAAAGTTTAAACGGTGTACCCGTAATTGCGAATCGGGAATACAAAGGCAATATCACTCTGGTGAATGGAGAACCTGCAGTCGTGGCGGGCTCGGTCAGCCAAACCGAACAACGCACTTTAAATGGAATCCCCGGCCTCGGAGCTGTTCCGGGGATTAATCAAGTCATGGTCTCCAATAGCAAGATGGACGAAACGGATGAACTGCTGCTTGTGATCACACCGCACGTGATTGATGCCACCAGGGGCGAGAGCGTGGAAGTATGGCTGCCCAGGAGCGGGCAGTAATTGAAAGTCGTTTCGGTCTCGATTCTCCTGCAATCAACAGAACAGCCAACCCGCCTTACTTCTTAGCCTCGGTATGGTCCTTGGCAGCAAAGTTTATGAGTTTCTGCAGCGTTTCATAGGGGACGGCAGGGACTCTGCGCCCGTTGATGAACAGCGTCGGGGTACTGTTAACGTCGAGGTCTTTGCCCAAAGCCATCGACTTCTCTACTCGAGATGTGGTTTCGGGCTTGGCAGCGCAGGCTGCGATATCGGCGCCCTTCACGCCTGCGGCATCAGCCAATGCGGTTAGCTTCTCGTCCGCATTAGCCGCTGTGATGTCGGTCTGTGCGCCGTAAACGCTTGAAATAAATTTCCAGAAAGCATCGGGTGAACTGCGGCTGACGCAGTCGGCGTAGGCAGCGGCCTTGGCGGCCCAGTCGTGCATCGGAAGCGGAAAGCTCTGGAAAATCACGCGAACATTCTTGTCCTCGGCCATGAGCTTGTCGAGGGTCGGCTGGGCGTCCTTGCAATGGGGACACTGGAGGTCGCTGAACTCCACTACGGTGACCGGGGCATTTGCGGGACCGTGCGAGGGTCCATTCACACCTGCCTCCAGCTTTTTTTGGTCAGGTGCGAAGGGATGAGCGCCGAACGGCATGATTTCCCCATTTACGGCATGCTTGCCATCCGGAGTAACGTACAGTTTGAGCGCTTGCGTTCCCTGAGTGCCGCTGAGGACTACGTTTACTTCTGATAGTCCTTCGATTTCTGACGGCTTGATACTGACGACCTTCCAGCTCAACGAAGGATCGTATCCGAACCATTCGTGGAGGAAAGCGTTGACCGTCTCCTCGGAAGGAATGTTTGCGCTGGTTGTAGCTTTAGCCGCCGCATGAGGCGCGGCAGGCGGCTGTTGCGCACCAGCCAGGGTTACGAGCAGGAGCAGGATAAGATAATTTATTGAACGATGCATGCGTTCCTTTCAGTTGAATGAAGATGAGCGCCTTGCGCGGTGCTAAACGTCGGACTTGGCCGCGATTGGAAAACGTCGGCCGTAGCCAAAAGCCTTCTCCGAAATTTTCAAGCCTGGCGCCGCCTGTTGCCGTTTGTATTCGCTGCGTTCCACCATCCGGATTACGCGCCGAACCAGACTAACATCGAAGCCGCGCTCCTCCGCAATCTGATCCGCGGTATGCGACTGTTCGACGTAGTCTTCGAGGATCACATCCAGCACTTCGTAGGGCGGGAGCGTGTCGCTGTCCATTTGACCGGAACGCAGTTCCGCGGATGGCGGCTTCTCCAGGCTAGCCTGAGGGATTACCGGGCGGCGCGAATTCACGTAGTGGCTAAGGCGATAGACCATGGTCTTGGGCACATCCGAGATCACGGCCAGTCCACCGACCATATCGCCGTAGAGGGTGCAATAGCCCACGGCCAGTTCGCTCTTGTTGCCGGTACTGAGCACGATGGCTCCGAACTTATTGGAGAGCGCCATGAGTAGAGTGCCGCGGGCTCGCGATTGGAGATTCTCTTCCGTCTCATCCTCTTTGCGGCCAGCGAAGACCTTGGCCAAGGTTTTCTTGTAGGTTTCAAAGAGATCGCCAATGCAGAGCAGTTCGAAGCGAATGCCCAGGTTTTCGGCAAGCGAGCGTGCGTCGTCTATCGAGCCCGTCGATGAGTACGGCCCCGGCATGCCAACTCCGATCACATTTTCAGCTCCCAGCCCATCGGTCGCTATGGCTGCGGTCAGCGCCGAATCGATGCCCCCGCTCAGGCCGACGATGACCTGGCGAAAGCCACACTTGCGGACGTAATCCCGGGTGCCCAACACCAGCGCGGCATAAACGCTCGCCTCTTCGCCTTCGATTTGACTGTGGATTTCACCGGTAAGCTGATCGGAGTCGAAATAGACGATGTCTTCGTCGAAGGATTTTCCCTGGGCGATCACCTCTCCCGCGGGATTGAGCACCAGGCTGGAACCATCGAAGACCAGGCTGTCGTTGCCCCCAACCTGGTTGACCATAGCGACCGGTACTTTATAGCTGCGCGCGATGGTCGCCAGCATGTCCCGGCGCAATTCGCGCTTCGCGAGCCAGAACGGCGAAGCCGAGATGTTCAGCAAGAAGTTGCCTCCGGCGTGAACCAAAGCCTCGACGGGATCGAACGAATACAGACGTTTGTTCCAAAAGTGCTTATCGTTCCACGCATCTTCACAGATGGTGAGGGCCATCTGCTTGCCACAAAACGGGAACAGCAACTGGCTTTTTCCCGGTGCAAAGTTGCGCATCTCATCGAAGACATCGTAGGTGGGCAACAACATCTTGGACTGAAGGAAGGACACTCTGCCGGCTTTGAGCAGCGCAGCTGAATTCATTACCGACTTACCGCTCTCCGCGTAGGCCGGAGTCACCAGTCCGCAGATGACGGCGATGCCTCTGGTTTCGGCCGCAATGTGGTCCGCACTCTCGCGGTTGTGCTGTACGAAGGAAGCGCGCTCCACCAGGTCACGCGGCGGGTAACCGCACACGGAGAGTTCCGGGAAAAGGATCAAACCTGCGCCATCGCCCCGGGCGCGACGGGAAAATTCAATGATTTTCGCGCCGTTGCCTGCGAAATCCCCCACTGTGGGATTGATCTGTCCCAACGCAATCTTCACTATCCCAGTGTAAAGGCAGGCGGCGTGGCAGCCAAGTCACACGGGCGATAAGGAGATTTCAAGAGTTAATGTCGATGACTCGCTGAAGGCCGGAAGCCGGTTTGTGTATTGCAGCCGTTAATGGTCCAGCCATGTGGAATAGTGAGGAGCCGGCGTAGTGGGGTCCGTGGGTGGAGGTGGTCCCTGAAGCACCGGCGCCCGACCGCTCGGGCCAGGCTGTTGTGTAGGCTCTTCTCCCGGACGTCGCAGGCTGGGAGCGTTGACGGGCCTTTGTTCGGCCGCCTTGGCGACGCTGGGCTGCGGCTCGAGATTGACTTCTTTTGCGGTGCGGAGACTCTTGCTGCCGTCAACCTTCATGGTCTCGACGCGCACCACCTCATCGCCAACCATTCGCACGAAATCCACGTCCTGGGGCGGGTCGCCATAGATCCACTCCTCGTATTCGACGTCTCCATCCTTCTCACGAATCTTCTTGGGTGGGCGACCCTTGGAGTAGATCAACATCTCGCGGTTCATGCCGACCAAAACCTGATGGTTCTGGATGGCTTCCTTCACCTTGGGTGGAACCGTATCGAGATAAGCCTCGACGGCTGACTTGGCGTCGAAATCAAGAACGGGGCGAAGCAGGTCTTTGAACTTCTGCGGCGTCAGGTCCGGAACGTAGCGATCGAACACTAGATCCACATAGGTGCCTCGCGGATTCGCGTTCTGGTCGTCGGACCCGGGCATTGGCGCCCCGCCTCCACCAACTTGGATATGCTGATACCACTTCTGCTTTTTGACTGGGCCACCGTTGATTTCGAAACGGATTCGGTCTTCCTTGATCACGACGGCGCTGATTCGCGCTTCGTCCCCCGGCTTCACCGAGGGACCCCACAGCGCCATCAACTGCTGCAGTTCCGCTCCGCTGGGCGAGACAACACCGTCCCGCAGCGTAAGACCTCTCTTCCCCATCGGGAAGGGCGTGCGAATGTACATCAATTCATCGGTCAATCCGTGAATCAGATCCATCCGTGTTTGCTTCGAAAGGTGAGGAAGAGCAGAAGACGGATCCTGGTTGGAGGATTTTTGGTCGGAAGCACCCGCAGTTACGCAGGTAGAAAGCAACAAGAGTAGGGCCGGAAAAAAATGAACCTTCACAGGGCACCCAAAGCACTAACTAAGCCGATTATAGCGCTGTTTGAGGAGATCGGAAGGAGACTTTTCACGTCCTTTGCTTAAGGGGAGCCTGCCCTGAGCGGGGTGAAAGGGCTCTGAGTGTAACGGCGAGGTTACGTCGACTGCCCTTGTTTATTCGCGATCCTCCCTGATACGATTGCGCCCTTACAGAGTTCTGTCCACTGCTCACACTGGAACAGCATGTCGACGAGTCCGTTCTGGCAATTTCAGTGGATTCGAAGAGAGACGAGCGATGAGGAATCAAGCTGGAAGAGCGTTATTGATCCTATCAGCAGTTTTTGCAATGATCGGCGTTACCTGTGCGCAGGAAGTTCTACCGCGGCCTGAGCCGCCCTTCAAAGGCCACATCGGCCTCACGCCGGACGATTCCACCTTGGACTTTCCGCAGGAAGTCAGGGCCCCCAAAGGCGCGCCGAATATTCTGCTGATCCTGACCAACGATGTTGGCTTCGGTGCCAGCAGCACTTTCGGCGGCCCGGTTCCGACGCCCACCATGGACCGCTTAGCGGCGAGCGGCCTTCGCTACACCTAGTTCCATACCACGGCACTCTGCTCGCCCACCACGCGTGCAGCTCTGCTATCCGGTCGGAACCACCATTCCAATGCCACGGGTGTGATCATGGAACTGGCTACCGGATTCCCCGGATACAACTCGCTCATGCCCAAGAGCAACGGCACGTTCGCGGAAGTGCTGAAGCAAAACGGCTACAACACCGCCTGGTATGGCAAGAATTACAACGTGCCTGACTGGCATAGCAGTCAAGCGGGTCCGGTCGACCTTTGGCCGACAGGCCTGGGCTTCGAATATTTCTATGGTTTCCTGGGCGGCGACACCAGCCAGTGGGCGCCGGCACTGTACGAGAACATCAAGCCTATCGAGCCGCCGCACGATCAGCCAGACTATTTCTTTGACAAGGACATGGCGGATCACGCCATCGCCCGCATTCAAATGTTGCCCGCGGTCATCTACATCCAGGGGATAACGGTGCGAGCGCTGAAGGAACGCCGCAGGGTTTGCTGAACGAGATGTCCATCTTCAACAACATTCCCGAGGACTTCAAGCAGGCGATGGCGCACATGGACGACCTGGGTGGACCGATGACGTTCAACCACTATGCTGTCGGCTGGGCGCACGCCATGGACACACCTTTCCAGTGGACCAAGCAGGTCGCATCACACTTCGGGGGGACGCGCAACGGCTTGGTCATCTCCTGGCCCGCTCGTATTAAGGACAAAGGCGGCATCCGCACCCAGTTCAGCAGTGTAATCGATATCTACCCGACCATCCTCGAAGCTGTGGATGTGCAGTCGCCTTCGATGCTCAACGGCGTTCCCCAGAGGCCAATCGAGAGCTTCAGCATGGTCTACACGTTTGACAATCCTAAGGCGAAATCAGTCCATCGTACGCAGTATTTCGAGATGTTTACGAACCGCGCAATCTACAACAACGGCTGGGTCGCCGCCACCACACCACCCAGCCTCCCCTGAGTCATGGGTGCGACCATGCCGCCAGTGGAGGACTATAAATGGGGAACTCTACAATGTGGACCAAGACTTCAGCGAGGCCAACGACCTTGCGGCGAAGGAACCCAAGAGACTGCACCAGTTGCAAGACCTCTTCTGGGCGGAGGCGGGGAAGTACAACGTGCTGCCCCTCGACAACAGCAAGGCGGAGCGTTTTGATGTCAGCCTTCGTCCCAGCCTCACTCGCGGCCGCACTGAGTTTACCTATTACCCCGGCATGGTCCGGATCCCTGAGGGCAGCGCGCCCGATTTCAAAAACAAGTCGTACCGCTTCACGGCGGATGTCGAGATTCCTGATGGCGGCGTAGAGGGCGTTTTGGTGACGCAGGGGGGCGATTCAATGGCCTTGGGCTACACCCTGCTTCAGGGTAAACCTGTCTTCTACTACAACCTCGTGGGAGTCGATCGTACTTCGGTTTCAAGCAACGACAAGCTGCCCCCTGGCAAACACAGCATCGTGCTCACCTTCAAGTATGAGGGCGGCGGTATCGGCAAAGGTGGCCTAGCCACCTTGAGCGTGGACGGGAAGAAAGTGGCGGAACAGAAACTTGCGCGAACTATTCCGTTCCGCGTTTCCGCCGATGAAACCCTTGACATCGGGGAAGACACCGGCACACCAGTCAGCGAAGACTACCACGTTCCCTTCAAATTCACCGGTACCCTCAACAAGGTTGTGATCAACCTCGGTGAAGCCGCCCTCACGCCGCAGGAGCAGAAGGAACTTGACCAGCGGGAGGGCGCAAACGAGCTCATCGATTAATCGCGCATCTCGCCATCGGATGGACTTGTTTGAGTCTGCGCCGCGCGCGCTCCGGCACATGTGTGTGGGCAGATAGGGGACGCATTATTGATGTAACCAGCGATTACACTCTCTCAGAATTGCCTTAAGGGCGCGGGGGTGACGGTGACGATCTTTTGCGCAAGAGAGAGCGGGGCAGATGATGCTCGCCTGGTCCGGGCAGTCGGTCGTTCATTAGCCACAATGGATGGCCTTCGACTTCACCCAGGGCAGCCTCCGGTACGCAAAATAAGAAGACCGCGGGTAGGGGTGGAGGCTCGTCGAATAAACAGAAGAACCTCAAGCTTCGGCGAACAAGCGGACGCCGTCCCGCGCTACCTGCAGCGGCAAGACGTGACCGCCGTTGTCCCCAATGGCGGTGGCGACGCGGCTCGCGGCCCCTTTTTCCACCAGGAAAATCGCGCACCCTCCCCCTCCCGCCCCGCAGGCCTTAGCCGCTTTCCCTCCGTGCTTGGCGGCTACCGCGACCAATTTGTCGATCAGCGGGGTCGTGATGCCGGGTGCGTTGGTGCGACGGAGCTTCCACTCTTCGCGCAGAAGCCGAGCCACGTCCTCCCATTCACCGCGGGCCAGGGCGTGGTGCATGGCGCGAGCAATTTCAGAAATGCGTTCGAAGTTGCGGAACACGTGGCGACCGCCATTGATGTGAGCTTTGAAAACCTCCCAATTATTAATCCCCGACTTTCTGGGGGCTCCGGTATAGGCGAGCACGAAGCGGGACTCGATCTCTTCCGGCATGACTGGGACCGCCTCACGATGAATGCCATCGGCATCAAGGTGAATTGCACTCACTCCGCCATAGAGGGCCGGGTAGTAGTCCTGGCAACCGGTGGGAACAGCGATGATTTGCGCCTCGACGTTCTGCGCAATCACCCGCATTTGTTCGAGGGTGAGATTGCGCTCGGTGAAACGCGCCAGCGCTGAGGTTGCGGCGATCATCAAAGCGGAAGATCCGGAGATGCCGGCGCCGGCGGGAGACTCGGAATCGGTTTCGATTAACAATCCTTCTCTTGGGGCGAAGAACTGCAGCAGGCGCGCCGCCAGGGGAAGCCGAAAACGTCGCGTGACACGTAAGGCATCGAAGCTGGGGAAGAATTCTTCCTTCCTGGTGTCGAGCGATCGAAGATGAATGCGCTTTCCTTTGAGCGGCGTGATGCGGCAGGTGGTCTGGATGTTGAGAGCAAAATTTAAAGTCAATGCGCCGGGATGGAACAAGTAGAGGGGCCACAGGTCCAGCGTTCCGCCCGCCAAGTCGGCCCGGCAGGGCGCCTGGGCGACAATGGTTCGGCTGCTGGTAATGTCGGGTGGTTTTTGCATGCAGTGTTTGTATCACACAGATGGCAGATGTCCCGAATGGATGCCGGGCGTCCTCGCCCGGCTGGACGGACGAGGACGCCCGTCCTCCATAGTTATTGCAGCGAAGGGTCCTTCGCCGCCGCCAGGACTTCGGGAATTACGCGGTCGACGTCCGCTTCGGTGGTGCGGTGGTTTACGATGCAGGCCCGCAGGCAGAATTTGTCACGCAAGGTTGCGTTGGACAGATAGACGTGGCCGCGCTGCACGACGCGCTTAAGGATGGCGGCGTTGTAGCGATTGAGTTCGTCTTCGCCGAGGGACTTGGCAGTGACATGGCGAAAGCAGATGGCGCTGAGTTCTACTGGCGCCGTCAATTCCAGCTTTGGTTGATTCGCGATGGCGCTGGCCAGGCGTTGGGCCAGATCCAAGTCCTTTTGGATGGCCGCACGAAATGCCTTTAGTCCGTGATACCGTAGCGAGAGCCAAAGTCTCAGGGCGCGGAAACGCCGCGAGAGTTCTAGGGATTCTTCAAAGAATGCGAATCCCTCGACTGGATCGGTGGTCAGCGTCTTGGCATATTCCCCTGTGTGCGCGAATGCGGCGTGTGCAGCATTCACGTCGCGGTACAGCAGACAGCCACAGTCCAGCGGCTGATAAAGCCATTTATGCGGGTCGAGGGAAAGCGAGTCGGCGAGATCGATGCCACCGAACTTTCTGGGCGCGGCGATCGCGGCTAGGGTACCGTAGGCACCATCGATGTGCATCCAGAGGCTGTGACGGCGGGCGATCGCCGCAATTTCCGGAAGCGGGTCGATCGCTCCCGTGTTGACCGTGCCGGCAGATGCGATTACGGCGATTGGGATCTTCCCTTCTTTTTTGTCTTGCTCGATGGCCTGCTCTAGTTGTGCTGGGATCAGGCGGAAGTCTTGGTCCGTTGGAATGAGTTTGAGGTTTTTCCTGCCGATTCCGAGGAGCGCGATGCTCTTCGGGATCGACATATGAACTTCTTCCGAAGCGTAGACCGCGACCTGGGGGGCGCTGCGAAGGCCGGTTTCATTCGCAGGGATTTTCGCTTCGCGGGCCAGGGCGAGGGCCATCAGGTTGGCGGAGGAGCCTCCGCCGGTTAGGCTGCCGCGGAAGCCGGGGCAGCCGATTGCCTGCGCGAGCCAACCGACAACGGTGCGCTCGATAGTAACGGCGGCGGGGCCGGAGCGCCACGCCGTGACGTTCTGATTCAAGACGCTTGTCAGCAGGTCGGCGACCGCCGCCACGGGTTCGCCGGAGCCGAGGACGTATCCGAAGAAGCAGGCGTTTTGGGCGCGAGAGTGGGTGATCACTTGTTGAAGGGCAGTGAGGGCTTCTTCGCCGATTCCCTCTTCACTGAGAGGCGTGTGGAACAGACGCTCCGCCTGTTCGCCACTCGTCGAGGGAAATATTGGACGCGAGTCCAGCTCGCGAAGATAATCGGCGGTGAGCTGGGTAACCTTTTCTGCCAGGTGGCGAAACTCATCCGGCGAAATCTCCAGGGGCTTCATGATGAAGGATTGTATTTCAAAGCAGTCTAGGCGCGGGCGTCCTCGCCGCGCTTGCGAATGAGAATCCTCAGGGAAACTGCTGTCGAGCTTCGCTCGACTGGACAGCCGGGGACGGCTGTCCCCACGTGTGCTTAGTTGATATTCAGGAGAGATTCAGCGCGCGTTTGATGGTGCCGCGCTCTTTCTGAATTTTTTCTTGCAGAAGGGTGATGGCATAAATCAACTGCTCTGGTCGCGGTGGGCAGCCGGGAACATATACATCGACGGGAATGACCTGGTTCACACTTTGGACCAGAGCGTAATTGTTGAACACTCCGCCCGAGGTCGCACAGGCTCCCATCGAGATCACCCACTTGGGTTCGGGCATCTGCTCCCAAAGCTGGCGGATGACTGGCGCCATTTTGTGGGAGACGCGGCCGGCAATAATGATGAGGTCGGATTGCCGCGGCGAGGGTCGAAACACTTCAGCGCCGAAGCGGGCAATGTCGAAGCGCGATGCGCCCATGGACATCATTTCGATCGCGCAACAGGCCAGGCCGAAGGTCATCGGCCAAATGGAATTCTTGCGCATCCAATTGACCGCGTTGTCCATGGTAGTGAGCACGACGCCTTCAGGCGTGGGATTTCCGTAAGTAAGGTCTTTGACGACGCGTTTGCCGTCTTCGATGGTGACGTAGGGGCCGAAGTTGAGGTCGTCGGACATTGTGTTTGTATTTTACCTGCCTGTCTCGGTGGTGTCCAAACGCGAGACTGGTCTGAACCCTAGTTGCGTTAGGTCCTGCATTGTTTCGAAATGCGCTTGACAAAGCGAATGTTTGGGCTAAAGCTTGACCCGTCTTCCCCTCGGATTTTGGGTCCCCTCGTCAGCATCTTGCAATGCACCGTGAACGCTGGGAATGCCCGCACTCGTCACGGTGGAACCAACCGTGGGCGTCGATTTGAGGAGGTATACCTTGCGGATAAAGCTACCCAAAACCAGAGCGAGGCTGGCTGGTCCTGGCACTCGGCTTTACGCTGAACCGAAGCCCAGCCCGGATGAGACTTCTTTTCAGATAGACAACACCAGTTCTCAATATTACAACTCGCCGTACTACTTGGCGCACAAAGACCAGGTGCAAGCTGTTCCGGCGCCACAGAGCGGCGTGCCACCTTATCTTGATCTGCAGGATTTTATCCCCAGCGAAGTTCTAGAAGCGATCAACGCGACCAAGAGGATCACATTTCACTCGGTGGGCGACACGGGCGCGGCCAAGGGAGTTCCCGCAACCGCCATCGCGAATGAGGCCGGGGTCGCCGACGCGATGGCAGCCGATGTGCAGTCCGGAGGCGTGAATGGCCCCGCATTCTTCTTCAACCTCGGCGACGTAATCTACAACTTCGGCGAAGCACAATATTATTACGACCAGTTCTACGAGCCCTTCCGCGATTACGACCGTCCCATCTTTGCCATTCCCGGCAATCACGATGGCATGGTTTTTGGCTCGACCTCGGCTACTCCACAAGTTCCCACGCTGGAGGCTTTCCTCAGAAATTTTTGTGCCGACGCTCCCGGACCTTCGCCAAATTCCGGTGGCCTGGTACGCACCGTCATGACGCAGCCGGGAGTTTATTTCACGCTGGACGCTCCTTACGTCTCGATCATCGGAGTCTACAGCAACGTGCTGGATTCGGGAGCGGGAGTCATTTCTTCTCAAGGTGGCAAATTCCCTGTCGTTGGAAACACCCAACTCGCTTTCCTGCAAAGCGAACTCAAGCGCCTGAAGGCGGACCGCCAAGCCGGGAATCGGGCCATCATTATCGCGGTTCACCATCCGCCAGCGTCGGTGGACGCCAAGCACGGCGGCTCCGTCGGCATCGAGAAAGATCTCGATAGCTGCTGTCAGGCCGCGGGGTTGTGGCCGGATGTAGTCCTTTCCGGACATGCGCACCTGTACCAGCGCTTCACTCGCGTGGTGAACGGCAAGCAGGTTCCCTATATAGTTTCCGGTTCCGGAGGTTACGCAGCCACGCCGCCGCAAGGAGCGGCTCCCAAAGCGCCGTACACGATTGGCGATACCACACTCGAGGTCGACCCTATTGTGGAATTTGGTTATCTGACAATCACAACCGATGCCAAAACGCTCTCAGTGACGTTTAAGACTGCGGCGAAGGGCGTCGTGATGGTGAGAGATTCCGTGAACCTGGACCTGACACAAGGACAGATCCTCTCTGGAAGTCACGCACCCAGTGGAGGAGGCAGCAAACCGAAACCGGTTCCTCCGAAGAAGGGAGAGAAGAAATAGGTAGAGTTACGGATTCAGCACGATTTTGCCAAACATCTGACTCGTTTGCATATACCCGTGGGCCGCCCGAGCATCTTGCAACGGGAACGTACGGTCCATGACTGGTTTCAAGCGACCGGCAAAGACGTGGCTCAGCACGTCGTGCAATTCACTCATCGTGCCCATATAAGAGCCCAGGAAATTGAGCTGGCGGGAAAACAAAAAACGTAAGTCGAATGCCGCATTGTGACCAGTAGTCGCGCCGCAGGTAACAATCGTTCCTCCTGGCTTGAGCGATTTCATACTTTCATCCCAGGTCGCGACGCCAACGTGTTCGACCACAACGTCCACACCCTCTTTGTCAGTAATCTTCCGCACTTCCTGCGAGATCTTCTGCTTGTAATGATCAATGCCGTAATCCGCGCCCAGCGTCCGGGCTTTTTCTAGCTTCTTTTCATCTCCTGCAGTGGTGATCACGCGCGCGTGAAAAAGCTTCGCAATCTGAATGGCAGCGATGCCGACGCCAGAACTGGCGCCGAGAACCAGCACCGTCTGGCCGAAACGAATGCCCGCGCGACCGACCAGCATGTGCCAGGCGGTGAGGAATACCAAGGGGATGCTGGCGGCCTGGTTGAAATCCAGACTGTCAGGGATCGGAATCACGTTCACTGCAGGGACTTCGATCAATTCGCAGTATCCGCCATCGACTCCGTTGCCCAGGGCCGTAAACTCGCGGCACTGATTCTGAAGTCCGGCAACGCACTTGGCACAGTGATTGCAGAAATGCATCGGAGCCAAGAGCACCCGCTGCCCGGGTTTGAAGCCAGTAAGATAATCGCCCACTGCCACGATCTCGCCCGCGATGTCGCTGCCCAGAATGTGCGGCAGGTTTACTCCGGGAAGTCCTTTGCGCACCCAGATATCGAGATGGTTCATGGCGCAAGCTTTGACCCGGACCAAAACCTGGTCCTTGCGGGGCTGCGGGTCGGGAATGTCCTCGTAGCGAAGAACCGCTGGACCTCCGAATTCGTGGATGCGAACGGCTTTCATGCGAGTCGGCTCCTTGCGAGTCAAACCTAGCATAAATCCTAGATTCAATTTCCCGTTTTGACGGCGTATGTTGCCTCTATTGACTTGTTCCGACGACCCACGAATAATCAAGCTTGGATGGACATCTACGAGGAAATCGTTAAGCTTCGGCAGGAGGGCCGCCGTGGCGCCGTGGCCACCATCGTCAACGTGCGCGGGTCGATCCCCTCTTTCGAGACCGCGAAAATGCTGGTGCGAGACGATGGCTCCATCGCCGGCACAATCGGCGGAGGCTGCGTCGAGGCCGAGGTTTGGCAAGCCGCCCGCGAGGTTATGGAGAGTGAGAAGCCTCGCAGTCTGACCTTCAATCTCAATCAGGATCCCAAGTACGATACCGGCCTCGTCTGCGGCGGGACGCTGGACATTTTCATCGAGCCGGTGCTGCCTCCAGCGTTACTTTACATTTTCGGCGCAGGTCATGTCTCCGTTAGCCTTTACAAGGTTGCGAGGGGTGCAGGTTTTGATGTCACAGTGGTCGACGACCGGGACGCCTATGCCAGCCGGGAGCGCTTCCCCGACGCGAAAGAAGTCATTGCGGAAGACTTCGGGCAGGCTATGTCCCGCCTTTCACCGAACGAGTCGTCATATATCGTGATCGTCACTCGCGGGCACCGCGACGATATGCGGGTCCTTCGCTGGGCCGTGCAATCCCAAGCGAGGTACATTGGCATGATCGGTTCCAGGCGCAAGACGATTACCATCTTCCGCGAGCTGACGAAGGAAGGCATTTCCGCGCACTTATTCGAGCGTGTCCACGCGCCCGTTGGCTTGGACATCGGCGCCATTACCCCAGAAGAGATTGCGGTGGCTATCACGGCCGAACTGATTGCCGTCCGCCGCCGCGCCGAGCGAGCCTTGCCGCACATGAGTTGGTTCAAGGGCCGTACGAGTGAGCCGGACACGGACGATTGTGCAACCGCGGCTCACGAAGAAAACGAGAGCCATCGCTGACTTCTTGCTTCTGCTTTGAGTTGGCCATTTCAATCGCCGATCGGAAATTGACATTCGAAACCGTGCCCTTTCTGCTATCTTCGCCTCATGCCTCGCTCTCCTGGCCTCTATGCTGTGATCCTTGCCGCTGGCGAGTCTACGCGCATGGGCACGGACAAGGCATTGCTGCCTTGGCCGCCGGCTACGTCCGGCTCTGCGCCTACGGGTCAGACTTTTCTTTCCGCCGCCATCCAGGCTCTCTATCCGTTCAGCGATAAGGTAATTGTGGTGGTGGGCAAGAACGAGAACAATCTGGCCCCAGTGGTATACGCCAATGGGGCATCGCTGGTGCGGAATCCCGACCCTGACCGGGGACAGTTCAGTTCACTTCAAGTTGGCCTGCAGGAAGTCCTGAATGACGGCCGCGACGCCGCCATGGTCACCTTAGTAGATCGGCCGCCGGCAAGGGCAGCAACATTGCAGACTCTGTGTTCCAACTTCGCCGATGCTGAGAACCTTGTGTGGGCGGTTGTCCCGGAATACAACGGGAAACATGGACACCCTTTTCTGGTGGCGAGAGAGATGATCGAAGCTTTTTTGAAGGCTTCCCCGAGTGCAAACGCGCGGGACATCGAACACCAGAACCTGCGGCACGTTTCTTATGTTGTCGTGGATGATCCGCTGGTCACCTTGAATGTCGACACGCCCCAAGAGTATGCGGCATTATCTCAGTAGCCTCCACGCATTCCTTAGACATGGACAAAACACACGTGACCCCAACGACAACGCTCAAGTCCGCTGATTTTCTTGATTCGGTTCTTCGTCTTCAACCTCAACTTGCCGTCTTCGATTGCGATGGCACGCTGTGGGCAGGAGATGCCGGCGAGCGCTTTTTCGACTGGGAGCTCAGGCGAGGACTGCTTCCCGATGACGTCGCTCGCTGGGCGCGCGCGCGCTACGCCGACTACCAAGCAGGAAAGGTCAGCGAAGACCAGATGTGCGGCGAAATGGTGACTATTCACAGCGGGCTTGCCGAGTCTGAAGTGTTAGATGCTGCTAAACAATTCTTTGATGAGAACTTCGTGAACCAGATCTTTCCCGAGATGCGAGAACTGATTCGCCGGCTGCAGAGCTCGGGTTGCGAAGTGTGGGCCGCCTCGTCCACCAATGAGTGGGTGATTCGAGCAGCCATGAAGTATTTTGGGATCGATGAGAAAAAGATTCTAGCCGCCTCGGTAGAGATCGACGCCGGACGCATCACCGACCACTTGATTCGCATACCGTCCGGAGAAGGCAAGCCGCGAGCGATACGCGACGTGATCGGAAAACATCCCGACGCGGCCTTCGGCAACTCCCGCTGGGATGCCGACATGCTTGCGATTGCCCGCCACGGGTTCGCCGTGAATCCGAACCCCGATCTGGAGAAGAGAGCGCGCGAAAGCGGATGGACCATTTATTGGCCCGTTCTACAGAACCAGATTGAGGGGAAAGAAGATAACCACAAAGGACACTAAGTAATCGCCCAACAATAAGATATCACTATGGTAGGCGGATTGTAGTCATAATAGTTCTCATCCAGATGGCGACTGGAATCCAGAATCGTCCTGCGTAGCCGTAAACATGGAGTTCCAGTCAGTATTAACTCGGGAACAGGGAGGTTCCATATTATGCTATAGTTCTTCTTGTTGAATGGCCTACAAGGAGGAACTACAGCATTATGCGTCCTACTGTCTTTTCCGCTAGCCTGCTGCGGCAATTCCTGCGCAAGAATCGCATCGCCACCTTGCCGCAACTGAAACAATTGCTGGGTACGGAGGCCGATATTACTGTCTTCCGCAAGCTGAAGGAGCTTTCCTACCGTACCAGTTATTCCCACCGCGGTTCCTTCTATACGCTCGACGAAATTGCCGTTTTCGACCAGCTCGGCTTGTGGTCGTTCGATTCCGTTTGGTTTTCTCGTCACGGCACCCTGGTGGCCACTGCGGAAGTCTGCGTTGCGCAAGCGCCGGCGGGCTATTTCGCGTCCGAATTAGAGGACATCCTGCACGCGCCAGTCAAAGAGCCCCTGCTGCAGTTGGTCGAACAAGACCGGATCGCCCGCCAGATCATTTCCGGCTTATTTTGGTACTGCTCCGGCCATCCTCGTACTCGGCAGCAGCAGTTGCGGGCGCGGCAAGCGCTGCTGGAGCAGGCTGCGGCGGCGGGCGCCGAGATCCCCTCGGAACAAGTGTCCAACGAACTTCGGGCAGCGATTGTACTGTTCGCCAGCATGCTCGACGAACAGCAACGGCGCTTGTGCGCGGGTCTGGAATCGCTCCACTTGGGTGGAGATCGCCAGATCGCCGACCTTCTCCACTTGGACCCCCACACGGTGGCCAAAGGGCGACGGCAGTTGATAGCCCGCGATGTGGAGGTGGGCCGAGTGCGTGCCCTGGGTGGAGGACGCAAACCAGTGGAAAAAAAACGCCCGCTGTGATCGATGCCATCCACAAAGTGATGGAAAGGGAAACGGCTGGCGACCCGATCAGTGGGCTGAAGTGGACCCGAAAAACCACCGCCAAGATCGCTCGCCAGCTCCAGCGGTTGGGAATTGCAGTCAGCCGCAATACCGTGGGACGGCTGTTGCGGCAGATGAAGTATTCCCTGCGCACCAACCGCAAGAAGATTTCTGCTGGTTCTACTTCCGACCGCGACCGCCAGTTCCGCTCTCTCGGCCGGCAGCGTGATCAGTTCGAAAGGCGCGGCGATCCGATCCTGAGCGTGGATGCCAAAAAGAGAGAGTTGATTGGTAACTTCAAAAACCCCGGAGCCAAATGGGAGTCATCCGCCACCGAGGTCAACGATCATGACTTCCGTTCCGCCTCCAGGGGCATCGGTATTCCGTATGGCATCTACGATACTCAGAGCAACCGCGGCTCTGTGTTCTTGGGAACTTCCCACGAAACCCCCGCCTTCGCCGTCTCCGGCTTGCGCAAGTGGTGGCAAATCGAAGGACGTAAGCGCTATCCACAATCCGGCCACATCCTGATCCTGGCGGATACAGGCGGCGGCAATGGGGCGCAGCGTGGTGCTTGGAAGCAAGAGATCCAACGGCAACTCTGCGATGGCTTGGGACTCAGCGTCACCGTTTCCCACTACCCTTCCGGTGCTTCCAAATGGAATCCCATCGAGCACCGGCTATTCAGCCAGATCAGTCGGAACTGGGCAGGCGAACCTCTGGATAGTTACGAGAAGGCCCTGAAGTTTATCCGCACCACCGCAACCACCACCGGCTTAAGAGTTACTGCACAACTGGATCCAACCTACTACCCGACTGGCGTCAAAGTTTCGAAACACGATCTCGCCCAACTCTGCATCCGGCAAAAACGCATCCTGCCAAAATGGAATTACAGTATTTCACCGCATATGTGAAGTTGTTCTTGGGCAGGTGCTTAGTAACACGAAGGGATTAAGCATCTGTGGTCATCCGAGAAATCCGTGCTTAACTCTTGAATTGCTTCAGCACCGCCGCAAGCGCATCCATGGCCAGATGGCTGGCGTGCGCAGAGGCTTCTGGCAGACCGCCGACGGCCTGCACAATTTCTTCGCGTCTCAGACCGCGGGCCGCCTCAAGCGTTATGCCGGAAACCAACTCCGTAAGCGCTGACCCGCAAGCCATGGCAGGAACGCATCCTTTCGCAAGAAAGCGGATTTCCTCGATCTGACCTTTGGCAACCTTCAAGCTCAATTGCAAAATGTCGCCGCAAGCTGGATTCTCCACTTGCACGGTTGCGTCGGCGTTGGGTACTTCGCCCGGGTTGCGGGGATGCTCGAAGTGATCGAGAAGCTGAGGAGAATACATCTAAAGAATTGTAACGTGCAGCGCTGGAAATCAACGATCAGGCTATCGACCATTCATCTCCAGGATTTTCCACAACCTCCCGGGCTAAGATGCATTAGCCAGAGTCATCTCTCTTGGAAACTTATATCGCAGTGAACATTTCAAATCGTTGCGCCTTCATCGTTCCTCTCGGAACGTTGGCCCGCCCATGAAGCGTGTCGTCGCAGCGTTAATCTTCAAGGACGGAAAAGTCTTAGTGTGCCAGCGCACCCGTCATCAGACCATGCCTTTGAAATGGGAGTTCCCAGGCGGCAAGATTGAAGAAGGAGAACAGCCACGGGCCGCGCTTCACCGCGAATTGGATGAGGAACTTGGAATCGACGCCAAGATAGGCGAAGAGGTCTCGCGCATCGTCCACGAGTATCCGGGCGGAGGTTCGGTCGAGCTGCGCTTCTTCGTCGTGCGCGAATACCATGGAAAAATTGAAAATAGGATCTTTCGGGATGTTCGGTGGTCCCCGCGGTCGGAATTGCCGTCATACGATTTCCTCGAAGCAGATCTTATGTTAGTCCGGGATCTGGCCGACGGGAAGATCGTGTAGCGCATTTACTTTTTCTTTTCGCTCCGCGTTTCTTGCGCGCGAAGGCACGCGCGAAGATACGCCTCAATTTCTGTCCTACCCGCGTGTTTTGCCCAATCGGCCGGAGTAGCGTGCCAGAGGATGTCCGGCAAATCCAATCTTGCACCGCGCTCTACAAACAGGCGGACTACTTCTTCATGGCCGGCCCCGGCAGCCTGGTGCAACGGCGTCGTATGCGAATGGCCCCCGACTGGGTTGTATCGGTTTGGATCTTCGCCCGCGTCAAGCAACAATCGAACAATCTCTACGTGACCAAATTGCGATGCCAAGGTAAGTGCCTGATGGCGGTCCTCACCGCCGGCAGTTGGAAGTAATCGGCTGGCATCCTCGATCCGTCCGAGAGCTGCTGCTACAGGCAAATCGATCCGAGCGCCGCGCCCTAACAGAGCGCTGACCGCTTCGAGCTCACCGTGCAGGGCTGCTGCTTGTATGGCAGGGTTGGGGTTCGCTCGGCGATCACACAGGAGATCGATTAATGGACGCTGCAAGCGACATTCACGCGCCACACTGCCAGTGCAAACGAGCATCAATGTCTCGTTTAGCGCGCATGGTTCCACGCCCGCATCGAGAATGACCCTGGCCACCTCAACAATGTTGTCCGGCAGCCTCCCGTGGCGAACCGGATTCTCCGCCACAAACTCCAACAGCGTCGGATTCCGAAAATAGTTCCCGCCTTCGAATACGACGTGCTGATGCAGCAGATTCGGGTGCTGGTGCAGGTAGGCACGCAAACCTGCTACGTCGCCTGCATCGAGAAGATCCACGGCGCGCCGGAACATGGCGTCTTCAATGCGTTCATGGTGCGGCAAATTCAGCTGGTCGGAGAGTGTTGGTTTTTCGATATGCGCTTTCAGTCTTGCCCAGCTCCGAAACCCATACTCGTGAGCGATCGTAAGCTGGGCGTCACTGAGGCTTAGCTTGGTGTCGAAGATTTCAGTGTCTGTGGCCTTACGAAAGCGCGGATGAAATTCCCTGATCCGCTGCGCCGCTCCTGGATCGCGGGCAGCATGCAGCTTTAGCAAGTCTTTCGCTTGATATCTGAGATGGTCGAGGTTGGGATTCGATGGGAGGCGCTTTACCGGCACGACGAACTTCCTTTCATACGCCCGAGGTCCGCATGTCCGGGCAGAAAGTCAGTTCGTGAAAACGAGTTGTTGCGATCAGGTGGACTTCTGTCCTTTCCGCGGACCGGATGCGCCCTTTACGCTCCGCCGATCTTACCACGACGTTAGCCGATAGACTTTAGGTTGTTTAAACGCCCAAAAGCCCTGACTCTGCGCGGCAGAATCAGGGCTGGTTGGTTTGCGTGTGGGTTTAGTAGCAGCCGGTGTGCGGCGTAAAGCTCTGCCGGTAGCTCAAGTTGTCAATGTCGCGGAACAACGGCGTTCCTGGCGGCAAGTTCTGCGGCTGGGTGAAGAGATGATCGAAGATATAGTTTCGAGCCGGAGGTTCGTAGGTGGTGCCGCCGCCGTTCTTGTCGGTTCCCGTAGAGTAAGTGGAGTAGTAGAGGCTTGCCATAGATCCCTTGTAATTGAGGGTCTGCCCGCCCCAGTTCTCGAGCTGACGCAGGAAGTTGTGCAGTCCGCCATCGGTGCCCCAATCACCTACCGCCCATCCTGCACAACATACGTTGACCAGGAAGTTAATGTTCTTTCCGCCGGAGACAGCGGCACGATAGTAGGTTGTCGACGCAGGCCGTCCTGCGTCGCTGCTGGGAGACTTCAGACTGCCGAGGTCTGACCAGTTGTTGGACAGCATCGTAACCGCATCCGCAATCACGGCAGCGGCCGCATGCGGAGGATCCGCAGCATTCGGATTCAGCCAGGTGGGATCCGCAGCGCTGCTGTTGTAGTCTCCTAAAATGTAAACGGGATTCTCCGAGGCAACCGTGAACCCACCCTGGCCGTTGTCTGACCTTACGGGCACGTTGCCCAGCGAGCCGTCCACCAGTTTTAGAACGTGGCGGGCACCACTGACCCAGTTCTTCTGACCCACGATGCAACTCGGGATGCGGCCGGCGATCAAATACGGATCGGGGTGGCCCGCAGCCGCGTTCCGGATCAGGCTATTCACGCTGGTGCCCGCGGTATATGGAGCTCCAACGTAGCCCAGTCCCAAACCGAGGTTTCCCCCTCCCCAATTGTCCAGCACGCCATTGTTGTTCACGTCTTCCGGAGACTGGAGCTTGCCCGGTGGAGTCGGCTCCAGCAGGCCGTCGGGGTTACCAACCTGGGCGCCAGAGTTGACGGAGTCTTCCAGACCGGAGTCTCCGGTCTTGGTGTTAATGGGATCCACTTGCGTGGGGTTGGGATTGGGCAGCATGCCCCTCCGGTCCGAGAAGTACAAAACGTATCCGTTTTGAAACACAGGGTCGACCAGGCCCCCGCTGCCAGGAATCGTCCCGTTGATCCATTTTGCCAGGTTGCCCACATCTATTTCCACTGCGTTCATCACGCCGGCAGGTGCGCAACTTGCATTTCCCTGGTTCACATCACGGACTTCGCCCTCGCGGGCATCGTAAAGGTTAATGGGATACCAATTGTTCATGCTGACGCTTTGCACTGCAGCTTTGCTGTCGCCATACCATGGATAGAGCGTTTTTAAGTCGACCGTGACTTCGGGTGGCTTGGCCTCGACACAGGTCCACACTCCGCTGGAGACGCTGCAGCTTGGTCCAGCCCCCGTTTGATCGATCGCGCCATCCCCATTGCGATCCGCGGGTTCCTGGAGGATCAGGATTGCATTTGGATTGACCGGGTTCAGGATAGGAGGGACAGCGGCGGAGTTGGGAGGAAGTGTGCCCCGCGCGAATCCAAGTTGCAACCACTCAGCCGTGATCGGGTGGTAGGCTCCTGCTGCGTCACGATACTCCACGCGCAGATAGCCGTCGACCAGATTCCACGTGTTGGTTAGGTTGGCCAATGTTGGCGTGTAATAAGGGTAAGGAGCGTTGTAATACGGGACGGGCGTTGCCGGACAAACCGGGGGATTGCCAGGGCAAGGGGTCAGGTTAAGGAACGGGGGTGCGGTGGTGAGGCCGTTGGTGTTGGCATTCGCGACCAGCGTGGTCAGCGGTGCAGCCGGGGGACCTTGGTCATTCGTGAATGTGATGTCGGCCGCAATGGGCTGCAGCGGCGCGTATGGCCAATCGGGAGCCATCGTCGGCACTGTGCCGAGGGCCTGCCCAACATTCGTCCACGTGCTTGTGTTCGGGTACGAGGTTGTCCCTGCGGCGAAATATGTATTATATGTGCCGCCGCTGGCCAAGGCCGGCAGTCCGGCCGGAACCGATGCTGGTACTCCGTACTGATATGTTGCGCCCCCGACGTTCGGGTTGGCTAGGCGAATGTTGTTGGGATCGGCAACTCCGCCCGGAAGATCCGCCGGGGTATCAGAGAGTAGGACGCGAATTTCTGCTTCGTTATAGAGTCGCGAAGCGCCCAGAGCGCTGGTGGGTGATTCTCCGGCAGGAGGCCGCCGGATGATTTCAAACGGTTGTGGTTGTCCTGCCAAGCCGAGTGCGTTATTAACAAAGGGTAGCGACAGCTGTGTTGCTCCGGTGCCTCCCGGCTTCCCATAATTTCCGTCGATAATCCAGCTGTTGTAATCTCCCACGGAAATTGTGGGGTTCCATGCCAGGTTCTGCGCAGAGGTTGGTCCCGCCACAACGCTGCCCTCGGTTTGGGCCATGGCTCGGCAGGCCGGCTGCGCACCACTACAGCCCTGAGCCGCAGTCAGGATGTTGACCGTGCCAAGGTGAGCGGTAGCGGCGGAAGTGTTCCCGTTGGCCAGCACAGTACGGATGACATTTCCCCAGGCAGTGACTTTGTCCTGAAATGTAGTCGTAGCTCCGGTACCAGCATCCAGATACAAGTCCCCGTTGGTATGGGTTCGACCGGCGAAACTCAGGTTAACGCCGGCGAAGAAGCTGAGGTCACTCTCCGAGAACACACCGAACTGGAACACCGGAATCAGTGCGACTTCAACAGTCCGCGACATGTTCACTTCATCACCGACTGTTCCCGCTCCAAATAGCGAAGTGGTTGCGGTTACTTGGAGGTTAACCGGGAGCAGCTGTGCGTACAGGCCCTGATAGGTGCCGCTGGCAATTTGTCCCCAGTTTGTGGCCAGGCTTCCATTGGCGTTCGTGGCCGGTGTCAGGCTATAGACGGGGTAGCTCATGATGCTGGTGCTGGGAGGCGCATCCGCACTCAGAGCCGTGATCTCGGATGCCGTCGGCGACTCGATGTTTTGAAACATGTTCGCCAAGTCCGAGGTCATGTGTTCGATGCCACCTTCGGCAGCGTGGAATGCCAAGTTGTTTTGCGTATCCTGGCCACCCACCTTGCCTTCGGTGTTGACGATCATGAGCAGGCCAATTGCAATGCCTGACATAATCAGCAACAGCATCAGCGTTGCAATCAGAGTGAATCCTCGAGTTTTTCGCGTCGGAAGCATAAGTTCTTTTTCCCTCCTTCTTCGGGGAGTCGACCCTTGCCCGGACCTTGATCTTCGATCTTCTTTCCAAGAGCCATTTCGGGATTGAGCCGGCTAGCAGCGCCGCATGTTACTCAGAAGAAAGGGAGTTTCTTCGTCAGCGGCGCACCAGGCCTAACCCGCATACAAACTCAGGTTATGGGGGGGAGGGGAGAGCGTCAAAGCACCAAAGCTGGTAGGGACTCGTTGGACTTACGTAACGTAACTTGGCGAGGTAACTCTCGTCATTTTGGCACTCCGCCAGCTGGAATCGCGTCTGAAGTTGCGTTGACAGTTATCCTTGACGGATAGTTCTAAAGAACTCATGCCGGAATCCGATAGAAGTTACACAAAAAGTGGCGGTTATTAACTGAGCTGCAACTCGGCTGAGGAAGCGCGGCATCTTAGAACCTAATTCGACGTTTCTACATCTTTATACTTAGCAGTTCAGAACTCCTCATAACACTGGTGTTCAGAACGGGCCACGATCGAGCGTTCACCGTCGTGGCAGGAGAGTTCATGTTGAAAAATGCAGCGGTCGTGTCTGTCGGCAAAACCCCTCCCAGTCTTACTCCTCGCGATTTAGTCCGAGCCGGGTGGCGGGTGCTCAATGGTTACACGCCGATGCTTTCCATTGAGATCACTCGTGAGTGTCCTCTGAGCTGCCCCGGCTGTTACGCCTATGGCGAAAGCCACCTGGGAGGAGAAAACACGCTGCGCGACCTTAGCGACTTTCGCGGTGATGATTTGGTCGAGAATGTCGTCAACCTGGTCCGCCGGCACCGGCCGATGCACGTTTCCCTGGTCGGAGGCGAGCCGATGATTCGTCATCGGGAACTGGATCGCATTCTCCCAGCCCTCAGCGACATGGGTGTCTTCACCATGGTTGTGACCAGCGCAGTTATTCCCATCCCGGCGCACTGGATGAAAATCCCTCGCTTGCGCGTCGCGGTTTCCGTTGACGGCCTTCCGGAGCATCACGATCCGCGCCGCAAGCCTGCAACCTATGAACGCATCCTCAAGAATATCGCCGGACGATCGATCAACGTGCACTGGGTGATCACGCGGCCGATGCTGGAGAAGACTTCTTATCTCGAAGAGTATGTCGCTTTCTGGAATTCGCGGCCTGAGGTCGATCACATTTGGGTGAGCCTGTACAGTCCGCAAATGAATGAGGAAAGCCCGGAGCGGTTGAGCGCGGAAGACCGCGAATTGGTGGCGCGAACTCTACCGCCCCTGCGGCATCGCTATGCAAAGCTGCAGATGCCGGAGGGAATGGCCCAGGCGTTCGTGAAACCGCCCACATCTCCGAAGGATTGCCTGTTCTCGAAGCTGTCGATGAACTATTCCGCGGACCTGCGCACTCGCGTCGAGCCCTGTGTTTTCGGTGGAAATCCCGATTGCAGCCAGTGCGGCTGCAGCATCAGCAGCGCGCTGCACTGGGTTCGCGAGGTGAAACTGACAGGGCCATTGAAGGTTGGCCATCTCGTGCAATCCGCATTGAGCGTCGGATCCACCATGAGCAAATTACGCACCGAATTCCGGCCGCCGAACCGCTGGCAAGCCGGAGCGCACTTCTCGGATGAGACGAGCCCACTGGTTCAGATTCAAGCGCAGGTGGCCAAGGAGATTTAGCACAGGCCTCGACACGCTGCCGGCAAACGCATCTGCACATTTTCAATCCTTCGACAATCGACCGTAGAACACCGCCCTGATTCCGTCCCTGCCCCGTGATAGGTTGAGCATAACGGCCACTCTGATGAAGAATGGAGACGGTCCTCCGTCAGTACGACGGGTAGCATGTCTAGCGTGAGGGAGACTATATGGACGCTCACCTGAACGCCGAATGGCAAGCTCGGCTCACCGGTTTTGGGTGGTCGCTCGCGGCGGTACTGATATCGCAAATTGCCCATTACGGTCTCTACGCGCTTTTTTCGCCGTCTCTCGTTGCGGCGGCACAGCATTGTTGCAGAAGAAATCATCACCCACACGCAGCAAGTCTCACGATTGATGTTTTTGTTGCTCGCGGTTTCGATGGTCATCCCGAAATTCGATGTTCCTGACTGGTTGGCGGATCCCCTGGAACACGGCATCGATATTGGTTACATCATCGTGATCGCATGGCTGGCGATCGCAGTCATTGAGGTCTTCAATGCTCTGGTAAACCACAATCTGCCGCAAGACCTCGCGGACAATGTAAGAGGGCGGCGCAGGCACACCCGAACTCACCTTCTCCGTCAAATTGGTGTCGGATTCATCGCCTGCAGCGCGCTGGCCGCCGTCCTGATGAGCTTCCCAAGCATCCGCAACGTGGGTGCCGGACTGTTCGCGTCGGCCGGACTGGCTGGCCTGGTGCTGGGCATGGCGGCCCGCCCAACCCTCGGCAATCTGATCGCCGGCATCCAGATCGCGCTGACCGAGCCGATCCGCATCGAAGACGCAGTGGTGGTCGAAGCAGAGTTAGGCCGTGTGGTGGAGGTAAATACGACCTATGTTATCGTCCGCCTCTGGGACCTGAGACATCTGGTCGTTCCGCTGTCCTACTTCATCGAGAAGCCATTTCAAAACTGGACGCGCTATTCTTCCGACCTGATCGGCGTGGTTCTTCTGTACTCGGATTACACGGTGCCAGTCGACAAGCTTCGGGAAGAGTGCCGGCAAATTCTGGAGAGCTCGCCGCTCGGGGATCGAAAAGTCATGGCCGTGCAAGTGACCGATGCGAAGGAACGCAGCGTAGAACTGCGCTCCCTGATGAGCGCCGGCAATCCCACTACTTACCTTCGACCTGCGCTGTTATGTTCGCGAGAGGTTGATCCACTATCTTCAGGAGCACTATCCACAGGCACATCCGCGAATTCGTTCCGAGGTCTCTCTGGTTAAAGCAAATTCGAAAGGGATCGCACACTCGGCCAGTGAGCGACCGGATGCCTAGTCTAGTGTTATGTAATTAGCTGCCCTCAACAGTCGGGCGCTGGTACTCGCTCTCGTGAGAGAGAGCGAACCTGCTATACCGTCAACACCTGGTCGAGTAGCTGTCCCACAGCTCGTTGCGCTTCCAGGATCGAATAGCGATGGTCCATCGCGCCAGCCAAATCAGTGTTGGCAAACGCAATCCGGCCGAATGGTGCATGGCGCAGAATCTCTCGAGGGGCAGGTTGACCACCGCGGCCAAAAAAGAATCCGGGTTGCGGGCTCAGATAAGCATGGCCCCAGCGGTTCAGAATAATGCCGGCGATATCTCGCTGCGCGTTGAAGCCGGCGCTCCCAAACATCGCCGTGAAGTGTTCACGGATTTGTCTTTCATAGTCTCTGAAGGATGTTCCGATCAACTCGGCGCGACCACGATTTCCCTGCTCTTCAGTTGAATATCCGGGATACGAGTACAGAATCTTCAGGCTGAGAACGATGGGCGAGTCTGGACCGATGGTGGGATCCTCGACGCCGGTCAGCGCCAGCTTGCGCACTTCCATGTAGTTGCCGATGCCTTCAAACCAACGGCAACCGCTCATTCCCATGCGGTACAAGAACCGCCAGTTTCTCACGGCAACGTTGGCCATCATGCAGGGAGAACGGTAAAACTCCGCGTACGCCTTGCGGTAGGTTTCCGGAGGGTCCTTCACAATGTGCTTGGTAGTCCAGCATCCCCCCGCCATCACGGCTGAGCGGGTCTTGACTCGGTACAGATTGCCTTCTTTCAGGTAGGCGATGGTAACGGAGTTGGCTTTGCTCGCTTCCCCATCATGCTGGACGTGAATAACAGTTGAGGATAGGCGAATTCTCGACGCAGTTCCCGAAACGTCAAGGGCGGAAAAGTTCACCTTATTGCGGCTAACACCTTCGACGCTATCCGGACCGTTGATTGCGCTGGGGATTAGACTTTTCAACATCAGTCTCGCGATCGTGGTGTTGCCACCCGGAAACATCTGATCTGAGCCTCCGTTCTCTTCTGGCAAAGGGTGCAACATCTCAAACGCGTAGTCTGAATAGGCGGACAAAGCATCCGGGCCCAAACCCGAGCCTCCACCTTCCACCGGGGAAAGAAAAGTTCGAACCGTTCCTCGGCTGAGCCCGAACCGCTCCATGTAGTGCTGTTCGAGAGTGATCGAGTCAAGGTACCGGGAAATCGCATCCCCTTCCACCTGGGGATGCTCGAACTTCGTCTTTTCCACCGGCTCGCCTTTCAACCAGCGCAGCCATTCGAGCCGAGTTCCTTTGGGAACTGGAGCGCCTTCCAGATTCTTCCCCGCAGGATCGATCAACCACATTCCCGGTGCCTGTCCGAATTTCGCGCCAAACCAGAATCCGTATTGTCCATGCTGCAAACCCACTGCTTCATACGGAGTTTTGGAAAGGGGAAACTCTGGCTCAGGTGCAGCCCATTTCTGATACGTCAGTTGAGGGACTTTCAACCCGATGGAATCGTAGAACCCCGCGAGAAAACTATGCGGGTACTGAATCTGATAGATCGCCGAGCCTTGGTGTGCGATCAGACGCTTGCCATCCACGAGAAACTCATTTTGCTTGGCCTCTCCACCGAAAATGGGGTGGTTCTCAAGAATCAGGCACTTCATGCCCGGACCGGCTTGGCGCTGGAAGAACAGGGCAGCGGCAAGCCCGCTGATTCCGCCACCGATAATCACGCAATCATAGCTCTCCCCGGTATCAACGATGTCCTTCGGAAGTGGCTCGTAGAGGCCATCGCGGATCGCATGGCCTGCCTGGAGAACATCCAGAGTGTTGCCGTTTGAGGCGCTGTATTCGCCGACGCCAGCGTAGCCCGTAAATCCATCCCGTCCGCCGAGCAGTTCTGCGGGAGTGATTGGTCCAAGCAACACGGCTCCGGACGCTAATAGAGCAGAGCCGAGGAAGTCGCGTCGCGTAATTGGAGCTTCCATGCCAAGGGCCGCGTCGCGCGACAAACGGGATTTGCGATTAGGCATGGTGACCGCTCCGCTCTTCGAGGCATCATCTCACGAGCTGCCTAAGGGGGCAAAGAAACGGTGCGAAACCACTTGGTCATTCCCTTGGTGTTAGAATTCTCACCGTGATCGCAAAATTTCTGCAAACTGCCGTTTTGACCGGGGTTGTTACACTCGCAAATGGACAGGGGATTGCAGGCCCCGATGTACCCGACAAGATTAAAGCGCCTGCCGGCGAAAAAGTTGTCTTGCAGGATCACGCTTCGGGATCGCAGATTTACACCTGTCAGCAGGGAGCGGACGGCAAGTACGGTTGGACCCTGAAGGCTCCGGAAGCTGATCTTCACGATCAGCAAGGAGCGGTCGTCGGCCGACACTATGCTGGTCCTACCTGGAAAGACAACGATGGGAGTGAAGTCACCGGCAAAGCCGTAGCTCGGATCGATTCGCCCGATTCGGATTCGATTCCCTGGTTGCTCGTGACCGCCACCGGTCATTCCGGAGAGGGCGTCCTCAGCCGGGTCACCAGCATCCAACGCATTCACACCCACGGCGGTCAGCCGCCACCAGCAACCACCTGCGACCCCTCAAAGCAGAACGTTGAAGTGAAGAGCAGCTACACTGCTGACTACTACTTCTACGCGCCGCCGAAATGATTCGGTTGTCCTTGCGAGGCAAACGACCAAGGACGGAGATTCGCCTTCCCGCAATTGCAGCTTCGCGTACTCCACCTTGGCTTCCTTCAGGATGGGAATGTCGGGGTCAGCGTTTTTCCACTCGGTGAAAAAGTCCTGATAGGCGATGTGAGCCTTCGCCGAGTCGCCCGACATAGCATACCCACGCGCCAGGCCGAGTTGAACTAACGACACGTACGGATGATCCCGAGCCGGGGGCTGCTGAAACGGGAGCGGATATTCGAGCGGACGGCGTGGATGGCTGAGGAATCGCTTTCACTGCCACCTCAACTCTACCCAAACTCGCTGAGGCCGCGCGTCCAGAGCCGGTGTCACGCTTGAGACGCTGGAGATCGGCACGGATGTCGGCGGCATGCTGGTAGCGAAGGTTGCGATTTTTCTCCAGCGATTTGTTCAGGATGTCTTCCAACTTGGGCGGAAGATCGGGGTTGAAACGGATCGCGGGAGTGGGAACGCCGTCAAGAATCGCTTTGAATCAGGGCCGAAGTGTCACCACGAAACGACAACGTGCCCGTAGCCATTTCGTAGAGCACGACACCGAAGGAGAAAGGTCGGTGCGTGGGTCCAGATCCTTGCCCTTCGCCTGTTCCGGAGACATGTAGGCCACCGTGCCCATGGTCGAAACGGGGCTGGTGAGGTGCTGCTGGCTCATCGCCATGGGTTGCGAAGACATTCCCGCTTTATCCCCCGAAGCTCGCGGAGCCGGGTGCGACCTTAGCCAAGCCGAAGTCGAGGGATCTTGGCGTGGTCGCGGCTGGTCACGAAGATGTTGGCAGGCTTGATGTCGCGGTGAACGATACCGCGGGCGTGCGCGGCGTCGAGAGCATCTGCGATCTCGACGCCCAGAGAAAGGAGGTTCTCCAGTTCCATCGAGCGATTGCCAATGATGTGCTTGAGCGTGGCTGCTTCAAGGAACTCCATCACGATGTAGGCTCTCCATCTTGCTCACCGATATCGTAGATGGTGCAGATGTTGGGGTGATTCATGGCGGAAGCGGCTTGCGCTTCCCGTTCGAGGCGACCCAGCGCCTGCGGATCACGCGCAACTTCTTCGGGCAGGAACTTGAGGGCGACGAAGCGATGGAGCCGCGTATCTTCGGCCTTATAAACCACTCCCATGCCACCGCCACCAAGTTTCTCGATGATGCGGTAGTGCGAGATGGTTTGGCCAATCATTCGTGGGCAAATCTTACGTGGGCGAAAAGGGCAAGTCAACGAAAGCCGCGAAGTTGGCGGTCGCTTGGACCATTGGATCGGTGTATTGTTGTCTAAGTTTCGATCGAGCACGGGCGTCCCGACCCGTGTTTTCGGCAAAGCTGGACGGGCGAGACGCCCGTCGCTCCATCGAAGATCGTGCCAGTGGACCGTGTGCGACAAATGTGCTGCCAAGACGAACCTGGGGGGCGGAAAGGCAGGCGCAGATTCCTGATCGGCTGGGCCTGCGCGCTCGTGGTGATCACTCTCAGCCTGGCGGAAACCGACACTAAATCGCAAAAGGAAACCCTGACCTTCGGTCCTGAGAGTCACACTTACTACCTGTTCACTCCAGGCGGACTGTCAGGGCCCGCGCCGTTGGTCCTGTTGCTTCATGGTTCAGGGCAAGACGGCAAGTCTCTCATCGACCCATGGCAGGAACTCGCCCAGAGGGAAGGAATCATTCTGCTGGCGCCGGATTCGAGCGATCCAGCCGAGTGGGATTATCGCAAGGACACGCCGGATTTTTTGCACGCGGTGATTACAGAGGTCGAATCCAAACACGCCGTCGACCCTCGGCGGGTATACCTGTTCGGCGATTCGGCAGGTGCTGTGTACGCGCTCTACCTCTCGATTGTGGAATCGGAGTATTTCGCAGCGACCGCGGTTCGTGACGGGTTCTTGCCGGAGAGCAATTTCAAACTCGTCGACTCCTCCGAGCGTAGAATTCCGATTTCCATCTGGGCGGGCACAGACGATGCGGCCTTTCCTCTTCCGCGAGTGAAAGGGACACGAGATGCCTTCAACGCGCGTGGTTTCCCCGTAGAACTTCATGAAATCTCGGGCCATGACCAGACCTACGATGCTATCGCTGACGAGGTGAACGAACCGGCGTGGCAATTCCTAGCGACAAACAAATTGGGAAAAGATCCCGACTTCCACGCGTTAGTCCATTTGTTACGTCCCTTCTCAAAGGTCGACTCTGGGACAAAGGTCCCTTCCGACCTGGAGCTCACACCCCAGTCTTTCGACCGGTCAGTCTGGGCGAGCGCGAAGCCGTATCTGGACGATCCATTGCCGCAATTGACTGCTGCGATTCCCGAGTTGCACGGATTGGATCCGGCTCCAGACCAGCAGCTGTTGCCGGAAATTCTCAAGAAGACTGGTGATAAGAGTCTGGACCTGCTGAGAAAAATGCCGAACGTAATTTCTCACGAGAGTGTGGTTACCAAGATCGAGCCGCGAGGTCCGACCTGGCGCCAGCAGTTCGAGTATCTGGTTTTGCGTCATGAGGGAATTGGTGAGGTCATGCTCGAAGAGTATCGAACCGATAAGGCGAAGACTGGCACCGCCCCACTATCGCAGGGCACGGCTAACGCCTGGGTGCTGTTTCATCCGGGCAACCTGTTTGAGTCGCGGTTTCGTTATCTGGGCCGCCAGCGCATGGATGGACACGGCACGATCGTTCTGGCCTTCGCGCAAATCCCCGACAAAGTGAAATTCCCTGGGGAAGTGGCCCTCCCGGGAACATCGGTTCCCGTGCTCTTCCAGGGGATCGCATGGATCGACGCGTCCGACTTCCGCATCGTTCGCTTGCGAAAGGATCTGCTGGCGCCTCGCCCCGATATTTCCCTGCGAACCCTCACATCGGAAGTTCTCTTCTCTCAGGTTCGCGTGCCAGAAGTGGCGGACCCGCTTTGGCTTCCACAGGAAGCAACCATTACTTGGGATTTCAAGGGACAGGTGGTGCAACAACTCCACCGCTACTCTGGCTTCCATCTCTACCGGAGCAAGACGAAGATCGTGATGTGAACCCAACTTAGCAGGCAGGTCACCTCGTCACGGTTTCGGTTGCGGGACGCGCCGTATCCTCTCCTTCCCTCTACTCTAGCGTTTGTCGACAGCACGCCACCGACAGTCAGTGGCGTCGCCGTCTCAAATCTTCTGTTTATTTATTACCGTGTACAATTTCAGGCCATCGACCAGATAAAGGTCGGATAGGAGGCAATTGTAGTTGTACGCGTAAGCCCTGCCGTCGGCGGAGATGTGGAGCGTGCGGATGAAGTTGATCCCGGCCGGGTCGGGTGGGTTGAGTTCTTTCCAGAGCTGCCTGTGTCCCGTGTTCAGTTCGACGCGATATACCAGGGCAGGCACGGCCGGGCGATAGACTAAAACGCTTTTGCCATCCCCCGTCCAGCCCCGTCCAGCCGAAACAACTTCTGCAGGATTTAAACCCGGCACCGGCTTGCCTTCGCCAGACTGAACCGAATAGGCGACAGAATTTCTCTCAGACTCCAAGCCCAGGAACGACTGGCCATCCGGGGAACAAAGTAAGTGTAATTGACCACCCCCGACTCCTCCGCAGTAACGGGGCGAGGGCGGGCCTGCGGAAAATCCATCAAGTAGATGCGGCTACCATAGCCCGGTTCGTTGCCTAGGAACAGAATCTGGTGATCGTTGGGCAGCCAGTTACCCCAATGATAACCGAGCGTTCCCAGATTTATGGTTTCTGCCTGTCCGGTACCCGTGGGCGGGAATATCAAATTGTGGAGGTTAAAGCCGGTGAGACCCATGACCCACTTGGAATCCGCCGACAGCGAATTTGAGTTTCCCTCGGAAAGCCGCACCGCAGCAGAACCATCTCGAAAGTTCGGGTCGCGAAGATTTCCACATGCGTACGGAAAAAATTCACTAGCGCGTCACTTAAGCGCAACATTCCGTCGCTACAGTTTCGCGTATAGGAGGATTTTCAATGAAAACCAAGAGGCCTTCACGCGCTTTTCTCGTGATTCTATTTCTGACTGCGGCTTTGGTACAGGCCGTGGTTGCGCAAGACTCAGGAAAACAGAACAAAATCAGCCACGTCTTGCTGGTGAGCATTGACGGCATGCATGCCGTGGACTATCTAAACTGTTCGCAGGGAGTCAAAGGCATAAACGGCGGACAACCCTACTGCTCGAATCTGGCGAAACTGGGAGCAACTGCCGTGAACTATCTGGATACCAGCACGTCGCGGCCCTCCGATTCGTTCCCCGGCTTGATGGCAATTGTCACCGGGGGCACACCGCGCCTCATGGGCGTGTTTTACGACGTCGCCTACGACCGGGTCTTCGCTCCTCCAATCAAAACGACAGGCAACGGCCTCAAGGGCGGACCGTGTACGGCGGGCCGGGCTAACGGCACCACGACCGAGTATGAAGAAGGCATCGACATCAACCAGAAATTCTTGAACGGCATCGATGGCATCAGTACTAAGAACGGGGATGGCGGAATCACCTCGATTGATCCGGCCAGGCTGGTTCGCGATCCATTTAACAACTGCCTTCCGGTTTATCCCTGGAACTTCGTCCGGACGAACACAGTTTTCGGCGTGATTCACGCCGCCGGCGGCTACACCGCCTGGTCCGACAAGCACCCAGCCTACTCCTCGGTTTCCGGCCCCGGTGACGGCACGAACCTGGACGATTTCTATGCACCAGAAATCAATTCCGACGTGGTTGCCCTGAAGGGTGTCACGACGCCGCTTGGGCTGGCCTGCGATCCCATTCCGGACCCAACGGCCGATCTTACCGCCTGGACCAACAGCTTTCTAAACATTCAGTGCTACGACACACTCAAGGTGAACGCCATCCGCAACGAAATCGATGGCTACAGCCACAACCGTAAGAAGAAGACCCAAGTGCCCACAATCTTCGGCATGAATTTCCAAGCCGTGAGCGTAGGGGAAAAGTTGATCGAAGCCAACGTAGGCAGCGGCGGTTACCAGGACGGAATGGGAACTCCAAGCGCCCTCTTGCTTCAGGAGATTCAGTTTGCTGACGCGGCGATCGGAGAATGGACTGCGGAGCTGCAAAAGCGAGGCTTGTCCGACTCGACGCTCATCATCATCACGGCCAAGCACGGTCAGAGTCCCATCGATTCTCAACGCTATGTTGGGATTACTTCGTCCGGTCCAGTGACGACCTCTCCCAGCAGGCTGATCGACGCCTGCTTGCCGCCGTCCGAGTCGAACAGCGGTGGGCAAATCGGTCCCACAGAAGACGACGTTTCGCTCTTGTGGCTGAAATCCTCGTGCAACGCGGCCACCGAGGTCGGAATTCTGGAAACCGAATCCCCGACGTCGAATAACTTTGCGGGCATTGGCGAAATCTTCTTCGGGCAATCGATCAATCAACTGTTCAACCCGCCAGGCATCCCGCCAAACGGCGATCCGCGAAGCCCGGACATCGCTGTCGCTCCCAATGTAGGCGTTACTTACTCCGGAAGCACCGCGAAGCAGGCAGAGCACGGCGGCTTCTCGCATGACGACACCAACGTGATGATCCTGGTCTCGAACCCGAGTTTCGCGCCCAAGACCCTGACCACTCCGGTACAGACGGCGCAAGTTGCTCCGACTATCTTGAAGGCTCTCGGGCTCAACCCTCAGAGCTTACAGGCAGTTCACATACAAGGCACGGAAGCGCTGCCCGGAGTTTTCTCTGGGAAGAAATAGCCTGGACAATCAGCGCGAGTTAAACTCTCGGGCGGGTATCGTGCAGGTGCCCGCCTTTTTATGCGCCAACAGAGGTACTACAGGAAGCCGAACATTGTGCGTTCTGAAATAGCGTTCCCAGGAAACCTCGCTCAGGCCCAACCAAAGTGACCACGGAGCTGCCCCAGGGAGCGGACAAAGTGACAACCACCACATCCATCGTGGCTGACTCCGCCGACGCCTCCGGTGCACACACGAGCGCTCCGTGCTGTTTGAATAAATTGCCTTGAGCGATCGCTGAGCAGCGGGTAATGCCTTGATCAGTTCATTCTTCAAGGATTGAAGATGCTAGTCTCGGCTGCGGAGCTTGGTGAGCAGTCGCAATATTTCGAAGTAAAGCCAAATGAGAGTGACCATCAAAGCGAAGCCGCCATACCATTCCATGTACTTCGGAACGCCGGCGCGGGCTCCACTCTCGATAAGATCGAAATCCAGCACCAGGTTGAGTGCGGCAACGATCACCACCACCACACTGAAACCGATACCGATGATGCCCGAGCCGTTGATGGCTGCGAAGTGAATGCCGAAGAACCCGAGCACAAACTCGATCAGATAGAAGATGGCAATTCCGCCTGTCGCCGCTACAATCCCTATCTTGAATTTATCGGTGGCGCGGATCATCCCGGACCGGTAGGCGAGCAGTAAGGCCACCAACGTCCCCAACGTCAAGCCAACTGCCTGCATTGCAATTCCGGGAAAACGCATCTCCAACATGGCGGAGGCGCTGCCCAATACCAGACCTTCCAGCAGCGCATACATCGGCGCGGTCACCGGAGACCACGTCTTCTTGAAAATAGTTACCAGTGCGACAATGAAACCCCCAATGCCTCCGACGGCGAGAAGCGGCAGCGCAGCCTGGGGCGACCGTGTGAACAAGTTCCAACTCCAGGCAGCGGTAATCACCACGCAGATCAACAAAATGCCAGTCTTGTTCACCGTACCGGAGACGGTCATGCTGTCGCCGAGCACGGCACCGCCCACACGAAACGCGTCGCCGGACAACGCTGGATTGGAAGTCTTTAGTAGAGCCATCGAAGGTCTCCTCATGTGATTAGTTTACAACGCATCTCACTCCCTCCCGACTTTCTGCTGAACCTCTTCCTTGGCATCTAGCGAGCTTTGTGCAATCCGGTTGCACAGTCGAAGAACTGCCGGTCCCTTTTCGGAGTACTGTATCGTATGCACCTCGCACAACGAACAACGAACCCGGAGCCGGCGCTCTGACCGCCCTACAGAGCATCTGATAATCCCAAGAACAAATCTTGACAGGGTCCGGCGACAGAGTGGAAAAGTGCACATCGCCGATAGGCTGGAGGACTGGCACCCTCCCGGACTGGCTTCCGACTCGACGGACGATTTGGGCCGAAAGCCGTTCCGGTTGGGAGATTGATGTGATTGAGACAGAACTGCTGTGCTGATAATTTCGATTAACTGGTCTTGCCTCCGTCACAGCTTTTGAACTTTCGCGCGTTTATTGCAAGCTACCCGTGGTTACCTTAGCCGGGTTGCCGATGGCGTCTCCGGGTACAAGAAGTTCAACTCTCCGGTTCTGCTGGCGGCCGGCAGAGCTATCGTTTGAAGCCACCGGCAGAGTGTTGCCGAAACCTCTGGCGCTAACCGAGTTGGTGGTTACAGCTTGTTGCACCAGAAAGGCGCGCACGGAATCGGCACGATTCTCGGACAGCTTCTGGTTCATGTCATCACCGCCCACATTATCCGTGTAGCCGCCGACTTCAATGTTGAGTCCCGGATACGCCAGCAGGATACCGGCAACCTTCACCAGCTTCTCCCGTGCTCCTGGCCTCAAGGAATACTGTCCGGTGTCAAACAATACGTCGGACATCCTAAACGATGAGCCCACGTGCGCTGTCGCGAGTCTGAAGAATGGAATTCAATTGTTCTGACAAACGTGCCCGCATGGCGGCTTTGTCGGTGTCCGCCTGCTGTGCCGCTAGGCGAGACCGGTCGCATCGGCCTGAGCGGCGGTAACCGCTGCTGCGGATACTGCCTGATTTGCGGCCGTGTCCGATTTCGCTTGCGCTGTGTCAGACTGGGCTTGCTCCTTCTGCCGGTTCGCATCGTCGGCTTGGGCTTGCGCTTGAGCCTGTGCGTCCATTGAGGCTTGGCTGCGATGGCGCGAGCGTCTTCGGCGGTTTGAACCGTCTCTCGGGCGACTGCGATCAGCGGCTTTTCGGAACGTTCTTTCTGGTGGCATATTCGTCCGTGTTGTTCATCAACTGAACCGCGGGCTGATAGCTGTCGGGAGCGTACTGCTCGGCGCCTTCGGATTGCGCGATGCGCACGGCATTACGCGCCTCGAAGAATTCCAGCGGGAGCTTGGCATTCAAGACCAATGGGGCCGAACTTGTAGCCGGTCGGAATGTAGCCGCCCCGCTCCATAAGCTCGTACTTTGCAACGACCGTCTCGATGATTCCTTTCGTGTCCTTGCGAATAACGTTTTCGAGCACGACTACGTTACTGGGTTGCCGCACTGCGTAATAAGGTGCCGCGGTGACAATCAACGCGAATGCCTGCAGGTCAGTAGTGACGTGCAACTTGCAGCCGTCGTTGCCTCCTACTAAGACTTCACCCAGGTTCACGGCGCGGCCTTCGGGCGAAATCGCCCACGGGATGTAGGTCAAATATTCGTTGCCGAAAGTCGTGGGGTTCTGCAGGTTCCCGAATTCGGCTTCGATCTCAAGCGCTCCACGCTTGCTGTTTACTTCGGCTTCACCGTTCGCGGATGGCATGAGAGATCCGTGCCCGCGAGATCCACCTTCGGAGATCCGCTGTGATGTCTGTTGTTGACCGCGGGCGTCGTGCGGGTGATTACGACTACCCGGAACGTGGGCGTCTGCGCCATGCGCTCGACGGCGACTGCCGCCTGTGGATTGGTTTGAGCCCGTGCGCTCATGCTCAGTGCGAGTCCCACTGCTAACAACAGTTTCATCTTCATTTGCTCACCTTGGCAGATGTCTGCCGGGTTAGGCAATCTCGTCCTGTCCGTCGACAAAGCGTCCTATTTGTGCCCCTTGCCAGTCCGTCATCCTTTTCCTATGCGGATCGCGGAAAGTGAGTGGACGAGTCCAAATACATTCAGCAGCCACAGCACCACGGCGATGACCACCACGCCATTCACGATCGACTTGATGGATGACTGCATCGGCATGAACCGGTTGATGAGCCACAACAGAACACCCACCAGGATGAGAACTTCCAGGAGTTGAATTAACGGCATAATCTTTGAGCTTTCTTACTTCGAGGGCTAACGCCTCGCATCCGCGCCGAGGTGTCGCTTGAATCCGTTCTGCGAAAGCTCTTTAGGGCCGAATCGTGTTCGCCGGAGGTTCCACGGCATACACACGGATTACGAATGCCAATCGGCTGGATGTGGCCGCTTCGATGGGGATGGTTAGGACTCTACTCATAGCGGCTAAGAGTGAGAGCTAAGAATTGGCGGTCGTCGCTCTCCCGACACACTCAGGAGAATAAAGAATGACAGATGTAGACCTTTGCGTCTGAGTTAGTCCATGTCGACGTTCAGGTATCCCAGCAGGACCAGCAACATCATTCCCATCAAAATCACAGCTACTATTCCCAAGAGCCAAAGGCCTTGGCGGCTTGTGAATTTCTCGACGTATTTTCTTCTGCCTCTTTCAAGAGGCGAATAGTTCGACATGGTACTTTGAGGCAAATCTTGAAAGAGGAGGGGCTCCGGGATTCGTGTTTACCGGAGTCCCTTCTCTCGCGCGACTAGAAGTGGAACCCGATCTGAGCCGTCAGAGCCCGCGGTGTGACGTAGTGCGTGCCGCTAAAGGTTGAAAGGAAGTTGTACAGCACGTAATTGTTGGCAATATTGATGGCGGTTAGCGTAACGCTCCATTTGTAACGTTCGCCTTTGAACAGGTTGTCATCGCCCACAGAGAGATCAAAGAGGTTACGGGATGCGATGCGCGGCGGATTCTTGTCATCTTGCTCGGCATTGATTCCAGGCACGCGTATCAGATTGGACCCAAACGTTGATGCGGGGCAGTTGAAAGGGAGGGGCGCGGTCGGAGATGCACGCTGAGATCCGCAGAAGAAGCCGGCCTCAGACTCCTGATCGGCAGAAAGGGGCACTCCGCCCACGTTGGCAGCGATTAGGCTCACGTTTGGAACGCCGCCGATGAGGACAGATTGCGGGCAAGTGTTGGTCGGTAGTACTCCATAGCAGGGTGTTGCGCCTGCCACGAGGCCGCTGTCATACCGCCAGTTGAAGCCCAGCCACGGGCTATTCTTCCAGGGCTGGTATTGCAAGTGGGTGGTCTGGTTGAAATGTTCGTCGTGGTCAATACGGAAGGGAACAAACCCTGTTCCGGACACCACAGGAACAGCTCCAGCCCCGCCCACCTGTGGGGTGAAAAAGCGGGCTGCCACACTGGAGAAGACCATGAGCGCTGTGAAGCCATGGATTTCTGGCACGCTGACGCGGCCCGCATATCCAGGAATTTTGGAGTTGTGCCACTCGATCGGGAACGTGATCGGTGTGTTGCCGAGCACACTGAAATCGTAACCATTGTGCGTGTATTTCGAAATCCACTCGCCAGAAAAGACTAAGTACCGCCCGAAAGCCTGCTCGAATCCGGCGTGGAACTCATTGCGGAAGCCGGGGCTCAAGCGGTTGGCCACAGGAGCAGCACAGAGAAGCAGCTCATCTAAGACAGGACTGGTGCATCCCAGGCTGGAAAGTATCAGATTTTCATTGAAAGGGGATTCCAGAGTACGGGCATAGGAAACCCGAAGAATCGTGTTGGTCTTCTTGATGTTGTAAGCGACACCGACACGAGGCTCGGCCTGCCGCCCGACGGTGAGACCGTTGTAAAGATCGCCGCGCAAGCCCAGGTTCAAAGACCAGCTTCCTATTGTGATGTTGTCCCGCACGTACAGGGCGAGTTCCTTCACGTCGGTGTGGCCATTGAAGGTGTACAGGCCTCCGCCACGGGTCAGGTCGTAGGGAAGCAGGATGGGATTGAAATTTGGGTACAGAGCGCTGTTGGGAGCGTTCGTGTTCGCGGCGGTATTCGGTTGGTTGATGCCGGTGCATTGCGAGGGATTGGTGAAACCCGGCACCGCAACGAACGGGAAAGGGTTCAGGGCCGTGACTGGCGACGCAGTGATACAGGGAGCGTTGAAAGCTGGATCGACGATACCGAGTTTGTCGTTTTCGTTGAGAAATGTTTGTTCGTAGGTGACGCCCGCCTTGATGTTGTTTATCCCTTTCACATAGGAGATATCGGACCGAATTCCCGCGTTGGTGAGCGTCCGGTTCTGACCTACTGATTGTCTCTGAAGGCTTGGCGGTCCGAGGTCAGCAAAAGGGTCGTTACTCGGGTAGTAGTTGTAATCGTCGCGGCGCACGAATGCACCCAAGGTAAATACCGCAGTCGGACTCAGAACATGCGTCCAAGAAGGAGCAATGTTGAACGTGCCAATCTTGGAGCGCTGGTCCGCCGGTCCAACGACATTACCGTTGGGAGCTATTCCCCCGTAGTTTTCCGCCAGCGGAAGAACTCCATTCAGCCCACTCCATGGCGTCGCGTTTTGGGCATCCAATGAATTCGGCGTCTGGAACCAGCTCCGGCTGTAGCCGAAGTTCAGGTGAATCGAGTCGTTGTTGGAGAATTGATAATCGACTCGGTCGAACAGATTCTCTTCATTGCCCTTGTCGTGCAGTACCGTGAACTCTGGCGGATCCAGGAACCGTCCTGTATTCAAACCGCTTGCGGAGATAAAGTTTCCCCAGTTCTTCCCCCCGTAAGAAAGGTCGGCTGCGAGGCTGGATGTTCCAAACGATCCGTAGGAAGTGGTCACACTGCCGTGTGGCGTAGTGGCACCCTGGCCTGATCGCGTAGTCGCTACAATCACAACGCTGGTCTTGCCTCCATATTCTGCCGGCGGGGCGCCGGATATGACTTCCATGGACTGGACCGAATCGAGAGGAATCTGGTTGGAGAAGACCTTGCTTTGTTGATCGGTAATCGGCTGGCCGTCGACGGAGAAGGAATTCTCCGCGTGGTCGCCCAGTCCATGGAAGAGCCCGTTGGAATCAGCCGCAATTCCAGGAGTTGAGAGCGTAACCAGCGAACTCATGGACGAAGACTGGCTTTCCAAAGGAAGTTTGTCAAACAGGTTCCTGTCAATGTCGGAGTGGAAGGTCGGATCGTTCTCAACCAAGTCGCCGCCCGAGCTTTCGACGTTCACGCTCTCAGAAGATCCGGCTACCTGAAGACCTACTTTGAGGACTAGCGGCACCACAGACCGAACCTCGACATCCTGCGCGTACGGAGCGAAGCCCGCAACGGTAACGTCTAAGTGATAGGGATTGAATGGGATGTTGGGGAAGCTGAATTTCCCGGAGGCGTCGGTAGTAGCTGATCGGTCGAAGTGGCTAACCGGATTGTGAATTTCCACGGTTGCATTTGGTACGACAGCACCCGAAGGGTCCAGGACGGTGCCGTTTATGGATGCGGAATTTCCGCCCGACTGCGCGTACGCCTGAAGACCCAGCGCCAAATAGAAGACCACCATAAAAGCCGCATGAAGCGACTTCTTGTAAGAAGCCAGCATGAATTCCTCCAGAAGAATTGGTCCAAAAAGATCAAAGCCGCGCGGTTCATGGGATGCGAACCGGCCTTCATAAACTGAGATTTGATCTTTAGACGCTAGGAGGCGGGCGGACACAGAGGGCGAAGGCTATCAGGCGCTGCTTGGCGGAAACCGGCTTCGGCCGGAAGGTGGCTACCGGAACGAACGTTGCATTTGGCAGTGTAGAAACGGTCTTGGGGGAAGCTGAATGCGCGGCGACACAGACGGTACACTTTGCCGCCTCAGTCGCACTCGAATGGTGATGCGCAACAAGCGCAAATGCTGACCAGAATGTCAGCAGCAGACACATCCAAGCTATCGGTTTCGAGATCGAACGCATGCTACGAATACGTCACTCGAATCTACACCGAAACGCGACAAGAACGCAATCCGAACGTCTGAACCTGAAAATCTTTCATTTGTTCATGAAGGTTCGAGCGCCCTGGCAGCCATTGTGGTTGGCAGTGGTCCTAATCTCTGCACAACATCGAGGTAGACCTCACAGGCCAGCAGTGTCTTGTCCGGGAAAGATTAGTGTTCGTGGTGGTGCGAAGAAGTGATGCCCCAAAGAGGCCCGCTATCACAGCAACGATGGAGCCCAAAATGATCAAGAGCAGTTGATCTCCCTTCTAGCTTGCTCACATGTGATGAATTAGGAGTGTAAGGCGAGTGCCGCGATGGGCTCAAATCGCGGAAATCTTGGCTTATTCACCTGAGCTAAATTAGTGGCGCACAACCGTTGGCAGCACAACTCGATCGTACTGGATGCATTGATGCCCAGGAATACTCGGATTCTTGCCCACATTAGAAGCAGACGCGGTAGGTTCGTTTCTTGATAGTGAACACGCAACTCATCTGACCGTGATGGCACCCAAACGCCGAACGAAAGCTCCAACGCAGTGGTTTCATAAATCCTGCGCTCGTCTGCGCTCGGAACTTCCATTGGCATCCAGCCAATCGAGTAAAGAGCGAACACTACTTCGAGCCAGGGCAATCGAGCAGTCCGCCGCTCCGTAATAAATGTTGAGGCTGTCGCCATCGGGGTCCATCGTATATCCGCAGGGGAACACAACATCATCGACGTCGCCGTGACGCTCGTAGTCGGCTTCTGGCCCAAAGATCCACGAATCCCCTCGCAGTAAACACTTCGCCGGATTCTCAAGGTCAAACAGCGCCAAGCCCAACCGATACAGACAGCCCGAAGGCGTGTGCCGTACTCCGTGGTAGAACACGAGCCATCCTCTGGAAGTCTCGATGGGCGGCGGCGACAAACCAATCTTGTTCGCGTCCCACCAGGCGCCGCGGCGTGCCTCCAGCATGAGCCGGTGCCTGCCCCAATAGCGCAGGTCGGGAGAGTAGGAAATCCACATATGCGACCCCAGCGGCGTCATCGGACGATGAATAAGCGCCCAGCATCCATCGATTCTCCGAGGCAGCAGGGCGGAGTCTTTATCATCTGGCGGCATAATGACGCCATAGCGCTCGAAGCTGCGGAAGTCTTTGGTCAGAGCCAGGGACACTCCGGGGCCGCCGCGTGAATAGGAGGTGTAAGTGACAACGTATTGCTGCAACTCCGGCACGAAAGTGATGCGCGAATCCTCGATGCCCCAGATTTCCTCGGGATACTCCCTGGGGCTTGGCATCAAGGTCGGTTCCTTATCAATCTGCCAATTATCCACTCCGTTGCGCGAACGAGCAGCGCAAAGATGGGACAAGCCCCGTCGATCCTCGACGCGGCAAAGTAGGAGGGTCGATCCGTCCGCTAATAAGGTCGCGCCCGCATTGAATACACTATTAATGGAGTACGGCCAATCCTTGGCCGACAAAATTGGGTTGGCAGGATGCCGAAGAAGCAGTGGCTCGTGACGAATTGTTGTGGCAACGCTCATAGATGTTCACTCAGTGGCACTGATCAAAGTCTAGTGGTGGAAGCACCCAATAACTCACCGCTGGTCCCCGAACTATCAGGTTCCGGCAGCGAGCTCATTTCGAGCAGTGCCATCAAGAACGATAGGGTGGATTCTGCTCCCTGGTTCTCGTTGGCGCGGTCGGGGTGCAGGCCGTCCCGGCAGCCGCCGGTGACGGAATCATAAAGAGGAAGTTGCAGGTCGTTATCGCCAAGGAGCCAGTTGAGGGCCGACCAAGCCTGGCTGCGCCAACGGCTGTCCCCGGTTACACGGTAGGCTTGCAAGCAGGCGGAAACCGCCCCAGCGGCCTCGAGTGGCTGTTGATCGAAACGCGCCTTTGCGCCACCCTTGCGATAGAAACCTTGCGATCCGATCGGTACGAAGTGGCCGCTGGTTTCGCAATGCTGCGTTTTCAGCAGCCAGTCCAGTGCTTCAAGACCGGCGGAAACCATCCGGTCATCCGCGCAAGCGGAGCCCACGAGCAACATGGCCTGGGGCAATCTCGCGTTTCCATAGGCCAGAACGTTCTCGAACCATTTCCAATCTGAGGTGCGGATCGACTTGTACATTTCAAGCAATCGCGTGCTGAGGACCGATCTTATTTTCTGTGCGTCCCGGTCTCCAGCATATGAATCGAGGTATTCCTGAATTCCGAGCAAAGCGTAGGCCCAGGCACGAGGACTGTTGAATTCCATAACTGTCGGAAGTGACACCTCGAACAAACGCCCAGCCGCGCACTTCAGTCCTTCGTCCCTGGACCGGCCTAGAACCGTTCCAAGTCCCCACAGTGCGCGTCCATGACAATCCTCGGAGCCCTCAGCTTCGTTCCACCGGCGATCATAGCCAAGAAAGTTTCTGAATCTGCCCTTCTCTGGATTGAACGCGTGCTGCAGAAACGCCAAATACCGAAAGGACGAATCGTGGGCAGGTTCACGGTACTGCCCCTTGTCCATTTGCCCCAGCAGTACCGTGAAAACGAGTGCGCGAGCATTGTCGTCGGTGGTGTATCCCTCTGCGTAGTTAGGGATGGTGAAGATCGCGTGCTGCAGCATTCCGGTGTCATCGGTTAGCCTGTTGAAGTGCTTCAGGTTCAGTCCCGGCAGCTGATTCAATGTTTCTTGTGCAACACGGGTGGAGAACCGCACTTGTGGAGACTCCATGCGGTCGCTACGAACGTGTATAAAACTTTCCATGTAGCCCTGCGCTACTCTTTTCCAGACCATCTCGCGCGCGAACAAGTAAGCACGCTTACGCATGGCGTGGCGTATCGCCGGGGTGTCCAAAAGCTCGACCGTCTTTCTTGCGATAGCATCAGGATCCTGAAAGGGAACAAGCGCGCCGCGGCGGTCGTCCAGCAACTCGATGGCATGCCAGTACGGGGTTGAAATGATAGCCTTGCCCGCACCTAAGGCATACGCAAGCGTCCCGGAAACTACCTGGGCCTCATGTCTGTAAGGAGTGATGTAAATGTCCGCAGCGCCAATGAACTCAACCATCTCCTCCGGGCTGACGAAGCGGTCGTGGAAGATTACATTCGCCTCCACTCCCACTTCCTTCGCCAACGCTTGCAAGTGGTTTCGGTAGCTGTCGCCCTCCCGACGGAGGACGTGAGGGTGGGTCGCGCCCGCGACCATGTATACAACATTCTTGTGTTTGGACAAAATTTGCGGCAAGGCTTGAATGACGTTTTCGATTCCCTTGTTTGGCGAGAGCAGACCGAATGTAAGGAGTACCGCTTTTCCTTCCACACCGAAGCGATCCTTGTAGAAATTGGGATCGAGGAACGGAAGGTCCGGAACACCGTGAGGAACCATGTCGATTTTGCTGCCGGGCACCTTGAAGATTTCTTGCAAGAACTGGGATGAAAGCTGGCTCATGACGATGAGCCGATCCGAGAGCTCTGCGATCTCCTCCATCACTACGAGTTGGTCAGGATTCGGCTCGCGGAGGACGGTGTGCAGAGTGGTCACCACGGGCATCTTCAGGCCGCGCAATAGCTGCAAGACATGGCTTCCAGCGGGCCCACCGAAAATTCCATACTCGTGCTGCAGGCAGACCATGTCGATATTGTTGAAGTTTAAGAACTCAGCGGCCTCTTGATACGATCTCAAGTCGTCCTGAGCGAGAGACCATCTCACCCTTGCCGGATAGTCATATCCTTGTTCCGTATCGTTTACGGGTAGCGCCAACAATCGAGCGGTCCCACACTCGGCGGATATGGCCGCGCACAGGTCGGTGGTAAACGTAGCAATTCCACACTGTCGGGGCAGATAATTTCCGATCACCGCGATCCGGCTGGGCAGTGACGGCTTTGATTGCGATCGCGGTCGAGCCGCTGAAACTTCTTCCCGCACCGGGGAGCGCAGGCCGACGATTTCTAACTTCTCCCTGGGGAGCACCGTGTTTGGTAGCGACATGAGCTCCTGGTTTGCCAAGAATGGCTGCTCATACATGTCAGAGTTCCGATAGACCCGACGCGTCATCCGACTTGGCCGGAGGTCATCGTTTACCGACGCGTGGTTTGGTCCATCAGTAGAGTTTGCCTCTCTTTAGTATTCAACGGAAGTGGAGTTGCGAACTGGTCAAAATTGACCACAAATGCCTCGAGTGGGGAATCCGGGCACTCTGGAGATCCGAAATGACCATCGGTCCAAGAAACGATTACGGCCGTAACCACGCTGGTATTGTGACGAACACTCTTTCTTCGGGAGGAAACCCTAAACTAGAGTCAGGTGTGTTCTGTCAGACCAAGAATCTGCGGTCCAAATGGAAACTCGCTGGGGTAGGCGTTTCGGACGATACGAGGTCATCGCTGAGGTCGGCCGCGGCGCCATGGGAGTGGTGTACAAGGCTCGTGATCCCAAAATCGACCGTTTTGTCGCTGTCAAAACGATCTTGCTCTCCGGCCAGAATCCAGGGGAGGAGCGCGAATACCGGGAGCGGTTCTTTCACGAGGCTCAGGCAGCTGGTCGTTTGTTACATCCCGCAATTGTCACTATCTTCGACACCGGCGAGGACCCAGAAAGCCACATTCCCTTCATCGTTATGGAGTTCATTGCGGGCCAATCGCTGGACCGACTCCTTTCAGAAAAACCCAAGAAGCTACCGCTCGACACAGCTCTTCGGTTGTCGGAGGAACTGGCGGAAGCCCTGGATCACGCCCACGGCCAAGGCGTGGTCCATCGTGACATGAAACCTGCCAACGTCTTGGTGACGCCCGAAGGGCATGCCAAGATCGCAGATTTCGGCATTGCGAAAGTGAACCGGGCGCACCTGACGCTCCCCGGCCGGGCGCTGGGCACACCGGCCTACATGTCACCGGAACAGTTGGAGGGTGAGCCGGTGGACAAACGCTCCGACCTATTTTCGTTGGGTGCGATTCTCTACCACATGGTCACTGGCTACGGCCCTTTCCAAGGTAACAGTACTACCACCGTTTGCTTCAAGGTCGCCAACCGCGATCCCTTGCGGGCAACCGCGTTTGACCCTGACCTTCCCCCTGAACTGGATTCCGTAATCGCCCGGGCCATGGCAAAAGATCCCATGCAACGTTATCAGCGTGGATTGGAGTTTGCTCTCGACCTGCGTGAACTTCGCGAGCGCGGTCAGACAATCTCAAAAGGTGCCAACGGTGCGTCACGGTTCCCGGGGGCGAGAGCAGTTCTCGCTCGGTCACTCGACGACGTTACGACTCACGTTCCTTCAGCGAACCTTGCACTGGTTGGTTTCTTCCAAATGTTAGGGCTCGCGGCCAGACAAGCAGTCACATTCGTTTGGCTACAGGTCTTGTCCAGGTGGCGGCGGCCAGCGCTACGCATAGGGCTGGTGTTCTCGATTGCGACGATCATGATCGGCTTCTTGGCGTATCACAAAAGGCTCCCGTCGCGAAATTCCAGTCAGACCAGTCCATCGGCAATCGTCGGCGCGAGTGGGGCACCGGCCCCGGTGGTGAGTGAGCCGGATGTCATCGACCACAGCTCAGAAAAATTGTCCAATTCCAAGGAAGCCTCGAAAGCCGTTGCTGACTCCTCGCTGAACCTACGTATTGAACACCGTTTCTCGGCGGCAGAGCTTTCGCTGTGGATCGACGACAGGTTAGCCTACGATCGTCCATTGCGCGGTCAGATCAGGAAGCACTGGAATCCGTTTCGTACGGATGTGCGGGAAACTCACACCGTCCAGCTACCAGCAGGCACCCACCGCATCCTTGTTCGGGTGCGTTCCACGCCTGACAAGTACGAACAGTCAGCGTCTATCTTGGGGAGTTTCACCAAGAACAATCCGACGGTCTTGCAGATCAACTTTGAGCGCCAGGGAAAAGCGATGCGCCTGGCATTGCGCTAATCGTGGGAACCTGAACTCAGGGTCAACGCCACGATCCAGATTGCAAAAGAGCGGCTCGCGCCATTTGCTGCGAGCCGTCTCGCTGAAGCAGTCGGGTTTACTGCTGTTGTCGCCGTTCTTCGGGAGCAGCTTCTTTTTCTGGCTTAGGAGCATTCTCTGGACGGGTTTCAGCATGGGGTGCATTCTCGGGTTTGGCCGCTGCTTCTGGATGTGGAGCATTCTCCGGACGCGAAGCAATCTCTGCGCGAGGGGTGGCTTCCGGGTGTGGAGCGCTTTGCGGTTGAGGCTTGCTTTCGTTCCGAGAGGCGTTTTCTACCGGACGCGGCGTATTCTCAGGACGCGGCACACTCGCCTTCTCTGGTGTAGCCGGTGGACGGGGCACATCGTTGCGCGCTGCTGGAGTGCTACGCTCCGCGGTGCCAGGTCGAGGAGCGTTGTTCGCCGGCTGAGCAGGTGGCGTTTTGGCTTGGGGCTAAGTTACCGCACTCTTGCCTTCAGGTTTATAGGGTGCTCCTGCTTGTTTGGCTGGCACACCAGCATTAAATGCTCCCGGTTTCGGAGTAGCGGCGATTGCCGGCTTGCTCTGGTTCACAGAAACCCGTTGCAGCGGGTTCGCGCGGGCAGCCTGCGCATGTTGAGTTTGAACCGCGACCGGCGCGATATGTTTCTCGTGCGCTGCAGCCTCTTGTTGAGAGTTTGGACGGGCAGTGAGTCCACCGTTGCCGGCGTTGTAGCTGACCCGGTTCACGGTCGTATTATTAATCACCGTGGTGTTATAGGTATTGTGAATGTTGGTGACGTTTATGTTATTCACCGCACGGTTGTAGGCGAATTGCCCATTGTCCCAGCGCCCGCCTTGGTAACCTTCACCGCTGTAGCCGTAGCCATAGTTGATTCCGCCATAGAAACCTACGTCGGGGACCCAGTAGCCTTCATTGAAAACATACTTGCCGTTGCCCCAACCCCAATAGCCCGGAGTCCAGAGAAAACCGACTTGCGGCACCATCACCCACGTACCTGGCACCCAGTAGTAATCGCCCGCACTGTAACCCTGTACCCAGGTGTCCAGATGAGCCTCGGGCGGGGAGCGGTGGCTGCTCGTACACGGGCAGCGCTGGAGGGGCAACGGTAATGGATATGCCAATCTGCGCGAATGCTGCGGGCGAGACGGCCAGCATTACGAGCGCGAACAACAGCGAACGAATGGAAGGGATGAAAAGCATCGTGCTTCCTTTTGCCTGGTCACCCTTGGCTTGCCCGGTGATGCTCTGCTGCTGCGGGTTGCGTGGATCGCGAGGGACGATTTCCGGACGAGACGTACTGCACACTTTGTCTCGCTCGCAAACAGTTCTGCGATGACCTTCTCATTTCGGAGCTCTTACGTCTGATCAATAACGCTCACAACGAAGTCGCAGCGGACCGTCGAAGGAAGACGCGCAAGAATGCGGAGGTTGAAACGAGTGAACTGATCAAAATTGAACATCTTGTTGGCGAGCGACGCTGCATGATGTAGCCATGACAGCCAAACGGAAACAAGCCCTGGCGGTTCGTTGTCCTACTTGCGGAGCTAAGCCAGGAGAAAAGTGTGAACTTAGCACCGGCCAACCCCGCACGGATCCGCATAGAGATCGGCGCTTAGCGGGTGCCGAAAAGTAACTGGCCAGCCCGCTGCGGCTGCCCATTCAAGTAGTCGGTAGACACGCTAGACTCTCGTTAAGTTTCCTGAATGAACGGGGGGAGCGCAGAGCACGCTCAAGCTCTGGCCTGCTCGGCATCGCGCGGGGACGTGCGCCGTTCGTCGGCGCCATCGAGATAACAACTTTGTTGGATATGGCGTGAGTGCGCCGAAACGACGGCGTAGGGCACGCCCAGAAATCGTTTGGCAACGACTCCAGTCACCTCAAGGCAATTAAAATTCATCGGCTTCAGTTTTTCCAACATTCGCTTTATTGCATTCTGGATGTTCTTCGCCCCGATTGCACCAAAGAATCACCTTTGCCTCCGGCAGCCATGAAGAAGAGTTCCGTCCCGCGGCATGGATCTTACGATCAAGAGCCAAGCCATCGAGGGCGTTCACCACGCCCCAGTGGGCTGAGTAGGGCTCACTTTGCAACCCAAGAGTCTGGGGCTATCAGAGCACGATCCTCGATCAGAATGGTCCCGACTTGGACAGTTGCTGTCATAGACTTCTCCAGAGAATACGTAGACCGTGAGATGAAAGACGAGGCGACTGCGGAGCCGCCTCAGTCTGATTGATGCACCGCCTAGGCGGCAACTGCAATGGCAGTCTTCGGAAGAGTCGAGCTAATGACATCAGACACTCGCACCCTCGGGCTGCCGTCCAATACCTTGTTCAGGCTCTTGAGCACATCGGGGTATCCCGCTGTGTTGTATGCTTCCGCGTGCTCCTGTGTGTCCCAAAGACTGATGGCGATGACATCCATTCCACCCAGATTGCAAAATGTGATTTCGTCTTGAAACCCCTTCTGCTTGCGCAGCATGGGGATGACTTCGTTATCAAGAGTCTGGGTGAATTCGGCCAGCGTGTTGGGCTTCAGGCGTAGAGCAACATTGCGAGCAAACATTGATCAACCTCCATAGATTGACAGAAGAGCTAAGAGGGGAAACTTCAGATGGGCTGACTTAGTTCAGGAGACCTGAAAGAGTGAGAACGCGTCCTCGCTCAATTTCCACCCTAGTCTCACGCTGTCGGGTTGTCAATCGCGAAACTCTGCTGTGGTGCAATGTAGCTACATCGCTCTGAGCGATTTCCTACGCTCTCGTCATGCCAGCGCACCGGTTGCGGGAAAGCGGCCACTACAATCAGCAACAATGCGACGACTATGAGCGCCGCACGTCCTAGCAGCACGATTTCGCCAAGAAGGTCAGAGTTCATTAGATCTTCGCGGAGCATTCCAGTCCTCCAGATCTGCCTGGGTTAAACCTGCCTCGGGAGAGCACGTGGCCCGCCTGGTTTGACAGGTCCATGGCTCTTTTGAGGCATCTGTAGATTTGCTCGTTTTCCATGGAAATGCTGAGCAAAATGGCTCACTTTGGAAGTTGGTCACGATTTGTGACAGACGCTCACGTTTTAGGACTACAATTAACGGTGATGAGTTCTGCAACAGTGGTGAATAAGAAGAAGCGCGAGTTCGATCCCAACACTTTCCTCGCAACCATTGGCGCTGGCAGGAAGAACGTGGCTGTTGCCAAGAAACAAACTATTTTTGCCCAAGGGGATGGGGCGGACGCGGTCTTTTATATCCAATCCGGCAAGGTGAAGCTCACCGTCGTATCCCAGACCGGCCGAGAAGCCACCATAGGCATGCTAAGTGACGGAAATTTCTTTGGGGAAGGCGCGCTGGCCGGTCAGGCTCAGCGCATGGGATCCGCGGCTGCCATGACGGATTGCGCGCTCCTTCGGATCGACAAGAAGGCGATGATGGAAGCACTTCATCGCGAACATGCGTTCTCCGATATGTTCGTGGCGTATTTGCTGTCGCGGAATATCCGTTACGAAGAGGATCTGGTTGATCAGTTATTTAATTCCAGTGAAAAGCGACTGGCCCGCGTCCTTCTATTGCTGGCTCATTTTGGCAAGGAAGGTGTACCCGAGACCGTGGTCCCGAAGATAAGTCAGGAAACCCTGGCTGATATGGTGGGAACCACCCGTTCACGAGTGAGTTTTTTCATGAACCGGTTCAGGAAACTGGGTTTCATTCAATACGCCGGCGGTATTGAAGGCGGATTGCAAGTCCACAGTTCGCTGCTCAACGTCGTTCTGAACGATTGAGTGCGCCCCCGGGTCCTTCTATTGCTGGCTCATTTTGGCAAGGAGGGTATTCCGGAAACCGTGGTTCCCAAGATCAGTCAGGAGACTCTGGCCGAGATGATCGGCACCACTCGCTCGCGAGTCAGCTTTTTCATGAACCGGTTTAGGAAGCTAGGTTTCATCCATTACAACGGCGGATTGCAGGTCCACAGTTCGCTGCTCAACGTAGTTCTCCACGACTAGCCCTCGCATCCTTCCATTGAGACGTACGGTCTGCCTCTCGAGAGGCGGGGTTTGCTTCTCGCTGTCAGTGTCGGACGGTGGGTAGGTGAACAGGCCGGACCCCGGGGGAGGTCTGGCCTGAACCGCGCGCGTTTGGGTACAGAAAGTAAAGCAGTCGTGAGGGTCCGAACCTCGCTACTGCCCAGTCGACACTAACCCATGACTACTCGGTCGAACATGCTGAATGGTACGTTACCCAAAATGGGACGACTGTTCAAAATTGCACAGACTTGAAAAATAACGGCGTCTAGACTCGCACTATCCGTGACCAGAGGCCACACTCTATGACCCCGACCGAAGCAGGCAATGCGCACAGAGTTCTGCTGGTAGATGACGATAGCGCGGTACTTGCGGCGATGAGCCAAGGGCTTGAGCGCAAGGGATTTGAGGTAGTTGCTGCCTTCAGCGTGACAGAAGCTCTAAGACGAATCGCGACCGAGAGTTTTGACGTGCTCATCACGGACCTCCACATGCCTAACCCAGGCGACGGTTTTACAGTAGTCTCAGCCATGCGCCACTCCCAACCGAATGCACTGACCATGCTTGTGAGCGGCTACCCTGACGTGCAAAGCGCCATGGCAGCCATCCTTCTAGAGGCGGACGAAATCGTGGTAAAACCATTCGAGATTGGGCGGTTCATCGAACTGGTCCGGGAAAAGGTGGTACATCGCAAACCTACTAAACGAGTGGATAAGGAGAGCGTGGGCGCGATCCTGCGGCGGTGCACCGCCGCGATTGTCGATGGTTGGCTGGTGCGGGCAAGACAGAGCAGTGAACTAAACCGCATTTCGCTTAGCGATGAAGAGCGCACTGGACATCTTCCCAAGCTGGTTGAAGACCTGGCCCTCCGCCTGAGCAAACCGAGGGCGACTGACAAGGACAGCGATGCCGTCTTTTCCGCCGCGGCGGTGGCCCATGGAAAGCTGCGATATCTTCAAGGCTACACTCCCGCAATGTTGGTGCACGAATCGCGAATTCTGCAGGTAACCATCTTCGGGACGTTGCAGATCAATCTGGAATCTCTGGATTTCAGCTTGGTGTTACCCGACGTCATGACGATCGCGGACGAGGTGGACGCTCAGTTGACGCAGTCAATGGACAGTTACATGAGAGCCATGCGGAACTCTGCGGCAGCCTAGCTACAGCTACTTTTCGCATCCGAAGCGCACCTTTTCAGAGGATCCGGGAGAAGTGGGCCGCTGTGTCTTGCAACCTGTGATGGAGCCATTTATGAAAATCCTGCTATTTGCCGGCTTGCTCGTGGTAGTGCTAGGTATCGCGTCCCTGATCGTGCCCGTTCCCCAAACCGAGACACATGGCATCAAAGCCGGCGATGTGAACATCGGCGTGCAAACTCATCACAGTGAGCGAGTATCACCCATCGTCAGCGTGGTGCTGATTGCCGGCGGGATCGCGCTCACCATTGCCGGTGCGCGCGCCGGAACGTCGAGAAGCTGACGCGAGGCTGGACCAGCATCGCTTTGCGACAGTGAGCAATTTTGAACAGAATCGCGTGCGGACTAACCTATATAGCTGTATACCTGACCAGCATGGCTACCAACAACACACTACTCTGTATTCCCCGGGAGCCGACCCAACTCAGTTTGTTGCAAGAAAACGGGTACGATCTTGTAACCGCGACCAACGGGCACAACGGCCTTCAGCTTTTCATGTTGCGGCCGGTGGATGCAATTGTGATCGAGTACCATCTTGGCCGCCTGGACGGGGTGGTCGTCGCAGCTGAGATCAAGCAGGTCAACCCGCAGGTCCCCATCGTGATGCTTGCTGAGCACACGAACCTCCCGGATGATGCTTTCAAGTCTGTGCACGCGCTGGTGACCAAATCGGATGGGGCTCACTTCTTGCTGGCAACTCTCCACTTCGTGCTGAACCTGAAGCCGTCCCAGCGTCAACCAGAAAAGCTACGGGCTCCGTACCCCGTTACACCTCCGTCGTCCCGGCAGGTCACGGGGAGGGAGCGGGCGATGGTCGGCCAACGCTCCTCAACTGGCAATTGACGAAACCAACACACTTTTTTCCCCGAGAGTGTGGAGAAGCATCAGGAATGGGATCATCCAATTCTAACTGACAGCCCCACCTCCAAGGCTTTCATGAGCGGCAGACACCAAGCCGATAATCAATCGCCTTATTATAGTTCTGAGAGGGAGCCATATCGTCATCATCCGCGACGCCAGCTGCAACACAACGCGGACCATCAACCGTCTCCTGGGCAGAAACCGAGATCGCACCGTTGCGGGCCAGAACCTTGCCTTCGAAAGACACCGCCGTTCAGCGTGACACTGGTAAGCGCCAGAATGTTCCCTACGAAAATGCTGCCCTTCCCGACCGTCGCCGAGGAACCGACCTGCCAGTACACATTGCATCCTCTTCCGCCCTTGCCGCCGAGATTCACGACTACCTTGGAATTCGGCGCGGTGGTCAGCGTTGTGCCCATCTGGAAGATCCACTGCGCGTTGGAATTCCCTTGAGCGTCCAGCTTCAGGCTGCCGGTCAATTGCGCCGCTGTCGCAAAGCAGTAAACTCCGGGAATGAGCTTCATTCCGCCCAGATTCACGCCAGTGAGGGTAGTGCCACAATGGGCCCTCGCGGCTTGATTGTAGGCGGTTGTCAGACCCCTCTGAGCCGCAGCCGTCAACGGGCTGGACTTGAAGTACAGTTCGCCCATCACCTGCGCCGGCTTGACTCCTTTCACCGTGGGCGTCGGAGAACTGCCTACGTCACCGATTATGAATGTCTGGGCGCTGACGTTCGTTATGCCGGAGCCACCCAGCAACCCCAAATTTATCCGCCGTCCCAAGATTGACTCCTACACATGGGTCACCGTCTGCGCAGTATTGATCACATTCATTAATTCAGGATTTCCGCCTTGTGAGCAGGTAGCTCGTGAGCAGCATCAAGAGCAAAGAAAAAGGCCGGTCTTTGGGAGTCCAGCCTGAATACGCGTGCGTTTGGGTACAGAAAGTAGAACGGTCGTGAGAGTCCGAACGTCGACACTGTCAATCGACATTAACCCATGACCGCCCTGTCGAACAGCTCGAATAATACATTGCTCAAATTAGGACGACTGTTCAAAATTGCACAGTTTCGGGAAAAATCGTCTAGAGGGGCACTATTCGTGACTAGGCAGGGTGTTCACTTGTTGCCCCACTCTAAGGTTGCGCATCTCCTGCCCCAACTGCGGACCACAAGAAGGACTACAATGAAGGTGTGAGATATTACACTACCAAACCGATGAACGGCGGGACCACATTCACATGTACTTTCTGCGAGCATAGCGTCACCACCCTCGATTTCGACAGCACGAATGGCAACCGTCGAACCCAAGCGGCAGCAGTGATCAATCAACATGCGGCCTCTTTGCATTTGCGGACGTCGGCGCCCACCAAGCTGGGCAGTCGTGGTGCCCTTTGAAATCCGCGGAATCAAACATTCATGCATAAGGCGTTGCAGTGTGACTGACATCCCTCATCTGCTCGATCACGCGAAGCGACAGGTGGCTCAGTTACATTCCCGTTTTGGGTTCGTTGAAATCCCTACCAGTTAAGATCGACCGTTTCTCAAGCCGGCGATGTTGAATTATATTGTTGGGAAACCCGAGAAACTCACCTTGAAGCGCATATTGTCCGTGCGTTGCCCTATGTGCGGGGCTAAGCCGAAAGAGAAATTCACGTTTAGTTAGCACGGGACATCCGTCCAGCAAAACGCGTCTCAACCGGGACCTGGGCGCCGCCCAGGTTTCTCGTCCTGAGAACTCTGTTTAGCTGCTTGGCGATTCCTGAGGGTAGTTACGAGCCGCGGTCTTCGCGCCCTCTTCCAAGGCAAGTAACACACATACTGGACGAGCGAAACTCTCGAAACCAGTCGCGTCCAAAAGGATGGCACTCACGCTACACGGCGGCCGCTCATCAGGTTGATGGCTAACACTACCAAGGCGACCACCAGCAGCAAGTGGATCGGGCCGCCAGCCACGTGGAGGCTGAAACCCAGAAGCCACAGAATCAGAAGCACAACGAAAATCGTCCAAAGCATCTTTATCTCCTCGGTTCATTTGTCGAATTGCTTATCCTTGCATCCTTATCCTTGGATTTGCGTCTCTTCGCGCCAGTTGAACTCCTTTGAACGACTTCCCACACTCCAAACAGAACGGCTTGGATCGTGATGTGATTAGCCCGCAGAACGGGCACATCCTCGAGGATCCGATTTCGCCACGGGATGTTTTCGTCGCAAAGAGCTTCCCAAGCGAGTCAGCGAGAAAGGTGCGCAAGGTACGAAGCTGGACCAGAAGAGGATGCAAGACGGAGCCTACTCTTTCGTGTTCGACAGCCTCACGATGACACATTAACGGCAGCGATTCTGTGCAAGATTGCTCAACTTACACAAGAGCTCTCAGTCCGCAGGGTGACAGCCGAGCCGATCTCGGGATTGAGCTGCAAAACCAAAGTGAGCAATTCAGACCAGCTATTGTTTCAAACATGGGCGATCATCATGTAGAGACGAGCACTTCTTCTCTCTCTTTCAGGTTCTCTGAGCTAAGTCAGCCATCTGAAGTTCTCTTCATCTTAGGTTCGCAACTCCCAAAGGAATGAATTCATGAAAAAGACAATTTCACTGCTGCTGATGAGCTTGATGGGCTTGGTTGGAACTTACGCATGGGCAGACTCGAATCGTGAAGACACGGTCGAGCGCATGCAAAAGTCGGTGGACGTTCTTAGCGAGATTATGTCAACCCCGGACAAGGGTATCCCCGAAGAAGTGTTAAGCAGCGCCAAGTGCATACTGGTGGTGCCGAACCTGATTAAAGGCGGTTTCATTTTTGGCGCCAAGCACGGCCGTGGAGTGGCCTCGTGCCGCACAACTAACGGCTGGAGCGCGCCCGCCTTTGTGTCTATTGGCGGTGGTAGCTGGGGATTGCAGATCGGAGTCGAAGGCGTGGATCTGATCATGCTGGTCATGAACGAGCAGGGCTTCCAGCACCTGTTGTCCAGCAAGTTCGAACTCACCGGGGAAGCATCGGGTGCGGCCGGCCCAGTGGGCCGTCATGCGTCCGCCGGAACGGACTGGAAGATGAACACGGAAGTGCTGACCTACTCGCGTTCGAAAGGTGTATTCGCTGGCTTGACGCTCGAAGGTGCAGTGGTGGAGCAGGACAACGGCTCTACTCGCGCCATTTACGGCAAGCCCATTGAATTTCGAACCATCCTTTCGGGTAAAGGGCCAACTCCGAAAAGTGTGGAAGCATTCTTGAAGGCCGTCTCCGAGGCGGGCCAGCAGGCGCGCATCGCCGAGGCTAAGGAAGATAAGAAATAAACGGATCGGGACCTCGCGGAGAACGTTGATTTCAGCCGACCGGAACCCTGATGCGGTTTCGGTCGGCATTCCAAAGCTCCCGAAAGGTGGAGACAGATGTTAATCAATTCACGTAGGTGTCTTTGGGTGCAACTTGCCTGCCTGGTCCTCTGGCCTGTTCTTTCATTGGCACAGTCGCCCGATCTCGTGCAAAACCTGGCAGCCTGCCAGGCTGGCCGGGAAGCTTGCGATCGCTCGAAGTTGAGCCCGTCGCAAACGGCCGAGGTGGACCTGACCCATCGCGAGCGCAACGTTTCAAATTGCAGAAACGGTTTCGATTCCTGTGACCACTCGCAACTCACCCAACCGCAGGCGATTGCATTAGCCGTAGCCGATCACCAGCGAAACGTCACCGACTGCAGAGACGGCATGGCTTCTTGCGACCCTTCGCGATTGACACAATCCGAGGCTCGTGAATCCTCGGTCGCGGCTCATCAGCGCAACGTCACGGACTGCAAGGATGGGGTCGGCGACTGCGATCACTCCAAACTAAACGCGTCGGAAGTGGGAGCCGTGGATGCTGCGAGGCGTCAGCTCAACGTCTCCGACTGCAAGAATGGCACGGGACTTTGCGATCATTCCAAGCTTACTGACTCGGAAACCAGCGAGGTGGCTGCGGCAGAACACCAGCGCAACGCACAGAACTGTAAGAATGGCTGGGACGACTGCGACCGCTCGAAGCTCACTCCGTTGGAAGCCGGTCAGGCAGCCGTCGCCGACCACCAGCGCAACATCTCCGAATGCAGGAACGGACAGGAAACCTGCGACTATTCAAAACTGACCGCGACCGAAACCAAGATGTTGGCCGATGCCGAACAGCAACGTAACTACACGGCCTGTCTGAAGGGCTACGGTTATTGTGATCGCTCTCGTCTCACGCCCTCAGAAGCCAAGGCGATTCCGGTCGATCAAAAACCTGTTGCCCAGTAGGACGTCGACGGAACAGCAAGTACTCGGATCTGTTAGCAAAATACACATACCACAAAAGGGGGAAAATAATGACGACAATTCAGAAAAACAAATGTGCGCATCTACCCTGCCTGTGCCTGGTGCAAAGTGGCGACAAATATTGCGGTCAAGCCTGTAAGGAAGCAGGATCCAAGGAGGTCGAGATTGCGTGTCAGTGCGACCACGGATCCTGTCCGCTCACCGTATGAAGAACAGTAAGCCCCCTGAGATGTGGAGATTGATCTCAGATTGGCCGGGGAGACTCGCAATATGAACACACGCTGAATTACGGTTTTGCTGTCGGTGCTCGCGTGCGTCGCTGCGCAACCGCATGGCACGATCGTAATTGCGAGCCAGAAATACGCACCTGTGGCCCGCCCTCACGCAGCAATATGAAATCTTCCCCCGGCAGTCGAACTGAAATACATCCAGCGCCCATCCGGAGATCATGCGGCCGCAGTGCAGGCCGCGGCCGCTGGTCCGACCGATCTCGCGCCTGACCAGCCTTCGAAGGGAACTAATTGGCACGACCGCCAATCGCCGTCCGTACCCATCCAGACCACCAGCACCCACTTGCCGTCGGGCGAGACCTGAGAACGATGAGCCATGCTGATTTCTCTCGGCGGCGGCCAAACATCTTGTTCGGCGTTGCGATTCTCCATCGACGTGACAATCGCCATGTGCCGGCCCTGCCTGATTTCGGAAAAAAGCAGGTGCTGCGTATCGGTCCAGGTTAGACCGGAAGCGTTCGGCAACATCAGACCTGGCGGTCCCCCCTAACGTCGGCACGATCCCGGTGTCCCAATGTCCTGGCCCGGTGTAAGCAATCTGCGAACCATCGTGAGAGAACACCGGGCTCATCTTCATGGTGTCGTCATGCGTAGGCTGTACCGGCGCTCCCTCAGGAGGCAGCTTGAGATAAATCTCGCCCTTGGAAACAAACGGATCGGGACCGCGAATGAACGCGAACATCCGGCCGTCCGGCGAAAGCGCCGGTGCGGTTGCTGAGGCAATAAAATTTATCAACCGGACCCATTCGGGGGACGAACCGCCGGAATTCTGTAACCGGCAAAACACCAGGCCTGCGCCGAGAAGTGCCACAGCCGCATACACGACTCCTGCGACAATCCCGTGTGAGTTCGAGCGCGGCTGGGTTACTTCAATGACGCCGGTGGAAACTCCAGAGTCCGACAAAGCCTCCTGGGCGAATGCCAGGTCTGAAGCCGATTGGAAGCGTGGAGAAGACGGTCACGTCGAAAGCCGAAGTCATCAGCTGGCTGAAACGGTCCGTTAAAGACGCGCACTTAGCCGCAAAGCCCGCAGACCTTGGACGCAAAGTCCACATCGCTGACAGAGAGGCAACGGTTTACGGCATGTATCTCTGCATCCTCGTTCATGACAATGAGCCCATGGGGCAACTCATCGCACACGCGCGTATGAGCGGCGTGGTGCCGCCGTGGGCGAAGGAGTGAAAACGTAATCGAGCAATCGGAACCGTCGCTGGGCGCGGCGCATCGGCTTCATCGGCCTCATGTCGGTTCTTCGTCAAGTCTGGTCGATTTTTCGCAAACTAAAAACCGAGCTTCGATTCAGTTCCGGACCCGCTTGCCGAAGATCGACAATGCTGGTATGGTTTCGCGGTTCGCTCGTTAAGCCTTTCTGGGCTTAGCTATGTCCCAGTAAGAAAGCGGATTCGGGCCGCGGGAGTTGTCTGGCAATCCACCTTGGGCAGCCCATCCGTACTTCAAGTGGAAAGAGATTAACTGCTTGTCCGGCACTGAGCCAAAAGGAGATCGGACCGACGCTGCGGTACTGTTGGCGATCCGCTCGGGTGACGAGAATGGGATGGCGGCTTTGTACGACCGGTACTCGGCTGTTGTCTACTCGGTCGCCCTGCGTGTGCTCGGCGATACGGGCGCGGCCGAGGACGTGTTGCAGGAAGTGTTTATGCAGTTGTGGCGCAACCCGGGGCTGTTCGATTCGAGCCGCGGCAGCCTGGGGCCGTGGCTGGCGGTGATTGCCCGGCATCGTGCGATTGATGGGCTGCGGAAGCGGCGTCCGGAGACGGATATTGCGGATGTGGTGGTCTCCGTGGAACCCGATATGGCGGGCGATGCCGAGCGGGCGCGAGCGATGGAGAGAGTTCGGAGCACGCTGGGCTTGATGCCTTCGGCGCAGCGGCAGGCGCTGGAGATGGCTTACTTCGAGGGTCTCTCGCACAGCGAGATTTCGGAAAAGACTGGAGAGCCGTTGGGAACAATCAAGACTCGCATTCGATCGGGATTGCTGGCCTTGCGCAAGGCCTTTGCGACATGAGCGCGCACGAACAATTCGCGGAGGATCTCGCGTTGTACGCCCTAGGGGCGTTGCAAGGTGAGGAGCGCGTGTCGCTAAAGAAGCATTTGGACGGGTGCGCCGGCTGCCGTCGTGAACTCGAGCAGTTGCGCGGTGACATGGCGTTGATGGCTTTGTCGACGGCGGGGCCGGTGCCGCCGCGGCGGGCGCGTCAGCGTTTGATCGAGGCCGTGGCGCGCGAACCGCGACGGTCGGTGGCTCCTGCAAGGCGACGTTGGTGGACGCTTGTGCCTTGGGTTGCGGCGGCGGCATTGGCTGCGGGGTTTGTGGCTCTGTGGTTGAAGAACTTGGATCTGCAGCGACGGATTGCTGGCTTGCAGGATCAGTCGGCCCAGCAACTCGCAGAACTGCAGCGCGCTCGCGAAGTCGTCTCGACTCTTACCGCGACGGATGCGATGCGGGTGACGTTAGTCGCGGCGAAGACTCCTCCGCAACCGCAGGGTAAGGCAATTTATGTTCGCGACCGGTCGAGTCTGATTTTCCTGGCCAGCAATCTCAAGCCGTTGCCTGCGCAAAAGGCTTATGAATTGTGGCTGATCCCGACTAGCGGCGCTCCGATTCCCGCGGGAGTATTCAAGCCCGATGCGCATGGCAGTGCGACCGTGATCAATCCGTCGCTTCCCGCGGGAGTGCAGGCCAAGGCGTTCGCGATTACCGTGGAGCCGGAGAGTGGTTCGTCGGCGCCAACGCTGCCTATTGTGATGTTTGGGGCCGGGGAGTAAGTTGTCGGGTCCAGAATTCTCGCCCGGACCGCGCCGAGCTTTGCTTTGGTGCCCGGACGGGGGCGTCCGGGGCTACGTGATTTATCACGGTTCGCCTTTCCTGACGGAATAATGCTGGTTCGCGATATACTGGCGCGCTGTTTCAACTGAAACCCCTCCCCCGGAGGCATTCGAATGGCAGTGGCTCTACGCGCGTCAACTGCGCTCCCGTCCGCGGCTGACGTCAAGCTTGCCGATCACGCTCGTCATAAGATCGCCATACGGCTGCTTCCGTTTCTCTTCATCCTCTACATCACGAATTATCTTGACCGTACCAGCGTAGCCTATGCCGCGATCGGCATGTCGCGGACGCTGGGTTTCAGCGACCGGGTCTTCGGCTTGGGCGCGGGCATTTTTTTCGTCAGCTATGTGGCGTTGCAGATTCCCGGGGCTCTTATGATCGAACGCTGGAGCGCGCGGCGTTGCATCACTTTGATCTTGATCGGGTGGGGATCGTTGACCGTGCTGACCGGACTGGTACATACCGCGGGCCAACTCTATGGGGCACGGCTGCTCCTGGGTGCGGCGGAGGCCGCTTTTTTCCCCGGCGTCGTTGTGTACCTGAGTCACTGGTTCATTCGGGAGGATCGCGCCAAGGCTGGCAGTAATTTCATGGCGGCGATTCCATTGTCGTTCATCGTGGGGTCGCCGCTTGCTGGGTGGATTCTCGGGCATGCGTGGTTTGGAGTTGACGGGTGGCGTTGGCTTTTTGTTCTGGAGGGAATGCCCGCGATTCTTCTCGGTACGATTGCGTTCTTCTATCTGACCGATTGGCCTCGGGACGCGGCCTGGCTCGCTCCGGAGCAGCGCTGGTGGATTGAACGAAAACTGGAAGAGGAAAAGCCTATCAACCCGAGGAAGATCACGGCGTGGCAGGCGCTGCGCTCGGGTCCAATGTTGTTGCTGGCCTCGGTTGCATTTCTCGAATATTTCGTTTCTTACTCAGTTTTTTTCTGGTTGCCGACGATTCTTAAACGCACATCCGGGTTTTCGGATGTGCGGGTGGGACTGCTGGGCATGCTGCCGTACGTTGTCGGATTGAGCGCGATGCTGATCAATGGATGGCATTCGGACAAGACGGGGGAGCGGCGTTGGCATTCGGCGGTTCCGCAGTTCATTGCGGCGGTCGCGCTGTTGGGCCTCATCACTCTGCCTGCATCAACGCAAATGTCGGTCACACTCTTTAGCATGCTGTTGTGCGTGTCAGGGTTTCTGCCGGTATTCTGGGCTATGCCAAGCGAAATTCTCAGCGAATCAGCGGCGGCAGCGGGCGTGGGAATGATTAACGCCGTGGGGAGCGTGGCGGGCTTTGCTGGTCCTTTTGCGTTCGGTTACCTGAACAGCCGGATGGGATCGTATTCGTATGGATTGGGGCTGATGATGATTTGCGCGGTCGCGGGTGGGCTCCTAGTCCTGCGGGTTCCATCGCGGATTTCAACCGAACTCTCTGGATCTTGAAGCCGCAATGACTTGCTCAAGTATCGGCGTTTTTCTTACTGGTAAGGGCCGACACGCGTCAAACTCGGCGGGTCAGCCCTCGATGCTTCGTCGGATTCGGGCAACAGCCTAGTTGTGCTTATCCTTCATAGATACTCTTGCTGATTCGATTCTGCTGCCGATTAGTCCCATTTTGTTCCGCCTTGGTCTGGTGGGCGTTGTTCGCAGCCATGTCCTTTTTCTCGCGGTTTTGCACGCTGGCTTAGCGCTTCTCCAGATTGCTGGTTTGTTTCCGGCTCGGGGAACCGTTCTTGACGCCGTTAGCGATGCGGCCCTGCGGGTTGGCTTCGCGGCCGTTTACCTGATTCACGCGGGGGATGGCCGGGAATCGACCACGCCCGCTCCGGCGCCCGAAGTGGAAGTAATTGTTATGGTTTGGGTAATCGCGGAACCAGTAAAATATCAGTCCTCCGACGGCCAGGATCAAAAGCGACTTCGAGATTTGGTTGATCATATCGGTGTAAACCCCTCTCGAAGAGAGTAGTTCGCTGCTTTCGGATTCGGCGAGTTACGAAGCTGATGTCCGGTTGGTTACGGCTGAAGTCGATGTTTTCCGCTAGTTCTCTTTCGTCCAGTTATTAGAAAACAACCCCGCCTACAGGTTTTCTGATTCGTTTGTCAGCTGATTTTCACAATACCTTGACACCTTCGTGTCAAGTTTGTCGCTTCTAATGGATGAGACTCGAAGAATCGGTTGGCACGAGGAGGCATTGTGGATACGAACTATTTAGTTTTGTGCGGGATGATCTGGGCACAGTTCGGCCAGGAATCTGCTGGGCGGGAGCTGATTCGGGCGCTGGCTTCGTCGGACGACAACATTCGTGTACTGGCGCGAACCATGCTGGAGCAAGCCGGCGGAGGTTCAAAAGAATTGATTGGACAGGCTCTGGCGGAAGACGAGATATCCGAGAGCATGGCGAGCTTGTGCGCGTTTGAGCTAGGTCAGGGGTCGAAGCTCAAAGTTTGGGATGAACGCGTGCGGTACGCGGCAGCGTCGGCGTAGAAGCAAGGCAGGCGCCGCGGGCGGGGCACTTCGCTCGCGGCTACCCGCTCACGCTTCCAGGCGGTTTGCGGCCGCCACACGGCCGTACCAAAGACCGGAATCTTTCACTGTTCGTTTTTGATCACGGAAATCCACGTAGGTAAGACCGTAGCGCTGGCTGTAGCCATCGGTCCACTCGAAGTTGTCGAGCAGGCTCCAGGCGTGAAAGGCGCGGACGTTCGCGCCGTCGGCGATGGCGCGGGCTAATTCTGTTAATTCCTCGCGGAAGAAGTCGGTGCGGCGGGTGTCGGGAACGCGGTCATTTTCTTTTGCATAGGGCGTGTCGAGATAACTGCAACCGCTTTCGGTGATCTCGATAATCGGCCGGTTGTACTCGCGCGTGATCTGCATCACGAGGTCGTAGATGCCGCGCGGCCAAACTTCCAGTCCAGCGTCAGTCAGCGGCCCTTCCGTCGGCATCTCAGCATGGAACTGGGTGTAGCGATCACGGCTGGCCCCCTCGTCATTCTCGGTTTCAGTGCCAAAGCTGGCTTGATCACCTGCATGGGCGGTGGCGCTCGAAACAATGCGACGGGTGTAATAGTGAAACCCTATCCAGTCGAGCGGCACTCGCATGATTTTGTCGTCCCCCGGCTTGAAACCCATCGCCTCGTAAGGAGGATCGCCGACGAATGCTCTTGGATACTGCCCAGTCATCGCGGTATGGAGAAAATAATCGTTGGTCATGGCGTGATAGCGCACGGCCGCAGCGCGGTCCGCGTCACTGTCGGTTTTTGGGTATGCGGGAGCCATGCCATACGCGCTGCCAACCTTGGCCTTTGACGATGCCGCTTGGATCGCGCGGAAGGCCTCGCCCTGTGCGAGATTGACCGTGTGGGCTGCCTTCAGAAAAAGGTTGTAATCGGACTTGCCCGGAGGATGCACACCGACGCCGTAGCCAAGATAGGTAAAAGACCATGGCATGTTGAAGGGAGCCCACACCGTAATTCGATCGCCCAGGTTCTTGGCCAGAATACCGGAGTAATCGGCGAAGATCGCGGCCAGGTCACGGTTGGGCCATCCCCCACGATCTTCCAGCGCTTGGGGCAGGTCCCAATGATACAGCGTGCAAAAAGGGCGGATGCCGGCTTCGAGTAGCGCGTCGGTGAGACGGCTGTAGTGATCGAGACCTTTTTGATTGACTGCGCCCGCGCCCGTTGGCTGAATTCGCGACCACGAAATTGAGAAGCGATAGCTCTTTTGGTTCAGGCGCTTCAGAAGGGCGATGTCCTGCGGGTAGAGGTGATATTGGTCGCAGGCAACGTCGCCGGTGGCGCCACCTTTAATCTTACCGACAGTGTGCGAGCAGCGGTCCCAGATGGATTCGCCCTTGCCATCGACGTTCCACGCCCCTTCGACCTGGTAGCAGGCCGTGGCCATGCCCCAGAGGAACCCGCTGGGAAAGCGCGCACTGGCGATTGGAGAAGATGGAATCGCGCCGGGCATTTGTTGCGGGGCGAAAGCAGGTGCAGCAGGAACCGCGCGGCTCGAAAACAAGGCGCCGCCGGCAGCGGTAAGAGAGGTGCCCAGGAACTGGCGACGGTCCATTCGTATTTCTCCGAAGGCCTCTTACGCCTCTTCGCTTTCCGTCAACTTTGAGATCGCGTTGAAATCTTCGAGCGTGGTCATGTCGCCCTTCACTTCGCCGCTGGTGGCGAGTTCGCGCAGGAGGCGGCGCATGATTTTGCCGCTACGCGTCTTGGGCAGCATGTCGGTGAAGCGGATGTCGTCGGGCTTGGCCATCGCTCCGATTTCTTTCGCTACCCAGCGCCGTAGTTCTTCCTTCAACTCGGGAGTGGGCGCGCGGCCTTGCTGGAGTGTGACGAACGCTGAAATTGCCTGGCCTTTAAGGTCGTCCGGACGGCCCACCACTGCGGCTTCCGCCACGGCCTCATGTGCGACCAGCGCGGATTCTATTTCCATCGTGCTCAAGCGATGGCCGGAGACGTTGATGACATCATCGACGCGGCCCATGATCCAGAAATAACCGTCTTTATCTTTGCGTGCGCCGTCTCCGGTGAAGTACGCGCCCGGAATCTGTGACCAATATTGCTTCACGTAGCGGTCGGGGTCGCCATAGATGGTGCGCAACATGCCCGGCCAGGGCTGACGAATAATCAGAAATCCTCCCGAACCATCGGGTACGGGTTTGCCGTTCATATCCACGACCTCGGGCACGACTCCGGGGAACGGCCGCGTGGCAGAGCCCGGCTTTGCTCCTACCGCACCGGGTATCGGCGTGATCATGATGTGTCCGGTCTCAGTTTGCCACCAAGTGTCAACAATAGGGCACTTTTCGTGACCAATGATTTCGCGATACCACATCCAAGCCTCGGGATTGATCGGCTCTCCCACCGTGCCGAGTAGCCGCAGACTGTCGAGCCGGTGCTTTCTCGGCCATTGTTCTCCCCACTTGATGAAGGTGCGGATCGCGGTGGGCGCCGTATAAAGAATGTTCACCTGGTGGCGATCGATAATGCTCCAGAAGCGATCGGGTTCCGGGCAGTTGGGCGCGCCTTCGTACATCACCGTGGTGACGCCATTCTGCAGCGGTCCGTAGACGATGTAGCTGTGGCCGGTGACCCATCCGATGTCGGCCGTGCACCAGTAGGCGTCTTCTTCCTTGAGATCGAATACCCACTTCGTTGTGATGTAGGTGCCGACGGAATAGCCGCCGGTGGTGTGTACGACGCCCTTGGGCTTCCCGGTCGTGCCTGAAGTGTAAAGAATGTAGAGAGGGTGCTCGGCGTCCAGCGGTTCGGCTGGACACTCGTCGGAGACCGAAGCCATCAGCTCGTGCCACCAGTGATCGCGCCCGGCTTGCAAATGTATGGGCGAACTCGTGCGCTGGTAGACGACGACGTGCTTTACTGAGGGACAGGACTTCAAAGCTTCTTCGACAGCTGGGAATAATTTGACTTCAGCGCCTCGGCGATAGGAACCGTCCTGCGTGATCACGGCTACAGCCTGCGAGTCATGGATGCGGTCGACCAGGGCGTTCGCCGCAAATCCGCCGAAGACCACGGTATGCGGCGCTCCGATGCGGGCGCAGGCCAGCATGGCGATTGGAAGCTCTGGAGTCATACCCATGTAGATGGCGATGCGGTCGCCCTTCTTGACTCCGAGCGACTTCAAGACATTGGCGAACTTCTGCACTTCGCGATGCAGTTGCTGATAGGTCAACGTGCGTACTTCGCCGGGCTCGCTCTCCCAGATGAGCGCTGCCTTGTTCCTGCGCCAAGTCTTAACGTGACGGTCGAGACAGTTGTAGGACAAATTCATCTGGCCGCCTACGAACCACTTCGCCCAGGGGTTATTCCATTCCAAAACCTTGTCCCACTTCTTGAACCAATGCAATTCTTCCGCGATGCCTGCCCAGAACTTTTCGGGATGTTCCACCGATTTGCGATAAATGCGCTCATACTCTTCCAGACTCTTTATGTGTGCTCGTGCGCGGAACTGCTCTGGAGGTTCAAATCTGCGCTGTTCCTGCAGGACGGAATCGATGTTGCTATCGGAAGCGGGGATAGAGACTTTCTCTGCCATACTTGTTCCTCGGGAGGCTGTGGACGTCGCAATGCTGAGCCGCACCGCATTCTACAGCGGAGAGGGAGTTCTTGTCAGTGCCGTGGGAATATGCGCTGATTCTGAGCCTATGCTGAATTTTCTAGAATGTTCCGCCGTCGACGGTCGAAAAATCCTGCCGGTTGCGGAAATTAGGCAGGGTATTCGACGTGGGAAAGCCACGTATGCGATCCATACGATAAGAGTCAGGCTGTACGCGACAGTGTTAAGCAACTCCGCGACGTGATTGATTGCGCCCCCGTAGTAAAACATAAAGGCGAAAACTTCGACTCCTGCAAACCAGCCGTAACCTAGCGCAATACCTATGCTTTGCTTTCGCCAAGATACCCCCAGGTAGCTGGAGAACAGTAAAAGAAAAGGATCAGCTCCCATTGGATGAAACGCACGCAGCGCTCTGTACCGATTAATCCGTCCCTTAGGAGAGTATTCGACCCACTGGAAGAGGAAGATAAGATCACAAACATCAACAAAGGCGTCAACAGTGCCGCCCACCTGAACAGAGCACCGTCCCCATGTCTTTCAGGGCAGGAAAAAGCCGAAACACATCCGAGAAAACCTCATGGATGACCTTAAACCGAAAACCCGGCACGCAATGGCACTGATCCAATAAACGAAAAAATAATCCGCGGAACTGCGAGAGAGATAGAGCGGAAACAAGATCACAAACCCAACTACTTGAAAAGAATGTAGGCGAAAAAGATCGGAAACTGCGGGTGAAGCTTGCGCCGATACATGATTCCAGCTAACGGGAATTTCTATGACCGGATCGACAACGTGGACACTAGCTTGCATCGAGTCCACCTCGGTTGCGGCCGCCTCCCGAATTAAGCGGTTCTCGGACAGACGGCCAATGCAATTAACCGTGCTGACGGTCGCCCACCCGTCGCTCACAAGTCGGTAAGGTCAACCATCTCCGCTTCGATTCAGGTCGAGAAACTTGCGGCGATCCTTTTCAGGCGGGATCGGGCAAGAATCGTGCTTCCCGAAGATGCGGTAGCGATTCCGCGCGACGAGGTTGTAGCCCCAGGTTCGCAACCACGAAGGAACCAGGCGCAGAGCCACGCCCAGAGCAGCCCAACCTCCGCCCAATTCCCGCAAGACCGTAATGGCAGCGTCGGACCGCGACGTAATCCGCTCTTCCCGCAGGCCGCAATCGATTACCACGTACATTGTATCGAGGTCGTCGGGCGCTGCGCCGTGCCGGCGTAAAACCTGGGCGGCAAAATCACTCTGCAAAGAGGCGAAACGGAAGCGGTCCTGCGAATCGTGCTTCAGCACGAACTGAATCAGCCGATTGCAGAGGCCGCAGACGCCATCGTAGAGAATGATCGGATTGCGGCCGGAGACGGGCATTTGCGCTGCTCTCCATGCTACGCCATCGACCCGGGGCCCTGAGAAAACTGCCAAGCCGGAATGGCTTGAATCACGATGGACTGATTTGCTTTGTAGGGGTCCTTCGACTCCGCAAATCGGTTCGCCTCTGCGAAACGACTCGCTACGCTAAGGAGGACAAGGTCAGCGACCGTTGCCCGGTTTGCGTTTCATCTCGGGCACGTGGTCTTCGACTTTACCTTTCTCTAGCAGGTAGACGCCCGGACCCTGTTGGCCTCGGACCGTGCGACAGAATTCCGTGACGAAGAATTCGGCTTGCAGCGCTGCGGTGAAAGCCCAGCGCGTTTGCAGCCGCCATTCCCTGGCCAGGCCCGGGTCTTTCCCTTCGACACACCCGATGTCGCTCGGAATCTCAATCGCAATTCTTTGTCGGCTGAGGGCGGCACCAAGGTCGGTGCCGGCCGGCCTCCCATCGCCGTTGAACTGGATTAATGGAGTCACGGTTGAAAGAGCATCGAGCACTTCGGCGCGGTTGTCTTTTCCCTGCAGCCGATCCTGCACGCGGCGGCTGGCGAGCGGCCATGTGACCCATAGGCGATCCGTGCTGTTGCGATGCAGAACGCTGGAAGTTTCCGGTCCATAGAAATCGACCTTGTAGCTTTCCGCTATGACTCCGAGCTTGGAGAAATTAAGGTGCGCATTCCTGCTCTGCAAGGGATCGAAGGTCCATGTCATTTCATGAATGCGAAGCTGGTTGGTCTCACCATCGTCGATGCGCAACGCCAGCACCCGCTCACGCTGTGCCAGTTTTAGCTTGTAGCCCAGGCGCGAATTGCGATATGGCTCGCGCACCGCCAGCATATGGGAGTGCACGATCAACCGGCCGCGCTCTGTGCCCAGAAAGCCGAAGGCAAAGCCAACCAGTTTCGTGTCATCGAACGCGCCCACCCATATGCCTCCAGCTTCCCTGGTTGCGATGGCCAAAGTCAGCGGCGTGGTTTCGAGTTCGGAAAGACGCCAGACTTCCCTCTCGACCTCTTCGACCTGCTTCAGGTCTTCAAAGCTGCGCAGGTCGCGAATCGTGACTACCGGTCTGGATTTCGTCTCAGCCATGGGGAAGCGGGGGAAAGTCGCAACAATATACGCGAGAAGCCGGGATCACGCCAGCCCGAGCAATTTGAGTCCACGATAAATGCTCCGATCAACGTCGCCAGCGTAAAGAATGGGTCAATGAAGGTAATTTTTTGTAAAGGACCGAAGTGCTTCTTTCGTTTGAGGATAGAATTGATTCAGGACGAATAAAAACCGGCAACGTGCCTTTCATCAGGGATGCAATATTCCGCAACCGCAGTTGGAATTTGAACGTCAAACCCTTGGGTATTGAGCCCATGCACGACTACAATTATGCTGAATTCATCATTCTTTCCTTCGGAAAGAGGTCCGCGAATGACAACGGCTTCCCACAGGTCGCAGGGTTCACGAGAGGGAAAAGTCTTTGCCTTCCTGCGACCTGCGGACGAACCACTCCGGCGTCTCCTCCCGGTGCTAGCGCATTCCTGGCTGGGACTCATTCTGTTGTTGAGCGTGTGTCTGTCAGGCTGTGGAGGCAGCGACCCTAAACCCGGTTCGGCCCGCGCGAACGTGGCGCAAGTGGTGCCGGTGTCGGTAGCTACAGCTGAACGCCGTGACATGCCCTATTACCTCACCGGCCTCGGCTCGGTCAATGCCTACTATACCGTCAGCGTGAAGAGCCGGGTCGACGGTGAACTGATGCAGGTAAATTTTAAAGAGGGGCAGAACGTTCGAAAAGGTGATCTGCTGGCCGTTATCGATCCCCGCCCCTACCAGGTTGCGCTCGATCAGGCCCAAGCCACTCTGTTCAAGGATCAGGCTACTCTTCGCGATGCGAAGCTGAATTACGAGCGCTTCAAGGGATTGCTCGGAAGTTCGGGCGCCATGTCCCAGCAGCAAGTGGATACGCAACAGGCCTTGGTTGACCAGTTGGAGGGAACGGTCCGAAACGATCAAGCCACCATTGAGAGTGCCAAGCTGAATCTCGTTTATTGCCACATCACTTCGCCGGTAGACGGGCGAATTGGCCTCAGGCTGGTAGATCCGGGGAACATTGTGCATGCCACCGACACCACTGCCCTGTTCGTGATTACGCAGCTTCAGCCCATCGCTGTCCTTTTCACCCTGCCGGAAGACAGCCTTCCGTCCGTAGCACAGCGAATGGCGAAGGGAACGCTCGAGGTCGATGCCTATAGCCGGGATGATCAAACCAAGCTTGCCAGTGGAAAGCTGTTGACCATCGACAACCAGATCGATCAGACCACCGGAACTGGGAAGCTCAAAGCAGTATACGAAAATAAGGACAACGCGCTTTGGCCCAACCAGTTCGTGAACGTTCGCTTGTTGCTGGAAGTTCGAAAGGATAGCACCGCGATCCCGGCCGCCGCCATTCAAAGGGGTCCGCAAGGCACGTATGTGTTCGCGGTGAAATCGGACAAAACCGTAGAAGTGCGCCCGGTGACGGTTTCCTTTACCCAGGACAACATTTCCGTTATCGCCAACGGAATTTCTCCGAGCGATGTGGTTGTGACCGACGGGCAGGACAAGTTGCAAGAGGGTAGCAAGATAGAAATTCGCACTGGGGCTCCAACCGGTGCCAAGCCGCAGCAAGCTGGGGGTAGCCCGGGTTCGGGGAGTCCTGTGGCAGGTGCTTCTGCGAATCCTCAGCGTTCAGGAACGCAATGAATCCGTCGCGTCTGTTCATCCTCCGGCCCGTAGCCACCGCACTCCTGATGGTGGCCATCATGCTGGTCGGCATCGTGGCCTACCGCCAGCTTCCCGTGTCCGCGCTCCCGGAGGTCGACTATCCAACCATTCAGGTGATGACCTTCTATCCGGGCGCCGACCCTGATGTGATGGCATCCTCGGTTACGGCTCCGTTGGAACGGCAGTTTGGTCAAGTCCCCGGCCTGAGCCAAATGACCTCGACCAGTTCGTTTGGCAGTTCGGTCATCACGCTACAGTTCAACCTGGATCAAAATATTGATGTCGAGGAGCAGCAGGTCCAGGCCGCGATCAATGCCGCGCAAACCTACCTGCCAACCGACCTGCCGAATCCGCCGATTTATAGCAAAGTAAATCCCGCGGACTCCCCGATTCTTACCCTCGCGCTTACCTCCAAGACGCTGCCGCTTTCGCAGGTCGAGGATCTGGCGGACACGGCCATGGCCCAAAAGATTTCGCAAGTCACCGGCGTGGGGCTGGTTTCGATTAGCGGCGGGCAGAAGCCGGCGGTACGAATCCAGGCGAATCCCACCGCTCTGGCGTCTTATGGGTTGAGCCTGGAAGATGTGAGAACCGCGCTGGCCGCTGCCAATGTTGATCAGGCCAAGGGAACGCTCAACGGCCCGCGCCAGTCTTTTACTATCCAGGCCAACGATCAACTCCTCTCGGGCGACCAGTATCGGCCGATCGTTATCGCTTATCGAAACGGCTCTCCGGTGCGCCTCTCTGATGTGGCCACGGTGACCGACGGAATCGAAAATGTGATGCAGGCGGCCTGGATGAATCTGGATCCCGCGGTCATCGTTAATATTCAACGTCAGCCCGGGGCAAATATTATCGGTGTGGTCGACCGTATCAAGAAGCTCTTGCCGCAACTTCAGGCCGGTCTACCGGCTGCCGTGAACGTCCAGATTTTGACCGACCGCACAGTCACCATCCGCGCCTCGGTCAAAGATGTCCAGTTTGAACTCATGCTTACCATCGCGCTGGTCGTGATGGTGATATTCCTGTTTCTCCGCAATCTTTCCGCGACCGTTATTCCCAGCATAGCTGTGCCGCTCTCCATCGTGGGCACGTTCGGGGTGATGTACCTGCTCGGCTACAGCCTAAATAACCTGACTCTCATGGCTCTGACCATTTCCACCGGATTCGTGGTGGACGACGCCATTGTCATGATCGAGAACATCGATCGTTATTTGGAAGAAGGCGATTCCCCGCTGGACGCCGCGCTGAAAGGCGCGGGACAGATCGGATTTACGATTGTCTCCCTGACGGTTTCGCTGATCGCCGTGCTCATTCCACTCCTGTTCATGGGCGATATCGTGGGCCGCCTGTTCCGCGAATTCGCGGTCACGCTGGCCGTGACTATTCTCGTCTCCGCGGCAGTCTCGCTCAGCCTGACGCCGATGATGTGCGCCAAGCTGCTCAAGCACAGGGACCCGGCGAACCGGAGCCGCTTCTATAACCTCTCGGAGAATTTTTACAACCGCGTGATTGCGTTCTACGGCCGCACGCTCAAAGTCGTGCTTCGACACCAGACCATCACCTTGCTGGTCACGGTGGGAACGCTCGTCCTGACATTGTTCCTGTATGTCATCGTGCCCAAAGGATTCTTCCCGGTTCAAGATACGGGCGTGATCCTGGCCATTGCCGATGCTCCCCAGAATATTTCATTTAAGGCGCTCGCGGACCGCCAGCAAGCGCTGGCTCGCGTCATCCTTAAAGATCCGGACGTGGAGAGTTTGTCCTCGTTCATCGGCGTGGACGGCACCAACCTCACACCCAACAGCGGTCGCATCCAGATCAACCTCAAACCTCGCGACGAACGTACCGCAAGCGCCTCGGACATTATCCGGAGGCTGCAGCCGCAGGTGGCGGAGGTGGAAGGCATCACGCTTTTCATGCAGCCCGTGCAAGACCTGACGGTGGAAGACCGCGTAAGCCGCACCCAGTTCCAATACACGATGGAAGACGCCGATCCCAAAGAGTTGGCACGGTTGTCATCGCAGTTGGTGGACAGGCTGCGCACCCTGCCCCAACTCCGCGATGTGGCCAGCGATCAGCAGGCCGGAGGGCTTCAGGCGGATGTGATGATTGATCGCGACACCGCTTCCCGGCTCGGCATTTTCCCGCAGCAGATCGACAATACGCTGTACGACGCATTTGGACAGCGTCAGGTATCGACCATATTTACGCAGTTGAACCAGTATCACGTCATTTTGGAAGTGGACCCGCAGTTTCAGCAGAATCCCGGATCATTCAAAGATTTGTACGTGAAATCAATCAGTGGACCTCAAGTGCCGCTTTCTACTTTTACCCAGGTCCACACCTCGAACACTTCCCTGGCAGTCAATCACCAGGGTCAATTTCCGGTCGTAACTCTTTCGTTCAATCTTGCGCCGGGAATGTCGCTGGGAGACGCGACCAAGGCCATTCAGCAGGCGGAAGCGGAGATCGGGATTCCGCCTAGCGTGCACACTGCATTTCAAGGCACGGCGGCTGCGTTCCAGAATTCCCTTTCCACCGAACCCTGGCTGATCGTGGCCGCGATTGTGACCGTGTACATCGTGCTGGGAGTTCTCTATGAAAGTTACATTCACCCCATCACGATTCTTTCCACGCTGCCGTCCGCCGGCGTAGGCGCCATCCTCGCGCTGCTGCTAACGGGGAACGACCTCGGCGTAGTCGGACTGATCGGCATCATCTTGCTGATAGGGATCGTGAAGAAGAACGCCATCATGATGATCGACTTCGCGCTCGAGGCTGAGCGGGTGGAGCACAAACCGCCCGAGGAAGCCATTTTCCAGGCTTGCCTGCTGCGCTTCCGCCCCATCATGATGACCACCATGGCGGCGTTGCTGGGCGGCCTGCCCTTGGCCCTCGGATCGGGAACGGGGTCGGAACTTCGTCATCCGCTGGGAATTACGATCGTCGGCGGTTTGCTGGTGAGCCAGGCACTCACGCTGTATACCACTCCAGTGGTGTATTTGTGGTTCGATCGGCTAGCCAAACGATTCGAAAGATTCGGTCTGGTCAATCCCACGGAAGAACCGGCGGTCGGAGACTAAGTCATGAATATCTCCGCACCCTTCATAAAACGGCCGATTGGAACATCGCTGCTGACGTTGGCACTGTTGATGTCAGGAGCGCTTGCCTTCACCAGGCTTCCCGTTGCCCCGCTTCCTCAGGTGGAATTTCCGGTGATCCAGGTTTCGGCGAGTCTGCCGGGCGCGAGTCCGGAAACCATGGCCTCGGCGGTCGCAACTCCACTGGAACGGCAATTCGGGCGAATTGCGGGCATCAACCAGATGACGTCGGTCAGCCAACTCGGCTCGACCGGCATCGTTTTGCAGTTCGATCTGACCCGCAATATCGATGCGGCTGCCCGGGACGTGCAGGCAGCCATCAATGCTGCACGGAGCCAGTTGCCGTCGTATCTTCCAGGCAATCCCTGGTATCGAAAAGTAAACCCGGCGGAGGCGCCGATCTTGATTATGTCGATGACCTCCGACAGCGTGACGCTGCCCGATATTTATGACCAGGCGAACTCCATCCTCTCGCAGAAGTTGGCGCAAGTGAGTGGAGTTGGGCAGGTCTACGTCGGTGGGGGAGCCAATCCTGCGGTGCGAGTGGAGTTGGATCCGAACCTGCTCAACAACACGGGCGTCGGTCTGGATGCGGTGCGCACCGCATTATCGGCGGCCAATGCAAATCGTCCCAAAGGTGAAGTAGGCAACGCGGTCAACGCCTGGACGATCAATAACAACGATCAAATTATGCATGCGGACGACTACCGCCCGCTCATTGTCGCTTACAACAATAGCAATGGCGCCGCAGTGCGTTTGGGAGATGTGGGCGACGTACAGGATTCGGTCGAGGACGCTCACATCTACGGTCTGTCGAATGGCAAACGCGCCGTGATTCTCATTATTTTTCGCCAGCCTGGCGCGAATATTATTCAGACCGTCGACAACGTTCTCGCATTGCTGCCGCAGCTTCAAGCGTCCATTTCTCCGGCGATTAATCTAGAGGTAGTCTCGGATCGCACGACCACCGTTCGGGCTGCTTTGCGAGACATTGAAATCACGCTCCTGATTTCAGTGGCCCTTGTCATTCTGGTGGTGTTCGTTTTTCTACGGACCGTCAGGGCCACCATCATTCCCAGCATTGCGGTGCCGCTGTCGCTGATCGGAACGTTCGGCGTCATGTATCTTCTGGGGTACACGCTAGACAATCTGTCGCTGATGGCGTTGGCGATTTCCACTGGATTCGTCGTGGACGACGCTATTGTTGTTCTGGAAAACATCACCCGCTATCTCGAGCAGGGAGTTGCGCCGGTCCAGGCCGCGTTTCGTGGAGCCCGAGAGATTGGGTTCACTGTGCTTTCGATGAGCACATCTCTGGTGGCGGTCTTTATCCCGATTTTGCTGATGGGCGGAATTGTCGGCCGCCTCTTCCGGGAATTCGCGGTCGTGTTGAGTATCGCGATCGGCGTATCCCTGGCGGTCTCACTGACGACAACACCGACCATGTGCGCGCAGCTGCTGAAGCCGCTTCATGAGGAAAAGCACGGGCGAGCCTACAAGATCAGTGAAAAAATCTTCGACGGCATCCTGCGCTTCTACCGTGTTGCTCTGGGCTGGGTTCTACGCCACCAGTTTGCCGTGCTGGTGATTACCATCGCCACAGCTTGCTTCAGCGTATATCTCTTTCAAGATGTACCCAAAGGTTTCTTTCCGCAGCAGGATACCGGGCGCATTCAGGGTGCCGTGCAAGCGGCGCAGGACATCTCCTTCGACGCCATGAGCCGCAAGATGCGCCGCTACGTCGATATCGGAATGCACGATCCAAATGTCTACACAATGATTGGTTTTTGCGGCGGCACCACGGCAATGAACCAGGGACGCATGTTCATCACGCTAAAGCCGCTGGGTGAGAGAAAGCTAGGCGCGGATCAGGTCATCGCCGAACTGAGCAAGAAATTTGCCGAAGTTCCCGGCGCCACGCTCTACATGCAGACGCAACAAGATCTGCAGATCGGCGGCCGTTTGAGCCAGGCGCAGTATCAATACACCCTGCAAGGGGAAGATCTAAACGAGCTCAACACGTGGGCGCCCCAGTTGCTGCAAAGAATGCGCGCTCTCCCGCAACTTCAGCAGGTAAACACGGACCAGCAGGACAAAGGCCTGGAAGCAAACGTGATCATCGATCGTGACACGGCGTCGCGGCTGGGCGTTGCCGCTGCGGACATCGACAGCGTGCTCTACGATGCGTTTGGACAACGTCAGGTTTCGACCATCTACGAGCCCCTGAATCAGTATCACGTGGTCATGGAAGTAGCCCCGCAGTTTCAGCAAAGCCCGGAGACGCTCGAGAGTGTCTATGTGCACTCTTCAAACGGCAATATGGTACCGCTGTCAGCCTTTGCGCACTTCGGCCCTGCCAACACCTCGCTAGCGGTCAACCATCAGGGGCAGTGGCCGGCGGTAACAATCTCCTTCAATCTTGCTCCGGGCGTCTCGCTCGGTCAGGCGACCACGGCCATTATGAAAGCCGAGCAGTCGATTAGTTTTCCCGCGACTATTCACGCCAGCTTCCAGGGAACGGCGGCGGCTTTCCAGGATTCGCTGGCCAATCAACCGGTTTTGATCATCACGGCGCTGCTGGCGGTTTATATCGTTCTCGGCATTCTCTACGAGAGCTATATTCATCCCGTAACGATCCTTTCGACCATCCCCTCCGCGGGCGTAGGCGCTCTGCTAGCACTGAAACTGACCCACAACGAGCTCAACGTGATCGGCCTCATTGGCATTATCCTGCTCATCGGCCTGGTCAAGAAAAACGCCATAATGATGATCGACTTTGCGCTCGAGGCCGAGCGGAAAGAGGGCAAATCGCCCCTCGACGCAATTCACGAGGCGTGCGTACTGCGCTTCCGTCCGATCATGATGACGACCGCAGCGGCGCTACTCGGAGGGCTGCCACTCGCACTGGGTAGTGGAACCGGCTCAGAACTTCGCCGACCGCTTGGCCTCACCATCGTCGGCGGCCTGATCGTCAGTCAGGCATTGACCCTGTTCACCACTCCTGTCGTGTATCTCTACATGGACCGGTTGCGCCTGCGGTCAAGCCGCAAGAAAGGCGACTTGCCAGGGTCGGTATCGCCCGCAGCCAGCCACGCAGATTAAGACGAAGAAGAGCGACTTCCACAGCCAGGCAGTCGTCACAACTCCCAAACCGGTCATTGAGCCATTACCTTCGTTACTTGCTCCAGGTCAAGTGTCGCAATACGATTCTCCCAAAGCTGGCGTGGGATGTTGAGAACAGCCGTATTCGCGATTTCATTGGGATTGCTATTCACTGTGGCGGAGAACGCCACAGGCCAAAGCAGCGAATACCAAGTAGTGTCTGTGACCAGCGGAGGCACAATCAAAGGCACGGTCAAGTGGTCGGGACCGGAGCCCCATCTTTCCAGCTTTCCCATCACCAAAGATCCTCAAATTTGCGATCCCAATTCGCACAAGACCCGCGATCTGGAGCGGCTGGTGATCGGTCCCCAGGGCGGCGTCGCAAATACCGTGGTGTTCATCAAAAACATTTCCAGCGGGAAGGCGTTTGATCTGCCGCCCGCCCGACGTTTTCTGGATCAGCATTTTTGCCGCTATGAACCTCATATTTTATTGGTCCCGGAACATGCGGCCCTCCAGATGAAGAGCTCGGACGCCACGCTTCACACCATTCACATGGACGGTGCGGCGACTTATAACCTTCCATTTCCATTTACCAATCAGACCGTTTCCCGAGACATGAATACTCCTGGACTGGTCGACTTGAAATGCAATGGCGGACATGTTTGGATGAATGCCGAGATGTTCGTGGCGCCCCATCCGTACTATACCGTGACCGACGAAAGCGGCACGTTCGAGTTAACCAATGTTCCGCCGGGACAGTATGAGGTGCTTGCCTGGCACGAGGGCTGGCAAGTCCTGGGGCGGCAGGCCACGTTTGATGTTCTGACTGAGAGAAAAGTTGAGCGCCCCGTCTTTTCCGAACCACGGACTTGGGAGAAACAGGTCAACGTGGGTGAAAGCGCGACTGCACTTGCGAACTTCGTCATATCCGCCAAGTAGCCGCAACAAACCCTTTTCTTCTGACATGAGCCCGGGATTCCTGCTCACATTAGTTCAGCCGGCAAACCAGCACCGTAGGATTTTGATAAGGACAGTCAAGGCCAGCGGTTCCTGATCGTTGCAGAACCACCCAGGTAACTCCGTATTGCGCCTGCAGACGGCGAAAATCCTGTGGTTGAAACGTGGCCCAGCCGCTCTGCGCCTGAACCTGGACAAGCCATTCTTCTGCCAAGCCAGGAAACATCGATACGGCGCCGCTGGCTTTGTTCGCATCCGCCAACATGCTTCGTTGTGCGATGGCTTCAAAATTATTTTCTTCCTCTCCCGGAATGTCCATGTAAGTGGGGTCGAGCGCGAAGATTGCGTCGCGGGGCGTATTGGCACGAATCCACTGGAACGCCTGAACCCATTGGTTCTTGGGAGCGGATCCTGGCCATTCAATATGTGCGCTGGCGGGGAACAAAGCATGTTGAGCCATGAACATCCCTGTGCAGAGGGGCACAAACAGGGCTGCCCATCGCCAGACCCGATTCTTCAACACGTACTCACCGAGCAGGCCGCCCGCAAGTAAGAAAAAGAGCACATAGAGCAGATACAAACTTCGCATGGGCTGAAGTCGCGCCAGGGCCTCGAATCGTGCCGGAACGGTGAGCACCAGGGACACAAGCAAATAGACAAGCTCATATACAATCAGTGCCCGGCACAACAGGTCGAGGTTGCGCAACTGACGCGAACGCGCTATGCGACTGAACCACCACAGGATTGGAATTGGCGCTATTGCGCCCAGCCACTCGTACCAGCGCCATTGCAGCAGGTAGAAATAGGGATGGGCAAGAGCCACTTGATGATAAGCCGCAGGGGGCGGCTCGAATGAGATTCCGAATGGCAATAGACAGGCGAGACCCGCGGACGGGCGATCGAATTCCGTGATGCAGACCAGCACGATGCAGTACGAAAAAGCGAACACCGCCATCAAAGGATGAATAGCCGCTGCCAGCGCCAGAAACCACGTAGCCTGGAAGTACTTCTTGTCGATGACCTTGACGATGGCGAAAACCGCGACGCACGAAACAAGGTTTCGCGGATTGACGTATTGATCCAAGATGTACAAAGCAGTTCCCGCCACTGGCAGCGTCAATAGTGCCGCGATCAGCGCCACGCCAGCCCCGCGAGCTCGTTCGTCGTGAAAGCACTTGCCGATCAACTGCCAGCAGGCGAGAAGAAGCAGAAAGATCGAAGTCAGCTGCCAAAAGAAGAGAACAACGTCCAGGGGCAGATGACTTGTTCGCACAGAAGCCGCAATGAGGTTGGGGAAAAACGTCAGGTGCGCATGTGATTCGAAGAACTGGGAATTAAAGGGAAATAGCTCCGGCTGCAGCATTTTTTCAACGCCCGGGAGGTAAATCCCCGAGTCTTCCGCCCAGGGATGGTAGCCGTGGACCAACAGTGCACCCAAAGTAAGGAGCGCCAGAAGAACGAAGTCTTTAAGCTTCAAACTTACGCTCCGCGAATGGCGTGCTCGCTAACAAAGGAACTCCTCCATTTCAACTAACTGACCGGAATTGTACATCCTGAACAAGTTATATAGATGCAGGCGGGCAGTCGGGAGTGGAGAAAAGAGTTCCCAAAAATTAAGAAGCGCCCCATAACTCTTTCGAGTCATGGGACGCCCGAACAGCCCTCCCCCAGAACTGCTCAACCACAGAGTACGTTCTCCCTCTTTAGGGTGTAAATCCCACATTGGTGCCGGCTGCTGGCACGAAATGGCTATCTTTGCGTACTTTTCGTGAGTAGATCCGTAGCGCCTTACCGGTTTATCCCGGTTACTGCCGTAATCTGCCTGAAGTGTATAACGATTGACGATTGCGAGCGGTGTCCTTAGATTCGCAACAGGGGGTTGTATGAAGGACATTCATGAGGTTCTGCGACGTAAGCAGGCCCGCTACGCACAATTAGCTAAGCAGATCGAGATGTTGCAGCAGGCGGCCGACAAGCTGCGTGAGGTGGCCCCCTTGCTGGCTGAAATCGAGGATGACGACGCTGCGGTCTTGGCCGAAGTGGATGAGCAGCCCGTTCCTGCTGCGAAGGCGGCGTCGGCTTCGTCGGGTGGTTCGGCCACCCCTGCCAAGCCCCGCGGCGTGGCTCCGCGCTGGCCCTAACCCCTGGGAGATTCTCGCTTTACATGAGCGGCATATGACGTTTCACGCACTTTTGGTTTCCCCGGATGAAGAGGCAGCGGCAGTCTTGACTCCGCCGCTCTCCCGCTGTGGCGTGGCTGTCGCCTGCTGCGGATATCCCGAAGCCCTGTGCCGTCTCACAGAAGAAAAATTTGACTCTGTCATCGTTGACTTCGACGATCCGCACAGCGCCTCGCTGGTGCTGCAAAATGCCAGTCAGGTCACTGCGGGTGTCAAAGCCGTAACCGTCGCACTGCTGAGCGACAAGACGAAGGTGCGCAATGTTTTCGGCGCGGGCGCCAATTTTATTCTCTACAAGCCGATTTCCATGGAGCAAGCCGAAGCCAGCCTGCGCGCAGCTACAGCTCTGATCAAACGGGAACGAAGACGCTCTTTCCGCGTTCCCGTACAAGTTCCGATTCAGCTTCAAGTAGAGAATGGAACCCCGCTCGAAGGCATCCTGCTCGACCTCAGCGAAGATGGCATGGACGTCCTGGCAGCCCAACCACTCTGCCCCCGCGCTAGAATCAGCGCCCAATTCAGTCTTCCCGACAGCAATACCGAAATTCAAGGTAGCGGCGAGATCGCCTGGGCAAGTCCCAACGGACAAGCGGGCGTGCGCTTCATCGATCTTCCCGACAATCTTCGCGCCACGCTGAAAACCTGGGTAGCGGCCAACGCACCGGAGATTCCGCCGCCCGATCCCGAACCGGTATCGCAGTGCACCCTCACCGATCTCAGCTTGGGCGGATGTTACGTCGAAACTGAATCGCCTTTTCCCGAGCGCTCCGGCATCACGCTTTGCCTGAACGCGGAAGACATCGAAGTCCAAGCGGAAGGTACGGTTCGCGTGATGCACCCCGGATTCGGCATGGGCATCGAATTTGCTTCACGCACCACCGATGAGCGTGCCCAGGTGGCAAGGTTCATCGGATTCCTCACCAGCCGTCCGGGAACACTTCCCGCATTGCTGATTACGCCGCGCATCCTGGCTGCCGGCGATCAGTACAATCAGCCCGCTCCACTCCCCAAGGAAGAACTCGACGACCCTCTGCTGGAATTGCTGCACAGCCACGAGTCGCTGAACCAGGAAGAGTTTCTGCAGAAACTCCGGCAGCAACGCGGATCGGAAGAAGTTACCTCGGCCTGATCGGACCGCACGCCTCGCATTCCCCCGAGACTCACTAGCCAAGGGCTTGGGTAGAGTAGGGCACAGGTGGTTTGCGCGGACGTACGGTTCCTTGCGGATTTCCCGCATCCGGCTCTCCGACCATCTTCGGCCGGCGGCATGCGCCGCAAGCCAGGCAGGTGGCGCACCCGCCCTACCATTTGGTACAGCCGACACCGTTTATACGGGAACTGATAGTTCCAGCGCTTGCGAGCGGATCGCCAACTGCGTTGGTGTTTGCGTGGGAGCCATAACTGCAGCTCACTCATCACAGCCCAATCGATCTTATGAAAGATCCGGTTGCTGTTGCCGACCCGGTAATAGGTACACCATCCATTCAAGGTTGGGTTCAGCTTCCGAGAACCTGCCCCAGCTGCGCCAGCGCATGTCCGAGATCATTGACCATTACCACGATGCCCAGCAAGACATCCTGGAAACTTCATCGATCGCGGCCAACTCCAAAGACTGGCTCAGCCCACTCTGATCAATGGAAAGCGGATCCCCGGCCTTAAACTCGACCATCCTCGGCAACTGGCCGTCATGCATGCCCCGGTCCGCTATGCCAACATCGCCGCCGGCTCCACCTTTACCACGGCTGACCTCTACCCGCCCGCCTTGGACGCTCTCGGCCTGCCCCAATCGCAATATTCCGTGGCGTCGCTACGTTATGATTTGTCCAAACTCCGAGCCAAAGGTCTGCTCGAAAAACTGCCCCACTCGAGTCGCTACCGTCTCGCCAACAAGGGCTATTCCATCTGCGTCCTCTTCCTGAAGCTATTCGAGCGCATCTATGCCCCGCTCACCGCCGGTCTCCTCCAGCCCTTTTCCGGCGATCGTTACCTCGCCCCCGACAAACGCTGTCAACTGGACCGCCTCTATTAACGAGTCACCGACGATCTGGCGGCTCTCTTCTCCGCAGTCGGACTCAAGACTGCTGCTTAACCAACCCAACCAGAACGAAATTCTCGTTTCGAGGTGCATAACCGACTAAGCTCCAAAACACTGAGAGGCCCGCACGCCGTCGCTCGTGCGGACCCCTTAGCGCCGGGTTTTGTTCCACCTCGAATGATCGAAGTCTAGCGGGCACCCATTTCTGGAAGGTGGCAGCCAAGTTAATTTCCCGTGAAATCCCGCATACATTTTCCACAGACGGGTGCCACGCACGATCATGCTTTTTTGTCTGTTGATTGATCCCATAACGCACGGATTGCTCATTTGCGTTGGTTAGGCAACAATCTCTGTGCAGCTTCGTTCAGGCTGCCGGAGGCCGTTCCCTGCTGACCCCCTCTTCTCTGGAGCGAAGAACCGTATTGCAGCAAGAAGTCTTCCCTGGCGGACCCGTCTTTCCTTGGCCTCTGTTCGTGGTGATGACAGTCGCATTTCTCGTGATTCTTCCGTTCTTTTTTCTCGGCACTCCGTCGGGACACGACTTCGAGTTCCACGTGAACTCCTGGATGGAAGTTCTCGACCAATGGAAGCACGGGATTATCTATCCGCGATGGGCTGCCCTCGCGCAATACGGATATGGCGAGGCCCGCTTCATTTTTTATCCTCCGGTGTCGTGGACGCTCGGGGCCGCGCTAGGTGCGCTGTTGCCGTGGAAGGCTGCCCCCGGCGCATATATCTGGTTGGCCTTGACACTATCGGGATCTTCCATGTTCCTTCTGGCACGACGATGGTTGAACCGTCGCGACGCCATCTTCGCCGCTGCGTTCTATGCTGCCAATCCTTACTACATCGTGATCGTGTATTGGCGGAGCGCGTTTGCGGAACTGCTGGCCGGTGCCTTATTGCCTTTGCTTTTGCTGTACGCGCTGCGATCGGGAAAAGAGAAGAGTGCGGTCGTCCCCCTGGCGTTGATTGTGGCCGCGGCCTGGCTCACGAACATTCCCGCCGCCGTGATGGTCAACTATTCTTTGATGCTATTGATGTTGATTCTGGCCGTTCTTGAGCGCGCGCCGCGCGCCCTGCTCCGTGGGGCGTTTGCAGTTTTGCTCGGCGCGGCTCTCGCGTCGTTTTTTCTGATACCGGCAGCGTACGAACGGAGATGGGTGAACATCGCTGAAGTGCTGTCTGCGGGTGTGCGACCACAGGATAATTTTCTCTTCACAAATATTAATGACGTTGATCACAACCGCTTTAATTTGCTGGTCTCGATTGTAGCGTCCGCAGAAACGATTGCGCTCGCGATTGCCGCCTTCGTTTCGCGTCGATGGAGCCGCCGCCAGCCCAAGCTTCGCTGGATGCTCATCGGATGGGCTTTCGTTGCCGTTCTGCTCAACTTTTCGTTCACGTCTTTTCTGTGGGAACGCCTGCCTGAGTTGCGCTATCTCCAACTTCCCTGGCGCTGGCTCCTGTGCCTGAACGTGGCCTTCGCACTTTTCGTAACCATGGCATCGCGGCGGTGGATGGTGCGCGTGCCGATCTGCATCGCCATGCTGCTGTTGCTGGGTTTCGTCTGGCATCGCATCCAAGCTCCCTGGTGGGAGAAGACGGAGGATTTCACCCAAATGCTCGACAGCCAGCGAAGCGGCGCAGGATACGAGGGCACTGATGAGTACGTGCCCGTTGAGGCCGATCCTTACGAAATCGACAAAGATGCTCCGCGCGTGGCTCTAGATGACAACGCAGCGGCGGGCCAAATTCTACAAGTCCGCATTCAACAGTGGAACGCTGAATCGAAGTTGTTTACCGCCGAGGTCAGTCAACCCGGACCACTGGTGTTGCGGTTGTTCAACTACCCTGCATGGCGCGTCGAAGTGAATGGTCAGATGGTCGTGACCACCACGCGATCCGTCACCGGACAGACGTTGATCCCGGTTCAAGCGGGTGAGAATCGAGTACAAATCACGTTCACGCGTACCTGGGATAGAACCCTCGGAGGAATCGTTTCAGCTGTCACGGCTCTGTTGCTCGGAGCTTACTTTGCGCTTGGGCGGCGGCGATAAGGCTTTGGACTCAGCCCTCGCGCCATTCAAATATGTTGGTAAACATTCCGTCGCTAGATATCATTGGGTAGAACGACTGCGACCAGAGAGACGGCAAACCGGGCCGGCAGTTGATGAATCACATCCTCATCGCGACCTCGAACGCGGGCAAACTGCGCGACTTCGCCGGCGCCGCGGCGCCGTTTGGCATTGAGATCGCCACGATTCCAAACTTCTCCTCTCTGCCGACTGTGGTCGAAGATGGCCTGACCTTCGAAGAAAATGCGCGAAAAAAAGCGGAGGGTTACAGCCGTGAAGTTCCGGGCGAGATGGTCCTGGCCGATGATTCCGGGCTCGAAGTTGACGCGCTCAAGGGTGCTCCTGGCGTCCATTCTGCGCGCTTCGCAGCCGATGCGCCACACTTGATGGATAACAACACCGACGACGAAGCCAATAACACACGTCTGCTCCGCGAACTGAAAGATGTTCCTTCCGACAAGCGCACCGGTCGATTCGTATGTGTGATTGCCGTCGCGCGCGACGGACAGACTTTGCAGGTTTTCCGCGGAGAGGTTGAAGGGACGATTTTGAATCGTCCTCGTGGAACAAATGGCTTTGGCTACGATCCTCTGTTTTACTTTCCGCAGATTCAAAAGTCCTTTGCCGAATTGGCCTCAGAAGAAAAGGCTCAATACAGCCACCGTGGTACGGCATTCCGGCAGTTTCTCGCTTGGTACCAGGCTACAAAAGGTGGTGCCGCAATTTGAACTTCGAGCCGCCGACGTTACGGTAAGAAGGACTCAGCAACAATTGCTTTCGCGTGAATCTTGGTCGTGTCGAGAACCGGAATGTCCCGGACGGTAGGCTCTCGCAAAATCAAAGACAGTTCTGTCCCGCCTAGGATCAGTGCTTGAATTCCGTGACTCTCCTTCAGTCGATCCACAATCGTCAGCAATTGCTCGCGCGTTTCCGGCCGAATGATGCCTTTCACCAACTCATTCAGATATATGTGATGGATGTACGCTTGGTCACGCTGGTCGGGGAGGGCAAGCGCGATCCCCTCTTGGGAAAAAACGTCCGGGTAGAACCGTCCTTGCATCGTGAAGCGGGCGCCAAACAAGCCAAGCTTCTTCAAGCCGAGGGTTTTTGCAGCCTCGCACGTCGCCTCCACAATGCTGATCAATTGAATGGGCGACCGGCGGCGGACTTCATCAAACACAATGTGCGGCGTATTGGCAGCCACCAACCCACACTCAGCGCCCGCCCTTGCCAGCCTTTGTATTTCATTCACTAGGTACTGAGTCAGCTCCGCTAGTTCATTCGCCGACACCAGATCCAGCACCTTCTTCAAATCGATGCTGTTGATGATGATTGACGGATAGCTCCCGTCCGGCATCCACTCACCGTAAGCGGCGACGAGCGAGCGATAATATTCAATCGTCGACTCCGGCCCGATCCCCCCGATAATTCCAATCGTTTTCACGCTTCCTTGACTTCCCTTCTCCTGCGACAACATAATAAAAGGTTCCGCTCTCATACTCGAACTCATAAGGAGCGTTCTGTGGCAGCAACCGCCAGTCCTGCGGCTCCTGTACCGGTTAAAAATGGCGTGGCTCCGCTGCGGGCCGGCCACGGATACTCTTTTTGGCTGCGTCGTCTGCACTCACTTAGCGGGATGGTCCCGGTAGGCGCCTTTCTGTTCGAACACATTTTGATTTCCAACTCGGCTGCGATAGGCGGTCCGGCAGCCTACGCGCGCCAGGTACGTTTTCTTGCGAGCCTTCCGATGGTCCCGATACTTGAGTTGTTCGGCATCTGGTTGCCGATCCTGTTTCACGCGCTTTACGGTTTCTACATCTGGTACCGCGGAGAGACGAACGTCGGAGAATATCCCTGGACCGGAAACTGGATGTATACGGTGCAGCGCTGGACCGGCGGAATCGCCTTCGCCTACATCCTCTGGCACACGTGGACAATGCGCTTCACTGGTATTGACTTACACGAGTATCCCGGCGCGTCTTTCGGCAAAGTACAAGCCGAAGTATTTCAGACGCCATTGTTCTTGTTTTATGTTGTTGGACTGATCGCTGCCTCGTGGCACTTCGCTTACGGCATCTGGCTGTTTTGCGCGAAGTGGGGCATCGTTTCGGGGGAGAAAGCGCGCAAGCGGTTCCTGGCTGTGTGTTTGGCGTTTTTCTTTGTCCTGCTCGGAGCGGGTCTGGCCAGCCTGACTTCATTCCGGTCACATGCCCAGCAGCCAACCGACCCCGGAGGCGCAAGCATGGTCGAAGCGGGAGCGGGCATGACGAATTAAAGTTCACGGAAAGCGGTGCACTCGAACATGGCGTCAAATCCGAAAATCATAGTTATCGGTGGCGGGCTGGCGGGTCTTTCCGCGGTCATCAAGATCGCGGAGATGGGCGGGCAAGTGGATTTGTTCTCCATTGTCCCGGTGAAGCGTTCCCACTCGGTCTGTGCGCAGGGCGGCATCAATGCAGCTAAGAACCTAAAGGGCGAGGGCGACTCTACCTGGAAGCACTTTGACGATACCATTTACGGCGGCGACTTCCTGGCCAACCAACCTCCGGTGAAAGCCATGTGCGAGGCTGCGCCCGCCATCATCGACCTGCTCGACCGCATGGGCGTGCCTTTTAATCGCACCCCGGAAGGCTTGCTGGATTTTCGTCGTTTCGGCGGGACGCTCTACAACCGCACCGCATTTGCCGGAGCCACCACCGGGCAGCAGCTTCTCTACGCGCTGGATGAGCAAGTTCGCCGCTACGAGTCCGAGGGCAAGGTCAAGAAATACGAGCACTGGGAATTTCTTTCGGCTGTGCTCGATTCGAACAAAGTCTGCCGCGGCAGCTGCGCCATGGATCTCCGTTCCATGGAAGTGCGGACTTTTCCTGCGGACGCGATCATCATCGCAACCGGTGGAATTGGGGCAATCTTTGGTAAGTCCACCAACTCGGTGGTCTGTACGGGGTCGGCGCAATCGGCGCTGTACCAGCAAGGATGTTTCTACGCGAACGGGGAGTTCATCCAGGTTCATCCCACTTCAATTCCCGGCGAGGACAAACTGCGCCTGATGTCCGAGTCGGCACGCGGCGAAGGCGGACGGGTTTGGGTTCCGAAGATGCCGGGCGACAAACGCGATCCGCTGTCGATTCCGCCAAATGAGCGCTGGTACTTCCTGGAGGAATGGTATCCAAAGTATGGCAACCTGGTGCCGCGCGATGTCGCCACACGCGCGATCTTTAAGGTCGTCTACGAGCACAATCTGGGCATCGATGGAAAGCCGATGGTCTACCTGGACCTGACTCACATCGATCCCAAGATTCTTGATCGCAAGCTGGAAGGTATTCTGGAGATTTATGAGAAGTTCGTGGGCGATGACCCGCGCAAAGTTCCCATGAAGATTTTCCCGGGCATGCACTACACCATGGGCGGGCTATGGGTTGATTTCAACCAGGCGACGAACATTCCAGGAATTTATGCCGCGGGCGAATGTGAATATCAGTATCACGGCGCAAACCGTTTGGGCGCGAATTCGCTGGTCTCCTGCATCTTTGGCGGATTCCTCGCCGGACCGGCAGCGGTGCAATATGCCCGCAGCCTGCAGGCGGCGCCGAGCAACGGACACTTCGACGCGGAGCGAAAGCATCAGGAAGAAAACAATTCCACGCTGATGAAGTCGGATGGCCAGGAGAACCCGTTTCGGCTGTGGCGTGAACTTGGGGAATTGATGACCGCCAATTGCACTGTCATCCGGTACAACAAAAATCTGAAGGAGACCGACAGCAAGCTGTGTGAGATGCTGGAGCGCTTCCGGGGTATCAACCTGAGTGACCGGTCGCAATGGGCCAACACCAGCGTGGTCTTCGCGCGCCAGCTTTACAATATGCTGCAACTCGCCCGGGTAGTCGCGCAGGGTGCTGCGATGCGAGACGAGTCTCGCGGAGCACACTATAAGCCGGACTTCCCCGAGCGCGACGACAAGAATTGGTTGAAGACGACGAAAGCCTACTTCGCACCCGATGCGGACGAGCCGAAGTTTGAATTCGAGGCAGTGGACGTTTCACTGATTCCGCCGCGCCCGAGAAAGTATGACGTCGCCAAGTAAAACGCCTGTCCTCCTGAGCAAAGCGAAGGATCTCGTATTTTGCCGACATCAACACGGTGCAGAGGTTCTTCGCTTTGCTCAGAATGACAAGGTTTGAGTTACGAGGTAAAGGCTAATCGCGAATGGTAAACACTAAAACGGTCATCATAAAGATCAAACGTCAAGACAATCCCAAAGCGCAGTCGCATTGGGAAGAATTCGAACTCACCTGGCAACCGGGCATGAATGTGATTTCCTCGATGATGGAAATTGCCCGCAATCCGGTCACTCGTGACGGCAAGCCGACCACGGCGATTACCTACGACTCCAATTGTCTGGAGGAAGTCTGCGGCTCCTGCGCCATGCTCATCAACGGGCGTGCCCGCATGGCTTGCTCTGCGTTAGTGGACAAACTCGAGCAGCCCATCCGGCTGGAACCGTTGACCAAGTTTCGGGTGATTCGCGATCTAACAGTCGACCGCAGCGTTCTATTTGAAAACCTGAAAACGGTAAAGGCCTGGGTCCCCATTGACGGCACCTACGATCTGGGACCCGGCCCGCGTGTCAGTCCTGAAGTACAGGAAGCAGCCTATCCGCTGTCGCGTTGTATCTCCTGCTGTTGTTGTATGGAAGCTTGCCCCCAGTTCAACAAAGACACGGGTTTCGTTGGCGCCGCCACGATTTCCCAGGTTCGCCTCTTCAACACGCATCCCACCGGAGCGGAGTTGAAACGCGAGCGCCTGGCCGCGCTCATGGGCGACGGAGGCATTCAGGAATGCGGATACGCTCAGAACTGCGTCGAGGTCTGCCCCAAAGATATTCCCCTGACCCGATCCATTTCCGAAGTTAGCGGCGAGGTCATGAAACAGGCCATCGGCGACCTATTTCACAAGTGACACCGCAAATGGGCCAAAATGGCCCATAAGTGACATTTTCTGGGACTCACACGGCCAAACAGTGGTATAGTGCGCGCTTCATTGCTTGACCTCGAGGCGGTAACCGCTGTTTTCTTGGGCACATAGACGGCGGCAGTCCGGCGCTCGGAAACGGCATCTTAGCTGCAGAGGTAAGTGGATGCCAGGGCGAACGGTGCGATTGAGAGGAACCAGCGGTAATCTGGCCAAGATACTCTTTGGTAACCTCGCAGCCGAAAGCTGGCTTGGCATCCAGCGACTGTGATTTAGAATAGCCGCCTGCATTCGCGGTAAAGATTTGAGGCACACTTCGTGAAGGATATAACAGAGCGAGCTTTCCTGCTGATATTTTTGGCCGCCGCAGTGTGCGGGCAAGCTTTTGGGCTGCATCAGGTCGTGCCCAGCCAACACGCACATCGCGCGACCAAGCACCGTGCCCATCTCCCCCGCCTCTTTTGGAATCCGGTATTCCGTCCGTCCCGCGAATCGTTGCTGCGCCAGAACGAAGAAATCGACCGCCTCGAATTGCCGCGAATTCAGAATCAAGCTGAGCTCGATCAACTCATCGCCGGTCAGGAACTGGTTCCGATTGTGGCAAGCGAAACATTGCGCTTTGATCCGCGGCTCGATCCGGATCGCCGTTATTGCCGTCCGTGGACGCGCGATTTTCTTGATGATCTGAGCGAAGCGTATTACCAACAGTTCCACAGTCCGATCCAAGTCAATTCTGCGGTGCGAACGGTGCAAGTGCAGAAAAAGCTTCGACGGCACAATCGCAATGCCGCGCCCGAAAAGGGCGAGACAGCCTCCTCTCACCTGGCTGGCATCACTGTCGACATTCAACGCCGGGGCATGACCAAGCAGCAGGTGGCGTGGATGGAGCAATACCTGATGCCACTCAGGAATCAGGGGCTGGTGGAACCAGAGGAAGAACGCCATCAATGGGTGTTTCACGTAGCGGTATCGGGCCGTTACGGCGATTTGCGCGACTCGAAGATGCCGGCCGGAGAACCGCAGGATGAAATACAAGACGACCGAGGCCCAGAGCTGCTGAACCTCTCTTTCAACGGCGATGGCACTAATAATTCCATCCTTGAACCCAATTCCTTGAAATAGTCATGCTGGACTCATGAAGTAGGGTGTCGCAGATAACTCCAGGCGCATGTTCCTATCTGTCGATCGCGGCTGAAGTATCTGACTCTTCATTTCTTCTCTAGCTGCAACCGTATACAATCGATCCCTTGCTATCCATGGAAATATCAAAGCGCTTTTCTCTGGCGAAATCCACGCTTTTTTCTGCGCTGTTGATCTTTGGCTCGACCCCGGCTTTTGCCCAAGCCAAAGAGGCGTCAGACGTGAGCCCCCGGGCTCTCGCCATACATAATTCGGCGATTGTCATCGACACACATGCTGACACTCCGCAGCGTTTTCTCGACGACAACTTTGACATCGGTTCGACCGACCCCAAAGATTTCGGCCACATCAGCCTTGACAAAGCTGCCGCCGGAAATCTGGTCGCGGAGTTCTTTTCCATCTGGGTCGAACCTGAAACTAATCAGGGACACTTTGCCCAGCACACCCTCGACTTGATCGATTCCGTCTATGAGCAGGCGGCGCGCCATCCTGATCGAATGATGATGGCCTTTTCCGTCGACGATATCGAGCGCGCCCACAAGCAGAAAATGTTGGCGGCCTTGATGGGAATTGAAGGCGGTCACTCTATCGAGAACGATATTCATCTTCTTCGCGATTTCTACCGTCTCGGCGTGCGCTACATGACACTCTCGTGGTCGAACACGAACGAGTGGGCTGATTCCTCCGGAGATATTGACGACCCGAAGGTCCAACACCACAACGGACTCACCGATTTCGGCAAACAAGTCGTGCTGGAAATGAATCGTCTGGGAATGATGGTTGACATTTCCCACGTTGCCGACAAAACGTTTTGGGACACGATCGCCGTAACCAAGTCCCCGGTGATCGCGTCGCACTCGTCGGCCCGCGCTTTGTGCAACGCGCCACGAAATATGACCGATGCCATGCTCAGGGCCGTAGCCAACAATGGCGGCGTCGTAGACGTGAATTTCTTTGCTGGCTTTTTGGATCAAAACTATTGGAACGCGGTCCAGGCTCAGAAAAAAGAGCAGGAAGCTGCGACTCGTGCCTACCTGGACAAACTTAAAGTTGAGGGAAAGCAGGTAACATACGCAGATGAGGACCGAATCACGAGAGAATGGATGGCCAAGATCCCGCGCCCGCCGTTCACAGTGTTGATCGATCACATTGATCACATTGCGAAGGTCGCTGGCGTAGATCACGTTGGGCTGGGCTCGGACTTTGATGGCGTAAGCGGCGCGACTCCTGCGGGGATGGACTCCGCGGCGGATCTGCCCAAGATTACTCAGGCGCTACTTGATCGCGGCTACGGGGCCGAAGATATCCAAAAGATTCTTGGTGGCAATGTGGTGCGGGTTTTCAAAGAAGTAGAACGCGTCAGCCGTGAGTTGCAAGCGCATCCGGCCATGGGCAAGTAAATTCCACGGCGGCTGTCGTACAATTTAGGATTCGCATTATTCCGCTTAAGGAGCCACGCATGCGCAAGTGCTTAGTTCTCGTTTCGGTCATCTTTCTGTCTTCGCTCACACTGTGGTCACAGGCCAAGCCTGCAACGGCTTCGGATCGCCCTACCGCTGTAATCGAGACCACGGCAGGCAACCTAACCTGCACCCTCTTTCCGGACAAGGCTCCAATCGGTGTGGCCAATTTCATCGGCCTGGCCACCGGAACTAAGGATTGGACCAGCCCCGTCACTCACCAGAAAAAACACGGTGTCCCACTTTATGACGGCACCACTTTCCACCGCGTCATTCCCAACTTTATGATTCAGGGCGGCGACCCGAAAGGCACCGGAACCGGCGACCCCGGCTATACCTTCAAGAATGAAAGCTCTTCCGATCTGAAGTTCGATCGTCCCGGCCGTATGGCCTATGCGAATGCTGGACCCGATACCAACGGCTCTCAGTTCTTTATCACAGAGGTTGCCTACGCAAGTTTGAACGGCAAATACACCATTTTTGGCCAGTGTGATGACGCCAGCATAAAGTTGGTTAAGCAGATTGCGAGGGTGGGCCGCGACTCCAATGATAAGCCCTACAAGGCAATAGTAATTAATCACATCACAATCACCGGCGCGAATTAGCGCCGTGCATTTGTAGCGCCCGGCGTCCCCGCCGGCTGTCGCGAGGGCATCTTGCCCTCGCATCTCGACTTTAACCATAGAACGAAAGGAATCCTATGACTCGCCAGCCAGGTACTTACGCCATATTTGATACGTCGGAAGGCAGCATCGTCTGCCGCTTGTTTGAAAAGGATGCGCCCAAAACGGTCGCAAATTTTGTCGGACTCGCCGAAGGCAAACGCGAGTGGACGCATCCAGTCAGCCGCAAGAAGAGTAACGACCGTCTGTACGATGGAACCATCTTTCACCGGGTAATTCCCGAGTTTATGATTCAGGGCGGCGACCCGGCGGGCACCGGTATGGGTGGCCCCGGCTATCAGTTCGAGGATGAAACCAAGGGATCTCCGCACAAATTCGACAAGCCTGGAAAGCTGGCCATGGCGAACGCCGGTCCCAACACGAACGGTTCACAGTTCTTCATCACTTTGGCTCCCACCACCTGGCTCACCGGCAAGCACACAATTTTTGGTGAGGTGGTCGAAGGACAGAACGTCGCGGAGAAGATTGTGAGCGTTCCACGAAACCGTCAGGACAAGCCGAACAAAGATGTGGTGGTGAAGTCGGTGGTGATCGAGCGACAAAGCTGATTAGCCAAAATCCCGTTGGTAAACGACACACCACCATGCGCAACTATATTCGAGGCCGCAGGCTTACGCTTCTGGCCGTCCTGCTTTCGACCGTAGCATCTCTTTCGGCGCAACCGCCAGGCCAGTTGCCCGCGCCGGCTGAAGGCGATTATGTAATCCCCGATTTCCATTTCTCGTCAGGTGAAGCGCTGCGTGGGTTGCGTATGCACTACGCTACCTTCGGGACTCCGGTACGCGACGCGAAGGGCAAGGTGACAAATGCGGTGCTGCTTTTACACGGCACCAGCGGTACCGGAGAACAATTCCTGGCGCCTCAGTTTGCGGGTGTGCTATTTGGGCCAGGGCAACCGCTCGATGTCACGCGCTATTACGTTATTCTGCCGGATAACATCGGTCACGGAAAATCCAGCAAAGCCAGCGACGGCCTGCACGCTCGTTTTCCGCAATACGACTACAACGACATGGTTTTGTTGCAGCACGAGATGCTGGAACAAGGGCTGGGAGTAAACCATCTGCGCCTGATCCTTGGCACCTCTATGGGCTGCATGCATTCTTGGGTTTGGGGAGAAAGCTTTCCCGATTTTATGGACGCAATTATGGCCTTGGCCTGTCAACCGGTGCAGATCGCGGGACGAAATCGAGTCTGGCGCAAGATAGTGATGGACGGCATTCGCAACGATCCCGATTGGAAGAACGGCGATTATACTTCCCAGCCTCATGCGGCAATGGTGACAGCGGCAGATATGTTTTATGTCGCGGCCGGCTCGGCTTTGCAGATGCAGAAGAACTTTCCCACCCGCGACGCGACCGAGGCAGCAGATGAGGAATATGTGAAGCGATTCGTTGCGAGCCATGACGCCAACGATTTGCTGTACGCGGTGAATGCCTCGCGGAACTATGATCCCTCGCCGCGGCTTGAAAAGATTGTCGCGCCGGTGATGTTCGTAAATTCAGCCGACGATTTCATCAATCCACCGGAACTCGGAATTGCGGAACGAGAAATCAAACGAGTAAAGAACGGTCATTTCGTGCTGATTCCAATCTCCGAACAAACCCATGGTCACGGCACTCATACGTGGGCAGCCGTTTGGCAGCAGCAACTGAAGGAGTTGCTGGAAGCGTCGCAACATTGATGCCTTGTCGCGAGGGACTTCGGACCGGCGAGCTACTTGTCGCTGGAATCCGTAGGTTTGCCGGAACGCTGCCGTCGTGGTGGTGAGTTGCCTACGGTCGCCCGGACAAGGGCCTCGCCGAGCTGTTTTACAGCCTGGGCACTGTCTGCGGCCGTTATTTCCGAGCTTTTGCGCACGCCGTCGCTCCCGCTAGCGGGCCCGCGGGGTTGCGAGTGTCAATGTCCACAAAGCTTTCGCCCAAGATGCCTTCCGTCGAAAGAATCACCGTCGAATCATTTGGAATCCTAGGCTCATACCCCGTGCTTATCGACTTGAGGACTTCGACTGGGTGCTCTCCCAATTCAGGGTGGACGCGCACACTCTTAACCACTCCCGACTTAACGCCATCGACGCAAACCGGCGCGCCAGCCTTCAGACTCGATCCGCTCTGGAAGTAAGACTTCAGGTTTTGGTCGCGGGTTTGTGGCTTCCTGAATGCGAGCCAAGTGCAAGTGAGTCCTACGACGACGATCAGGGCCAAGACGACCTTTCGCATATCGCCTCGTTGAAGCGCCATAACGATACATCAAAGAACGGCTGAGCGAGCACTTGGGGCTAACTTTTCCCTTCGGGAAGGGTCATATTAGTTAGATCAGAATGTTGCCCTGCTGGAGCGCGCACTTGCGATTCGCTGCAAAGACCAGGTTGAGTTTCTTGGCGATATCGACCATCCTGGCTCTCCTTCTGCCTCACGCGGAGGCGATTGAGTGCACCCCTATACCTTCCCCCGATGTTGAGTCTGAAATTAAACATCTTCAACAATTAACAAACGTTCATCCCCATGATCCGGTGGTGGTCTACAACCTGGCGACTGACTATGCGGAGAAGTGCGATGTTCCGACCACGCTGAAACTTCTTCGCCAAGTGGGGGCGGCCAAGGGCGGCCTCGACCCAGGGGAATATCGGGGATTCGCATATCTCCGAGACACGCCCGAATTCAAAGCGATTGTGGCGCAGATCCGCCTCAAGAATAAACCTAAAATCCAGAGTAAGGCCGCATTCCTAATCAGGGAACCCGATCTTTTTCCGGAAGGGATGGCGTATGCCCGCTACAACGGGCGAATCTACGCAGGAAGCGTGCAGAGGAAGATCGTGTGGACCGATAAGACCGGAGAACTGCACGACCTCGTAAAGGCGGGCGAGGACAAGCTGGCATATGTGGCTGGACTGCACGTCGATGAAACCCGCAAAGAATTGTGGGCGGTCAGTACCAGATTCGGGGACACCGCCGAGCTAGCCGGTACTGCGCCAGGACTCTTCAAGTATGACCTGACCAGCGGTAAGCGCCTTGATATATTCATCTCGCAGAACAAATCGTCCGGATATCTGAACGATGTAACGGTCGCGCCTTCGAGCGGCAAGGCGTACGTTACCAACACCATGGAAGGGTCGGTCTATTGCACGAAGACTGGATCTCATGAACTCGAATTGTTCCTCGCTTCAGAAACGGTTCCCGGCGCCAACGGAATCACAATCAGTGACGACGAAAAGACCCTCTTCGTTGCGGGCGATTTTGGAATTTACCGGGTCGACTTGGGAACCAGGTATTCAGCCCCACTCCAGAAAATGTCGAACGTGATTGACGCCAGCATCGACGGTCTATACTTCTACCGGCAGTCTCTGGTCGGAATTCAAAATGCAATTCACCCGGGAAGGGTCGTGAGATTTTATCTCGATCCCACGCTGACAAAGATCACAGGTTGGGAAATCCTCGAAACCTATAACCCCGCGTTCGAAAATCCTACGACGGGCAGCCTGGACGGCGACTCGCTTCTCTTCATGGCCAACACTCAGCTTCACAAATGGCAGCCGGGCAAGCCATTGCCGGCACCAAGCGGTTTGCATGATGTCCAGATCTTGCGAATCTCGTTGTCTCCTCACTAGGGTGGGTCGAAACACCAAGGGCTACACGCCGATTATGGCAACCAATTCATTCACCGCTTCGGCACTCTTATCCAGCGCTGCCTTTTCTTCCGGGGTGAGTTTGATTTGAATGATCTGCTCGATTCCCTTCTCCCCCAGCTTCACCGGCACGCCGACATAGAGACCGTTGATCCCGTATTCACCTTCCAGATAGGCGGCACAGGGTACGATCTTCTTCTTGTCTTTCAAGATCGCCTCGACCATCTCAGCGACGGCTGCTGAAGGGGCATAATAAGCGCTGCCGGTCTTCAAATATTTCACGATCTCAGCGCCGCCGTCGCGCGTACGCTGTACAAGACGGGCTACTGTTGCCGCATCCATCAATTCAGTAATTGGAATTCCCGCCACGGTCGAATAACGAGGAAGCGGTACCATTGTATCGCCGTGCCCGCCGAGTACGAACGCGGTCACGTTTTCCACGCTGACGTTCAATTCTTCGGAAATGAATGCCCGAAAGCGAGCGGAGTCGAGAACTCCCGCCATGCCAATCACGCGCTCACGGGGGAAGCCGCTCATCTTGTACGCGGCTTGCGCCATCGCATCCAGCGGATTCGATACGATAATCAGAATGCAGTTGGGCGAGTGCTGTACGGCCTTACTCACTACATCTTTCATGATCTTGTGGTTGGTGTTGAGCAGATCATCACGGCTCATGCCCGGCTTGCGCGGGATGCCCGCGGTGATCACAACGATATCCGAATTGGCCGTGTCGGCATAATCCTGTGTGCCCATGATGTGGGAATCACGTTTCTCTATCGGCATGGCTTCGAGCAGGTCCAGGCCTTTGCCTTGCGGGACGCCTTCGACGATGTCGATGAGAACGACGTCCGCCAGTTCCTTGGCGGCGATCCAGTGAGCAGCCGTGGCGCCCACATTTCCAGAGCCAACAACCGTAACTTTCTTACGCATGATTTCCTTTCTGAGTAAGAACATGCAATTCATGAACCACAAAGGACACGAAGGCACACAAAGTAAGAACTCACCCGTCTGACCTGCGTTCCTTTGTGGACCTTCGTGCCCTCTGTGGTTAAGGATTTTTGCTGTTAGCGCGTCGCGCTCAACACCGCTGCATCCATGTTTTCGATGATCTGGCTGGCAAATCCGCTGGTCGTCACTTTGGTGGCGCCTTCCATCAAGCGCTCGAAGTCGTACGTGACTTGCTTTTGCTCGATCGTGCGCTCCATGCCGTGCTCGATCAAATCGGCCGCCTCATTCCACCCCATCAGCCGGAACATCATCACTCCAGAAAGGATCACGGAGCCGGGATTAATAACGTCTTTGTCGGCATACTTAGGAGCGGTACCATGCGTCGCCTCGAAAATCGCATAGCCATCCCCGATGTTGGCGCCCGGCGCGATGCCCAACCCGCCCACCTGGGCAGCGCAAGCGTCGGAAATATAGTCGCCGTTCAGATTGGAGGTTGCCAATACAGAATATTCATCCGCTCGCGTCACTACTTGTTGGAAGATCGAATCCGCGATGCGGTCGTTGATCATCAGCTTTTTCTTCCACGCACCTTTTCCGTGAGTAGCGTAGATTGCGTTCAGCACGTCTCGCACTTCCTGATAAATCGATTGCCGGAATTCTTCCGTCCCGAACTCCAGTCCAGGCTCGGTCAAGTTGGCATTTTCTTCAATCGTGAGATTCGGATTCTTATCCTTGTTGTCCAAGATCCAGCTCTCGCGCTCGGTGACGATCTTGTCGCGGAACTCTTGCCCAGCCAACTCGTAACCCCATTTACGGAAGGCGCCCTCGGTAAACTTCTGAATATTGCCTTTGTGCATCAAGGTCACGCTCTTGCGGCCGGTGTCCAACGCGAACTGGATTGCCATGCGCACCAGGCGTTTCGTGCCGGTGACGGATATCGGCTTTATGCCGACGCCTGAATCCAGCCGGACCTGCTTCTTGCTTCCCTTCAGCATGTCTTTGTTGAGAAACTCAATGAGCCGGGCAGCTTCGGGTGTACCTTGTTCCCACTCGATTCCGGCGTAGACGTCTTCCGTATTCTCCCTATAAATCACAAGGTCCATGCGTTCAGGATGCTTCACCGGAGATGGCGTTCCCTTGTAGTACTTCACCGGGCGGACACAGGTATAGAGATCGAGAATCTGCCGCAAAGTCACATTCAGTGAGCGCATGCCGCCGCCCACAGGAGTGGTCAACGGACCCTTGATGGCAACGCGAAATTCGCGGATGGCATTTACGGTGTCATCCGGCAGCCAATTGTTGAACTCGGCTTTGGCCTTCTCCCCGGCGAAAACCTCATACCAGGCGACGCGGCGCTTGCCCTGGTACGCCTTCTGTACCGCGGCATCGAATACGCGCACGGATGCTTTCCAAATGTCGCGTCCGGTGCCATCGCCTTCAATGAAAGGAATGATCGGATTATCGGGCACCTGGTAGCGCCCATTGCTGTAAGTGATCCGGGCGCCATTCGCAGGCACCGGAAGACCGTTGTATGAGACCGCCATTACATGTCCTCCAGAAAGTGTAAGGGAACCGACAATTATAAAGGTTCCAAGGGACGCGCGAGAAATTGGGTCCGGGCCGGGACGATGTTCTTGAGTCTTTCTCCATGATTTGGCCACGTCCGGCGACTTCGCCACCTCTGGCTTCGCCTTTACAATATTGACATGTGTCCGGGAATCGCGGTTTCGTATCTACGCAAATCGTTCAGGATCGCGATGTCGGTCGGGAGTATCTGCCTGTCTATCCAACAATCCGCGACGGGCCAGCGGTTTCGCCCTGAAGGACCTTCATCGGCCGATTCGAAGTTGACGGATGGCTCGAATCCAACCGCGGCTGCTCTTCCCTCTCTGACTGCTCTTGCAACACACGCCTTCTGGGATCGTACAAACCTTGCGCTCTTTTCCGGAATTGCTGTGACCCGGGGCATGGACTACGCGTCCACTCGCAACTTCCAGGCCCGTGGGTGACAAGAGATTCTGCTTCCCGACGAGGTGGTAAATAATTCTGCGGGATTCGCCAGCTTGGAGGCAGCCGCAACCATGACCTCCGTTGTCGTCTCTTACTTGCTTCATCGCACCGGTCATCACACACTCGAGCGCTGGATGTCGATCGGCCACATCACTGTGACCGGGTTTGGCGATGTCCGTCACTATGCGCTCGAGTCCAGGCATCCATGAATTAACCTTCACCACCTTCGAGTGCCAAAATACTTCCTCACGCCGATGGCGTTGTATCTTCCCCACGGGCCGTTGTTGCCCAAATCCGCCGGCCCCAGATTGCGGTCGCGCGCGCCCAACCGATCGAACAGGAAGTGTTGGGTTATGCGGAATTCGAATCCCTTAGCGATATAAACTCCCAATCCCCATGAATGCTCAATGCCAATCGCATCCCATGACCAGGTATAGAGATTCTGCGGAACGTTCTTGCCAAACAAGAAAGCAGGCTGTCCGAAGAACATGATTCTGCGGAACTGACCCTTGCCAAAGGGACGCACCTCCAAAAGCCCGGAGATCATATAGCGAGCGAACATACTGCAAGGGGCGTTCACGCCTCCGTAGCTGCCGGCGTTTCCAGCACAGAGGTTGGGATCGATCTCGTTGTGCGGAGGTGCCAGGTCGAATTGCGCCCAGCCGTAGAACGTGTCGTGAGGAAAGAACATACGGTCCGATTTGCTGGTCACAGATTCTGTCTGCGCCTGCAACTCTACGGGCAAGATTAGACATAGGACCGTCAACAGTAGCAGCCGTTTCATGTAGCCTCCGGGAAGAGTGTTCTTTATTCGTGCGGGGAAAGTCCCGATTTAACTATTTGCTGGACCTCCGACTATCGCAGATTATTCTCGGAGCTTCCCACCCAGCCTCTTATGTGTCTGCTTTTGGAAGAGACACATTGTACCTCACCAGGTCTTGGGTACTGGGATCCGCTTAGCTTTCGAGCGGCAACTGGACAACGGCTTCGCAGCCATTGCCTTCGGTGCGATTGTGCAGAGAAACGCTTCCTCCGTGAGCCTCGGCGATTTGCCGGCTCAAGGCTAAGCCGATGCCGGACCCACCGGGTTTCGTGGTAAAGAAGGGCACGAATAAATTCGATGGATTGGCGATTCCCGAGCCCTCGTCCTGGACAAACAGATGGAGCCAACTTCCATTCCGGGACCAACCCACTCTAACCTTTCCGCCATTTTCGAGCGACGCGTCAACCGCGTTGCGGATCAAATTAATCAGCAGTTGCTCCAGTTGATCGGGATCGGCGTCCAGCATGACCTCCGGCCCTGGCTCTATCGTCACCGCAATACGCCTTTCCAAGGCAGCCGCGGCACGAACGAGTGTATTTATCTCCGTGCGGCGAAGCTGAGGCTTCGGCAGACGAGTGAGGCGAGAGTAGTCACGCATGAACCGGCTCAGAGCGTCTGAACGATCGACAATCACGCGCAGCCCTCGGCGCAAGTCGTCTTCCCAATCAGCGGCGCGAACCTCCCGTTTCATGATGTCTTCAAGACTGCCCGCGATGGAGCAGATGGGAGCCAGGGAATTATTGAGTTCATGGCCCAGCACTCGCACCAACCGCTGCCAAGCTTGCCGCTCTTCCTCCCGCAAAGCGCGACTCAGATCGGCGATCACAACCAGGTAATGGGGCTTGCCGCCCTGCCGAAATATCGACCGGCGAACCCCCCAGCGCCCCGAATGCCCGGGGAAATTCTTTTCCAGCGTGCGCGCTGATTCTCCTTCCAGGCATTCCGACAGGCCCAAGTCCTCGGCACTCTTGCCCAGCAGATGCTCTGCATTTTGAGCCATCACACGTTCGCCGGCGCGGTTCACTAGCCGCAGCTTGCGGTCGCCATCAAAGGCAAATACAGCAACCTCGATTTCAGTCATCACGGTAGTGAGCAGCGCAGTGGCTTCCATGGCGCCAAGGCGTTGCTCGCGCAACATTTCCGAGAGCGCGTTTACCTCGATCATCAGCTCTCCCAGAGCATCTCCCATTTTTGCGCCGCGGACTCGGAAGGAAAAATCACCCTCCCGTAGTGCGGACTGCATATTGGAAAGAGTCTGTAAGGGCCGGATCACCGCTGACCGCAGGGCGAAGGCAAAGCCCAGCCAGATCATCACGACGAGAAATGTGAGGCTCCAGCGCGTGCTGGATTCGTGATCGCCGGTCCACAGCAGCACGAGTGCGAGCGCGACCCCGACGGCACCGGAAGCCAAGGTTAGCAGCAGAATCCGGTTTTCGTGGCTCAAGCGGTGTTTGGATTTTCTTGGTGGATGGACTCGATACTCGGGCCGAGACGCGCCAGCGGCGGTCGTCGCGTCCCGAGCGTGATTAGCTGCTCCCGATTCCATATTTCTGCAGCCGTCTGTAGAGCGCGCTCCGGCTCAGACCAAGCGCGTCAGCGGCCTGACTGATGTTTCCACCATAGCGGTCGATGGCTTTGCGGATCAACAGAGACTCCACCTCTTCAAGGCTGAGATCCTCCATCCGCTGCGTGCTCTCGCGCGGGTTCCGCAGGCTCAAGTCGCTGACTCGTACCAAGTCTCCGCTTGACAGCAACACCGCGCGCTCAATCGCGTGGTCCAGTTCACGCACGTTTCCAGGCCAAGAATACTCCAACATCGCCTGCATGGCAGACGGATCCAGTGTTTTTGCCGGTTTACGATAGCGTTCAGCGTAGCGATTGAGGAAATACATCGCAAGTTGCGAGATGTCTTGCCGGCGCTCCCGCAACGGTGGAACATGGACCTCGACCGTGTTCAGCCGGAAAAGAAGGTCTTGCCGAAAGCGCCCCGCGTCCACCTCGGCATTAAGGTTGGCATTGGTCGCAGAAATAATTCGTACGTCCACGCGGCGCGTTTGCGAAGAACCTACTCGCTCCATCTCTCCGCTCTCGAGGACGCGCAACAGCTTGGCCTGCTGGGAAAGTGGAACGTTTGCAATCTCGTCCAGAAAAAGCGTTCCGCCATGCGCCAATTCAAAGCGACCGATCCGGTCCGTCCTGGCATCCGTGAAAGCTCCCTTTACGTGGCCGAACAACTCGCTTTCAAAGATTCCCTCCGGCAAGCCGCCGGTGTTCACCGCAACCAAAGGACGAGAGGCACGGCTGGAAAGTGCGTGCAGTGTCCGAGCCACGACTTCCTTCCCGCTGCCGTGTTCTCCCGTGATCAGAACGTTGGCGTCGGACGGACCAACGTTCGTGATCAGTCGTAACACCGGTTGCATCGCCTCTGAGTTGGCGATGAACTTGGGGAGTCCTTCGGCCCGCAACAAACGGTTCTCCGCTTCCAGTCGCTGGCCACGCCTTAATGCGCCACTCAACTCAACCTGAGTACGCAACACCGAGAGCAGGCGCGCATTCTCCCACGGCTTCTGGATGAAGTCGCGCGCACCCCGCCGCATCGCCTCAACCGCCACATCCACGCTTCCCCATGCCGTCATGACGATCACCGGCAACGTGCTGTCATTTGCCTGGATTCGCGAAAGCAGGTCGAGACCTTCCTGACCAGAGGTGGTATCGCGGGTGTAATTCAGATCGATCAGCACGGCATCGAATTCCCGTGACTCGAGCGCGTCCAGCACGCCTGTGGGCGAGGTCACGGCTTCGATAGTAAAACCTTCCGGCTTTAACAGCAGACGCAACGCTTCCAGTACGTCTCGCTGATCATCGGCAATTAGCAGCCGTGCACCGGAATGAGAACTCGTAGGTAGTGTCATAGAGGATAACGCTGTCGTGGTCATATCATTTCAATCCTGATGGCGGACCCGGGTCTCAACCGATCTGACTCTCGGTCTCCGAAAACTTAGTTGCTTGGCGGCCACGACTCCTCAGGTCCAGCATCCTTCCTGGGAGCGACCCCGGCGAAATGCGGCGTCTGTTGCACTTCGCCGCGCACCGCCTCTTCAATCTCTATGCCGGCGCGTGCCAAGGTCAAGCCCGTGGCGCGATCCAGCTCCACAATCGATTTTTCATACGTGGACATGGCTTCCACAAAATTCGATTCAGCCTGCGCCAGATCGCGGCTCGCCTGCAGCACCAAGTTGCTGGTGGAAGCACCGAGGGCTTTCTTCTTTTGTTCAACATCGAAAGTTTGCTGCGCCAAGTCACGAGCCTTGCGAGCGGCTTCGACTCGCGACCGATTTTGCAGCAAGGCAAATTGCGCGTTGCGCACTTCGATCCCAATCAGGTTTTGGAGCTGCTGCAAATGCAGCTGAGCCTGGCGATATTCCAGTTGTGAGCGGACCTGGTCGGCCTGGGCGCCGCGGTTGCGCAGCGGAATTGTAAGATTGAGCCCCACCGCGTAGTCCGGGGAATTGTTTTTAAACAGGTCGTAAAACGCCTCGGGATAGCCGGTGGTTGCAACCGGCGGGATCGGCGGTCCCTGATATTGCCAGGGCGGAGTCTGCACGCCGGCCAGACCATAGGCGCCGTACCAAGCCACCAGATCCAGGGTCGGCTTCAGCGCGTTGGCCGCGGTTTTGCGAGTGATCTCGCGATTGGTTAGGTCCATGCGCGCCTCGGCCAACTCTGGACGATGCGCTTGGGCATCGGAAATCAAATCCTGAATCGGAGCCACCGGCTGTTCCTTCGGAATGCTCATCGTGTCAGTCGGCACCACCGAGGCCGAAGCCAGAACCGGATCGCTCAAATCACGCGTGATCGCATTCTTGACCAGAAGTTCCTGCAACTGTAATCCGTTCTGCGAGAGCAACAGATCCTGGCTGCGGGCCGATTCTTCGCTCTCCGCTTTCATCACTTCCATGGGCGCGATGGCACCGATCTTCACCTGTTCGCGGTCATCGGAGAGTGTTTTTTCTGCCAGTTCCAAAGAGCGTTCCTTGACTTTAACGTCCTCGTACGCGTTCACCAAATCCCAGTAGATGTTTTGGATCTGCGAAACCGTGGCGATGACTTGACCGCGAAACGCTACGTCCGAAATCTCCCGGTTGTTGCGGGCAATGTGGATATAACGCAAGTTCGGCCCAAAGCCAAACCCGGCTAGCAGATGCTGGCGCAAGGTCAGGCGAAACCCGCTGTCGACTTCCGGAGAGAGAATGGAGAACCCGCTGTTGCTGGTAATCCGGTCATTGGTGAAACCCACTGTCATCAGCGTGCCTGAAGCAAAACCTTGGGTGTAGCTGAAATTGGCAACGCCTGCATGCTGCTGCAGCGACTGTACTCCGTAGAGCACGGTGCTGGATTCAGGGTAAGTCGCGTGCTCAACATTCATGCCACCCGAAATGATTGGATCGTAGGAATCGATTGGAGTGCCGATGCCGAGAGTGGACTGTACCAGACCTGAAGCCCCGGTGCCCGCTCCGCCGGCGCCGCCCGATGTTCCACCAGCGCCCGCGCCGGGCGCGCCGCTACCAAAACCTCCAACTCCTCCGCCGGGTGTCCCCTGCACCAGGCCAGTCGCGACACCACGGACGGTCTCTCCAGATTTGGCGCGCATGATATCTGTATCTGCGATCGACAGATTGAAGCGGGCGATCGCAATATCGAGATTGTTCTCGAGTGCCAGCGTGACCGCGTCGCTCAGTGAAAGCCTCAGCTTGCCATTCTTCAGCAGAGACTCAATCCGTGGAGTATTTCCGAAGGAAGGCGGCGGCACCTCATGCGCGACGTAGGGACCAATAAGGTAAGGAAAATGCGAGGCCGGTTTTGAATAGTCGATCAGATTCTGCCCCGTGGTCTCAAGTCCCGCCAGAAGGAGTCCTAGCGAAAGCGCCAGTTTAAGAAGCATCCGTATTTTATTGCAATCCCTATAATCAACCGTGCCTGGTCCGCTCATGACTCTCCCATTCTGAATTCCAATCTTCACTCGTATCGCAGCGCCACCACGGGATCGACCTTGGTCGCTCGGCGGGCTGGCCAGTAGGCGGCGAACAGCGCAACGCTGAGCAGCAGGAAAGGCACGAAGACAAGGGTCGGCCAATCGAAACGGCTGACCTGGTAAAGGCTCGTCCGAAGCAGTCGCGAGGCAAACACAGACAACAACAACCCGATGCCACAGCCTCCAGCCGATAGCAGAGCTGCGCGTTTCAGCACTTGCCAATAGATGCTGGTCCGGTCCGCTCCCAACGCCATGCGCACTCCGAATTCCCGCGTCCGCTCGGCAACCAGGTAGGAGATCACTCCAAAGAGGCCAATCGCTGCCAGAACCATTGCGACGACTGCAAAGCTGCCCAACAGCACCACCGTGAAACGACGCTGTGCCAGCGATTCCGAAACCAGCTTCGCCAGAGTGGTTGTGTTGTAGATTGGCAGATCTTTGTCGACCGCCCAGACCTGCGGTTGTACTTCCTGGAACAGTCCCTCGTCCTGGTCTTTGCTTCGCAACACAAACGCCGCGCGCCCGCTGGCCCCGCTTTCTACCTGATACATCGACGTGTAGATCATCGGAGGCGGATCGGCATCCAGCGCCGAAATATGAACATCGGCGGCAACCCCAGTGATCGTGAAGAAGGTTCGATCGCCCCACTGGAACCGTTCTCCGACGGCGCTCCGGCCAGGAAAATACTCCCTTGCCAGCTTCTCGCTGATGATGGCCACGTTCGGAGTGTCAGGCCGATCTTGCTCGGTGAAATCCCTGCCTTCGAGCAACGAGATTCCCATTGAACGAAAGTAGCCGGGGCTCACCAAAGAGTTCTCCGCCCAGTGATAGTCGTCCGCGGGAGCATGCTCCAAGCGAAAACCAATCTGCCTGGTGTCGCTCAGCGGAAGATGACTCGCCGTCGCCACTGCAGTCACTCCCGGCAAGTGCGTGAGACGATCGAGTAACTCTTTCTGTGCAGCCTGTCGCTTCATTGGATCCGGATAGCGTGCCCGGTCGAACAGGGTGCGGACTACAAATACCCCCTTGGGATCGAATCCAAACGGCGAGTCCAGCAGTCTCACGAAGCTTCGCAGCAGCAATCCGCCGGCAATAAGTAACACCAGGGCTACCGCAATCTCAACCGTCGCCACGGAGTTCTGCAGCTTCTGTGTACCTCGCGCCGGACCAGCCTGAGTCCATTCCTTCAAACCTGCTTGCGGCGTAACATGCGCGAGCCGCCACGCCGGCACGAAGCCGAAGAGAAGAGCTGTCACCACTGAAAGTCCCAGCGCGAACAACAGGACGTTGGGATGCAGCATTACGTCATGCAGACGGGGAACGTCCGCGGGCCCGAACCGCCGGAGCCCCGCAATCGATGCTGCCGACACGATGATGCCGGCACTCGCCCCGCAGACGGACAGCAATACACTTTCCACCAGACACTGCCGCACAATGCGCGCCGGGTCGGCCCCAATCGCGCTCCGCACGGCCATTTCCCGACTGCGATGACTGGCGCGGGCCAGGAGCAGATTAGCAACATTGGCGCAGGCGATAATTAACACGCATGCAACCGCCAGGATGAGCAGGATGACCAGCGGCCTGGCTTTTTCCAACGTGCGGCCTGCGAAGGCATAGGCCTTAGGCACGACGCGCACGGTCCCGGAATAGCCATACTGCTGCATGAATTCCGTCGCAACATTCTCGACATCCTTCTGCGCCTGTTCTTTGCTGATGCCTGGCCTCAGGCGCCCGATCAGGCCTACGCCAAACTCTCTGGTGCGATTCTCGGGGCTGAGGAGATCTGGCTCAAACGCGATCGGCACCCATAGATCGGCCATCTCGGAGAGCGGCGCTCCATCGAAAGGAAAGCGGAACGAGGCTGGCATCACTCCGATTACCGTGAATGGCTTTTCATCGAGCTTTACCGTCCGCCCCAGAATGTTGGGATCGCGGCTGTACTGGTGCTCCCAAAGTGCGTGCGAGAGAACGACGACGCTACTCGAACCGTACCTATCCTCTTCCGTTGTGAAGCCGCGCCCCAGCTCTGGCGAGACTCCGAGCAAAGGAAATGCCGAGGCTGACAAAGCGGCCGCATTCACGCGCAAAGGCTGACCAGCGCCCGTAAGATTGAAGCCCGCACTCTCATACGCCGCAACCTGCGAGAAGGAGCGATTGCGGTCTCGATAGTCCTGATACTCCCCTGCCGAGACTCCAATTTCGTCCATTGACATTCCCGGCAAAGTCTCCGAGACGAGCACAAGCTTCTCAGAATCGCGATAAGGCAGCGGCCGGAGAAGGACCGTATCCACTACGCTGAATATGGCAGTGCTCGCCCCAATACCGAGAGCCAGGGTCAACACTGCAATCGCGGTGAAAGCGGGATTTCTGGCCAACATGCGCCAGCCGTATCGAATGTCTTGTAGCAACGTCTCCATTTCTTATCTCGATTGTGGAGCGCCCACCACTGGAGTTGGCTCGGCGCTCGCCGGATCTTTCACGATCCAACCATCGAACAACTGGATCGTCCGGTCGCTGTAAGCGGCATTGGCCTCGGAGTGCGTCACTTGAATGATGGTGGTTCCTTGGTCATTCAGCTTCTTAAACAACTCCATAATTTCCTTGGCCTGGCTGGAATGCAGGTTGCCTGTGGGCTCGTCAGCGAGAATCAGCTTCGGATTCCCCACAACCGCCCGTGCCACTCCCACCAGCTGTTGCTGTCCTCCTGAAAGCTGATTGGGAAACAGATCTTTCTTGCCCACAATTTGAAATCGATCCAGAATCTCAGCCACCATGCTGGCGCGCTGCGAGCGGGAGATATTGCGATAAGAGAGCGGAACATCCAGGTTTTCGTACACCGTAAGGTTGTCCAGCAGATGGTAGCTCTGAAAAACGAATCCGATATATTTGCGATTCAGCTCTGAGCGCTTCTTCCGGTCAAGCTGGTGCACGGCATGCTCAAACAGAAAATACTCCCCTGCCCAACTGTCATCCAGCATGCCGACGATGCTCATCAGCGTGGACTTTCCTGACCCCGAAGGCCCCATAATCGTGAGGAACTCACCCTCCCGAATGTCCAGGCTGATGCGGCGGAGAACGTAGGTCACTCCAGCGCCGGTCTTGTAAGTGCGTTCGATATTGCGAAGCTGAATCATTTCTTCTCCTCACAACCTGTCGTCAGCCGGATGTCGCTCTGGCTACTCATATCGTAAAGCCACCATCGGATCGACCTCCGTTGCTCGTCGTGCGGGTATGTAGCTGGCGAGCAAAGCGACGGCGCTTATAACAACGACGGTTGCGGTCATGGTCAGCGGGTCTGCCGGGGCAACGCCATAGAGGTAAGCCGCCAGAGCCGGACCGATGGCAACGGATGCCGCAAGGCCGAGCGCAATGCCAGCCAATGCGAGAAGCATGCCGTCCCTGAGAACCAGTCCGAGTACATCGAAATTCTGAGCTCCCAGAGCCTTGCGAATTCCAATTTCGCGCATGCGCAGTCCGACGACATGCGCCAGCAGCGCATACACGCCGATCGCACCCAGAAGCAGCGCCAACAGTCCCGAGTAAGTAACTACAACGCGTGCCACCAGCACTGGCGTGAACTGATAGCGCAGCCATTCGGTAAGCGGGCGGTCCTCGCTGATTGGGACGTCTGGATCGACATCTTGGATGCTCCGTCGAACCGATGGCAGCATCTGTTCCGGATCGCCTTTTGTGCGCACAACAATGCGCGCGTCAGCTGGATCGGAAAACCAATCTGGATCTTGCCAATAGTTAAGATAGACAAAGGACGGGGACTTCTCATTCCCTGCGTGATATTGCGTATCTTGGCTTACGCCAACGACTTGGTAAGCGCGACCGGCAATCATCACTCTGCGTCCGAGCGGGTCTTGGTCGGGCCACAGGTGTTTGGCCAGTGTTTGGTCTACGACCGCGACCGGCGTGGTATCGGCTCGGTCCGCTTCGTTGAAGACGCGCCCCGCGACCAGAGGAATCCGCAACGCTCTGAAATAGTGAGGCCCTACTTCGTCAAAATGAATGCGAAAAGGATTCTGTGGGTCCACCGGTGAACTTCCCGGCAACGAGACGGCGACGCGGCCTCCCCATCCCGGCAAAGGTAGATAAACACTGGGGCTGGCAGACTCGGCGCCCGGCAAGCTTTCCAGCTTTTCGATGACTTGCTGCTGGAACGCGATTGCTTTTTGTGGACTGTAGCGGACCAAGCCGGGCCTGAGCCGGAACAAGAGCACGTTGCTCGGATCGAAACCTGCTCCGGCATAGATACGGTTCGCGCTCCGCACCAACAGTCCCGCGCTGGCCGCCAATACCAGAGCCATAGCCACCTGCGCGACTACCAGCGTCCGACGCATCCAGGTGTGATGAGGGCTAGAGGTCGCGCCCTGGTCTTTGAGGGCGGGAATCAACTCAAAGTTTCCCGCCTGCAGTGCCGGAGCCATACCAAAGAGTAGAGTGGTGATCACTGCGAGGCCGAAGCTGTATATTATGACTGTGAAATCGAAGGGAATTTCGAAGTAGGCGCGGCGTGCCTCGCCAGCTGAGCCGAAATAGCTGATGAAGATTCCCCGAGCCCAGAGCGCAACCACAAATCCGAGCGCACACCCAAGCATTGAAAGTGGCAACGATTCGAAGAGCAACTGGCGAACCACGCGGCCAGGGCTGGCCCCTATGGCGAGGCGAACTGCAATTTCCTTCTTCCTTCCATGGTTGCGAGCCAGCAGCAGACCAGTCAAGTTAGCCGAAACAATGAGCAACACCACAATGACAGCAGCACCCAAAACTTTGGCGATACGCTCGGTCTCGGCACGGTGCATCACCCTCACGCCAGCCAGCGGTGCCATCGCCACGGCCAAGCCCCGGTCCGTATCCGGATATTGCGCCGCCAGCTGGCCGGTCAATCCGTTCATTTCGGCTTCCGCCCCGCCGATGGTCTGGCCCGTTTTCAAACGCCCAATCATGCGGACCGGATGGCAGTCTGGTTGCAATCCGTTGCAGGAGCGAAATCCAACCGAGAACATCATCACCGGCATCCAGACGTCAATGGCCTGGCCGAGAGCATTGGGACTGCCAAACTCGCGCGGGCCGACGCCCACGATCATGAACCCGGCCCCGTTGAGCTTTACATGCTTGCCAACGATTTCGGCATCAGAGCCAAACTCTCTTCGCCACAGGTCATAGCCGAGTACCGCGACCGCGTCTCGATCCGGCACGGACTGCTCCTCCGGCAGGAAGAATCGCCCGAGCGATGGCTGGAGCCCTAGTAACGAAAAGTAATTGTCGGAAACAACGCTACCGTTGATATCCCTGGAGTTGCCATTGGCAACCAGATTGACTTGCGAGTAAGGATACTCAGAGGCCAGCCCGGAAAACACGGTGCTGTGTTCGCGGAAGTACAGATAATCCGGATATGAGAAAGTGCCGTACTCGTGTTCGTGCTGTCGCGCGGTGTAGGCGTATATGTCGACCAGAGATTCGGGCCTCTGCACTCCCGAGGGAGGACGCAGCAAGAGTGCATTGACTAAGGTGAAGACCGAGATGTTTACGCCTAAACCCAGTGCAAGGGTGATCAAGGCCACAGCAGTGAAGCCGGGATTCTTCCCCAACATGCGGAGGCCGTAGCGCACATCTTGAAGGAGATTTTCCATAACTTCACTATCAGTTGACCTCGACGCTCTCCTCAACCACGCGTCCATCAAACATGTGGATGGTGCGCTCGGCGTGCCGCGAGAAGCGCGGGTCGTGCGTGACCATACAGATCGTCGCGCCTTCGCGGTGCAGATCGCGCAACAAGTCCATCACTGCTTCGGCGTTGCGGGAATCCAGGTTTCCGGTTGGTTCATCAGCAAGAAGGATTGCGGGTGAACCAGCCAACGCCCGCGCTACGGCTACTCGCTGCTGCTGGCCGCCGGAAAGCTGTGAGGGATAGTGCTTGGTCCGGTGGTTCATCCCTACCCGCTCCAGGGCATTGTGCACGCGCTCTTTGCGTTCATTCGCAGCCATGCCGCGATACGTGAGCGGCAGTTCGACGTTCTCGTATACCGTCAAATCGCCGATCAGGTTGAAACTCTGAAAGATGAATCCGATTTCGCGGTTGCGGATGCGCGAACGCTCGCTGATGTTGAGATTCGCGGCGGCATGTCCGTTCAGCACGTAGGTTCCGTCCGTCGGAGAATCGAGCAGCCCAATCAGCGCCAGCAGCGTCGACTTACCCGAACCGGACGGCCCGGCAATCGCCACATATTCTCCCTTGCGAATCTCCATGTGAATCCCGGACAGAGCGTGGGTCTCCACCTCGTCCGTGAAGAAAACCTTGGTAATGTTTTGCATGCTGATAATTGTGCCTGCGTCAGCCATCTAAGTTCCCTTCCCTTTTTCAGCGCTCAGCTCTATTCCAGACGAACGCGATCGTAAGAATCCCAGCGAGACATGTCGGAGAGAATGACTTGGTCGCCTTCCTTCAGCCCTTGCAGAATCTCAACTGTATTCACCGAGCTACGACCCAGCTTGACCTGCGCGCGCACCGCGTTATTTCCGTCGGGCTCCAGCTTAAACATCCCGACCGTGCTTTGTTCCTGCCCAAAAGCCGGGCGTCCCACATACAACACGTTGTCCATCTTCTCAAGATCGATGGTCCCATCCACGCTGAGATCCGGTCGCGCCCCTTGCGGAAGCTTGGCGTCCAGCGTCACGTCTACGGTCACGGTCCCATTCACTACAGACGGATCAATGCGCACAACGTGACCAGGAATTACTCCGTTATGTGTATCAACGGAGGCTGGCTGTCCGATCTGAATGTCTTTCGCCTGGGTCTCCGCAATCTTCAACTCCGCCTTCAGCCGCTGCGGCTGAACAACTTTCGCGAGCGTGGTACCGGGCGTCACGAATTGTCCAATCTTCAGCGTCTGTTCTTGCAGGACGCCGTCAATTCCAGCGCGCACCCGCAGGTGGTCGAGTTGGCTCTGCTTCAACTGTGCCAGGGCGCGAAACTCCTCTACTTCAGCCTGTTTCGCCTGAAGTTGCGCTTTGAGCACCTCGCTGCTATTGACCAGCCTTTGTTTCTCGATGTCGTTCTGAGTAGACAGTTGCTCAGCTTTCTGATTCGAGACTTTCATGCTGAGTTGCGAGATCACGCCGAGTTTCGCCAATTCCGAATCGATGTCGGCCTGCATCTTGGCTTGGCTGTATTCCGACTGAGCCTGCGCCGACAAGGACTTTTGCGCTAACACCTGGCTGGCGAGCGCTACTTCTAGGTTCTTGTAATCGGCTTCAGCCGCTTTGAGCTTCCACTGCGCATCGAGCTCCTCTTGCGTCAACTGGGGATTGCTCAGCTCGAGTAGTATCGTGTCGGCCTTTACTTGGGCCCCAGGAAGTTCGAGGACTTTATCCACGCGCCCTTCGGTCACGGCTGGAAGAAACTGGATCGAACCTTCCATCGGGACCAGCGTTCCCAGACCGCGCACCTGCCGCAACACCGACCCGCGTTTCACTGTGTCCACCCAGACGGTAGACCGCTCAACCGTCGGGGCGGCGGGCTTCAGCCGAGACAGTCCCATGGTTACCAACGCGACGAGCACGATTCCGACAGCGGCATAAATGATCTGGCGGCGACGACGCTGACCCGCGACGGATGGGCGAGCAATATCCATTTGCCTTAAAGAATGGCACGCGCACAGCCACTGTGCCGGACGGGTAAGTTGCGTATCTCCATATGCTTACCACCAAACAAAGCGCAGTTCAACGAAGTCGTTCTGTTCATTCATGGGAAGGAAGTGTCCGAATACGAACACAAACGCTCTGCAGCAGCCAACGTGCTCGACCCGCCCCGCCCTCGCCGTCATCCCGAGTCCCGGCGCAGCCGGGCGAGGAATCTTGCGCGCTGTATGAGAATCTCCCCTTTCTGATCCGAGTTGTGCATCTCAACTCCCCTCCGGTATGCTGATCTCAAACCTGTCAGCAATTATCAGCAGCGCCGAGGAGAAACAATGACCGTTGTGCGCAATGAAAACGTCTGCAAGCATCTTCTTATAGGACTGGTGATTCTTATGGCTACCTCAACCTTTGCCGCTTCGAACCTCTACAATTTCACCCTGCCCAGCATCGACGGCAAACCCATGCCCCTGGCCGACTTCAAAGGAAAAGTAATCCTGATGGTCAACGTAGCCAGCCAGTGTGGATTTACTCCCCAGTACACTGCGCTTGAAGCCATTTACAACAAATATAAGGATCAGGGCTTCGTCATCCTCGGCTTTCCGGCCAACAACTTCGGACAGCAGGAGCCTGGAACCAACGAAGAGATCAAGACTTTCTGCTCGCGGAAGTACAGCGTAACTTTTCCTCTGTACTCGAAGATTTTCGTCAAGGGATCGGATCAGGCGCCGCTCTATCAATACCTGACCAAAGACGTTGATCCGTCGCACACCGGAGACATCAAGTGGAACTTCACCAAGTTTCTTGTCGACCGCAACGGCAACGTGGTGCAGCGCTTTGAACCCGCAGTCACGCCAGATTCCCCAGAAGTGACTTCGGCGATCGAGAAGCTACTGAAACAATAAGCATTACCGGTAGAGACGTAGCTAGCTACGTCTCTACCCCTACCCGCTTTGTCATTCCGAGGAGCGGAGCGACGAGGAATCTGGGTCTCGCCCGGCCACGCAAACCCAGATCCCTCGCTTTGCTCGGGATGACAAATAGTGCGCCTGACAATCCTGCTACAATCTCCCCGCGCCCCGAACGATCCCAAAAACTGCTGCTATGGACTTCGACCAGCTCGAAACTTTTCTCGAAGTTGCGCGGCTCAACTCCTTTTCCCGTGCCGCAGAGAGGCGCTTCCGCACCCAGCCGGCCATCTCGTCACAAATTCGATCCCTCGAAGAAGAAGTCGGAGCGAAGTTGTTAGACCGATCCGGCGGCAAGGTCTCCGTCACCGCATCGGGAAAGCTCTTCCAGAACTTTGCCGAACAAATGGTGGGATCCCGCAAGGCCATGCTGACCGGCATCGCCGAAACCGAGCGCGTGCCTCGCGGCCAGATTGTAGTCGGCGCCAACGAAGGCACGTGCCTTCATATCCTGCCCGAGGTTTTCGCCGAGTTCAAAAAGCAGTACCCCGACGTCAGCGTAAACATCAAACGTGCGGACTATGCCAAGATTCTGGAATCGGTGGTCGATAACTCCGTGGACTTCGGCGTCGTTTCCCTGCCCGTGACTGACGCCCGGCTGACCGTGGTGCTGATTCATCGCGACGAGCTCGTGATTATCGTTCCCCCACAGCATCCCTTGGCCAGGAAGAAATCAGCCACGATTGCCGAGGCTGCGAAGTTCCCGCTGGTCGTGCCCAAGATTGGACATACCCGCGATGCGCTGGAGAATCTTTTCTACGAACGCAAACTCAAGCCGCACTACACCATGGAACTTGACTCCAGTGAACTGCTCAAGCGCTTCGTAGCCGCGGACGCCGGTGTGGGCTTTATCGCGCGTTCCAATGTGCTGGAAGATATACGCGCCAACGCGCTGGCGGTCATCGCCATCTCCGACGCCACCATTCGCCGCGATCTCGCGCTGGTCTTCCGCAAAGACAAAGCTCTAAGCCGCGCTGCGCTGGCGTTCATCGACATCGCAGTAAAGATCAAAGGCGTGGATGCGTTGGCCTCCGAACAACGTTAGGAAGTGCGCATAAATAACTTGCACATTTCATCAGTGTCTTATAAGCTAGTTGAATGAAGCTAAGGGGACTAGTTGAGACGGTTTGTGAAAAGTACGAAACTTTGCGCGACGTGTTATCGGAGAGGCAACGACGGATATGGGCGGCTACGGAAGCGCGAGCATTGCCGCACGGTGGTATCTCTCTGGTAGCGCAGGCTACGGGTTTGTCGCGTGGCACGATTCACGCGGGGATACGGGAATTGGAGGTGGGAGGGGAGAAGGAGTTGGCCGGGGAGCGCAACCGGCGATCCGGAGGAGGTCGAAAGCGGCTCACGGATCAGCAACCCGAGATATTCACGGCACTGGAGAAGCTGATTGAGCCAACCACGCGTGGGGACCCTATGTCACCATTGCGCTGGACCTGTAAGAGCACTCGCAAATTGGCCGAGGAGTTACAAGGACAAGGATTCCAGATTGGGGAACGGAAAGTGGCCGCTCTTCTCCATGAGATGAAGTACAGCCTGCAGGCTAACGCCAAGACCATTGAAGGCAGCGATCACCCGGATCGCAATGCTCAGTTTGAGTTTATCAATGCCCAGACCAAGAAATTCTTAAAGCAGGGTTGCCCAGTCATTTCTGTGGACACCAAGAAAAAAGAATTGGTAGGAAACTACAGTAATGGCGGCCAGGAATGGCAACCGCAAGGAGAGCCGGAGAAAACCCTGCTGCATGATTTTCCCGATTCCGAAGTGCCCAAGGCGGTACCCTATGGGGTCTATGACGTGGGGCGCAACCAGGGTTGGGTAAATGTGGGTATGGATCACGATACCGCCGACTTTGCCACCGATAGCATCCTATCCTGGTGGAAACACATGGGCTGCAAGGCCTATCCGAAAGCGACCGAGTTGGTCATTATGGCCGACGCCGGAGGTAGCAATAGCAACCGTTCCCGGCTATGGAAAGTGGGAGTGCAACGCTTGGCGGACCTCACGGGATTGAACATTCACGTATCGCACTTCCCGCCTGGAACCAGCAAGTGGAACAAAATCGAACACCGGATGTTCTCATTTATCACTCAGAACTGGAGGGGAAGGCCCCTGGTCAGCTTTGAAACCATTGTCAGCCTTATCGGCAATACCACCACCCAAGCGGGTCTCAAAATCAAAGCCAAGGTGACGCGCAAGAGTTATCCCAAAGGAATCAAGGTCCCTAATTCCGAAATGGCCAAGCTTAACCTCAGGCCAGCCGCTTTTCATGGAGACTGGAACTATTTGTTATCGCCCCATGGTAACTAGACCCATAGCTAGAAATGTACATTTTCTTTGTGCGCGGCCCCTTAGTAGGAACAGGAATCGCGGTTTTGTTCTGTCATCGCTTTTGCACTGTCATCGCTTTTTGCTTTGTCATCCCGAGCGGAACAGAATCGTTCGCGGGGCGAGTGATTCTGTGAAGTCGAGGGACCCCGCGTCTGCTCGCAGCACGATGAAGCCCCCAGGCATTTCCATCAACGCGCACAGGCGCGGGCGGCCCCACCCTTTCCGCGTTCTTTGCGGAAGGGTGGGCGCCTTCACGTGAGTGCTCGTGCATGACGACAAAGGCGTGCAGTTGGAATCGTCCTTGCCTCTTGTAGCCCTAGAGAGTTTTCAAGAAAAGGCGGGCACAGGGTTCGACCACGAACAGGCTCCGGCGCCGCCAGGTCGAGAAGGTCACGAAATACGTACCCGGTGGGGAGATTGCGCGAGTAGGCTTCAAGGCATACCTCAGCGGCTGGAAGCCGCTCAATTCCAGCCTATTACGGTACGGCTGAAAGCCGTGCCCTTCCCCTCAAGAATTGAACAAGCCCGTGCAGTTTTGGGAACGGCAAACGACGTAACGGTTACCAGCTTGCGCTCATCTTCGGATACAGGAACCCGACGGCCTGGGTTAGAATCTTGCTAGGTGCGACTCTCAACAACCCAGTGGGTTTTGTTATGCGTTTGTCTTTCTTTATCCTCGGCGCTCTCTCAGACTGCGCGGAAGCAGTCCCCCAAAGAACTCCCGCCCACGGCCTTTAAACTTATTTCCGTCAAAACGACGGGGACCCAGCGCTACAAATCAGAAGAGATTGTCGCTGCGAGCGGCCTGCAGATCGGACAAACCGTGAGCGAAGACGACTTCAAAAAAGCTGCCCGGCTCCTTACCGACACCGGCGCATTCGGCGATGTCCTCTACAGCTTTCAGTACTCCGCCGAGGGCACCAAGCTTGAGCTGCAGGTCCACGATGCTGAGCCGTTCGTTCCGGCTCGCTTCGACAATCTTGTCTGGTTCTCGGATCAGGAACTGCTTGACCAGCTCCATGCCGCGGTTCCGCTGTTTCAAGGACAACTCCCTGTCGGTGGCCAACTGGCAGATCAGGTTTCCAATGCCCTGCAAGGTTTGCTGATCGCACACAACGTGCAAGGCGAGGCTAACTATCTTCGCGCTGGACCCGAAGATGGCCCGGTCGAAGCGTTCGTTTTCACGGTCGTGGGTCCTCAGATCCACATTCGCAATATCGCATTCGCAGGAGCCGGTGAGGCTGAATTGCCCTTGCTTGAATCCGCCGCAAGAAAACTGCCGGGCACTGATTTCTCGCGTTCGATACTGCGCGCCCACGAGGACAAGAATTTCCTCCCAGTCTACCTGCAGCGGGGATATTTGAAAGCGACGTTCGGCGACGCGCAGGCCAAGGTGGTTGAGGGCAGCCCGCAAGAAACTACGGTGGACGTGACTTTCCCCGTCGATCCCGGACGCGAATATAAACTGGCTGCTATTGAGATAGGCGGGTACAAATCCTTCTCCGCCGAATCTCTGCGAGCACTGATGCGCACGCAACTCGGTGAGCCAGCCAATGCCGTCCAGCTCGATACCGACATCGAAGCCATGAAGAAGCTTTACGGCACGCGCGGATATATGACAGCCAGTATCCAACCAGATCCGGAACTAGACGACACGAACTCCACTGTGAGATACGTGCTGCGCATCCAAGAGGGCGAAGTCTACTCCATGGGAGACCTGGAAATCCGCGGCCTCGACTCGCGTATGAGTGCGCGCCTGGAAGACGATTGGAGATTACGCGCTGGCGACCCCTATGACTCCAGCTATCCCAAACAATTTCTCGACCGGGAGGACAAAGAGATCCCGGTCATGTCCGACTGGGATGTCAGTGTCCGCGAATCGCTCAATCAGAAAGAGCATACCGTAGATGTGACCTTGCGCTTCAATCCAAAACCGCGATAACCTCGGCGAAAATCCTTGACGCGTACGGCTATCGCGTTTCAAATGGATACATCTAACGAGCAGCGGCATACTTATTCAAAAGGAGAGAGGATTTGATGCGATTTACGCGAAAGTTCGCAGTTTCTCTGACCAGCGTTCTGTTGGCCGCAGCTCTAATTCCAGCCTCATTCGCAGCCAAGGCCGAGACCTTCACGGGAACAGTGAGCGATGCCATGTGCGGGGCTAAACATATGATGGAAGGCGACGACGCTGCCTGCCTCCGCGCCTGCGTACAAAAGGGATCAAAATACGCCCTGGTCGTGGGCGGAAAAGTTTACACGCTAGATACCAAGGACAAAGCTACGCTGGACAAGCTCGACAAGTTGGCGGCGGCGAAAGCCACTGTAAAGGGCGAGGTCGATGGCGACACCATAGAAGTCAGTTCAGTCGCGGCGGTCAAATAGAGTCGGTTTTCTCGATGAAACAAGGCGGAAATCCAAGTCCGGGTTTCCGCCAAGCTTTTTTGTCCCGCGAAGCAATTTTCATATTCCCTTTACAATTCGCTATGTTAGATTTGACCACTCATCTAACCACCGGAGGAACAACGAATTGGGCAAAGACATGGTCCCCAAAAAGATTTTCTTCACCAAGGGGGTCGGCAAGCATCGTGAACGTCTTACTTCCTTTGAGCTGGCGCTGCGGGACGCCGGCATCGCCGCACAGAATCTGGTTCGCGTTTCATCCATCTTTCCGCCCCAGTGCAAGCTGGTGCCGCGCTCTCAGGGACTGAAGTATCTGAGCCCGGGCGAAGTGGTCTTCGCGGTGGTTGCCGAGAACTCCACGCGTGAGCCGCATCGCTTGCTCGCGGCCAGTATTGGCGTGGCCATCCCGGCCGACCGCAACACTTACGGTTACCTCAGCGAGCACCACTCCTTCGGCGAAACCGATGACTCCGCCGGCGAATATGCCGAGGAGCTCGCGGCGGAGATGCTGGCGACAACGCTTAACGTGGAATTCGATCCAGATCGCTCATGGGACGAGAAGAAAGAGATTTATCGGATTTCGAACAAGATCGTCCGTACCGCAAACATCACTCAGTCGGCAGTTGGGGATAAACGCGGGTTGTGGAGTACGGTGATTGCTTCGGCTGTATTGATTTTTGACTAGAACACAACCTCTTTCGCCCCGCTGGGGCTCGTCCGTTTCTCACTCTTCACCCATGGCTTGCGCCGTGGACTGCAGTCTTACACCGCTTCGCGGCTGCTATTTCCTTGCTCCCACCTTCTTCTTCCCTGCCGATTTTCCTTTGCCTAAACGCTCCAGCACCGCCGCTACAACCAACGGCAATCCAACTGTCGCGTCCACAAACAACTCGCCAAACCTCCCGCCTTCCGCCGGAGGCACAAACTTGCCCCACGAAATAGCCTCGCTGTACGGACTCCCCGAGAGCCCGCCCCAGTACACCGGTTCGGGACAAATTCGCACGCCGTAGTGGTAGCGCTTCAAAGGAACGTTTTCTCCCAGGCGGCGATGCCGCAACTCGCAGAAAGGCCCAAACTGTTGCGCCCAGTTGCGGGGCACACCTCCGCCAATCGTGAAAATCCCAAGTCTGGTCTGCCGCAACAACGTGGCCGCGAAATGCTCCAGATCTTCGAATGGATCAAACCGCAGCTTGTGCCTGCCGGTCGACTCGCGCAGCCGGTTGTTCAGCGCCACGTCCAGGCCTAGCTCTGAATCCGTGAATGCCGGCACAAATACCGGCACGCCCTTTTCATAAGCTGACTTCAGAATGCCTCGTTGCCCCGTGGCATGCTTGGCCAGATGCGCTCCGATTGCATGATTCAGTTTGTAAGAGCACAGCACTTCGCTGTGATCCCAACCTTCCAATATTTGCGACATCACTTCCTCGACATCATCCAGGTTCTGCTCCGGCTCGAGCGTGTCGTAAACCCGGTTGTAGCCCTGTTCATAGAGCTCGGTGTCGGAAACGTCCGGGTTGTAACGGAAATGGGCTCGCCCCGTGGCTTCGACCAGTCCGTGAGCCATCAGCGCCCCGGTGGAGACAATCGCGTTCACGATCCCCCGATCGATCAGGTCTGCAATGATCAGGCTCTGCTTGGCCACGGTCATGGCGCCGGCGAGGGTCATTACCACGAAGCATTCCTCGTCCCGAGCCATGGCTTCGAGGACGTCAGCCGCCTCGCCGACCTGCCGACCGGTGAAGGCAGTCTTGCCCATGGCGCGCACCAGATCGTCAACCGACCGCACTGAACTGAGGTCCAGCGATTCCAACGGAATTAATCGATCTTCGATCGGGTTGTGCAGCTTGCGATCGATTCCCGCGCCGTCGTGATTGCCATTTTTCAAGGTCCACCCCCAAATCGCTTCTTATCGAAGCACTACTCTACTAGAATCTTGCGAGCTCTTGCTACCACCACAGTTGTGGACAACCGAGAATGGGGAACTGGTATTCTATTTTGTCCCAGAAGGAGTATCGTTCTGCCGCCTGAGAAATTCAAAGTCGGACTGGTACAGATGGCGATGACGTCCGACCCTGACAAGAATCTGCGGCACGCCATCGAGCGCGTACGCGAAGCAACTGGCCGAGGCGCGCAGATCGTCTGCCTGCCGGAACTTTTTCAGACGCAATATTTCTGCCAGCGTGAAGATGCATCCCTATTCGATCTCGCCGAGCCAATCCCCGGCCCCACCTCGAAAAAGCTGGCAGACCTAGCCAAGCAACTTCGGATTGTCCTCATCGCCTCGCTGTTTGAGAAGCGCGCCGCTGGTGTCTACCACAACACGGCCGCCATGTTCGACGCGGATGGCACCCTGCGCGGCCTCTACCGCAAGATGCACATCCCCGACGACCCGCTCTATTACGAAAAATATTATTTCACGCTTGGCGATCTCGGTTTTCGCGCCTTCGATACCAACGTTGGTCGAGTAGGCACGCTGGTCTGCTGGGATCAGTGGTATCCCGAAGGAGCGCGCCTTACCGCGTTGCAGGGAGCGCATGTGCTTTTCTATCCGACCGCGATCGGATGGCATCCCGCCGAGAAGGCCGAGTTTGGCGTGGCCCAGCACGATGCGTGGCGCACCATTCAGCGAGCCCACGCCATCGCCAATGGCGTGTATGTGGCCGTGGTCAACCGTGTCGGCTTCGAAACCGGAGACGTTCGGGGGAAATCTGCAGCGGGAACCGGATTGGAATTCTGGGGTGGGTCATTCTTATGTGATCCCTTCGGCCAAGTAATCGCCGAAGCTTCGCATGACAAAGAAGAGATTCTCGTGGGCGAAGTCGACCTGAAAGCATTGGAAGAAGTCCGCCGCAACTGGCCGTTCCTGCGCGACCGCAGAATCGACGCTTATGCCCCAATCACGAGTCGGTTGATTGATTGAGCGGCGGTTTTCAAGGAATCGGTCATCTCGAAAATAGAGTGTCATGCTGAGCGAAGCTTCGGTATCCGAAGGATTCGGGCGCAAGTAGGGATTCCTCGCTTTGCTCGGAATGACATACCAGATTTACGGGATGACTTCTGTATCCGCCTAGATCTGCTGAAAAATATGCCAGCTAAGTTTTCAATGTCAGGTGACAAGCGAACAGCCCAAGGCCTCCGCATGCCTGCCGAATGGGAACCGCATGACGCCACTTGGCTGGCTTGGCCCCACCATCGCGCCGATTGGCCCGAAAAGTTTGCGCCCATCCCATGGGTCTACGGGGAAATCATCCGCCACCTGGCTCGCCACGAACGGGTCGAACTGATCGTCAACGATGCCGCTTCGGAGAAGCGCGCCCGCAAAGTACTCGACCGTGCGAACGCACTCAGTGACGACACTCACTTTCACCGTTGGCCCACGAACCGCATCTGGATTCGCGACTCCGGCTGTACGTTCGTCACGGGGTCGAGCTTCGCTCGATTGGACAGCCGGGGGCGGCTGTCCCCACATGTTTCGAAGCCGGAAGGACGCGTCGAAAGGAACCGGACTTTAACCTCTAAGGCGGGGCTTGCCGGGGTCAAGTGGCGCTTCAATGCCTGGGCCAAATACTCGAACTATCAGCACGACGAGAAAATCGGAAGCTTGATGGCGCAGGCCGCCGATGCCCGCGAGTGCCGCCCCGTCTTCGGTAAGCAGGGGGTTGTGCTCGAAGGCGGCTCCATCGACGTCAACGGTCAAGGGACTTTGCTAACCACCGAAGAATGCCTGCTAAGCAAGGTCCAACAGCGAAATCCGACGATGAAACGCAAAGACTACGAAAAAGTTTTCGCTGACTATCTTGGAATCAAGAACGTGATTTGGTTGGGCTCTGGAATCGCTGGCGACGACACTCACGGCCACGTCGACGACCTCACCCGTTTCGTCACCCCTGACACGGTCGTAACCGCAGTCGAGACCAATCCAGACGATCCCAATTACGAGCCCCTACGGGACAACATCCGCCGCCTGCGCGCGGCCACCGATCACGACGGAAAGCCTTTCGCCATTGTCGAACTCCCTATGCCCGCGCCCCTGATCTTCGAAAGACGCCGCTTGCCCGCCAGCTACGCCAACTTCTATATCGCCAACGGCGTGGTTCTCGTCCCAGTCTTCAACGATCCCAACGACCGCATCGCTCTGGGTATTCTGGCCGACGTCTTTCCCGACCGCGAGGTCATCGGCATCTACTCGGGGGATCTGATCTGGGGCTTTGGAGCAATGCATTGCATGACGCAGCAGCAACCGGCTCTCTAGCCACCTGCAACCGACACGCACAGCGGCTCCTCGCGCCGTTGGGCATGCTTTCTGTCCGTAATCAGGCCCACTCCAGCGAGAACATAGAGCGCCATCGCCGCCAGTAAGAGTGCCTTCAGGCCAATGACCAACGACAGGTTCTTCAGCAACCCACCAACGACGGCACCAAGCATGTTGGTTCCCAAAGCCGCGCTCGGGGAAGCGGTTACACGAAACTCACTCGCAAACAACAGCCCCGCGAAAGAAACGGGAACGGTGAATACTGCCGCTGCCACCCAGCCCACAAATGTTGGGCTGCCCGGTAGTCGATGAAAAGGAAAAGTATCGTGACCAGCAGTCCGGCCAGCAACCCGGCCAGGTAGCAGTGCCTGGGCCATGGTTTGGCTTGGCGTTCGACGATAGTATTGGCCACCAGTAACGCCACGAGAATGGCTCCGATGACAATGCCGTTCACTTGACAGGTCGGGCCGAAATGCAAGGACAGGCGGCTGACTATCTGCGTCTCCAGCAATCGGAAACCCCCGCTCCCATGCTGAAGAAGAAGAGCGACGGAACGCGCTGGCGCGTTTCCAGAATCTGTAGATAGAGGCCAGTTCCCAAGCGGAGCACCAGAAGTTCGATGGAAACGAAAATGCCCGGTAGCCAGCGGCCTTGCTGATAAAGATAGGGCCAGTCGTCGGTAGTCACGGGCACAGCGGGCGAGTCGAGAAAATCAGGACGATTCTCCGAGACGAATCTGCTCAACGCGGAATCCGCAGCCAGCTGATGCTCTACTTGTCCCGACGCAGAAATAGCGAAGCACGTAACTCCTGCCGTATAACTCGAGCCTGCCACAAAGGTGATCAGCGGCTTGCCGAATACCTGGGTCAGCATTTCTACGAGCCGCTTCTCAAGCCATGGGCGATCTACCTGAAATTTGATGAACACGACGCCGCCTGGAGCCAACAGCGACTTGGCCTCCTGAAAGGATCCTTTGGTGTAAACGAAATTGTCGATGCGCATGTTGGAGTAGTCCGCCAGGGTGTGCGAATCGAGCAGGCCGAACAGAATCAAATCGTAAGTACCACGGGCCCACTTCTTGTAAACGCGGGCATCGGTCACGTGGACCGAAACCTGTGCGCTGGGATGGGTTTTTCCCAAGGCCAGAATGCCATGGTCGATTTCAACGGCATCCACCAAAACGCTCTCCTGCCGCACCGCAGCTGCCACATCGTTACCGGTTCCTGAACCTACGATCAGGACACGCGGCGACGGAGGTGCAAAAGAGAAGGGGAGGTTGTATGGGTCCCGGTCGGCAGCTTCGGCCGCAGCTTGGGATGACACTGCAGAAGCTTCGGCGAAAGATCGACCATGAACTGGTAGACCGTATGGTTGACCTCAACGATCGCTTTCCAGAATCCCCGTTACGAAAATTCAGTCTTTATAATCGATTGTCTGGTACGGAGCCCAAATGGTGAAATGCTCAGGGGTGGAAACATCGTGAAGCAGGAAGGCCGCAGGGATAGCAAGGCTCGCAAATAACGGGGGGCGGCGCAAACTAGGCTGCAGCCGTCCCATCCCAAGGAAAATGACAGCCATCCAGACCGCGGGCCCAAGAGCGAACCAGGAAACCGCAAAAATTGTCAGAATTCCTAACCGGCTTGCGCCAGGTTCCACGAATAGCCTTGCAGCGGTCGCGCCGCCAACTCCAACTGGCGGCTGACGACCTGTTCCAGCGGTATAAAAATGCAGACCACCAGCAGAAGCAAGGCCGCGACCATTAAAACCGCCACCCGTAAGTCCGGCCAGTGCCGGGCTGTGCCGGACACCCAGATCTGAATGTCCTGCGCGGCGTCCATGGACTCAGAGAGGTCTTCGAACATCCGCTGCCGTGCCATGGCCAACGGACGACCATCAGCAGGCCGAGCAGAGCGGTTGCAGAAGCCTGCCAGCGGACAGGACGGCGCGCCAGAGCACAGCCCATTCCGAAGCCCAGGAAGCAGAGCAACAAGGCCAGATTCTTTACATGGACAAAGATGCGGATTTCCGTGCCGATCCAGCGGATCAGGGCCAAACGGCGAAAAGTGTGAGAAGGCTGGCTAAAATCAGCTGCTTCCAGCTCCGGTGGTCACACCCGGGTGCAGGGATCTCCGGCGGCGCGGTTCTTCTTCTCCAAACCAGCCAGACCAAGTAATAAAGCAGGAGTAAGCGGAAATGAAAGAGCCGGCAACACGCCAGTTCATCAAGACTCCGGGAAGAACTTACGGCAAGCATACAACGGCCACGGCACAGCCTAAAAGCTAGATCTCACTTCTTGTACTGCGTCGGCTGCGGACCCTTCTCCAGCATCTCGCGATTCCAGATCGCTCCCTCGCGGGTATAGCTGGCGAGCTCGAAGTCCTGGGTCAATTCCAGAGCGTCCACGGGACAGGCGTCCTCGCAGAGTCCGCAGAACATGCAGCGGCTCAGGTCATAAGTAAAGTTGGTGAGTTCCTTGCGGCGGGTCTGCTCGTTGCGCGCGCTCGTCACCACGATCAAATTCTCGGGACATGCCAGCGCGCACAAATCGCAGGCAATGCACATGGTCTCGTTGGTATCGGGATTCACGTTCAGCCGCGGCGCCCCGCGATAACGCTCGGCCACCTGCGGCCGCTGCAAAGGATACTGTTCGGTATAGATTTCCCTTGGATCCTGGTAACGAAACGTGACCTTCAGGCCCTGAAGTAAATCCAACAAGAAGACTTTGCGTAGTAGGTTCGGAATCCCCATAACGGAGTAAGCATACCATCATCGCAAAAATCGCAGAAGTGGCCTTGCGCCTCTATCTGCGGGAAGGAAGTAGGATTGTTTCCACCCGAGGCGAACCACCCTTTTTCCGAACCCGATACAATGACCGTACACACCGTGTCCCCGAACCAACGACCAACGGCCAACGACGAACGATCAACAACTGTTTCCGACGAATTCTGGATGGAAGAGGCTTTGCGTGCCGCACAACGAGCGCTGGAAGCGGGCGAGGTTCCAGTCGGCGCAGTGGTCGTGCATGCTGGCGAGGTCGTCGGTCGAGGCTGGAATCGCAACCTTACCGACTCCGACCCCACCGCCCATGCCGAAATTGTTGCCCTGCGCCAAGCCGGTTCGAGCCTGGGCAACCACCGCCTGGAAGATTGCGCAGTGTTTGCCACGATTGAGCCGTGCCCCATGTGCACAGGTGCTCTGGTGCATGCACGGATAAAACGCTTGGTATACGGCGCTGACGATCCAAAAGCGGGCGCAGTCCATTCGGTGATGGAGGTGCTGAACCATCCTCAATCGAATCATCGAATGGAAGTACGCGGAGGCGTACTGGCGGGTCGTTGTGCCGAGCTGTTGCAGACCTTCTTCAGGGACCGACGGGCGGAAAGTCGTTAATACACGAAGCTGTATTAAAACAGAGACGGCACAAACGCTTTCACTCGCCGTCCGCACTGGCTCGCCTCCGGCAATGCCCAGTCGTTTCTCGCCGCCCTGCATCAGGCGGCGGGCAAGTTGTGCGCGGGCCTATCCGCAATTGCCAAGCTCGGAGATCGAATTCAGGCCGCCGTCGCAAATCCGCCGTGTATCTCAAGGCAGGTCTTCAAGGCACGAAGAGCATAAAGTGCATCGTCCAATGCTTCCTCTTCCTGAATGTTGTCTCCGGAATCCTGAAATAATTCTCTCGCCCTATCCAACATTACCCGCTCCGCACCCGTAATGCGCACGGACATTCTGTCGTTATCCGCTTCCATCAAAGCGGCAACGTAGAGGTTTCGCCAGCCCCAGGCTAGCGAGGATAGATTCTTAGAAGTGGCCATTTTGCGTCCTCCGCCCGCGTCTACACCTACAGGACCCATGTACTAGAGAACAGGTGTGCCCGCAATACGGTTAATCCTGTAGGCAGTTCAAAGAAAAGCCCAGCTTGTGGGGCTGGGCCCCGGCTGGGCTTGGGTTTTAGCAGGACATGCCTCCCCTTTACAAGTCTTGGAGATGTGCTAACGGAACTGACCTCGATGGCTTGCTGGACAGAACTACCGGCTTGCCCTATCGATCCACTGGCGACTCCGCCATACGCAGACGCCGACGTTGTGGTACCCGTAATCTTAACCTCGTGATCAATATGTTCACTTGCCTTCGCCCTATCTCCAGTCAGCTGGAAGCTGTTCCCATTGTTGTCCGTCAACCTGGACTTTCCGTTGGAGCTGCTCAAGCAGCCCTGAACGGTCGTTTGGGAACCAGCGCTTGTCTGACTTGCTTGATTCGAGTAGTCCTGTGCAGCGAGCAGGAGAATCAACGCGACGCAAGCAATTGGAGGGCGAGCTTGGCCTCTGGATTCCGGTGAGCGGCCGCCTTGCGCAGCCACTTTTCGGATTCATGCAAATCGGCGGATACGCCATCGCCGTCCCGGTAGCGCAGTCCGAGATTATACTGAGCGGCGGCATTGCCTGCTTCGGCTGCCGTTGTCACCCAGCGCGCCGCTTCCACGCAGTTCTGATGAACGTAACGTCCCAGCTCGTAGGCCATCCCTAAAGTAAAAGCGGCAGCGTCGTCTCCGTATTTGGCCTGGCGCCGCAGCCCGTTAATTTCGTAGCGGCTTAATTGCTGCACGACAGACGAAGTAGCCAGGTCGGTGATTTGCTCGTGGCTGGCGGCAAGCGAACGAAACGGGGCGGGACGCTGAGATTGGGTGCTTTCGATCTTTTTGGCGGGCGGGGACGCGGCGCGGGTTGACACGATCGGTGTCGGCGAGTTGGTCGTGACTGCAGCCTCGGCGGTAGAAGGACTCGGTGCCCGTGCCCCACGAAAGGGCTCATGGAGCCACGTTTCGAGAAGGAGCAAGTTGGCGATCACCGCCAGCAGCCAGACCGGCGTTGCAATGGCTACCGCGCGGAGCGATCGCAGAGTGAAATTGACCCGGAACCTCGACTCATAGTGGGTGAAAGCGTTTTGCAGACGCTTGAGGGCGGTTCCGAGATTCAATGACGATCGCTGCGTCGCCAGCGCCTTCTCAGTTCGAAGGCGGAGAGCAGCTCGATAACGAGCGCCAGCTCCGCGAAGGCGCTTGAGCGTGGTTTGAAGATTGACGGGGGTTGCAACTATTACGGTGCGGAGCGACCGCAGGGTGGAATTGTCACGGAATGCAGCCCGATAGCGAGCGACACCGTCCCGAAGACGGTTGCGGGTGGTTTCGAGATTGAATGAAGACGCGCGCGACTCCTGCCTTTTGTTATTCGGTGGCTTTTGCCAGACACGGGACGGTTTGGCGGGCGGGGCAACGGCTGGAGGTTGTGTCGGCAGCCTCGGAGTGAGTTCGAACGATGCTAGTTCGACGGACGTTACTTTGACCGGTATGGGTTCGACCGATGCCGATTGGAGAGCCGCCGGCTCACTGCTGAGCTTGGGCGAAAGTGAGACTAAACGCTTCACCGTGGCGTCCAGATCCAACATGCCAGTCTCGATTGCCTCCTGAGCCTTGACGAGTTCGGCAAGAGTTCCATACTCGGCAGAGGGAGCGCTGACCACGGCAGGTTTGCTTTCGGCCATCGTCACCATCGCCGGGGGTGGAACGACCGCTTCGATGGTCTCGGGGAATCCCAAGCTTACTGTCTCGATTCTGTTTTGAGACTCGACAAGTTCTGCAATGTGATCGACCGGGGGATGCAGTTGATCGTGCAGGCATTGGAGAACCCAGGCAGCTGCTAACAATTTCTCAAAAGAGGGGTCGTCAAGGGTGAATCGGTGGTTCGTGCCAGAGCTCGGTGCCGCAGCCATGGGGTAGGGACCTCTCACAAAAGCGTATTCTTACCGGGGTGGGACTCCTCGAGCCGCACCCACCGAGCGATGATACACCGTTTTTGTCATTATGAACCGTCGAATTGGCCGTTCAGTAGCTCGGGCACGGGGTAACGCCCCGGCGGTTGATCGCTGGAGCTGGTGAGACTTTGCGCACCAGTTGTCGATGACAGATCGCAGACAACCAGCAATGAAAACCGTGTGTTGCGGTATTCTCTTAAAGTGCATTGTTCTTCGCCTCCCCGAGACCGGGCGTTGGTTCAGATTGTGGATTCCGCGCTAGCCGATGCCGCCCGTCGAAGCGGCAAGTGGCTGGTGTGTCGTCCCGGGTGCACGCCATGCTGCATCGGCGTATTTGCCATCAATCAGCTCGATGCTGTCCGGCTCCGTGAAGGACTCGCAAATCTGGCAGACTCGGCCCCAGAGCGTGCAGACCGTGTGCGCCAACGCGCTCGGCAGGCGGTTTCCCGGCTATCGAAGGAGTTTCCCGGTGATCCAGCTACCGGCTTGCTGGATGAAAGCGACGAAGCGGAACAACGCTTTGCGGAATTCGCGAACGAGGAGCCTTGCCCCGCGCTCGATCCGGCGACCGGACTTTGTGAGCTTTATGAAGCGCGTCCGATGACTTGTCGCGTCTTTGGACCGCCCGTGCGTTCAGAAGATGGCCTTGGCGTTTGCGAACTTTGTTTTCAGGGCGCGACCGACAGGAAATTGCTGCCTGCGAAATGAATCCAGACCCGGATGTTCTCGAATCCGCACTGATTACCGAACTCGAGAAAGCTACAGGCGCGCGTGGTCGCACGATTGTGGCATTCTGTTTAGCTTCTTGATTCCTTCAAGCGAATAGTCTCGGTGTCAATGGCTTTGTGGCTTCTGCAACTTGATGACCTCTCACTTCGATAACACAGCAATTCGATGACGCAGCAACTTGACGTCGTGGTCCTCGGCGGCGGTGCTGCGGGGTTAATGTGCGCGCTCGAGGCGGGTAAGCGGGGACGCCGGGTTGCCGTGATCGAGCGAGCAGAACGCGCAGGGAAGAAAATCCTCATCTCCGGGGGCGGCCGCTGCAACTTCACCAACAGTCACTGCCGTCCGGAAAACTTCATCTCGGCAAATCCTCACTTCGCGAAGTCAGCGCTCGCTCGCTATATGCCCTCGGATTTCATTGCGCTGGTCGAGAAGCATCGGATTCCTTATCACGAGAAGACCCTCGGTCAACTCTTCTGCGATCGCTCTGCTCGCGACATCACGGAGATGCTCGAGAGTGAGTGCCGCGATGCCGGGGTTCGCATTTTCCTGAGGACTTCAATTCAGGAGGTTCTGAGAACGACGGAGTTTGTGCTGCGTGCTGGAGAGATAGAATTTCGCGCCCCCGTCCTGGTGGTCGCCACCGGAGGATTGTCAATTCCGAAAATGGGTGCTACAGGGCTCGGCTATGATTTGGCACGGCAATTCGGATTGGCGATTTGTGAACCCCGCCCAGCACTGGTGCCTTTTGTGTTCAATGACGAAGATCGCAGCCGGTACTGCGACTTGGCTGGCGTCTCGGCGGATGTATCCATCTCTTTTGGCCAGCAACTGTTTCGGGAGAAGATGCTCATCACGCATCGCGGGTTAAGCGGACCGGCAGTTTTGCAGATCTCATCGTACTGGAAACCTGCTCATGCCGTTGCCATCGACTTGGCGCCCGGTCGGGATGTGACGGCTGACTTACGTGAATCGCAGATTCCACGAAACATCACGGCGATGAGAACAGCGTTGCACAATTTCTTGCCTGGTCGCTTCGCGAACCGATGGCTGGATCTGCATCTACTCTCCGCTTGGACAAACGCGGGGCTCGCAGAACTGGAGCGCCTCGTGCATAAGTGGTCAGTGATTCCCGCCGGAACGGAAGGCTACGACAAAGCTGAGGTCACTGCGGGCGGCGTGGACACCAATGAGTTGTGGGCAAAGACCATGGAAAGCCGAAAAGTGCCTGGATTGTTCTTCATCGGCGAGGTCGTCGATGTGACCGGCCACCTTGGCGGGTTCAATTTTCAATGGGCATGGGCGTCTGGCGCCTGTGCTGGCCGGGCGCTAGTCTAGTGTCCCATTAATGAATAGACGTATGTGGGCTGTTGTGGTATGAACCTAAGCATGGCTAGAATCAGCCCGGTCGTAAGCTTATCCGCAGACGATCTAGCGCAGTTGGTTCGCTGGGAAGCGGCCCCCAGTACGCCTCAGCAGGTGGCCTTGCGCTGCCGCTTGGCCTTGGCCGCTGCCGCCGGCAAGCAGGATCTGGAAATAGCCTCCCGCTATGGGGTCAACCGACATACCGCCGCCTTGTGGCGCCAGCGGGTGCGAACCGCCGGGATCGGTTCGGTGTGGGAGATTCAACCCGGACGGGGACGCAAACCCCGATATAGCCAGGAAAAGCGCGACGCGCTGATTGCCGCGACTCTGAAAACCAAACCCAAAGGCATGACGCACTGGAGCTGCCGGACGATGGCCCAAGCCCAGGGGATGAGCAAGAACACGGTGAACCGGCTTTGGAACTTACACAACCTCAAACCGCACCTGAGCCGGACTTTCAAATTGTCGCGCGATCCCAAGTTTATAGAGAAGCTGACCGATGTGGTGGGTTTGTATTTGAACCCGCCGGATAAGGCGATCGTGTTGTGCGTGGATGAAAAGAGCCAGATTCAAGCCTTGGACCGAACCCAGCCGGGCCTGCCGTTGAAGAAAGGGCGGTGCGGCACGATGACGCATGACTATAAGCGCAACGGAACGACGACCTTGTTCGCGGCGCTGAGCTTATTGGACGGCAAAGTCATGGGGCAGTGTCACAGCCGGCACCGCCATCAAGAATTCCTGAAGTTCTTGCGCCAGCTGGACCGAGAGTTTCCCGGAGATCGGGAACTGCACCTGATACTGGACAACTACGGGACGCACAAAACCCCGGAAGTCAAAAGCTGGCTGAAACGCCATCGCCGCTTTGTGCCGCACTTCATTCCTACCAGTTCCAGTTGGCTGAATCTGGTGGAGCGCTGGTTTCGGGAGCTAACGGAAAAGGCCGTACGGCGGGAGGCCTTTTTCAGCGTGCCGGATCTGGTTGAGGCCATCGAGGCGTTTCTGGAGGCATGGAATGAGAATCCGCGGCCTTTCGTGTGGACGGCACAACTGGAGGACATCCTGAAGAAAATTGACCGGGCGCGCGCGAAGTTGGAATCGATTGAACCGGGGAGCACCCAACCTCGGCGCCGCCGCAAAGGTGAAGAATAATACGTCTATCTATTTAAGGGACACTAGACTAGTTTAGGCGCAGGCGTCCCTGCTTTATGAATAAACTCTAGGCGAGAACCGCCTGGTACTCCTCGTATGCGCCTTTGAAGTCGGTGATCTTGTGGTCCGCCTCGAAATGCCAAATTCTGCTAGCGACTTCGTCAATCAAATCGTGGTCGTGCGTCACTAACAGCACAGTGCCCTGATAACGCTGCAGGGCGATGTTGAGAGCATTGATCGATTCCAGATCGAGGTGATTGGTGGGTTCGTCAAAGACCAGAACGTTCGGCTTCTGCAGCATGAGCTTGCAAAAGAGTAACCGCGCTGCTTCGCCGCCCGACAGAACATCGGTGCGCTTCAGAGCGTCTTCGCGCGGAAACAGCATTTGCCCCAAAAGGCCCCGGATCTCTTCGTGGGCGGCCGAGGGATCCCACTGATGCAGCCATTCGAATGCCGTCATGTCCCCCTGAATCAAAGCCCTGTGGTCCTGAGCAAAATATCCAACCGCCGCCTCGTGTCCCCAAATCACTTTTCCGCTGGTCAGGAATGCTCCATCGTAACCGCTGGTTTTGCGCAGTTCGGCGTCCGGCACTGTAGGAGAGTTCGCCAGCAGCGCATTGAGCAAAGTCGTTTTGCCCGCGCCGTTCCGGCCCATCAATGCAATCCTCTCTCCGCGAGTTACGCTGGCGGTGAAGCTTCGGATGACTTCGGTTTCAGCGTACGATTTGGTAACGCCTTCGAGCTCAAGAATGTGCTTCCCGGAAGAACGCTTCTGCTCGAATTTCAAGAATGGGCGCTGAATGTTCGACTTGGCCAGTTCCGTCACCTGCAGGCGCTCGACTTCTTTGCGCCGCGACTGCACCTGACTGGAACGGGTGCCGGCAGAGAAACGTGCTATGAATTCGTTGAGCTGTGCGATCTTCTTTTCGCGCTGCGCGTTCTGCCCTTCGATCTGCGAGCGGATCTGGGTCTTCGCTACAACCATGTCGTCATAGGTACCCGTATAAGTAATGATGGTTTGGTAATCAATATCGGCAATGTGAGTACAAATGCTGTTGAGAAAATGGCGGTCGTGCGAAATCACGATCAGAACGCCGTCGTAGTCATTCAGGAAACCCTGCAACCAGTGGATCGAATCGAGATCGAGGTGGTTCGTAGGCTCGTCCAGCAACAACGCCAGCGGATGCCCGAACAAAGCCTGCGCCAGCAGCACGCGAACTTTTTGACCGCCTTGCAGCTCCCCCATTTTTCGCTCGTGCAGTTCATCGGAAATATCGAGCCCTTGCAGCAGGATCGCTGCGTCAGTCTCGGCGGTATAGCCGTCTTCTTCGCCTACGATGCCTTCCAACTCACCGAGCTTCATTCCGTCCTCATCCGTTAGATCCGGCTTGGAATGAATGCGATCGCGCTCCTCCATCGCAGTCCACAGGCGCTTGTTTCCCATCATCACGGTGTCGATGACGCGATAGGCGTCGAAGGCAAACTGATCCTGACTGAGTACGCCGAACTTTTTCGGGCGTACGACAGTTCCCTTCTGAGGATCGAGGTCGCCGGTCAAAAGCCTCATGAAAGTCGTCTTGCCCGCGCCGTTTGGTCCGGTCAGGCCATAGCGCTTGCCCGGCGTGAAGGCCGTCGATACATCTTCAAACAGAACTTTGGCGCCGTAGCGCATGGAAACATTGCTAACTGAAATCATGATTTCTCAAGGGAACTGCGGAAAATTTGCCCAAAGGCGGGGACGCAGCTACTGTGAATAGGATATCACGACGACAGGCCTCGTTTGCCGTTCACTTCACTCCAACCGAAATCGAAGGTCACATGTTAGCCTTTTCTGGCTCGACCCCGGTTTGACGAGGAATTCATGAACAACGTTCGCCCTTCTCAACTCGATCTTCAGGCAAGCGCCAAACAAGTGATGGTGGCACACGGCTTCGAGCCGGATTTCCCTCCACAGGTCCCGCAGCAACTTGCGGAACTGAAAACGCATCCGCCGCAGGTCGCGCCGGGTGGCAATATTCGTGATCTGCGGAACCTGCTCTGGTCTTCGATCGACAATGACACCTCGAAAGACCTCGATCAGATCGAAGTGGCCGAGCGCTTGCCTAACGGAAACATCAAGCTGCTGATCGGAATCGCTGATGTGGATGCTTTCGTGCCGAAGCATTCTCCGATCGATGAACATGCGGCAAAAGAAACGACATCTGTTTACACGGGTGTGCGGATTTTCCCAATGTTGCCGGAGGAGCTTTCGACGGGAGCGACGTCGCTGCTCGAGAACGTAGACAGGCTGAGTATCGTAATCGCGTTCACAGTCGATGCGGCCGGTTCCGTCAGTTCGAGCGATGTGTATCGGGCGATCGTTCGCAATAAAGCGCAACTTGCGTACAACAGCGTGGGCGGATGGCTTGACGGTACGGGCCCCGCTCCGGCAAAAGTGGCGGCATCGGTTGAATTGCAAGCACAACTCAAGCTGCAGAACGAAGCCGCGCAAGCCCTAAAAAAGCAGCGCTACCAGAACGGCGCGCTCAATCTCGAGACCAGCGAAGTAAGCCCGGTAATACTGAATCAACAAATCGTGGACGTTACAAAGCAGGAAAAGAATCCCGCAACTGACCTGATCGAAGACTTTATGATCGCCGCTAACGGAGTTGTGGCGCGCATGCTGGAGAAAGTGTCGTCCCTGCGGCGCATTGTGAAAACTCCCGAGCGCTGGGACCGCATTGTGCAACTTGCTGCTGAACACGGCGGAAAGCTGCCCCCGGATCCGGATGCGAAAGCGCTCAACGATTTTCTGCTTAAGCGCAGGGCAGCTGATCCGGATCACTTTGCGGACGTGTCGCTGGGCGTGATCAAGCTGATTGGGCCCGGCGAATATGTTCTGGAGCGGCCCGGCGATCCGGAACAGGGGCACTTTGGCCTCGCGGTGCAGGACTACACACACTCGACTGCTCCCAACCGCAGGTTCGCAGACGTCGTCACGCAGCGACTGATCAAGGCTATGCTCGCCGCGCAAGCTGCGCCTTATTCTGACGATGAACTAACGGCCATCGCCTCGAACTGCACCGCGAAAGAAGATGCGGCGAGAAAGGTCGAGCGGGAGATGTCGAAGCGCCTGGCCGCAGTTGCGATGAGCCACCGGATTGGCCAGATATTCGACGCGCTCGTCACCGGCGTTACTCCGAAGGGAACCTTTGTTCGCGTGCTGCAGCCGCGGGTGGAAGGATTGCTTGCACAGGGACAACAGGGACTGGACGTGGGAGACAGGTTGCGCGTGAAGCTGATCCGGACTGATGTGCAGCGAGGATACATTGATTTCGCCCACGCATAGGGCGCAGTTCCGTTACCATTTTCCTTTGTGTACCTTCGTGTCCTTTGTGGTTCCAGCATTTGCACTTCATCAACCACAAAGAGCACAAGGTACAGAAAGGACGTGATGGAAGATTTATACGTCCGCCGACGGCCTGTTGAAACTCATGCTTAACCAGAATTTCCTTGGGCGTGGCTCATCCTTTTTTCTGTTCGAGTTCGGCCCAGCGCGAGTAAAGTTCATCGGCCATCTTCTGCGCTTCGTCCATTTCGCCGTGCGCGCGTAGCAGACGAGGGCCATCGCTTGCGATGGCAGGGTCCTCGAGTTGGGCACGCTTCTCCTGCAGCAACTGCTCAGCCTGGTCAACGCGCTCCTCGATGGTTGCGTATTCGCGCGCTTCCAGATACGAAAGCTTCTTCTTCGGTGCTGACGGCTCCGACGTAGTCGTTACACGCCGGGGTTGAGCGCCGCTGGAGAGAACTGTCTTCGCCGGCTGCTTTCGCTCGGCTTGCCAGGATTCCCATTGCGAGTAGTCGGCAAAATTCTCTGCGCCGCCCTGCCCATCGAGTCCAAGTACGATTGTGGAAACGCGATCGAGCATAGAGCGGTCGTGCGTGACCAGCACCAACACGCCACGATATTCGAGCAGGCTTTCTTCGAGTATCTCGAGGGTCGGAATGTCGAGGTCGTTGGTGGGCTCATCGAGCAGAAGCACATCGGCGGGCTGAAGCATGAGCTGCGCAATCAGCACGCGCGCCCGTTCGCCTCCGGACAGCCGGCCGATGGGTTGATTGAGTTGCTCGCCGGTGAAGAGGAATCTCGCAGCCCACGACGCGATGTGGATCACACGGTCCTGATAGATCACGGAATCGCTGTCTGGAGCTAACGCGCGGCGTAGAGTTACATCTGGATCGAGTTGGCGAGTTTGATCGAAGTGCACGATTCTGAGCCAGTCGGCTCGGCGAATTTCTCCCGCAGTCGCCGGAAGTTCACCGCGCAGCAGACGCAGGAGCGTGGTCTTGCCGCTGCCATTCGGTCCTACGAGTCCGACCCGCATTCCGGCCGTTATTACGAAGTTGAGGCCGTCGAAAAGTGTGCGGTCTCCGATTTCAAAACCGATGTTTTCCAGTTCGATCAGCCGCTTGGTTTTTCGGTTAGTCGTGGAGAAATCGATGTTGGCGGTTGCCGTGCGGGTTCTGAGGTTCAGGTCCGCGAGTTCGCTCATCAACTCGCCGGCCTTGTCGATGCGGGCTTTGGATTTGCGGGTCCGGGCCTTGGCCCCTCGACGCAGCCATGCGATTTCATTGTGCACCAGATTTTCCAGAGCTTCCTGCCGCTTCGACTGCGAATGCAGGAACTCTTCTTTCTTTTCCAGAAACGTACTGTAGTTTCCGCGGACGCGTAGCAGTCCATCCGGAAAAGTGCGATTGAGTTCCGCCATCTCAGTCGCGACATTTTCAAGAAAATAGCGGTCGTGGCTCACGATTACGCAGGCGAATGCTGCGTCTTGAAGAAGGGCCTCGAGCCACTCGATTCCAGCTAGATCGAGATGATTGGTGGGTTCGTCCAATAGAAGAATGTCGGGTCCCTGAACCAGCGCTTCAACGATTGCCAGACGCTTTTGCCAGCCTCCCGACAATGCGGTCGCCGGGGTTTCGAGCTCGTCGAAACCGGCGCGGCCAAGGGTTTCCGCAAAGCGAGTGCCCCGCTCGGTCGTCGAGACCGCGGCGCGATCCAGCGCTTTCTCGACTACCGATCGAACCGTTTCTCCTGATGCAAATTTTGAGTCTTGCAAAACACAGGTGAGCCGGACGCGCTTGCGAATCGCGATTTCGCCGCTATCCAAATCTTCGTCGCCGGCCAGAATTCGAAGCAGCGTGGATTTCCCCGAACCGTTTGGACCGATCAGTCCGATCCGGTCGCCCTCGGAGACGGTGAAGGAGATGTTTTGGAAAAGCACAGTCGATCCGAAAGACTTGGAGATCCCCTGTGCATTGATGATCGGCGCCAACGACTTGTGCCCTGCTTCCTTCTGAGTTGTAAAGATTTGGTGGACCTGGTCGGGTTCGAACCGACGACGACCTCTTCCATGCCATGGAAGTTAAGAACCTGCCGGCCATTGATTCTAAAGGAGGTTATGACTGGCGTAAAGGGTTAAAACCGTATTACTTGGCGCAATTTGCTACCAAATTGCTACCAAAAACTGACAAGTGGGTTTGGGGCTGAACTGTGGGGGATCGGCCCCTTCACTAATAACGTTAAGGTGCAGATCGCTTTCATGCATGCTGGGTCTTTGCAGGCAGCAATCTCAGAAACACGTTCCCGATCAGGCAATGATCCTGTTTGCGGTCATGGAGCCAGAAGAGGGTGACGCCCATAACGTCTTTGTGGATGGGATGCTAATGAGCCCAGGCAGTGAGGACTATAAACCTGCCGCCTGCCCCAGAGCTCGTAGACCAGTTCCGCCTGTTCCTAGATACCCGAGTTCACGTTGCCGAGGGCGGCTGAGTCAGGTTGCTGAGTCTTCCACATCAACCGACTCAACCATCTTGACAGACGTGCTCTGTGCGGCAATAGTCGGTTTTGCGAAGGCAACGTCGCTTGCGTAGATCTGAATATTTAGAACGCCCCCGGAGGTAACTCTGGAAGTTCCGGTAGCACGAGCGCTGAATAATCGGAGGGAACAATCTTGCTCTTGAAAGCGGCGACCTCGTCCGGCGTCAGAAACGTTCCCGAAATTGTCACGCCCCATGTTTCGCGAACGCCGTCGGCTCTAACCCGCACGGCGGAAATGGTATGGTCACTTTGGTTCTGAATCTCAACCTCCAACAGGGAGATACCTTCGTTCTGAAAAAAACCATTCCTAACTTTCAGCGTGACAGGGGAACTACTCAGCTTCTTCCACTCGTCGGTATCCGTGAGGGCTCTGGCCTCCGACTTTGCCGTCGCGGTGCCCAACTCGTATCCAGCCGATTGAGCTCAATCGTCGGCGATCGATTGGATGTGCTTGTGCTCAACGCCGGAATCTGCAAGGCAGCACGCATCATTAGCGCAAGATGCTTCTTACTCCGCCGCGCGCGGTCCACATGTGCAGTCTTCCTCGCCGTAGGAGTGGGAACCCTCGCACCCCAGGCGAGGGCTCAGACTTGCGGCGCCAATGCGCAAAGCCCGATTGTCACGGATCGGCCGCAGATCACAAGTTCCAGTATTGTCGTTCCATGTGGAAGTCTGCAGTTTGAGAATGGGTTTCAGGAGACCAGCAATGGAGGCCAGCAGACCTTTGATTTTCCGGAGACAGCAGTACGACTTGGAATCGCCAGCAAGACCGAGCTTCGTTTAGGGGTCCCGGACTACTTTTACAATTTTTACGCCCCGCCCGCTTTCGGCAGCGGCTTTAGTGATTTGAGCCTGGGTTTCAAACAGCAGCTTGGGCCAACACGGGGCGGTTTCGGCGTTTCGCTCATATCGTCCGTAAGCTTTCCCACGGGAGCGAACCTGATATCAAGTCATGGTTATGATCCGACCGTCCAACTGCCCTGGTCGCGTTCGCTGACAAAGAACTGGACGGTCGCTGGGATGTTCTCCGTTATGTGGCCAACCGAGGGACCACGGCGAAACTTGACGGGCCAATCGAGTGTGTATTTTGACCGGCAGCTTACGAAGCTTTGGGACGTTTATGTCGAATATTCAGGTTCCTTTCCCCAACGCGGCGGTCCGCAAAACGTGATCGATTTCGGCACGGCATACAAGATCACGCCGCATCAGCAGCTCGATTTTCATTACAACTTCGGTCTGTCAGCAGCAACACCCGATCATTCGATCGGCTTTGGCTATTCCGTCCGCTTCCAGCTGTTTCGATCCAGGTGACGTTCCCGTCCTGCGATGGAAAAACGGATAGGGGCCGAGTACCGGCCGCCGGTCGCGGATGCCTCGCGGAATCATTTTAAATCGATTCCGAACGTGAATTCTGTGGGACGAGGAAAGGCGTTATCGGAAAATGGGTAAACTCGTGCCGGTCTGAGTCAGAGCCAGGTTCCTCATGTCGTGGTCGTCGGAGCGACAGTCCTTCTGACCGTACGTGCGATTTTCATACAGTGTTTATGAAGGTCCGGTGATAGCCGTCGCATGGCTGTCGCACATGAAGTGGACCTCAGCGCTCCAACGATCGTTCCGGCCCAATGCTGACCAGCAAAGTGAGGAATTTTGCCAGTGGCCCTTGGCGGCACGGAATGGCGGTCGTCGTCAGGTCATCGGAGAGCGGGGGGAATGCGGACCTGTTTCTGCCTCGCCGCTCGAGGACCGGGGCAGCGCCTCTAGCGCGGTGTGTGCCCGGTGCCACGCCGCATCGAGGTCATGGCGATCAAGCGCGACCAGCGCGACCGCGGTTTCCAGAATCGCGTCCGCTTGATCCGACAGTGCTTGACGGCAGGCGTCCGGAAGTCGCGGTGCCAGCCGGCGGATCGCGTCGAGCTGGCGGATCAGCACAGCGGGCGTGTTCGCGGACGCTTGACGGACCTGATCGAATGCGAACTTGGCGAGGCGCTCGAGACGCACCGGCGGCATCCATACTCGGAGGCGACTTCCAGTGTCGTACCAGTTCCCTTCGAGCGGGGGCCGTTCGGCCAGCGTGAGCAGTGCGTCAGCGAGCCAGTCGACGCACGCAACGCCGGTGAACGTATCGTTGACTGCGGGCGACAGGGCTCGGATCGCGATCTCAACAACCTGCGCGATGCCGAACTCGCTATCTTGGGTGAGCGTGCGGTGACGGCCGATATGAACTCCGTGATCAATCGCGGCCTCGAGCATGCCGACATTTTCCGCTGGGACGATTGCTGCGAGCGGCTCACCGCGGAACACGAACTGGCCCGGGTGGAACCTCAGCACGATCAGTGCGTCCGCTGCGCGTGCCGCCGTGACCAGCGCGCCGTGATCGAGGTGCTGCAGGTATCCGCTCTTCGCGCAGGTCACGATCGCGCCGGTCTCAGCCTGGCGCAGAATCGCGGCGTCGTCGGGAGCCGCACCAGTGCCCTCGCCGGGGCCGGACACGTGCGCGCCGCCAGCCGCAACATACAAATCGTCGACAATCGCACCGATCATGTCGGGGTTCTGGATCGATTTCGCAACCCGATGGCTGTAGTAGACGAGAAATCCGAAGCTGAGCACGACGAGCACCCAGCTCGTGATCAGCGAGATCTGTGGGATGAACGACGACTGCGGGTCCTGATGCGTGACCAGGAAGACGAGGCAGATATAGACGAACGTGGCCATGAACAGGCCAATCGTGACTTGGGTGACCCAATCTTGCAGGAACCGGTAAAGCAGGCGTGGGCCAAACAGCGTCGAGACCATCGACAGCACCAGGAGCGCGACCGAGAAAATCAGCGCGAGCACGGTCGCGACTGCGCCCATCATCGCCGACAGAATTGCGCGCGCGTCGTCGATGCTGCCCATCGTCAACCACGACGGGATGTGAATGACGCCATACTTGTCGAGGATGTCCGGAATCAGAGTGATCCCGAACAGCGCGACTGCGGCGAGCGAGAGCTGCAGCGGGATCCGCCACAAGTTAATGTCGCGTTGCGAACGGAGCTTGGTAGGGCGCGGAGCGAGCATCCGATGTGATTTCAACGCTTTTATCTTCCGAAGAGCAATCGCTCCAGGACCGGACCGAGAGCCAAGCCAGGAAGATAGCTCAGAAGCACCATCGTTATCAAACAGGTTGTCAGCAAACACCGAACGAAAAAGAACGAGTCGGAAGAGTTCCGGACGAAGCAGGGGTTATTCTCTGACGGCCGAATAGCGTCGCCATTGACGATCCAATTCGCCTCTCGGAAGCGGGAACTGAGAGACGATGAGTGGCTCGGCGTTCTTGTTGATTGCGAAGCCGGCTTCACTTACCCACACTTACTGGGTGGCTCACACGCAATTTCGATTGCGTGAGTTCCTTGACGTCCAACTGTCCGTTCTTGCTCTTATCCAGTCTGTCGAACTCCGCTTCCATAAACTTCATCCAGTCTTGTTTGGCGATCTTGCCGTTCTTGTCGGTATCCATGAGGAGCAGCAATTGCTTGACCTCGTCCTCTCCGAGTGCCAGTTTGTCCTGCGGCTTCGGAGCTGCCGCCTTTTGTGCGACTGCGGTCCCTAGCATGGCCCAGGTCGCGACCAACCCTGCGATGGCCACGATGACCAATACGATGTTCGTTCGCCTCAACACGACTAACTCCAGTGATGTTTGTCGCGCGAGGAGAGCGTTTCCTTGAGAGGGATGATCGAACTCGGCGACTTCAAGATCGACGATGACGAGCGAACCGTGACCCTCCGCGCGGATCACATGACTCCTCGAGTTCAACGAGATCCATCTCCTACTTCACGCGATCGCAGATGCACATAGTCAATTGACAACACAAAAAAGGCGACCGTCTCCACCGTAAAAATCAAGTCTGCATGGACGATCTCCCAAAGCGGAGAGTTAGCCACGGTCTGGGCCCACTCAGTCCGGAACTCTTCACTTCCTCGGGAACCTGGCGTCGAGGTCCAAATTCAAGTCAAGCAAGTTCACACGCGGTTCTCCGAGCAGGCCTAGCTGGCGCGGCTGAGTGTGCTCCTGGATGAGACGCTTGATTTGATCTTCAGAAATTCCACGCTGCCGGGCTATTCGCGGAACTTGAAACTCAGCCGCCGCGGGAGAAATATCGGGATCAAGGCCGGAAGCCGAGGTTGTTACCAAATCAACCGGCACGGGCTGGCCCGGATTGTCCGCCTGGGTGCTGGCTACATCTGTCTTCACCCGGTCAATCAAGTGCTGGTTGGTGGGGCCCAGTTGGGAGCCATTGGAATTTGCAGCATCGTATCCGTTTCCCGCTGCGGACGGCCGGGAATGGAAGTAGCCGGGCCCGACAAATGCCTGGCCGATGATGCGCGAACCCACTACTTTGTCATTTTGTACGATCAGTTGGCCATTGGCTTTGTCTTTGAAGAACAATTGCGCCAGTCCCGTGACCACCAACGGATAAACGATCCCCAGCAGCACCGTCGTCACGATCGTCATCAGTACCGAAGTTATTAAATTCTTTTTCATAGCAATTCTCTCAAGCCATTCCCACGCGGGTAATGAGCATGTCGATCAACTTAATCCCCACAAATGGCACAATGATGCCCCCGACACCGTAGATCCAGAGATTGCGGCGCAGGAGGACGGCAGCTCCCATGGGCCGATATTTCACACCGCGCAGAGCCAGAGGAATTAGGGCAACAATGATCAGAGCGTTGAAAATGACAGCCGACAAAATTGCTGACTGCGGAGTCTTGAGTTGCATGACGTTTAGAGTATCCAGCACGGGAAAAGTAGCCGCGAACATCGCCGGAATAATGGCGAAGTACTTGGCTACATCATTGGCGATGGAAAACGTGGTCAGAGCGCCTCGGGTCATCAGCAGTTGCTTACCGATTTCCACGATCTCGATGAGCTTGGTCGGATTGGAATCGAGATCGACCATATTTCCGGCTTCCTTTGCCGCCTGCGTACCGGTATTCATGGCTACGCCGACGTCGGCCTGCGCCAGAGCTGGAGCATCGTTCGTGCCATCACCGGTCATCGCCACCAGCTTGCCCTGCTTCTGCTCGCCCCGGATCAAGTCCATTTTGTCTTTCGGAGTCGCCTCTGCGAGGAAGTCGTCCACACCCGCTTCGCGCGCGATCGCGGCTGCGGTCAGGGGATTGTCTCCGGTGATCATCACGGTCTTGATTCCCATGGCACGAAGCTGATCGAAGCGCTCGCGCATTCCACCTTTGACGATGTCCTTGAGGTGAATCACGCCCAGGGCACGACGATTTTCGGCGACCACCAGCGGCGTTCCGCCTGATCGCGCTACGGTTTCCACGGCAGCTTGAACTTCTTTGGGAAGGACGGTGCCATGCTGGGTGAGATATTTTGTGATGGCGTCCACCGCGCCCTTGCGAATCTCACGGCCATCCATGTCCACGCCCGACATGCGGGTTTGCGCGGTGAATGGAATGAATATGGCTTCCTGCGAGGCTAGTTCTCTGCCCCGAAGACCGTAGCGTTCCTTGGCCAGTACGACGATCGAGCGGCCTTCCGGAGTTTCATCGGCCAACGAAGAAAGTTGTGCGGCGTCGGCCATCTGCGCTTCGGTGATTCCAGGCGCGGCAACAAATTCCGAGGCTTGCCGGTTTCCCAGAGTAATGGTTCCGGTTTTGTCGAGCAGAAGGGTGTTGACATCACCTGCGGCCTCTACCGCTCGCCCGGACATGGCCAACACATTATGTTGCACCAAGCGGTCCATGCCGGCAATTCCAATGGCGGAGAGAAGTCCTCCAATGGTTGTCGGAATCAGACAAACCAGCAGCGACACCAGCACAAAAACTGTCTGCGGCGAACCGGAATAAGTCGCGAACGGCTGCAGAGTTACGACGGCAAGCAGAAAGATAATCGTCAGGCCCGCCAGCAGAATGTTCAGCGCGATTTCGTTGGGCGTCTTCTGGCGCTCGGCTCCTTCCACCAGTGCGATCATGCGATCCAGAAAGGTTTCGCCAGGGTTGGACGTGATCTTGATCTTGAGCCAGTCGGAGAGCACGCGCGTACCGCCCGTCACCGCCGAGCGGTCGCCCCCGGCTTCGCGGATTACAGGCGCGGACTCCCCGGTGATTGCGGATTCGTCCACCGAGGCCACACCTTCGAGAATCTCGCCATCGCTAGGGATGAACTCACTTGCGACAGCTCTCACCAGGTCGCCAGCACGTAATTTGGAACTGGCGATCTGTTCGATCTTGCCATCAGGCAACAGGCGATTGGCAATCGTCTCGGCCCGGGCCTTGCGCAGAGAGTCGGCTTGCGCCTTTCCCCGGCCTTCCGCCATGGCCTCGGCAAAATTCGCGAACAGGACCGTAAACCAGAGCCAGAGAGTAATCTGGAGATTGAAGCCGAACGCTCCCTGATGTCTCAGCACGTCCCGAATCAGCAGAATCGTAATGGCTACACTGCCAACTTCGACCACGAACATCACGGGGTTCTTCATCATGTTCCGTGGATCCAGTTTCACCAAAGAATCCAGCAACGCGCGGCGTACGATCTTCATGTCCCAGATAGATTTCGATTTCTTCTTCTCTGCCATATCTCCTCAGAAGGTCTTTCCGACCGACATCAACAGGTGCTCGAGTATGGGCCCCAGGCTCAGTACTGGGAAAAAGGTCAGGGACCCAACAATGAGAATCACACCCACCAACAGCACACTGAACAACGGCGTGGTCACCGGAAACGTACCCAGCGACGGCGGAACATATTTCTTTTTGGCCAAATTTCCGGCGATGGCCAGCATGGGAATGATCATGAAGAATCGGCCCACCAGCATGGTCATTGCGCCCGAGGTGTTGTACCAGAGAGTGTTGCCATTCAGCCCTCCGAAGGCAGAACCGTTGTTGCCAGCCATGGACGTGAAGGCGTACAAGATCTGGGTTAAGCCGTGAGGACCTGGATTGGTGATGCTGGACGTGCCAAATCCCTGCACAGACGAGATAGCCGTAAGCACGAGAATCACAAGAGGAAACACCAGCGTGACCAGCATCGCCATCTTCACGTCATAGGCTTCGATCTTCTTGCCCAAATACTCCGGCGTGCGGCCAACCATGAGGCCCGCGATGAACACCGCCAGAACAACGTAGATCAGAATGCCATAGAGTCCGGCGCCAACACCTCCAAACACGGTTTCGCTGAGCATGATGTTGGCGAGAGGAACCATTCCGCCGAGCGGTGTATAAGAATCGTGCCAACCGTTAATCGCTCCGCAACTGGCGTCGGTCGTGACGGTTGCAAAGAGAGCGGAGTCGGCGATGCCAAAGCGAACTTCCTTGCCTTCCATGTTGCCGCCAGGCTGCAACGCGCTCACCCGCTGATCCGCTCCTTGCAACAACGGATTGCCACGCGCCTCCGCCCAATAAGCGGTTGTGACTCCGGTGAGGAATAAGACCGCCATGGCCGCCCACACCGCCCATCCGTGGCGTTGCGATCCGGCCATGCGGCCGAGGGTGTAGGTCAGGCCTGCGGGGATGGCGAAAATGGAGAGCATCTCCAGATAATTGCTGAGGGGGGTGGGATTCTCGAACGGATGGGAACTGTTCGCATTAAAGAAGCCACCGCCATTGGTGCCCAGCATTTTGATGGCTTCCTGGGACGCAACCGGGCCTTGCGCAATGGTCTGATCGGTTACCGTATCCATCACCGGCTTGCCATCCTGGCCGACCATTGGCTTGCCATCCGCTCCGGTCTTCTGGACTTGCTGGGGCTCAATCAGCATAACCGTGTCGTACGGCTTCAGGTTCTGCACCACTCCTTGGGAAACCAGAGCCAGAGCGTAGAGGATGCACATGGGCAGCAGCAGCCAGAGCGTGGCGCGCGTCATGTCCACCCAGAAGTTACCGATGGTTTCCTTTTCTCGCCGCGAAATGCCACGTACGAAAGAGATGGCAAGAGCGATACCGACGGCCGCCGATGCGAAGTTGTGATACGCGAGTCCAGCCATCTGGGTGAGATAGCTCATCGTGGCCTCACCCGCATAGTTCTGCCAGTTGGTGTTGGTGGTGAAGGACGCTGCGGTATTGAAGGCCAGTTCCTGAGCGACTGCTCCAAACTTCTGCGGATTCCACGGCAGCCACAGCTGAACTCGCTCGATCAGATACAGCAGCAACATGGAGACGCCGCTGAACATCAGCATGGCGACGGCATACTCCGTCCAGCGCATCTCGTGGTTCTCATCGACGCCGGTCACGCGGTACAACAAACGCTCGACGGGCCGGGCAACCGGATCAAGGAAGGTACGTTCGCGGTTGAAAACCCGGGTCATGAATACGCCCAGCGGTTTCGTGACCGCGAATATCAGCACCAGAAATAGAAGTATCTGAATCCACCCATTCACCGTCATCAAAACTTCTCCGGCATCAAAAGCGCGTAAAGTAGGTAGACCATCAACAAAACACAGACCACCAGCATGAGGATCGATTCAAGATTCATGACATTTCACCTCAGCGAATTCGATCGCAGAATCGTACGTAGCCGATGGCCAGCAAAAAGAACGCCACCGTCACCGCCAAGAAAATCGCGTCTCGCATAAGAGGTTCCTTTCCGAGTTGCTTCTACGCCACGATCAGAATTTGACCAATATGGCCAGATTCAGGCGGTTCTCGTCCCTCACCAGATCAGGAGTAAAGCCTGGCACCACCGAGCCTGGGGCTCCAGTGTTGCCTCCTGGAGGCGTAATGCCACCCCGCCCTGAGAAATACGGGACGTTCGCCGCCCGATGGTCAAACTCCCAGCGGAAAGTAATGTACTGACTAGGCATGTAATCGAAAGTAGCGGATGCATCCCAAGCCTTGTATGGGTCGCCAGGATTCTCAGTGAAGTAGGGCGTCCCGGAAATGGCGGTTGCACCATTGATCGGCGGCAACAGCACCAGATAGCGTCCCGGATTGTTAATCTTCCCGCCGCCCAGTGTGAAGCCGTAAAGGTCCCGATGGAACCACAAGCGGTTGTAGAGCATGAAGCCCAGGAAGTCCTGCTTGGGTGCGAGGACACGCTGACCCGCGATGATCTGCGTAGAATTGCCTGCGCAGCTCACGCCGCCGCCATGTTCACATCCCATATCGCCGGTGAGCGAGAATGCGGCTCTGCTCAAGAATTTCTCTGGGTTGTCATAGTATTTGTACTCGATGCTGTCGTCGGTGTGATAGCGTATGCGGCCGGGGTTGCCCAGCGTATCCGCACCCAGCATGTACTGGTTGCCCAGGACCTCGAGCTTGCCATTCGGGCGCCACAGGATTTGTCCACCAATCCCTGGCCGGTTGTTGAACCGCCCGTAGGACTGCCATCCATTAATAAACCAGGGCTCAATTTTCAAGTGCTCACTCGGGAAGATCTGCACCCGCACACCATTGAAAAACCATGGCGTGTTCGAGGAGACGTACGAGGGTTGATAGGCCCAGTTGTCGGCGTTGTAGTAGCTGAACAGGCCGATGTAGGACATGAAGATCCCGGCATCGACATTGATCCCGTGCAACGCGTTAAAGTGATATCCGCCGTACGCTTCGGAGAGGTAGCGATAAGCATCGGCAAGGGTCCATTGGCCACGGGCGGGGCTCGCGTCATTGCGCGGAGTCGTCTGTGAATACATGCCAAACTGGGTCATTAACCTGCCGCGCACATTGTCAAAGTGGAAGTCGCCGCCGACCCCGAGCTGGGTCAGTTGGACTTCGTACGCTCGAAACACCTCGCTCGATCCACCGATGGTGTCATCTTTCGGATGGTTGAAGTCGACAATGTAGTCCACATCGGCTTGTACTTCCGGCGTAAAGAATTTCGTATCGAAGGGGGGTTCCTTCACACGACTGTTGCCGTTCAGCCAAGTCCAGTCGGCGAAGGCAAACGGCTCTGCCTTAGCCGGTTTCGCGGACGGAGCCGTCTGAGGCAGCGCCGCCTGCGCTTCGGGCGGAACGGTGCTCGTAATTGCGGCACTCGGAGAAATGCCCACCGGTGCACTTGCTTTCGCGGAATGAACAACCGTGGTCGGCTGCTCTGCGGCCTCATGTTGTTTCAGCGCGAGTTCAAGCTGTTCGATGCGTTTCTTCATGGCGGCGAGCTCTTGTACGATCTCCTGCTCCGTTTGCGGAGTCGCTGCGCTCGTCTGTTGATTCGGAAGCACTGCAGTAACCCCCGGTGCATCATTGGGTGTGTGTTGGCCATGCATCGGGATGGTCAGCAACGCCGCCGCGGCCACGATGAAAGCCGCCCGCTTTGTGGTTTCTACTGCAGACTTATGCAAATCGTTTCTGGAATTCATGATTATCAGTTCTCCACGTCGCTTAACTGGATTGAACTTCGCGCAGTAAATCCTTATCGGTCGCGGCGAGAGCTTCTCTTCTCGGAGAAGGGCGGCAAGAAAGCGCAGCATGAAAAGCACTGCGCCTGCACACAAGAATGTGAGGACGAGTTTCATTCTGACCGCCCGGGCACAATTGTCAGGAGGACGCCGCGAGAGTCATTTGAAAACTGCTGACATAAAAATGGGCTAAAGGGTTCGTAAAGACTTCATAAGGGTCACCGCCTTGTTACCTGGCCGGAAACCTAGCAGCCCCAATCCGCCTCGCCGGGCTTGGCGAAATACTGCCGATTGGCTTGCTCTCCCTCAGACGTCGCCGCCAGTTCCAGCAGCGTGAGCCGGGCAGCCGCGATCATCAGCTTGCGCTCGTTCTCGGGAGCCTGCTCCCAGGAAACATCTGCTTGCCGGCTGGCGTGACCGTGGAAGTCATGGGCGAGAGCCTCGTGGTAGTGATGAAAGAGTTTTGCCAAATCTTCCGCGCATACGCTATGAATCGACGACATAAAATCCTAGCCTTTCTTTATGACTTCAGTGAGTAGCTGATACGCGCCTGACTTATTGCGAATCGCGGTCATTTCTTGGTTGGCGTGCGGCCTTTTCCAACGCAGCTCGGTCAGAAACCCAACCAGCAAAAGCCCCATGTTTACGATCGCAGGCACGACCATTTCTTTTTGCTTTCCCAACTCACCTCATTGGATAATGAAACACGTAAAGATTAAATAAAGAGTTCGTAGAATGTTCGTTATGAAGGATCGAGTTGAAAACAGAGGATTTACTTTCCGGAATTATCCCCTTCACAAGCCAAGGCCGAGTGTTGGTCTGCAAAGCACAGAAACGATAGAGAGAGATCAAAGCGTTGCTTAAGGCGAGGTTATGCAGTGGCGTACTCCGGGACGTCTCGGCAATGGTTTACTTGTGGAAACCCTTTATCGGCTGCACTGGCGGTTGAGTTAGTTCTTTAACGTCCAGCTTCCCATCATTTTTCTTATCCAACCTGTCGAATTCGGCTGCCATAAACTTCATGAACTCTTGCTTGGAAACCTTGCCCTGCTTGTCCTGGTCCATCAGCGGGAGCAACTGTCTCACCTCAGCCTCTCCCTTTGCAACATTATCCTGGGCTTTTGGGGTTGCTGCCTTTTGAGCTACGGCGCCAGTTCCTACCATTGCGAGCAACGCTGCGACGGAGAAGAGGACTGCCCGTCTCTTAAACACGGCTAACCTCCACGGAACGAATTGGATCGCGACCATTAGACACGAATAGGCATAAAATTCGCATAAAACGAACATAAGGGGTTCATAAGGAGCTTATGATGACGGGCAAGATCGGGTGATTGTGTTTGCCGGGGTCGGCGGCCAAATAAGTGTCAGCAGTGACTCTATTGCAAAGAAAATCAACTCCCCGGCTCGAAGCGGTATCCGACCCATGGTTCGGTAACGATGTAGCGCGGTGACGAGGCTTCCGATTCCAGCTTCTTGCGCAACTGGCCGACGAGCACGCGAAGATACTCAATCTGTTCCGTACTCTGTCCGCCCCAGATCGCGCTCAGCAACGTTCGATGGGTCGCGACTTTGCCGGATGGCGCGCCAGATAAACCAGCAGATCAAATTCTTTGGGAGTAAGGTGAACATCGTGATGACGGACCACTACTTTGCGGGCCGCAAGATCGATGCGGAAATCACCGATCTCAATCAGGGACGCTTGTTCCCTTTCAGCAGCCGGGGGACGGCGTAGATTGGCTCGTACACGAGCCAGCAATTCCTCGATCCCGAACGGCTTGGTCACGTAGTCGTCGGCCCCAGCATCGAGAGCCTCAACTTTGGTCTTTTCCTCTTCTCTGACTGAAAGCACGATAATTGGAATCCGTGTTCCCGTCTGCAATCGCCGGCACAACTCCAACCCATCCATGTTGGGCATAGAAAGGTCGGTGATCACCAGATCCGGTGTCCAGTCTTTCATGATCTCGAGCGCGGTGTCGCCGTCATTGGCCACACGAATGTCGTAGCCCTGGCTGGAGAGACTAGTCTGCAGCACGCGCGTGATCTGGGGCTCATCGTCCACTACGAGAATGCGACGATTTTCCTTCATGGAAGAATCAGGAAGGTTCCTGCGTAACAATGCGTACGTCCACCGGGTGCGCATGTCGGAGGAACTTGTTAATGGCAGTGAGGTACAAATATCTTGTCCAGCCGCCCGCGGCCGATCGTCCAAACACAACTTGAGTGACATGTTTTTCGCGAACGAAGCCAGCCACTACCTCGGCCACGCTGCTACCCTTCAGTTGGTTATTTTCGCGTCAGCTTCACTCAGCATGCCCAACGTTTTGCCAAAACCGGCGCTTAGTTGAGTTCTGAGCGCCGGGGCTATTGTCGTTGAGCAGATCGAAATTGTCGATGATCCTCTATCTTCCGAAGAGCAATCGTTCCAACACGGGACCGAGGGCCAAGGCAGGAAGATAGCTCAGAGCCACCATGGTTATCAGGCACGTTGTGAGCAGGATGCCGAACAAAACAGAATGGGTCGGAAGAGTTCCCGACGAAGAAGGGGTACTTCTCTGACGACCAAACAGATCTGCGAATGCCAACGCAGGAATCGCTAATCCGAACCTGCCCACCATCATCGCTAAGGCTGTTGTGAGGTTGTAAAACGGAGCGTTCACACTCAGACCAGCAAAGCTCTGGCCATTGTTCGCGAAACAGGAAGTATAGGCAAACAGAATCTCAGTAAAACCGTGCGGTCCGCCGTTGACGGTCAACCCGGACAGTCCCACCTTCGTACTCAGGGCAATCGCCGTTAGAGGGAGAACGACCAGCGGTGCGGCCAACGCGTACAACATGATCATTTTGTTCTCACACGGTCCTATCTTCTTGCCCAGGTATTCAGGCGTGCGCCCTACCATGAGACCCGCTAGAAAGACAGCGATCGCAGCGGTCATGACTATGCAGTAAAGACCAGTCCCCAGACCTCCGAATACGAGCTCTCCCAGCAGCATGTTTACTAGCAACACCATGCCACTGAGCGAAGTGTAGCTGTCGAGCATGGAGTTGTATGATCCCGTGGCCGTGTTCGATGTAACCACAGCGGTAAGGGTCGAACCGCCGATGCCGAAGCGCACCTCTTTCCCTTCCATGTTTCCACCAGACTGGACGGAACTATTTTGGAAATCCACAGCCCCGAAGCGAGGATCTCCCCGCTGTTCAAAGAGATGTACGGAGACCAGTCCGCAGCCGAACAGAAGCACCATCACCCAATAAAAAAGCCATCCCTGTCGAGGCTGACCAACCATCCTGCCGAAGGTGTTCGTCAATGCGGCAGGCAGGAGCACGATGGCCAACATTTCGATAAAGTTTGTCAGCGGCGTGGGATTCTCATATGGATGAGCCCCATTGGCGTTAAAGAAGCCTCCGCCGTTTGTGCCGAGATTCTTGATTATCTCCAGTGCAGCTACCGGACCCTGCGGTATGACCTGTCGGGCACCCTCGACGGTGGTAGCGACCGCATAGGGGCGGAAATTCATCGGAACGCCCTGCCAGACAAGCAGCAAGGCCCCGATCAAGGCTCCTGGCAACAGGATCCAGAGCAGGGTGCGTGTCAGATCCACCCAAAAGTTGCCGAGCGTCTCGGAGAGTTGCCTGGCTAGACCGCGAATGAATGCAATACCTACTGCTAACCCTGCGGCGCCAGCCAGGAAGTTCTGCGCGCAGAGTCCCGCCATCTGGCTGAAATAGCTCATTGTGTTCTCGCCCGCGTAGACCTGCCAAGTAGTGGTCGTCGAGAAGCTGATCGCGGTATTCAGAGCCAGGTCTGGGGTTAACGGCGTCGTGTGGTACTGCGGGAAGAACCAGGGAAGAAACTGCTGCATTCTGAGAATGGCATAGAGCAGGAGCGTGCCGACAAAGCCGAAGAGCACGAAACAGGTCGCATACTCTCTGCCCGTCATCTCCACACTAGGATCAACTGCGGTAATGCGATAGATAAGCCGCTCAACGGGAAGGCATAAATGATCAAGTGCGGTCCGTTGCCTGGAAAAGACCCGTTCCAAGTATCCGCCCAAGGGCTCCACCAGGATGGTGACGATGGCCAAGAACAACACGTATTGAATTGCGCTGTAGAAATCCACTTTTGTCAAAGCGCGAGATTTGCTGAGCCCTGTAACACACTAGACACTCTATTGCCTTGCTCACAGCATTCTACGCCGCCTGGCCTGCTTGAAAGGCAACAAGTTCGAGGAGACGGCCAAATGAACTTCTTCTTTGGACTCGCCCCCCATGATTAACTCCCTGCCTAAAGCTCAACTCCCGCTCGTGCATAGCAACTCTAGAATTCGACCCGCAGGGCGAGTTGGCCGTTGCGGTTGCCGGCATTCTCTGCGGTTTGCGGAGCACTCAGGACGCCGAAGGTTGGGGTTATCGATTTGTGTGGCGGGAGGAGCGAAGTTGGTGTGGTTGAGTACGTTGGTAAATGTGGACTCAAAGCGCACTCTTACTCTCTCGGTGACGTTGAAGCCTTTGGCAAGACCGAGGCTGGCTGCTGCGGCTGTGCCTGGTCCCTCGAGGATGCCGACGTCCGGCGCCTGCAGGTGTAGGTGCGAATGCTGCGAGATTGAAGTAGTGAGCGCGCGACTGGCCCTGATAGAAATTCGTCGAGACCTGGTCGGGGCGCAGGTAAGCCCCGCGATTGACGACATTGGTGTTGGACTGATCGTAGGAATCGCTGATGCTGGGCGTGAGCCACGGGCCGGTTTGAAGCAGAGCCACGGTGGTCATCTCCCAACCGCCGAGCAGCGCGTTCTTCCACCCTCCACTCTTGAGAAAAGACCGGCCTTGACCGAAAGGCAACTGGTAGAGACCGGTTAGAAGAAAGCGTTGACGGCGGATTCCTTCGACGTTGCCGTAATCACTGCGAGTATCGAAGCGATTGGCAATAGGGACGCCATAGTTGACTTCACCAGCGAAGGCCGTCGGAGTGTCGCCCTGATTGTCAGCCAGGTTCTTGGCGAAGGTGTCGTTGGCGTCGATCTCAGGATCTATTTGAAGCTCAAAGCCGGAAGCGTCAGAATAAAGGACGAGACAGGCATTCACGGGATACCGACCCTCGATGTAACGGTGCGCCTGACAGAAAGGAATTGCGAAAACCTGCAACGCCAAGTTGAGAGCTTCTTACGCGCTTTGAAGAAGCGTCGCTCCGCTGCATGAGAGATTTCCTCTCTCCGGCGAGAACGGGTGACACTACTGACACTGTTTTCCGCGAAACTATAGAAACAAACCACCCCTGGTCTGAAACGGTAACTTGAGAAACAAGGTGCTTGAAAACCGCATAAACACAGGCTATTATCACTATCTGTAAGTTTCAACGTGACTTGGGTGTGATGGCGGTAATAGAATCCCACTCTCTCCGCCAGATTTTATACGACCCGCGCCGCGCTGCCGGTTGTCCCCAGTTTGGTACTCCTTCCGTGTGCGACCCAAGGCTCCCCGGCGCATTACCCATCGGACCAGCCTGGTGCCTATCGGCGCGATGATCATCCCCTAGTGCCTCCGCTGCCTAGACCTAGACCTAGACCCCGCCCTAGTAACGCAATGAGCGCGAGAATGCTTTGGCACAGACTTATTCGACCTGTGTGGCAGGGGATATCAGCAGTAGGTCAGTGCCCGGGTCACGGAGGCGACTCCGGCCGCTTCTGTCCTAGTATTGGAATCCATGGCTCTGCAAGGGCACAGGGAGCGCAAATCTTGAGGGAGCCCCGGGGGCTCACAGCGATTCTAAGTCAAACCGGCTACCCAGGCGTTGAACGTGGAGCACCTTTTGGAAGGCGAAGAATTTCCCGTTAGGAACTCGATGGGGGTATACCCCGGAAGTGGGACCCCCTGTTTCGGCGCGGGCATCGATCTACTCAATTTTCTCCTTATGCGTGCGAGACTTACTATGTCCTTCCGGTCACTCCTTTCCATGGCGAGGCGCACGCGGGGTACCGCCATCCTCGAGCCCTGTCACCGGGTGACGTCGACGACGAAAGAATGCGCCAGAGAAGGATCCTAACCGATACCAGTTAAGTGCGCCGGTTTTCAAGTTCACAGGTGAGTTCTGAACCGTTATGAAAATTCTCTACTCTACATGATTCGTCAACCACTTACCAGCAACTCGATTTGCTTCGTTTTGATCCAATCTGCTCGGTTAAGAACATCGAACTACTACAGTTTTACTACAGTGAGCCTTCCTTGACTCCGTGGGGGGTATTGATCGCGACCGGACATATTTGACGAGCTTCACAAGAGAGAGCAGAATACCCTTCTGGCTGGTTTATCCAGGTAGGCCCTAGACAGAGCGATCCATCCGAAGGTTGGAGGTTGAGAGGATGGGGATGACGCTGGAAGCCATCCTTGACCGGAACGGCATGATTCACCTCAAGGAACCCATCACTCTTGATGGGCCTAGGCGGGTAATCGTCGAAATCCTAGACAGCATTCCGACCGTCAGTGAATCTCTCACAATCGAGAGTCCTTCGACCGCGCTCCCTCAACATGTGGTCGTGAAGACATGCCGCTACCGAATCTTGAAGGCGCTTGGACGCGGGGGCATGTCCGAGACTTACCAGGCGGAGGATACTAATAGCGGCGCACTCGTCTGCGTCAAGCGGCTTCACTCCTCCTTGAACCAGCGCTCGATACTGCAGGAATGTCGAGCCTTGGCCAGATTGTCTCACCCGTACATCGTGCACCTCCTCGACTTCGATACCATGAGCGAATATCCGTATTTGGTGATGGAGTATGTGGAGGGTACGCCGCTGGACGCGTTTGTTTGTCGAACAGGTGCTCTGCCCGCGGCGACCGCGCTGGTAGTTTGCCTACGCGTGTTCAAGGCCATCGCCTACGCTCACTCTCAAGACGTCATTCACCGGGATCTAAAGCCCTCCAATGTCATCATTGCGGCACCTGAGGAGGACTTGATCCCGAAGGTTCTAGACTTCGGGTTGGCTATCGTCTCTCGACGTGATGAGCGTGATCAGATAACGGCTATAGGCAGTTTCGCAGGGACTCTGCCCTACATGGCGCCGGAACAGATTGAAGGAGCTGAACTCAGAGTGCCTGTGACGTCTACGCCGTCGGCCAGATGCTCTGGGAAATCCTTGTCGGGAAACCGGCGTTCGTGGGCAGTTCGTTCTGTGAAGTATGCACTGAGAAACTTGCTCTTGAGGACGGTCTCCAATTGAATGTACAGAACAGTTCGAGTCAGTCTCTTTCGCGACTCGTCTCGGAGTGCACCTTAAGAGACCCGCAGCGGCGTCCTACTGCCGCAGAGGCCGCCGAGATCCTCCACGACATCATTCGTCATTGAGTCTTCGGAATGTTGGAGGCGTTATGCGTCTGCTGAGACAAGCCGTCGTCGTGCTGGTGTTCTGCGGGTGGTTTGCCGGTCTTGTTGCCGCACAAGAAAAGTTCACGACTCCCCTGATTCCACGCGAAGTGCTGTTCGGTAATCCGGAGCGTACCGATCCCCAGATTTCGCCGGATGGCACACAGCTCGGATATCTCGCCCCTGTCGATGGTGTGCTGAACGTGTGGATTCGTACCCTGGGGAAGACTGACGACCGGTCGGTGACCAGTGACAAACACCGGGGCATTCGAAATTTTCTTTGGCAATACGACAATAAGCACATTCTGTATTTACAGGATGTCGGTGGGGATGAGAACTGGCGGCTCTACCAGACGGATATCGCTTCCAAACAGACGAAGGACCTAACGCCATTCGAGAAGGTTCGCGTGGATATAGTCGCTTACGAGTGGAGTGCGCCCGACACCATCCTGGTGCAGATGAACCAGCGCGATCCAAAACTTTTCGACGTACATCGAATTGATCTGAAAACAGGAAAAGTTGAGCTCGACACCGAGAACCCGGGAGATGTTCAAAGTTGGCAGGCCGACAATGCGCTGCGGATCCGAGCGGCCCAAGCGCAGATCGACGATGGTGGAACAATTGTTCGGGTCCGCGATGACAGCAAGGCACCCTGGCGTGAACTGATAAAGTGGGGCCCGGACGAGACCTTCGGCGGGGTCAACGGGTTTTCTCCGGACAACCAGGCCCTCTGGGTCACGACGAGCCTCGACGTGAACGCTGCTCGCTTGCTTGAGATTGACGTCGCCAGTGGCAAACGGAAAGTTATTACGGAAGATCCCCAGTTCGACGTCAACGGCACGATTAACAATCCCAAGACGAATGCTCTGGAAGCCGTCAGCTACACCAAGCAGCGTACGGAATACGTGTTCATCGATACTAAGGTTAAAACCGATTTCGAGGCCCTGCACAAGGTTCGCCAGGGTGATATCGCTGATATCTCACAGAGTCTCGATGACGACAGATGGATCGTCGGCTTCGTTAGCGACGACGCGCCCGAGTATTGGTATTTGTATGACCGGACGAAGCAACAGGCTACTCTGCTGTTCAGCAACCGGCCACAATTGGAGAAGTACACACTCTCGGCGATGAAACCCATTGAGTTTAACGCGCGTGATGGCATGAAGCTGTACGGGTATCTGACCACGCCGGCGGGCATGGGAGCCAAAAACCTTCCAATGGTTGAGTTTGTGCATGGCGGTCCATGGGGTCGCGATGAGTGGGGGTACAACCGCTACGCGCAGTGGCTGTCGAACCGCGGATACGCGGTTTTGCAGATCAATTTCCGCGGATCGACAGGTTACGGCAAGCAGTATGTGAATGCTGGGGATCGTCAGTGGGCAGGCACGATGCATACCGACTTACTGGATGGCAAGGACTGGGTTGCTAAACAAGGCATCGCCGATCCAGCCAAGGTCTGCATCATGGGCGGCAGCTACGGAGGCTATGCAACTCTCGCCGCGGTGACGTTTTCGCCGGATGCGTTCGCCTGCGGAGTTGACATCGTAGGTCCGTCAAATCTGAACACGCTACTCAACACCATTCCGCCTTATTGGTCCACGATGTTAGCGACGTTCCATAAGCGCATGGGTGACTCGGAAGCAGTGCTCAAAGACGAGTCGCCCCTGTTCAAGGCGGACCAGATCAAAGCGCCGCTTCTGATCGGCCAGGGCGCCAACGATCCACGCGTAAACAAAGCGGAGAGTGACCAGATTGTGGCTGCCATGCGCAAGAACGACAAGACGGTTCAGTATTACGTCTTCCCCGATGAAGGGCACGGCTTTGCAAGACCGACCAACAACATGGCCTTTAATGCTGTCTCGGAAGAATTCCTGGCGAGATACTTGGGGGGAAGATTCGAGCCTGCCACAGCGAACGAAAGCAAGTTGCTGGCGAGCATTAAGCAGTAACGGCGGGGGCCATGCTTGCACCGCAGAGTTAGCTTAGAGTGGTGAGAACGCACCGACGAGAAGGAAAAGCTACCGCCCGCCGGTTTTGAAGATCACCTGGTGTGTTCTGATCCATTATGAAAATTCTCGACTCTACGTGATTCTTCAACCGCTTACCAGAAATGAGTTCTGATCCATTCTGATCAAGTCTGATCCATTCTGAACATGGAACTATCACGTTTTTTTCACACCACGTCACCGCCTCATCACTCAGGACAATGTGCAGCCGAATCGTCTCACCTTGTTGAGATTGCCCAACGATAACAATTGAGGAAGAACAGATCTTACGACGGAATCGCTCATTCCGCTTCTCAACCGAATTGTTCTCAGATTAGAAAGCAGACTTAAAGATCGCGGTTACATGCCAGACGCTATTTTCCAGCATTCTCGATGGACGTGACTGAATGACCAAGGTTCGTTGTCCAAGCTCAGATTGCAAACTGTTTGGCCTTTTGCTTCTCCCGGAGAAATCTGCAGTTGTGCGAGCCGGAGAGACCTGATGTAGTCAGCATCCTCCTTCAAAGCTCTTGTGTGGGTACGATTATCCATAAGCAGATTGTCAGCGGGAACGAAGTTTTTCTCAAGTCGAGCTGCGAGATTGATCGTGTCTCCGAGCAGACTTATCTCGAGTCCAGAATCCCCTATATCCACCGGCCACAGATCGCCCGTAGCAATCCCGATACGAATCGCGATTTTACGTCAACAATCCACCACCTTTTGATCTGCGGCCAACTCGAAGGCTTTTTATTGACTTGTCGCAGCTTGAGCCCTAGGATGGTGCGGCGCAAGCTTCGTCATTTGATCGGCCAAACCATCTCGCACTACCGCATCGTCGAGAAGTTGGGCGGTGGTGGCATGGGTGTCGTCTACAAGGCCGAGGACGTAAAGCTGCATCGTTTCGTCGCCCTGAAATTCCTGCCCGATGAAGTAGCCAAGGATGCGCAAGCTCTGGCCCGATTCCAACGCGAAGCGCAGGCTGCGTCGGCCCTGAATCATCCGAACATCTGCACCATTTACGAGATTGATGACGAGAGCGGACAAACCTTCATCGCCATGGAGTTTCTGGACGGAATGACGCTGAAGCATCGCATCGCTGGGCGTCCGCTGGAAACGGAATTGATTCTCTCGCTCGCTACGAGATTGCCGATGCCCTCGATGCTGCACATGCAGAAGGCATCGTCCACCGCGACATCAAGCCCGCCAACATCTTTGTCACCAAGCGCGGGCACGCCAAGATACTGGATTTTGGGTTGGCGAAGGTCAGTCTGACAGACGGTTCTTCGAGCAAGATTGCGTCCCTGAACACGCAGACGGTGGACGCAGAGCATCTGACCAGTCCCGGCTCTACGCTTGGCACAGTCGCTTATATGTCGCCGCCCGCCGCGCCGCCGCAGCGAGCGGGCGTGATCGCCAGCATGAACATGGTTGCCGACAGCTTGGAGTCGCTGCCGGAATACGACGATGCGCAGGGCAAGACTTTTTCGACTGCCGAGTGGTACACGGAGCGCAAGCGGTGGGTGTTCCTGACCTCCAGCGCCGATTATCGCGAGAAGCTTTTGCCACTGCACAGCGTGTGGCTCGACCTGTTCATTTTGCGCATGATGGGCCATTGCGAAGACTACGACGCAAAGCCAGTGTGGTTCGTACTCGACGAGCTGGCTTCATTGAATAAGCTGCCTCAGCTTCACACCGCCGTCACGCAAAGCCGCAAGTATGGGACCCCGGTTGTGCTGGGATTTCAGGGCCGCAGCCAACTGGAAAAACGCTACGGCCAGGACGCCGAAGCGATGCTCTCACAGCCCGCGACCAAGATTTTTTTCAAGACCAGCGAGCCGCGCGCGGCCAAGTGGATTTCCGAGGCCATCGGCGAGATCGAGGTCGAACGGCTCAAGGAATCGCGCAACTTGGGCCTGCCCGCGGCAAGAAATCGTATGCCATGGAGATCGCCATCAAGCCGCTGGTCATGGCTTCCGAGGTTTCAGGTCTGGAGTCACTGCGTGGCTTCATCAAGCAGGAGAACCGGGTCATGCCAGTCTGGTTTCAGCTGACGAAAAAGCGCAACAAGCAGCCGGAGTTTATCGAACGCGAGATGCCGGCCTTTCCACCGAAGCCGGTCGAGACAACGGTCCCTTCGACGAAAAAGCCGGTATCATCGACAGCGCCGGAAAAGCCAGCGCGATCACTACCGCCTTCCCAGGCCGCGATTCCGTTCGATGCGCCCGCCGATTCTAGAGATAAAGACGAAGACAGAGATCGGGAAACAGAAAAGAGCGAGAGCGACGCCGGTCAGGGTAAAGAAGGCTTCGTCTGGCACAACTCCAAGGGAATCGACTGAAACAAACCGTAGAGCCTATAGCTCCACCTCAGGGTTTTGATCGCGGGATCGAAAATCGCGTTAAGCGGTCAGGAAGGCGGAGTCGGTATTTCCCCAGTCGGGTTTGAAGTTCATATACTAGGCACCGGACCGGACAGCGAATACGTCCCCAGTCACATGCTGACGATTTCGAAACCATTATCGGCAGGCCAAGCCCGCACCTACCACGCGCGGGAGTTCGCCGCACAGGGGCAGAACTACTGGAGCCGCGACCAGCAGGGCCACAGCGAATGGCAGGGCAAGCTCGCTGAGCAGTGGGGATTGCACGGCGCAGTTGGCTCCGAACACTTCGCGCGGCTGAGCGAAGGCCAACACCCCGAGACCGGAGCGCAACTCGTACGCCATCAGACCTCTAAAACCTACGAGGGCAAGTACGGCAGGGAAGTCACCAGTGTTGAGCATCGAGCCGGATGGGATGCGACGTTTTCCGCGCCAAAGTCGGTGTCCGTGACTGCTCTCGTGGGCGGGGATGAGCGCGTGCGAGAAGCGCACCGCGAGAGTGTTCGGGTTGCACTGAGCGAGCTAGGGCGGTACACCCAGGCGCGAATCGGCAATGTGCGTGCGCCTGAGACGACGGGCAAGTTCGTCGCGGCGACCTTCGAGCACGACACGGCGCGTCCGGTCGAAGGGTACGCGGCACCGCAGCTTCATACCCATGCGGTGATCTTTAACGTGACCGAGCGGGATATCGAGGCGCAGAACGGAATAAACAATGGGAAACAGACGCGCGCTTTGCAGCCGCAGGAATTGTTTGCTTCGCAGCGCTATGCAACCAGTGTCTACCGCTCCGAGCTGGCAGTGCGGCTTGAGAAGTTGGGTTACACAATAGAGCGCGGCAAGCACGGGCAGCCCGAGATCAAGGGCTATACAAAAGAGTATCTGGAAGCCTCTAGTCCTCTCCGGGAACAGATCAAAGACCATCTCCGCGAGGCGGGGATCAACGGCGCGGGAGCCGCGCAGGTCGCGGCGCACCGCACCCGAGATCGTAAAGAGCTGCTCTCGCCTGAACACAGGTATTGCAGCGGCATCGCGACCTGGCCGCGCAGCACGGACATCAGACCGACCGGGTCGTAGCCGAGGCGCGCGAGCATCAGCAAGGACAAGGACGGGGACCGAATGAGACGCAGGCAGAGCAACAAACGCGGCTACACGCTTACGAACCCGCACAGGCGGCGCGGCAGGCCGTGACCTATGCCCGCGATCATGTTTTTGAGTGCTCGGCGGTCGAAGACCGGCGCGACATTCTGGAAGCGGCACTCAATCGTGGGATGGGGCAGAGCACGATTGCCCAAGTCCGGCAGGAGTTCGAACGCAGAGTGCAGACAGGCGAGTTCATTGCCGTCGAGCACGTAGGTGTTGGCCAGCAGTACACGACCGCCACGATGCTGCGCATGGAACGCGAGATCATCGGCCATATGGAGGAAGGCAACCGGCGGGGTTACAACGATCCGATGTTGGTTCCGCCACACATTGGCGTCGAAACGGAAGACCGGCACCGGGAATTGAATGCCGGGCAGCGCCAGGCAGTGGAAGAAATCTTTCTCTCTCGCGAAAAGATTGTTGGCCTAGATGGAATCGCTGGCGCTGGCAAGACGACGACACTAGTACATCGTCCACATAGTTATTTACATTATTGCGATTTTCGACTACAGTGGGAACATGCCGAGAGTGGCTCCTCCGGTCTCGCTCGATCCTACGACGAAAGCCGCGCTGGGCCGACTGTTGCGATCGCCCTCGGCTTCGCAAGGTTTGGTACAGCGAAGCCGGATTATTTTGGCGGCCGCTGCCGGCAAGACCAATCAGCAAATCGCTAGCGAACTGCAGATGCCGGAAGTGACCGTCGGTAAGTGGCGCCGCGGTTTTGCCCTCCAAGGGCTGGAGGGTCTTCGAGATGCACCCCGTTCCGGTCGTCCGCTAAAACATGGGCCGGAGATCATACAGCGGGTGCAGAACCGAGCCTGCCAACAACCGGAACACTACAGCCGCTGGAGTGTACGAACCTTGGCCCAGGACTTAAAGCTGCCGCGCAGCACAGTGCACCAGATCCTGGTGGCTTCCAACCTACAGCCCCATCGAATTCGTACCTTTACGTTCAGTCCAGATCCCGATTTTGAAACCAAGCTGCTGGATATTGTCGCCTTGTATCTGAATCCCCCGGAAAATGCGTTGGTATTGTGTGTCGACGAAAAGACGGGGATTCAGGCACTGGACCGTACTCAGCCACTGCTGCCTTTGAGCGCCAAGAAACCGCGCAGCTGGACCAACGAGTATGTTCGCCACGGTACGCAGACCTTGCTGGCGGCTCTGGAGATTGCGAGCGGTCAAGTGGTGGCCCACGTCAAGCAACGCCACACCTCGGTCAACTTCCTGCGCTTCCTCAACGATGTCGTCGAAGCCTTCCCCGAACACGACTTGCACATGGTTCTCGACAATCTCAACATCCACAAAAACCAAGCGGCGCAGCGCTGGCTGAAGCTGCATCCCCGCGTGCGCTTCCATTACACCCGACCCACGCTTCCTGGGTCAACATGGTGGAATGTTTCTTCAGTATCCTGGGCAAGCAGGGTTTGTCACAAAGTGTTCATACTTCGAAGCGCCAGCTGAAGGAATTTCTGTTGGACTACATTGCCCGTAACAACCAAAACCCCAGGCCGTTCGCATGGACCAAAGGACCGGAAAAACTTCAGCGCATTATCGAGGCCACGAAGGAATATCAAGCGACGCACCCGCACAAGCCGAGAAGGCGCCGTCGGCGCCGCCCAACTCGAAATACTATAAGCAACTAACCGGACGATGTACTAGCCGTGGTACGCGAAGGCGCTGAGTCGGCAGGTTACAAGGTAGAAGGCTTTGCGCCCACGTCTCGCGCCGCGCAAACGCTGGGGGACGCCAGGATCGAGACCATGACCCTGCAGGCGCATCTGGTTCGAGGCCACCGCGCGGATACCGGCGAGCAGCGGCTCTATGTGCTGGACGAAAGCTCTTTGGCTTCTACGAGACAGATGCACGAGTTTATCGAACGCCTGCATCCGAACGACCGGGTACTGCTGGTGGGAGACACTCGCCAGCATGAATCGGTCGAAGCTGGCCGCATCTTCGCGCAGCTACAGGATGCGGGCATGAAGACGGTGAAGTTGGAAGAGATCGTGCGCCAGAAGGACCCGGAATTAAAACAGACCGTCGAACAGCTGGCGCGCGGCCAGGTCGCAGAGGCCATTGCAGGACTGGAGCGGCAGGGCCGTATCCATGAATTCAAGGGTCACGGCGAACGCATCGCGGCCATAGCAAGCGAGTATGCCAAGTCGCCTGATGGCACGCTAGTCGTATCACCCGACAACCGTTCACGCGCGGAAATCAATCAGGCGATCCATTCTGAATTGCAGGCCAAGGGTGTCGTCTCAAGCGATGAGCATCGCGTCCACATCCTTGTGCCACGTCAGGACCTCACCGGAGCGGATCGCACATGGGCCGAACGCTACAACGTCGGGGATGTGCTGCGCTACAGCCGCAGCTCGCAAGAAACCGGCATCGGAAAAGGTGAATACGCGCGCGTGAAGTGCATCGATGGTCCTAATAACTGTCTGACCGTCGAGCTGAAAGATGGCACGGAGAGAACCTACGATCCACGTCGTCAACAGGGGGTGTCCGTATACCGGGACGAGGAGCGGGCGTTCTCTGTTGGAGACCGCGTGCAGCTCACGGCACCCGCACGCGAGTTGAAAACGGCGAATCGCGAGCTAGGCACAGTGCAAGGTATCGATCAGGACGGACGATTGAGCCTGAGGATGGACGCAGGCCGCGACCTGCAGCTCGATCCGCGGCTGCATCCGCATCTCGATCATGGTTACGCCGTCACCAGTCATTCCAGCCAGGGGCAAACCGCAGACCGCGTGTTGATCCACGTCGATACCGAACTGGGCGCCAAAGACCTGCTCAACAACCGCATGGCCTACGTTGCGGTGTCACGTGGAGCCTACGATGCGCAGTTCTTCACCAACGACCGCGAGAAGGTCGGCGCGGCCCTAAGGCACGACGTTTCTCACCAAAGTGCGCATGCGCCGGAAGTGAAGCAGCAGCCGAGGGAGGATCAAACAATTGCGCCGCAGCGGGAGACCGGACCGCAGCAGGAGCAGGAGCAGGGGCAGGGTTTGGGAATTAGGATGTAGCCTCGGGTGCTCGCACGGGAAGGCGGCGATGTAGAACTGCCTAAGTTCGGGGAATCTCATTCATGTGGCCATCCAACCCAAGCCCGGCGAGAAGTCTGATCTCGACTGCTCCAGAAAGTGAAACTTTAGATCGTTTGACAGCAGAAGGCTATGCTCGTGGCCGCCAGCACGTAATGGCGGATTGAATGGCTCGCTCGATCCGGACTCCTCTCCGGCTGAAGCCGAGCACCGCAACCATCTCATCGACAATCTGATCATCCGTTCTCAACTGGCCATCGGAAGCAATCCACCGGAGCAATTGGATCAGTTCGGTCGAAGTGTATTGAGCAATTGAGGTGCGAACTGGGATCGCTGGCCTTGGCCCTTTTCTGAGGTAGGCGGGCGCTGCAGAGGCATGCTCTCGGCTGTTCCCATTTCCATGATAGTTGTCGGGAGTCGCTCCCCGATCCAGTCTGTCGGCAAAGTCCACAGCTCCCTGGTAGGCTTTAATTGCACGCTGGATTTCTTCCTCCTTCCGCATGAACCAGTCCGTAGACCAAATGCGGTGAAATCGCCAACCCCCTCTTGATTGTAATGGCTTTGAAACCGAGCTACAGTTATGGTCTGCGCTCTGGACTAGCTTCTTGGAACGTGTCCATCCGGATGATCAAGTGCTAGGGAGACGGTTAGTTCTTCTGATTGAAGCGCAGGTGGCTGTTCCTCGTGGCACCCGGGTCGGGTCAAATGGCTGCCGTGAACTTGATTGGCTCCTACAACCACTCGCTCGTGGCGCTCTCGGTGTTCATCGCCGTGTTTGCGTCGTACGCTGCTCTGGATCTCGTAAGTCGCGTAACGGCTGCGGGCGGTTGGACTCGTGCGCTTTGGGTGCTGGGCGGTGCCTGTGCGATGGGGACAGGCATTTGGTCAATGCACTACATTGGGATGCTCGCGTTCATCCTGCCGATTCTTGTGGCTTACCACTGGCCAACGGTTCTGCTGTCACTGTTTGCGGCCATTCTCGCGTCGGTCATCGCGCTGTACGTGGTGAGCCGACAGAAAATGGGCGCGTCTCAAGCGGTCACCGGAAGTGTCCTGATGGGTGCGGGTATTGCGGGTATGCATTACATCGGCATGGCCGCCATGCGTTTACCCGCTACATGCCAGTTTAATTCTTTTCTCGTCGTCCTGTCTGTCGCGTTCGCGGTTCTGATCTCTCTCGCCGCGCTATGGGTTACCTTTCACTTCCGAGATGAGAAAACGGGGGTCGGCCGGAAGAAGTTAGCCGGAGCTGCCGTGATGGGTGCTGCGATCCCCGTCATGCATTACACCGGCATGGCGGCCGCCAGTTTCACGCCCTCCGGCATGCCGGTCGACCTGTCTCACGCCGTAAGCATCTCCGCACTCGGCACGGCCGGAATTGTGGCCGTCACCTTTATCGTCCTCGGGCTGGCTCTGCTGACGTCCTGGGCGGATAGGAAATTCGCTGCCCAGACCTTGGAACTGCAGGAAGAGAAGCTGCAGCGAAGCGAGGCGTATTTGGCGGAAGCCCAAAGGCTCAGTCGTACCGGAAGCTTCGGCTGGAAACCCTCCACCAGCGAGATCATCTGGTCAGAGGAAACTTTTCGAATCTTCCAATACGACCGAACCACAACACCGACCCTAGAACTTATTCTCAAGCGGGTTCATCCGGAAGACGCGGCACTCGTGCAACAGACAATCGAACGCGCGACGCAGGATGAGAAAGATTTTGACCATGAGTATCGCTTGATGATGCCGGACGGTTCCCTCAAGCATCTCCACGTTGTGGCTCGTGCCTTAAACGATGAATCGGGCGCTGTAGAGTTCGTTGGAGCGGTGATGGACGTCACCGAGCGCAAACGCGCCGCGGAGGCCCTGCTTCGCACCGAAGCGTACTTAGCGGAAGGGCAGAAGCTAAGCCACACCGGCACTTGGGCATGCAATATTGTCACTCGAGAGATGATCCATTCGTCCGAGGAGCACCGGCACTTGTTTGGTCTCGTTCCTGAGAGGGTCGGGATACCTCCTTTCGAAGAGTTCTATCAGCGTATTCATCCGGACGATCGAGGCCCGACCGTCGGAGATCTCGAGAGAGCAATGGCCGCAGGAACTGATGTCGAGGCCCATTTCCGAGTCGTTTTGCCGGAAGGGACCGCGAGATACATGTACGGAATTGGTCACCCTCTTGTCAAACCGTCCGGCGAGACCAGCGAGTTCGTGGGCACGGTGATGGACGTCACCGCCGCAAAGCAGTCGGAAGAAGCGTTGCGGCGGAGCGAGAGTTATCTGGCAGAAGCGCAGAGGCTCTCGCATACGGGGAGTGGGGCCTGGCGGGTACCCGAAGGAGACGCCTTGTATCTCTCCGAGGAATGGTATCGCATCTATGGCTTTGACCCAAAGCAGGGCCTGTCGGCTTGGAACGACCGGCTGCCGCGCATGCATCCTGAGGATCGAGCCAAAGTGGCAGAGGCAAAAGATCGAGCAATCCGAGAAAAGTCGGATTACGAAGTGGATCACCGAATCCTGCTCCCAGACGGCACGGTCAAATACACCCACAACGTCGGCCATCCTGTTTTGAACGCATCTGGAGATGTGGTGCAATTCGTGTGCACCATGATGGACGTGACGGAACGCAAGCGGGCTGAGGAGAAGCTGCGACAGAGCGAGGCCTATTTGGCAGAAGCGCAGAAGCTCACACATACCGGAAGTTGGGTCTGGGACGTAGCGAAAAGACGCGCATTGCATATATCCGAAGAGTGGTATTGCATATACGGCTTCGATCCGGAAGAGGGCATGCTTACGTGGGAACAACGGGAGGAGCGCATTCATTCGGATGATCGAGTTGGGCAGCGACAAGCAATCGAGCGAGCAATAAACGAGAAGTCGGATTACGACATTGAATACCGAATTCTTCTTCCAGGTGGTTCCGTAAGACACCTCCACAGTGTCGGACATCCTGTTTTGGACGCGTCTGGAAATTTATTGCAATTCGTCGGCAGCTCTACCGACATTACGGAGCGCAGGCAGGCGGAAGAAGCTTTGCGTCAGGCACGGGCGGATCTTGCGCGCATCAGCCGCATCACAACGATGGGAGAGCTGACTGCTTCGCTAGCGCACGAAGTGAATCAACCGATCGCGGCCGCTGTCACCGACGCCAATACGTGCTTGCGCTGGCTTACCCGGGATCAGCCCGATCTGGAAGAGGCGTGTGAGGCAGCGTCAAGAACGGCGAAAGACGCAACCCGGGCGGCCGATATCATCAGACGAATCCGTTTGCTCTTCAAGAAGGGTAGTCCGCAACGAGAGTTAGTTGACATAAACGAAGTCGTTCGAGAGATGGTCGTTCTGCTGCGCAGTGAAGCATCCCCGTACTCCGTATCAATTCAAACGGAACTGGCAGAACTTCCGCAAATCATGGCTGATCGCGTCCAATTGCAACAGGTGCTGATGAACCTCATGATTAACGCCATCGACGCGATGAAAGATGTAGATGTGCCGCGCGAGCTAATCATCCGCTCGCAGCAAGCCGAAGACGGCCAAGTCATGGTCTCGACCAGCGATACGGGCGTGGGCCTGCCTCCGCAGCAGGCGGACCAGATCTTCAATGCTTTCTTTACCACCAAGCCCCATGGCACCGGCATGGGACTTCGCATCAGCCGTTCCATCGTTGAATCGCATGGTGGGCGACTCTGGGCTGCCCACAACTCTCCCCGTGGCGCACGTTTTGCTTTCACCCTACCCACCAAAATCGAGGGCCATGAACGAACCACAGCCGCTCCGCGAGGTATTCGTCATTGATGACGATGAATTGGTGCGCGCGACATAATTGAGGTGGCCTCCGTGACTCCGCAGACGACCCCAACTCGCAAAAAGATCCGGCCGTAATCTGTAAACTGCCGCTGCAGCAGGTAGAAGGCGCCGCCCTGAGCCGTGGAAGCGGGCTCATGGGGTTGCCAAAGGAAAAAACCGAGCAGATCTTTGATGCGTTCTTTACCACCAAGCCTCAAGGCAGCGGCATGGGGTTATCCATCAGCCGTTCCATCGTCGAATCCCATGGTGGCCGTTTGTGGGCCACAGCCAACGACGAGGGGGCGCAACGTTTCATTTCACTCTGCCGACCCCGGCCGACGTTGTGAGAGTGTCCGATACCGGAACGTGATTCCAGTGTCACTGGGGCAGACTCCCGGTGATACAGATCGAGGCCAGGGCAAGCCGATCGCAAACCTGCGTGGAAGTGTTCGCACTCTCAACGCTTGTAACAGGTAAGGACCGGGTACGTTAGAGTTGGGAACCGTAAAAGTCCTGCCCGGCGCGGCAGAACATCAGGGGTCATTTCTGATTCTCATAAGGGAAGTTCAGCGATAGAAGGATAACCATGCTGCTCTCGCCCAACTCTCCCGTCGTATTTTTTTGTTGTTTTGAACAGCTCGAGATGGCCATCACCCGAAGAAGGTCTGCATCGCTCACGGAGCGCCTCCATCTCTTGCGGCGACATCGGTTTGAAGCCGCGCGCAATTCCCACGTTCTGGTGCAGCACGTCCAGCGAGTCCATGCCACAAATAGTGGTCGCGACCGGCAGACTCATTGCATAACGAAGCGCTTCTTCCGCCCTCACGACGCCATACTGGATCGGCTGGCCGTCGCCCCCGAGGCTCTTCATGCCGAGCGCTGAAATCCCCCGCCGCTGAAGTTCAGGGAGCACCTGCTGCTCGAAGCTACGATAAGTTGCATCAAAACAGTTGAGCGGCATTTGGACAGTGTCGAATGGGTAATCGTGCGCCAGCATTTTGAGATGTATCGCCGGACTCTTATGTCCGGTGAAACCAACAAAACGTACCTTGCCCTGCTTTTTCGCTTCATCCAGCGCTTCGACCACACCACCCTTCGCGAAATGCAGGTCCGGGTCGTTCTCGTAGATGACCTCGTGAATCTGCCATAAGTCCAAATGGTCGGTGCCCAACCGCTTCAGGGACTCCTCCAATTGTTGCATGGCGACCTTCTTATCTCGGCCGTGGGTGCAAACCTTGCTCATCAAGAGAACTTTATCGCGCCTTCCCTGTAAACCAAGCCCCATCCATTCTTCGCTGCGGTGGTCGTTGTACTCCCATGCGTTGTCGAAAAAAGTGACTCCCGCATCTACTGCCTCCTGAACCAGGCGTACGGCCAGGTCGCTTGATTGCACCGTCCCGAGATGATATCCGCCAACGCCGATGATCGAGACTTGTTCGCCCGTTTTTCCAAGCGGCCTGCGAGGAATCTGGTCAGCGCCGCTGTTCGTCATTTGCGGCGGAACTGCAGCCGATACGATTTGGCTGGGCAAAACTGAAGTCGCAAGCACTGTCCCCGCGGAGGCCAGGCCTGCTTGGATGAAGCACCGGCGCTCGATTTCGGGAGTTACTTGGGATCGTTCATTTTGTCGACGTTGATCTACCATTGTTCATCTCCTCGACGTCTCTGGTGTTGTCTCTGGCACCAACCAGGGGCCGTCCGCCTTTTCCAACATCTCCGTGACCTCTCTTTGAGTGTGATCGAAGGGAAATCCATGAGGCATCCGGGTCATCGGGTTGTCATACCGCAGCGATACTTTGTATGGCTCGAAGCGGCCGTCGGCTGCCGTCGGAGCGCAACGAGCGCGCAAGGCCTCCATCTCGCTCTGAGTCATCGGCTGAAAGCCACGCACGACGCGCAAGTTCTGGTGCAGCACGTCCAGCGAGTCCATGCCGCAAATAGTGGTCGCGACGGGGAGGCTCATCGCGTAACGCAACATTTCCTCAGCCCGAACAACGCCGGCTTTTATCCCCCACGCGGTACCGCCCATGCTCTTCATGCCTAGCGCCGCCATGCCTCGCCGATTGACCTCGGGTAAGACCTGCTTCTCAAAGCTGTGGAAGTTGGCGTCGAAGGGATTAAGCGGCATTTGCACTGAGTCGAATGGATAACCGAGTTCGAGCATCTTCAGGTGAAATGTAGGATCCTTGTGACCGGTGAAGCCGACGAATCTGACCTTCCCTTCTTTCTTGGCTCGATCAAATGCTTCCAGGACGCCGCCCTTAGCGTACGCCAACTCCGGGTCGTTGTCGTAAACGATGCCGTGGATCTGCCAGAGATCCAGATGATCGGTTTGATACCGCCGCAGCGAGTCCTCGAGCATCTGCATGGCTAATTTGCCGCTTCGCCCATGAGTACAGACCTTTGTCATCAGGAACACTTTTTCGCGGCGCCCGTCCCGGAGCGCTCTGCCCAAGATGGTCTCAGTCTTGCCGTTGTAATACTCCCAAGCGTTGTCGAAAAAAGTAATGCCGGCGTCTACTGCCTCATGGACGACTTGCACCGCCTCGTCCAACGTCGGCACATCGCCGAGATGATGACCACCCACCCCGACAGCGGAAATATGCACATCCGTGCGTCCAAACCTCCGATAGATCATGCTGCCCGCGCCCCCCGCCGGCGCTGCCGCTGATTTCCCTGATGCTATAGAGGAGAAGCCCTCGTTCGAGTTTGCCGAGACGGCGGATGTGGCGGCCACGGCACCCGCACCGACTTTAACAAAGTCCCGTCGAGTCGCATTCATCTCTACGCCTCCTGGCGACCTGCCCGCATGAAATGTGAAATCAGCCTACAACTGAACTCGTGTGAAAAATGCGCCACATGCTGGTTCGGGTCCCGGTGTTCATGTTCATAGCAGATTTAAGTAAAGATGAGGAGACAACTGTATCGAGCCGCTAAAAGAACGACGGACCCTACCTGCGCCGAGATGATTCCCACCAAAGCCAAGAGAGACTTGGGTTCAGTAGCATCGCGGCCACAATTCCATCTCTTCCGGACTGGTACTGTCCAATGTGTGCTGACCCAGCCAGATTGCATTACGAAAAGGAGCAATTCCGTTACCATCCCGCGCGAGCACGTCTCTTCAACTAAACAACTCATCTTGGTTGAACCTTGATGTCTAACTCTGTAATTCTGCGGATATGTGATGGATCCACGCAGAGTTCGATACCCGTTGTCGACGCCGTTGTTGAGCGGAAACTCGGGAAGGAGGCAACTTGAAATCCGAAACCAGTCGACATGCGGACATTGCGTCAGCCGCAGGACACTTATCCGAGCTTTCCTAGAGCCATCCCCAACCCCTTTGCTAACTCATCCCGCTGAAAATGTGAAGCTACCTTACCTTGCGGTGCATTTGGAAAGCGGCGTGCATTCCATTTCTAGCACGTCATCAGGGGGAGGAAACGATGACACGAACTCTTTGTGTTCTGGCAGTGATGGGGGTCATAAGCATGATTGGGTATTCGCAGGAGACGGCAAGCGAATATGTCTCGCCGTCGGAAGCCGTTCCGAGGGGCAAAGCTCCCAAGATGCAGGTTCAATTGCTGAACCCAGGAAAACCTACGAAGCAATATGCGGTCATCTTCTACCAGGGAGACGAGGCGTTTTCCGGACTGCTGGAGTTTGCGGAGAAGTTTCAAGTTACGAGTGCTCATTTTACCGCTATCGGAGCACTGAATGGAGCAACGTTGGGTTGGTTCGATCCCCAGCGCAAAATGTACAAGACAATTCCCATCGTCGGTCAGCACGAAGTGGTTGGGATGAGCGGTGATATCGCGCTCTATCAAGGGAAGCCCGTAGTCCATACGCACATGGTGGTGGGGAACCCGGACGGAACAACCAGCGCTGGCCATGTTCTTGCTGCGTATGTATCCCCGACGCTGGAAGTGATGGTGACGGTCGATCCAATAACGATGCACAAACGGTTTGATCCGGCAACTGACCTGACGTTGATTGATCCAGCTTTGAAGTAGCAGCTTCGGGGCTCTTTTGTGCAGGTCTGAGATCGTCCGGGTAGGAGTCAACATGCGGTGGCAACAAATCGAGGATGAACCGAAGGTTTCCGCCCTGGTGTTTGAGGCCGGCGACGAGATCGCAAGCGTGCTGCAACGGTTCTCGAAGAATCAGGGATTGGCGGGCAGTAGCTTTAAAGCCATCGGCGCGCTTTCGTACGCGAAGCTGGGTTGGTTCAACTGGGAAACGAAAAAGTACGATCCTGCCTGCATTCTCCGCGAACAAGTGGAACTGCTTTCGCTCATTGGCGACATCGCCCTCAAGGACGGAGAGCCGCAGGTGCACGCGCACGTTGTAGTGGGAGGCTCCGACGGTATCGCCCACGGTGGTCACCTCCTTGAGGCTCGTGTGCGTCCGACCTGCGAATTAATTCTGACCGAGAGTCCGATTCATCTTCAGAAGAAGCTCGATCCTGAATCAGGAATAGCGTTGATCCAAGTCTAAAGAATGGGTGCACGTGGCACGTTGTCCCACCACTGCAAGGTAAATATGAATGGAGGAGGTTGAACAACCATGGCTAAAGTACATGTGATTGCAAGATTCGTGGCGCGTGAAGGAAGGGAAAACCAACTCAGAGCGCTGCTTGAGGGCATGTTGATTCCTGCTCGCGTCGAATCGGGATGTGAATTGTATGAACTCTACGAGTCAGACTCCAGGGGGCGCTTTTATCTCAACGAAACATGGGAAAGTCAGGCTGCCCTTGATCGACATATGGCAACGCCCCACTTTGAGCGCCTGAAGAAAACGGGCGGGGAACTAGTAAGAGAACCCTTCGAGGTCAATCTCGTAAAAGGGATTCTGCCCCCCGCCGCGGCAGCATGATTTTATGGGTCCCACCAGGAGGGTGACATCATGAAAGTCGGATTTATCGGTCTCGGGAGTATGGGAGCGGGAATGTCTCGCAACCTGATTAAAGCGGGCCACGATCTGGTCGTTTACAACCGCACGCGAAGCCTCGCCCAGGAAATGCGAAGTCTCGGAGCGAAAGTCGCCGACTCCGCCTCGGAAGCAGCTGTCGGGGCGGAAGCGCTCATCACGATGCTGGCTGATGATCGCGCTGTTCAAGATGTGATCTTCGAACCCGGGGCTGCGATCGAATCGTTACCCGAGGGAGCGATCCATATCTCGATGAGTACCATCAGCGTGGACTTGTCTCGCAAGCTGGCCAAGTCGCACGCAGATAAACATCAGAACTATATTGCGGCTCCTGTCTTTGGCCGACCGGACGCTGCGGCTGCGGGCAAGCTGTTCATCGTGTCGGCGGGGCCAAGTGAATCAATCGAGAGATGCCGCAGCCTGTTTGCCGCGATGGGGCAAAAAACTTTCATGATCAATGAAGATGCGCCAGCGGCCAACTTAATCAAACTCAGCGGAAACTTCCTGACCACCACCGTGATTGAAAGCCTGGCCGAGTGCTTTGCACTGATGCGGAAGGCCGGCGTCGATCCACCAAGGTTCCTGGAAGTGCTCACCAACTCCTTATTCTCGGCTCCGGTGTACAAGACGTACGGAGCGATGATCGCTGCAGAAACATTTGAACCGGTGGGTTTCAAATTGCCGCTTGGATTCAAGGACAACCGCTTGCTGCTGGCGGCGGCTGAAGAGGCTTCCGTCCCCATGCCGATGGCCAGCCTTATGCATGATCGATTCGTAGCCGCCCTGGCGCAAGGATTGGAAAACGCGGACTGGTCCGCAATCGCCCGTGTCACCTACAGGAATGCCGGATTGTGAGATTGGCAAACATTTACTTTCATTGTTTACCGTATCTGAACCCTTGAAAATAGGCCCTCCGCTGGCGTGGCTACCTGAAAGTTAATCAATTAGATTCGACATCGACATGAGGCTGGGCAAATTATGCGCACTTCGCTACGGTAAGTTGCGAAGGTGCGTAAGTAGACTCCATGGCCTTTGATCCGATCGCAACCCTGAATGAGTGGAAGCACAAGGTAGCTTCGCTTCAGGAGCGGTGGCGTGGAGCGCGGCGGGAGATCGAACAGTTACGCCAAGAAAACGAGAAGTTGCGGCGACGAGAGCAGCAACTGGAGCAGCGAGAGAAACAACTGGAACGGGAGCAGGAACGGCTGCGCCAGGAGAACGAGAGACTGAAGCGACAACTGGAACAAGCTCAGCGGGCGAGCAAACGACAAGCCGCCCCGTTTTCTCGGGGCACGCGGAAACAGAATCCGAAAACGCCGGGACGCAAGTCCGGTTCCGCCTATGGCCAGCGGCACAGCAAAGACATTCCCCCAAAGGTCGACGAAGTGATCGCCGTGCCCCCTCCCGTGCAGTGCGCATGTGGGGGCCCCCTGGAAGTCGAGCGGATCGAGCCGCAGTACCAACAGGAAATCGTGCGCAAGACGTTCTGGCGGCGCTTCGATATTGCGATCTGTCGTTGTCAGAAGTGCCACAAACGGGTGCAAGGGCGCGATCCGCGGCAGACCTCCGACGCTCTGGGAGCGGCAGCAGTGCAATTAGGACCCGACGCGTTGGCCCTGGCCGTGAAGATGAATAAAGGTTTGGGCATGCCCCATGCCGATGTGGCCGCGGTGTTGCAGGACGGCTTTCAACTTCAGGTCAACCGCAGCACCATCTGCCGGGCGGTGGACCGGGTGGCGCGGCGCGGAGAAGCGACTTGGCACGCTCTGCGGGATGCCGCCCGGCGCAGTATCGTAAACGGCATGGATGAGACCGGCTGGAATGTGGCTGCACAATTACGCTGGCTTTGGGTGGCGGTCAGCGAACAGGTGACCTTCTGCGACATCTTGCCGGGCCGAGGCTTCCCGCAAGCCGCCGCCATCTTGGGGGCCGACTACGACGGTTGGTTAACCCACGATGGCTGGAAGCCGTACTCCAAGTTTCTCCGAGCGAGCCATCAGAGCTGCCTCGCCCATCTGCTGCGCCGCTGCGAAGACATGATCAAGGCCGCCTCTCCGGCTGCCGCCCGCTTCCCGCTCAAGATCCAAGCTGTGTTGCAGCAAGGCCTGGCCTTGCGGGATCGCTACAACAACCACGAAATCTCTTTGCACGGCCTATTTACCGCGACCGGACGGTTGGAAGTAAAACTGGATCGGGTGTTGGCTCACCCCGGTCGCGATGCCGCCAATCTCAGATTTGCCAAGCATCTGCTCCATGAGCGGCTCTACATCTTCATGTTCCTCTATTGTCCCGGGCTCGATGCCACCAACAATGTGAGCGAACGCGCCATCCGCGCCCTCATCGGCGCGCGCAAAAACTGGGGCGGCAATCGCACCCCACGGGGAGCTCGCGCTCAGGCCGTGCTCACCAGCATTCTGCAAACCGCCAAACAGCAGGACACGAAACCCTTCGATGTTTTGCGGGAATTACTGGGTTCCAGCGACCAGCACAAGATTCTCGATCTTGTGCCCGCCCGAGAAACACCTCTGCAACCCGTGAACTCCTCGCTCCATCCCCCACCTCGGTTCACGGTTCCCGACATCCTTGCGCCTACGCCTTCGCCAGGTCTCGCCGCCGCACCGGTTTGAGTTCAACTGGGATTTCCCCGCTCATGTCCCGATCTTGCCCACACGCGGAGTCATACTCGGCGCGTAACCGATCATGCAAGCGCTGCACCGTCGGCCTGCGCTTCGGCGGCAGCTCGCCGTAGTAGCGGCCATCCAAGACCATCGACAAACTCTCCACCAAGCACTCCAGATCCCAACGATATAATCCCAACGGGCGTTTCCCTTCGTAACGCTCGACACGACGATCGAGACCAAACGATTCCGCAAGATCTAATTCCTTCAACTCCCGCAGTTCAGCACCGGTGATCAGCAACTGATGCTTACGGTCATACTTGCCGGGTCTCATGCGCAACAGTATAGTGTATCCTCGGCGAATCTTTGCGGGCGCTCAGCGTAATTCGGAGTTGCCGACGATCGCTGGCCAACCCGGTAAACAATGAACATTTACTGATTATGGGGGAAGTTATGGTCAACATTACCGGACTAAGAGTGGCAATTCTAATTACAGACGGATTCGAGCAGGTTGAGATGCTGAAGCCGCGTGAGGTGCTTGATCAAGCGGGAGCCAAGACAAGTATCGTGTCGTCGAACCATCTGCCGTCGCGAAATAGCTGCCAGTCAGGTCGTTCCGCGAGATGTGGGCTGTCAGCTCAGAATGGCAAGTTGGCATCTGGGCACCTTGCTGCCGCTGGTTTTTTCGTCTCTTGTGATCGTCAATGTCGTACCCAAAGAAACTCGGAACTGCTGATTTGAGTCCAGCACCCCAGCTGAGTGGCCCCAATCACCAGAGACCCGTGGCCATCCCGGGCCTGCGCCAAGTTCTTCGCGATGCTTGGGCAATGACTCACCCATACTGGTTCTCGGAGGACCGCTGGGCGGCGCGGGGACTTCTGTTTGCGGTCATCGCGCTCAACCTTGGGATCGTCTATATCAATGTCCTTCTCAATAAGTGGAACAACACGTTCTATAACGCCCTTCAGGACAAGGACTACACAGTCTTTCTTGACCAGCTGATTCGTTTCTCCTGGCTCGCCGGTCTTTTCATTGTTTTTGCCGTGTACCAGTTCTACCTCAACCAGATGCTCCAGATTCGCTGGCGGCGCTGGCTCACCGAGTACTTCCTGCGCGGGTGGTTGACCGATGATGCCTACTATCGCATACAATTCGCTGCCGGCGAGGCTGACAACCCTGACCAACGCGTTGCCGATTGCGTGCCCCAATTTATTGCCAGTACCTTGAATCTCGGCATTGGCGGAATGCGCCGTGGTGACTTTGATCTCGTTCGTCGCAATTCTCTGGGGCCTCTCCGGGACGCTCACTATTTCTTCCATACGGCTGCCGGGATATCTTGTGTGGGCTGCTCTGTTGTATGCCCTTGCGGGTACCTGGCTCACTGATCGGATCGGGCGTCCTCTGGTCCGGCTGAACTTTGACCAGCAACGCTACGAAGCTGACTTCCGTTTTAACCTCGTGCGCTTCCGTGAGAACGCCGAGGGCGTGGCGCTCTACCACGGTGAAGCTGACGAGCTTCGTACTTTTCGCGAACGTTTCAGCAACATCTTTCGTAACTGGTGGGGCATCATGCGCCAGCAGAAGCGGCTCACATGGTTGACCGCCGGATACGGGCAGGCGGCGATCATTTTCCCCATCATCGTAGTTGCGCCGCGCTACTTCCGGGGCCAGATTCTCCTCGGCAGGCTTAGGCAGACGGCCTCGGCCTTCGGACAGGTACAGGATTCGCTAAGCTTCATCGTTTCGTCTTACACAGATATCGCCACCCCAGATGTTTGACAATCGCAGGGCACAAGCCTAGCA